>NZ_JAPCID010000014.1 GCF_027587175.1 Solirubrobacter deserti
GCCGACGCCGGCTCCCGCGCCGGCCGCCCCGGCCGCGTCTTCGCCGCCCGACACGGAGGCGCCGACGCCGGCTCCCGCGCCGGCCGCCGCTTCGTCCTCGCCGCCTGCCAGCGCGCCTTCGTCGCCCCGCGCCGAGGCGTCCTCGCCGCCCGCCGCTCCGTCCTCGCCGCCCGCCGCCGCGCTTTCGCCGCCTCCTGCCGAGGCGCCGACGCCGGCCGCCGCCGCGACCCCCGCGCCGCCCGACGCTTCCTCTTCGCCGCCCGCGCCTCCCTCCGACGGCGCCCCGGAGCACCGGTACGGCTCGCCGCCGCCCGCCCGGAACGTGGCGCCCGCGTACGGGGTCTCCGCCTCCGCCGACGACCCGCGCTACGAGTCGCCCCCCTTCATCGATCCGGGCGCTCCGCCAGCCGCGGGCGAGGAGCCCCTGCGGGGGCGCACGGCGGTCGAGATCACGGCCGAGGTCGACGGGCAGCCGATCCAGGTGCGCACGACGTTGCCCGGCGCCGGGAACGTGGCGCCCGAGGAGGCGCAGCAGGTCGCCGACGACGCCGCGGCCGCGGTCGCGCGCGATCTCGCGACGGAGGCGGACCCGACGCCGGCGGTCGCGGCTGTCGCGCTGGTCGAGCCGGACGTGCCCGCGCCCGCTCCGAGCCTGGGCGTGTCGGTGGACATCGGTGAGCACTGGCAGGCGGTGGTGAGCTCGCTGCGCGAGGGCACGCCGATGCTGGCCGCGGCGCTCGACGACTGCTCGCCGGTGCCCGAGGGCGAGGACGGATTGACGTTGCTGTGGCCCGAGGAGTCGGCGTTCTTGAAGAAGAAGGCCGAGGCGCCCGCGAACAAGGACGCGCTGGTGCAGGCGATCCGCGCGGTGACGGGCTCTTCGCTGCGGCTCGCGTACGAGCTGCGCGCGGCGGGGGCGCCCACTCCGGCCGCTGCGGCGCTCGCGGCGGCACCGACGCTTTCGGACGAAGACCTGGTGAAGCGATTCATGGACGAGTTCGACGCCGAACTCCTGCCCGACGAGCCCGAGGAGACCTGATGCCCCAGCCGCCCAACCTCCAGAAGATGCTCGCCGAAGCGCAGGCGATGCTCGCGCAGCAGCAGGAGGCCCAAGAGGCCCTGAAGGCCGAGACCGTGGACGCCAGCACCGGCGGCGGCACGGTCAAGATCGTGATGAGCGGCGACCTGCGCGTGCAGACGCTCGAGATCGACCCCGACGCGGTCGACCCCGAAGACGTCGAGATGCTCCAGGACCTGATCATCGCCGCGCTCAACGAGGCGATCCGCAAGGCCGAGGAGCTCCAGCAGAGCCGGCTCGGCGGCGCCGAGCAGGGCGGCTTTGACCCGATGAGCGCGCTCGAGTCGCTCGGCCTGGGCGGGATGGGCGGTCTCGGCGGCCCCGGCGGCGGCGCCGCGGGCCTCCCGGGCGGCATGCCCGGTGGCGCCCCGAACCGCGCCGCACGCCGGGCCCAGAAGAAGAAGTAAGCCGCGGACCACTAGCTTGCTCGCCCCTCCCCTCCAGCGGCTCGTCACCGAGCTGTCCAAGCTGCCGGGGATCGGCAACCGCACCGCCCAGCGCCTCGCGTTCCACATGCTCCGCACCTCCGAGCAGGACGCGTTCGCGCTCGCCGAGGCGATCCGCGACGTCAAGCTCAAGATCACCCTGTGCGAGATCTGCTTCAACCTCGCCGAGGGCCCGCGCTGCACGATCTGCCTGGACGAGCGTCGCGACCTCTCCTCGTTGTGCGTGGTGGAGGAGGCGCAGGACGTGATCCCGATCGAGCGCACGCATGAGTTCCGCGGCCGCTACCACGTGCTCGGCGGGGCGCTGAGCCCGATCGACGGCGTGGAGCCCGAGGACCTGCGCCTGAGCCAGCTCTACGCGCGCATGGACGGCGTGCGTGAGGTCGTGCTGGCCACGAACCCGACCACGACGGGGGAGGCGACGGCGCTGCACATCGCGGCGGCGCTGCACGAGCGGGCGCCGGACGTCGCGGTGACGCGGCTGGCCAGCGGCTTGCCCGTGGGCGGGGACCTCGAGTACGCCGACGAAGTCACGCTCGGCCGCGCGTTCGCGGGCCGCCGGGCACTGTGACGCGTACGGGCGGCTCGTCGGCCTGAGGCGCCCGCGGCGATCCCGCGGCGGACCTAGCCGCTCTCGCGCTTGGCGCCGTCCGTGCCCGCTTCGCGAGCGTCCGCCAGCGCGCGGGCCAGCGCGCTCTCCGCGCGCCGCGCCGTGGCCCGGGCCCGCGTCCATGCGCGCCGGTCGCGCCGGTTCGCCGCGCGCTCGAGCGCCCGGTATGCGTCCGCGCTCGCCCGCAGGGCGCTGATCAGCGCCGGCCCGCCCTCGGCGTCGGTGGCGCTCCGCTCCAGCCGCGCAGCCGCCTTCAAGTGCGCCTGGCGCAGCCGGGCCGCGGCGCGCGCCTGGCCGCCCGGCGTCTTGGCGCGCCGGATCGCGGTGCGGTCGTCGACCCGCGCGGTGTCGAGCTCGATCAAGGCCGCCGGCAGCTGGATCTGGAAGGCCGCGGACGCGCTCGGCGGCAGCGTCGACGCGTCCGCGACGGCGAGCCCGCGCACGCCGTTGAGGCAGCCGACCGGCAGATCGCCGGCGTTGCCAGGCACGGCGCAGGCCACGGTCACGACGCCCTGCGAGGTCGGCACGACCGCCGCGTCGAGCCGCCACCGCCCCGCGGACAACCCGCGGTAGAACCACGCGGGGATACCGGCGAGCCGCCCGGCGGACGGGCGCGGCGCGTCGCCGCGCAACCCGGCGGGCAGCAGCGTCCCGTCCTCGGCGTACTGCAAGGTCGCGACGAACACCGTGTTCAAGCCGGGATAGGGCGCGAAGCCGAGCGAACGATCGATCGCGAAGCCCGGCACGGCCGGCGCGCGGTCCAGCTGCGTCCAGCCCGGGTCGGGCTGCAGGCGCAGCCGTCCCAGGCTGACCTGCGTCGTCTCGTCCTCGCGCGGCGCGGCGGGCCCGGACTCGGGATCGTCGTCGCGCAACGCGGAGCCGACGTTGCCCGAGAGCAGGAAGCCGCCCACGATGGCCGCGGCGACCACCAGAGCGGTGGCCGCCCACTGAACCCTCATGGCCGGCACGCTAGCGCGCGGCTCATCCGGAGGAGTCGAAGCCCTTGCCGACGAACGACGGGCTCTTCTTCTGCGGCGGCGCGGCGGGACGCGACGGCGTCACGGGGCGGCTCGGCGCAACCGGACGGGCGGGCGCGACGGGGGTGGAGGTCGAAGCCGGCGCTCGGGTCACCGGCGCCGCGGGGGCGGACCGCCGCGCGGGCGCGGCCGGCGCCTTCTTGCGCTTCGGCTTGCGCTTGGGCTCCTTGACGCCGTGCAGCGCCGGCAACTCCGGGACCGCCGACAGCGCCGCACGGCGCGTGTTCGACGCGGTCTCGGTGACCTGGTTGACCGCGGGCGTCCCGCTCTTGACGGCGTTCGCCGCCGAGGCGGTGGGCACGGGGTCGGCCTGGGTGCGCAACGCGGCACCGACCGTGAGCGCGAGCACGAACGCGGCGATGGCGAGCAACGGCGCGACGGTGAGCGGGCCGGCCGGCCGGCGGCGACGTCCACGGAACGAAAGAGGGAGATTGGTCATGTCGACTTCGGACAGGCGGTGTAGGCCCCGCGGGCGGATAGGCAGCGATCGAGCCGGAAGGGCGCTTTGCCCTTGCGGATGACGAGAACGGTGGACTTGCCGTAGTAGCCGGCACGCCGGACACGGACCTCGATCCGCGTCCTGGCCGGCAGATGACGCTCGAACGCCCGCACGCGGACCGTCCGTTGACGCGTTGAGTAGGTCTTGCGCGGGCACCCCGAGCCCTTGCAGGTCACGGAGATCGACGACCGCTTGGGGGCACGCACGGAGAAGAGCGTGATGTTCGCGCCGCGCGCGCTCAGCGTGCCGCGGAGGCGCACGGTCGGCGCGGGGCGCATCATGCGCAGGTTCGAGCCCGACTGGTGCAGGACGGTTCCCTGGGTGGGGACGGGCGTCGGCTGCGGCGGCACGGCGTCGAAGACCTGCGGCGTCGGTTCCGGCGTGGGCGTGGGCGTGGGCGTCGGCGTGGCCGTGGGCACGGGCGCCGGGCGCGGCGCCACCGCGGCCGTGGTGTCGGAGACCTTGGCGTCACGGTTGCGACCGGAGCCGACGGAGACCCACACGCGCATGAACCGGCCGAGGTCGCCGTCCTGGAGGACGTACGTCGCGTCCGGGGACGTCTGCGCGGCCTGGCACGACCACCAGTCGCGCGGCGACTCGCAGCGCAGCCAGGAGTACGACGGCGTGAGGTGCGGCGGCGTCCAGGACGCGGACGCGGACAGCTGCTGCCCGACCTGGGCGATGCCCGAGATCACCGGGTTGCCGCGGATGTCGGCGGCGTGTGCCGTCGAAGCGGACAGGCCGAGCGCCAGCGCCGCGGTCAGCGCCGCGGCGACACCGCGGCTCCTGGAGGCGGCGTTCACCGCGAGCCGGCGGGACACTTCTGCACCTTTCCGGTCGCCGGCGACAGGCAGGCGTCACTGCGCACCGGCGCCTTGCCGCGGCGGATCTTGAACACGGTCCGCTTGCCCACATAGCCCGGCTGGGTCAACGTGACGGTGAGCCGCGTGCCGGAGCGCAGGTTGCGCTCGAACGCCCGCATGCGCGTGTTGAGGCGGCTGCGCTTGGCGGGCGACCAGCGCTTGGCCGGGCAGGAGGACGAGCCCGAGCAGGTGACGGTGAGCGTGGCGGCCCGTGGCGCCTTCACCGAGAGGGACGTGACCAGCGCGCCGTTGGTCGAGAGCACGCCGCGCATGCGGACGATCGGCGCCGGCCGCATCATCCGGTTCGACGTCGTCTCCTCCAGGACCTGACCCGTCGTGGGGACGGGCGTCGGTATCGGCGTGGCGACGAACGGCACCGGGGTCGGCTCAGGCGTGGGCGTCGGCTCGGGGGTCGCCGTGGCCGTCGGGATGGGCGTCGGCGTGGCGGCGGTCACGCGGACGGGGCCGCGGGTGGCGCTGACCGGCAGCAGGCACTCGGACGCCGGGTTGCAGTCGGCGCCGCCAGGAAACTTGATCGATCTCGCCACGGCGATGTAGCGACCGTTGTCCTCCGGCCGCAGGCGGTAGGCCTGCTGGCGCTCGGACACGACGGCGCAGCTGACCGCGAACGGACCCGGGCAGCTCCACCACTGCCACGTCGTGGACGTGTTGTTCGGGAACGGGCTGGCCCAGGTGCCGCCGCTCGCTATCAGCTGGTTGCCAACCACAGGTGTGCCGGAGATCGTCGGGAGGCTCAGGTACTGGAACACGGAGTCGCGGACCTGAGCGGCGGCCGGACCGGCACACGCCAGCGCCGCCAGGACGCTCACCGTCCCCGCCATCGCCCGTCGCGCCCGTCCTCTGGTCACCGAAGCTGCCACTTCCCGCCGCCTATGCCCGCCCTACCGAGTTCAATGGTGCTCTCGGACGCGAACATCCACAAGTCGTCCAATCGTCCAGGTACTTGCTCAACCCCTGGAGAGGCCGAACGTTTCACGGGTCGAGCGGCAGCCTATCCCACCGACTCCTAGACTTGCCAGCGTGTCCGGCACCGTGGTGATGAAGTTCGGCGGCACGTCCGTCGCCGACGCAGAGCGCATCAAGCGCGCGGCGAGGCGGATCGTGTCCGCTCGCGAACAGGGCCATCGAGTCGTCGCCGTTCTCTCCGCGCGCGGGAAGACGACGGACGAGCTGATCGCCTCCGCCGAAGAGGTATCGACGAACCCGGACCCGCGTGAGATGGACATGCTGCTGTCCACGGGCGAGCGGATCAGCTGCGCGCTGTGCGCGATGGCGATCAACGACCTCGGCCACCGCGCCATCAGCCTCACCGGGTCGCAGGCCGGCATCGTCACGGACACCAGCCACACCAAGGCCCGCATCCTCGACGTGCGCGCGGACCGCATCCACCAGGCGCTGGACGAGGACCTGATCGTGCTCGTCGCCGGCTTCCAGGGCGTGTCCACCGCGCGCGACGTCACCACGCTCGGCCGCGGCGGCTCGGACACCACCGCCGTCGCGCTCGCCGCCGCGCTGGACGCCGAGGTGTGCGACATCTACACCGACGTCGCCGGCGTCTACAGCGCCGATCCCCGGATCGTGCCGGACGCGCGCAAGCTTCCCGTGGTCTCCTTCGAGGAGATGCTGGAGATGTCGGCGTCGGGCGCCGGCGTGCTCCAGTTGCGCAGCGTCGAATACGCGCGTAACCATGGGGTTCGAATCCACTGCCGGTCCTCGTTCACCGAGGCGCCCGGAACACTCGTGGTCGGAGAAG
This sequence comes from Solirubrobacter deserti, assembly GCF_027587175.1. GTDB lineage: Bacteria > Actinomycetota > Thermoleophilia > Solirubrobacterales > Solirubrobacteraceae > Solirubrobacter > Solirubrobacter deserti. The sequence continues at coordinate 6,308 of NZ_JAPCID010000014.1, forward strand.
AGGAGACGATGGAACGCCCCCTGATCACCGCCGTCACGCACTCGCGCGACGAGGCACGCCTCACGCTGCTCGGCGTACCGGATCACCCGGGCGTGTCCGGCCGCATCTTCACGGCGCTCGCCGAGGCGAACATCAACGTCGACATGATCATCCAGGACGAGCCGGATGACGACGGCGCCGAGGCGCACATGTCCTTCACGGTCCCGCGCACGGACCTGCGCCAGGCGCGCGCCGCGCTGGACCCGGTCGTGGCCGAGGTCGGCATCCGCGCCATCGGCGAGGACCCGGAGATGGGCAAGGTGTCCGTCGTCGGCGCGGGCATGAAGTCGCACCCGGGCGTCGCGGCCAAGGTCTTCTCCACCCTGGGCGACCAGGGCATCAACATCGAGATGATCTCGACCTCCCCGATCAAGATCTCGTGCGTCGTCGCCGCGGACGCGGTGGACCGCGCCGTGCGCGCGCTGCACGAGGCGTTCGACCTCGGGGCGGACCAGATCGAAGTCGAGCACCCGTTCGGAGCACCCGCATGAGCCAGTACAAGGTCGCAGTCGTCGGCGCCACCGGCGCCGTGGGCACCGTCATGCTGCAGAAGCTGAAGGAGCGCAACTTCCCGGCGGCGGAGATCGTCCCGTTCGCGTCCGCGCGCAGCGCCGGCAAGCAGCTCGACGGGTTCGGGACGATCCGCCCACTCGACGACGAGTCCATCCAGGGCTTCGACCTCGCGCTGTTCAGCGCGGGCGCGGGCACGAGCCGCGAGTGGGCGCACAAGTTCGTCGAGGCCGGCGCGGTCGTCGTCGACAACTCGTCCGCGTTCCGCCGCGACCCGGAGATCCCGCTCGTGGTCTCCGAGGTCAACCCGGAGGCGCTGGAGAACCACAAGGGCCTGATCGCGAACCCGAACTGCTCCACGATGCAGCTGATGGTCGCGCTGAAGCCGATCTACGACGCGGCCGGCATCGACCGACTGAACGTCTCCACGTACCAGTCCGTCTCCGGCACCGGCGTGAAGGCCGTCGCCGAGCTCGAGGCTCAGACGCGCGCGGCGCTCAACGGCGACCCGCTGCCGGACCCCTCGATCTACCCGCACCACATCGCGTTCAACGTGCTGGGCGGCGCCGGGAACTTCCCCGAGGGCGACGACCACACCGACGAAGAGCGCAAGATGATGTTCGAGACGCGCAAGATCCTCGGCGACGAGAGCATCCGCATCGCGGTCACGTGCGCGCGCGTGCCCGTGCGCAGCTCGCACTCGGAGTCGGTCACGCTCGAGACGCGGGATGAGCTGAGCGTCGAGGCCGCGCGCGAGCTGCTCGCCGGCGCTCCCGGGCTCGTCCTCGTCGACGACCCGAGCACGCACGGCTACCCGACCGCGCTCGACAGCGCCGGGCGCGACGAGGTCTTCGTCGGCCGACTGCGGCGCGACCCGACGCACGAGCGCGGCCTGCAGATGTGGGTCGTGAGCGACAACCTGCTCAAGGGCGCGGCGACCAACGCCGTGCAGATCGCCGAAGTCCTCCACGAGCGATCGCTGGTTCGGGTTTCGACCCCCGCCTGAGCGGCAACACATATCTCGAGCCGATCTTCAACCAACAGGACGGCAAGGGGTACGAAACATGACAGGGCGGGCCTTCGGGCCCGCCCTGCGTCCTTCTTGGGTAACGGACGCACATGCGTCTGTATCCCGCGTCCGCCACGGCGCGCACCCGCACCCTCGTCCGCGACCTGGTGGTGGTCGGGCTGCTCGCCGTGTTCGCCTGGACGGGCGTGAAGACGCATGACGCGATCCTCGAGTTGACCTCGATCGGCCGCGGCATCCAGGACTCGGGCCGCGCGATCTCCGCCACCACGCGCAACACGGCGAGTGCGGTCGACAACGCGTTCGCCGACGCGGGCAACGCCGTGAACGGCATCCCGCTGGTCGGCGGGCAGCTGGGCGGCACGCTGCGCCGGGCGCCCTCCGACGCGACGAGCGCGCTGCGCGCCGAGGGCGACGAGCAGGGCGGCCGGATCGTGCGGCTCGGAGTCGAGCAGGTGCGGCGAACCGAGCGGGCGGCGAACTGGGTCGGCTGGCTGGTCTTCCTGCTCCCGAGCGTCGTCCTGCTCGCCTGGTTCGTGCCCAAGCGGAGCCGGCAGGTGCTCGCCATGGCGACCGCGCACCGCACGCTCAGCCACGCGCCCGAGCACATCCTCGCCGCCCGGGCCGCCTACAGCCTCGACTACAAGACCCTGCGCCGCTACACCCAGGACCCGTTCGGCGACCTCGCCGCGGGCCGCCACGACGCGCTCGTGACGGCCCTGCGCCGGGAGTCCGGGTTGCCCTAAGCCGGCGCGCCCGCGACCACCGACGTCGACCAGTCGATGACCGACGACGGCTTGACGACGTGCTTGTTCATCCCCAGCTCCTTGGGCTCGAGCCCCATGGCGAGGCCGAGCAGCTGGGGGAGGTGCAGCACCGGCATGTTCAGCGGCCGGCCGACCGCGGCGGCCGCGGCGGGCTGCTGCAGGTCGAGGTTGAGGTGGCACAGCGGGCAGGGCGTGACCAGGCAGTCGGCCTCGGCGTCGATCGCGTCGCCCACGTGACGCCCCGCCTGCTTGAGCGAAGCCTCTTTGTTCATGGTGATGATCGGGAACCCGCAGCACTTGTACTGGCCCGCGTAGTCGACGACCGTGCCGCCCAGCGCGTCGATCAGCTGGTGCAGGTACGTGTCGCGCGGGTGTGAGCGGTCGATGCCGAGCCGGTCGGTGGGCCGCACGATGTAGCAGCCGTAGAACGGCCCGACGCGCAGGTCCTTCAGCGGGCGCTTCACGCGCCGGCGGACCTCGTCGAGCCCGATTTCCTCGACCAGCAGCCACAGGAAGTGCTTGTTGGTGATGCCCTTCTCGTAGGTGAGCCCTTCGGCCGAGAGCGTCTCGTTGACGTGGTCGCGGTAGGGCGTGTTCGCGTCCAGGCGCTCCTGGCACTCGCTCTGCGCGCCCTGGCAGGTCGAGCAGATGTTCATCATCAGGTCGGCGCCCTTGGCGATCTCCTGCTGCGCCAGCGCGAACGTCCGCGCGTTCAGCGTGTCCGCGAGCTCCTGGTTGTGCTCGGCGATCACGCCGGCGCCGCAGCAGGCGGCGCGGTCGAGCTCGACGAGCTCGATGTCGAACAGCGGCGCGACTCGCGCCATGGCGCCGTGCAGCTCAGGGGCGAAGCCGCGGCTGACGCAGCCGGGCCAGTACGCGACTTTCACTGGTTCGGGCTCCTCTCGGCCGGCAGCTGGCTGCCGGCGGCGTCGGCGTGCATCGACGGCGGGTTGTCGTCCTCTTCCTCGCCCACGACGTAGAGGTTGAGCTCGTAGCGCTCCTCACGGTCGTGGACGTCGCGGAAGATCCGCTTGACCTCCTTGGAGGCCTTGTGCTTGTGCAACAGCGCCCCCGCCGGCGTGACCTTGCCGCGCTGCAGCGCGCGCAGGATCACGGGCAGCGAGGTCACGAGCTCGGGCACCGCGCGCGGGTGGAACTTGCCGCCGTAGGAGTCCGGCAGCAGGTCCGCCTCGTGCAGCAGGCCGTTCTTCTCGATGTTCTTGACGAACGCGTGCTCGTGGCGGTAGCCGTTGTTGCGGTCCTCGATGCCGTGGTCGGCGCTCGCGATCCGCCGCAGCCGCATGATCTGGGACATCGGCGCGACGCCCTTCGGGCACGCCTCGATGCAGTTGAAGCAGTGCGTGCAGTCGTAGATGCCGTGCGGGTCCTCGGCGAGGTCGCGCAGGCGCTCCTCGTGCTGGCCGTCGCGCGGATCGCCGACGAAGCGGTACGCCTTGGCCAGCGCCGCGGGGCCGATGAACAGCGGGTCGACCTCCATCGACAGGCAGTCCGACACGCACGCGCCGCACTGGATGCAGGCCATCGTCTGCGTGATGTCGATCATCGACTCCGGCGCGACGATGTACTCGCGCTCGGGCGGGTCCCCGTCGGGCAGCAGCCACGGCGTGACGCGCCGCATCTTCTTCCAGTGCACAGCGTCCATGTCGACGATCAGGTCCTTGAGGACCGGCATGTTGCCCATCGGCTCCACGACGATCACGCCGTCGGGCGCGTCCTCACAGGCCTTGTCGAGGTGCATGTGGCACGCGAGGTTCGGCTTGCCGTTGATGCGTACACCGCACGAGCCGCAGATCGCGGCGCGGCATGAACACCGGATGCCGATCGACCCGTCCTGGCGGTCCTTGGCCTGCAGGATGCCGTCGAGCACCGAGCGGTGCCCGTCCAGGTCGATCTCGAAGTCGTCCCAGTGGGCCGCCTCGCCCGATTCGGGCGAGTACCGGCGGATACGAAGCGTGTACTCAGGCACTAGTAGGTCCTCTCCTGCGGTTCCCACTTCGTGATGGTGACGGGCGAGTAGCTGACCTTCGGCGCGTCGCCGCCGTTCATCGACAGGTCGATGTGCTTGAGCCACTCGTCGTCGTTGCGCTTGGGGAAGTCGGTGCGGAACTGCGCCCCGCGCGACTCCCTGCGCTCCAGCGCGCCGACGACGATGCACTCGGCCACATCCAGCATGTACCCGAGCTCGAGCGCTCCGAGCACGTCCTGGTTGAAGACCGTGCCGCGATCGTCGATGGTCGCGAAGCGGGCCTCGTCCTTGAGCCGGCGCACGACCTCGTGCGCCTCGGTGAGCCCCGCGTGGTCGCGGAACACGGCGACCTTCTCGTTCATCATCGTGCCGAGCTCGTCGCGGATCTCCGACACCCGCCGTCCGCCCGAGCGGTTCATCAGGTCCGCGATCTCGCGCTCCTGGTCGCGCACCTGGGCGCGGGAGGCGGTGATCGCGGGCATGCCGGCCGCGCGCGCCGCGGCGTGCTCGCCCGAGCGGCGGCCGAAGATCAACGTGTCCAGCAGCGAGTTCGCGCCCAGGCGGTTGCCGCCGTGCACGGACACGCACGCGACCTCTCCCGCCGCGTAGAGCCCCGGGATCGACGTCGCGCCGTTGATGTCGGCCTTGACGCCGCCCATGATGTAGTGGCAGCCGGGGCGGATGCGGATCGGCTCGCGGGTGATGTCCACGCCCGCGAAGTCGCGCCCGATGTTGACGATCTCGCGCAGCGCCTCGAGCGTGCGCTTGCGCGGCACCTTCGTGATGTCCAGCGCGACCGTGCCGTCGGGGAAGCCGCGGCCCTCGTTGATCTCGGTCTGCTCGGCGCGGCTCACCACGTCACGCGAGGCGAGCTCCATCTTGTTGGGCGCGTACTTCTCCATGAAGCGCTCGCCCTCGGCGTTGTAGAGGTGCGCGCCCTCGCCGCGGGCGCCCTCCGTGATCAGGATCCCGTTCCCCTGCAGCGTCGTGGGGTGGTACTGGATCATCTCCATGTCCATCAGCGGTGCGCCGATCCGGTACGCCTGCGCGATCCCGTCGCCCGTGCAGATGAGGGCGTTGGTGGTCGGCTTGAAGCACTGGCCGGCGCCGCCGGAGGCGAGGATCGTGGACTTGGCGGTGAACAGCTCCATCGCGCCGTCACGGATGTTGCGGGCGATCGCGCCGACGCAGTTGCCCTCGTCGTCCTGCGCGAGGCCGGTGATGAACCACTCCTCGTAGCGGTCGATCTGCTCGTGGTGTTTCATCAGCTGCTCGTAGAGCACGTGCAGCAACGCCTGACCGGTGATGTCGGCGATGTAGTAGGTACGGGCGGCGGAGGCGCCGCCGAAGGCGCGAGTGCCGAGCTTGCCCTCGGCGCTGCGGTGGAACGTGACGCCCGCGTGCTCGAGCCAGAGCACCTCGTTCGGGGCCTCACGACACATGATCTCGATCGCGTCCTGGTCACCGAGGTAGTCCGACCCCTTGACGGTGTCGAACGCGTGCGATTCCCAGGAGTCGTCAGGGTTCAAGGCTGCGTTGATGCCGCCGGCGGCGGCGTTCGAATGCGACCTGACGGGGTGGACCTTGGACATGATCGCCACCGTCGCGCCCGCGCGAGCAGCTGCGAGAGCGGCCCTCTGGCCGGCCAAACCGGCACCGATGATCAACACGTCATGGACGGGCATGGCCGCACCCTACTGGGCGAGGCGGGCGAATGTGACGCTCGCTACGAGGGCGCGAGGCGGGCTTGTAGCGCCCGTGACACTTGGTCCAGCGTCACGACGCCACGTAAGCGGCCGTCGGCGTCCACTGCCATCAGTGCGCCGAGGCGGCGCAACGGCTCGGACGTGATCAAGGACTCCAGCGGCGTGTCCGTGCGCACCTGCGCGGAGTCGGCGACGTGCGCGCGGACGGGCACGGCGCCGTCCTCGTGCAGCGCGGCGTGCTCGACCGCGGCGCGGTGCGCGAGGCCGACGAACGTGCCGTCGCTCTCCACGACGGCGAACCACGGCCAGCCCTGGTAGCGCAGGAAGAACTCGTCGTAGGCCCGCTCGGTCGGCGTCTCGGCCGGGATCGTCACGGGCTCTGAGTCCATGATGTCGCCGGCGGTGATGCCCTCCAGGCGCGTGATGAAGGTCGACTGCGCGACCGCGGCGCGCGCCGCGCTGCCGAGCATCCAGCCGAGGATGATGTACCAGAGGCCGCTGAACGACCCGTCTGCATCGCCGCGCGCGTCGATCAGCAGGAAGACGCCGTAGCCGATCATCAGCGCGGCGAACGCCTGCCCGACCCAGCCGGAGATCTTGGTCGCCGTGTGGCGGTTGCCGGTGGCCTTCCACACCGCCGCGCGCGCGATCCGCCCGCCGTCGAGCGGGAACGCGGGAATCATGTTGAGCACGAACAGCAGCGCGTTGGCGAGCGCGGTGAACGCGAGCGTGACCTCCAGCAGCGTGCCCGCACCCGTGCCGAACGTCGCCGCGTCGGCGAAGCGGTCGCCGGTGAGCGCCATCGCCGCCGCGCCGAACAGCAGCGTCAGCAGCAGCGTCACCGCGGGCCCGGCCGCCGCGACGCGGAACTCCTCGCCGGGCGTCTCGGAGTCGCGGTCGGCGCGCATGAAGCCGCCGAAGAAGAACAGGTCGATGCCGCCGACCCCGATGCCTTCACGGCGCGCCGCCAGCGCGTGGCCGAGCTCGTGCAGCACGATCGAGCCGAAGAACAGGAACGCGGACACGACCACGGCCAGGAAGCCCTGGCCCTCGCCGGTCACCGCCCGGTCGAACGGTTCACGCAGCCACAGGATCCAGACGAACAGGACAAGGAACCACGAGTAGTGGACCCCGACCCGGAAACCGAAGAGCTTGAACAGCTGGACTGAGGCGCCACCGCCGAACACGTGTGACGAATGGTGACACGCACCACTGCGCGCCGGACTTCGTAGTCTCTCGCGGATGGCCACCACCGTCACCGTCACCGGGGCGGCCGGGCAGATCGGCTACGCGCTGCTGTTCCGGATCGCTTCCGGTCAGCTGCTCGGCCCCGACAAGCCCGTCCACCTGAAGCTCCTCGAGATCCCCCAGGCCGTCAAGGCCGCGGAGGGCACCGCGCTCGAGCTGTTCGACTCCGCCTTCCCGCTGCTGGCGGGGATCGACATCTACGACGACGCCAAGCAGGCCTTCGAGGGCGCGAACATCGCGCTGCTCGTCGGCGCGCGCCCGCGCACGAAGGGCATGGAGCGTGCGGACCTGCTCGAGGCCAACGGCGGCATCTTCAAGCCGCAGGGTGAAGCGATCGCCGCCGGCGCCGCCGACGACGTCAAGGTGCTCGTCGTCGGCAACCCGGCGAACACGAACGCGCTGATCGCGGCCTCCAACGCCGACGGCGTGCCCAAGGAGCGTTTCACGGCGATGACGCGCCTGGATCACAACCGCGCGATCGCGCAGCTCGCGCACAAGACGGGCGCGGCGGTGTCCGACATCACCAACATGGCGATCTGGGGCAACCACTCGCCGACGATGTACCCGGACCTGTTCAACGCGAAGGTCAAGGGCGAGCGCGCCTGGGACGCGGTCGGCGACGAGAACTGGGTCGCGAACGAGTACATCCCGCGCGTGGGCAAGCGCGGCGCGGAGATCATCGAGGCGCGCGGCGCCTCGTCCGCCGCCTCGGCCGCGTCCGCCGCGATCGACCATGTGCACGACTGGGTCAACGGCACGCCCGAGGGTGAGTGGGTGTCGATGGCGGTGCCGTCCACGGGCGCGTACGGCGTCCCCGAGGGGATCATCAGCTCGTTCCCGGTGACGGTCTCCGGCGGCGAGTACACGATCGTCGAGGGCCTCGACGTCCCGGAGTTCTCCCAGCAGCGCATCGACAAGACGGTCGCCGAGCTCCAGGAGGAGCGCGAGGCCGTCTCCAAGCTGGGTCTCGTCTAACTGTGAGTTGAACTGAGTCCCCGCACCGCGGGGACTCACTCACTCCTCCGCGGCGCTCTGGCGCAGATGCCAGCCGCGGCCGGACTTGGTGACCTTGCCCTCCTCGGCGAGGCCGGGCATCACGCGGTACAGGTAGTTCTGCTGGATCCCCATCGCCTCGGCGAGCTCGGGGATGGTGATCCCGGGGCGTTCCTTGACCAGGTCCAGCGCCTGCGCGGCGCGCGTGCCGCCGCCCTTGGGGCGGCCGCGGCGACCGCCGCTGGAGGACCCGCCGGAGCCGCGCCGCGTGCGGCGCGCCGGGGCCGAACTGCTCGCCGCCGCGGGACGTGCCGGAGCGGTCCCGTTGCCGATGCCGCTGAGGGCGCTGTCGGCCGCCTGGAGCAGCTCGTACTCCTCGACGTAGGGCTTGAGCTCCTTCAGGCGCGCCTGGATCTCTTTGCGCTTCTCGTCGAGAAAGTCCGCCATCTCAGTGTGACTCCGGGCAATGGGTTAACTGGGTACCCGGAACGGTAGACCATGCAGGGAAAAACGGCGCACGCGCCGTTGCCGGTCAGTGTTCTAGTAGTGCTTTGAGTTGCTCAAGTGAGCGCTTGGCCTCACGTTCAGGCACACCTCCCACCACCACACGGGAAGCGGCCGCGCCGAGGATTCCACCCGGGGCCTTGAACTCGTTCTCGTACTCGAAATGGGTGCCTTCACCCTTTGCGGTGAGGCGGTAGGCCGTGCGCGCGTAGGAGCCGGCGGGGCCCCGCCCCTCCCACGTCGCGCGGTGCGGGCGGTCGGCTTCGGTGAGCGTCCAGTGCACCTTGAAGTTGGCGTGTCGCAGGCACAGCGTCTGGTCCATCTCGTAGCCCATCCTCGGTTCACCGGAATCCGCTCGATTGACCTTGCGGTGAATCGTCACCCACTCGTGCAACCGGTCTGGATCCAGCATCACCTCGTACACCTGCTCCGGGGGTGCATCGATGTCGATCTTCGCGCGCACCAGGGTCATCGCACTTGCACCTCCATGTCGCGCAGCGCGCGCTCCACCGCCGGTTCGAAGCGGTGCAGCCGCACCCCGAACGCGGCGGCGGCGCCGTCGTCACGAGGGAGCAGGTCGTGTTCGAGTGATTCCATCAACGGTTCGATCAGTCCCGGGTCCTCACCGGCCACCGCGGCGGCCACCACGGACGCGACCGGTGTGAGATTGAACCCCAACGACACGGCGGGACGGTCGATCATCATGACGTCAGCGATACGGCGCAGCATGTCCGCGTAGCTCATCGCGTCCGGACCGCCCACGTCCCAGGCCCGGCCCGCGTGCCGCGCCGACAGCGCCGCGCCCGCGGCGAGGAACTCGAGCACGTCGCGGCCGTCGATCGGCTGCGTGCGGTTCGTGCTCCACGCCGGCAGCGCGAGCACCGGCAGTCGCTCCAGCAGCCGCACGAGGAAGACGAACGAGCGCGAACGGGCGCCGACGACGAGCGAGGCGCGCAGCGCCACCGACTCCGGCACGGCGTCCAGCAGCGCCTGCTCGACCGCCAGCCGCGACGCGAGATGGCGCGAGATGGAGCCGTCGTGCGGCACCAGCCCGCCGAGGTAGACGATCCGGCGCACGCCGGCGTCCGCGGCGGTCCTCGCGAACGCCTCGGCCTGGCGGCGCTCGATGTCCACGAAGGCGCCCGGAGCGCCCTCCATCGAGTGGATCAGGTAGTAGGCGACCTCGACGCCGTCGAGCGCGCGCTCGAGTCCTTCGCCGGTGGTCGCGTCCCCGAGCACGAGCTCGTCGAGCTCGACGCCCGCCGCGCGGACGCGCTCCGCCGACCGCGCGAAGCCGCGCACGCTGTGCCCGTCGCGGACGAGGCGCGGCACGAGTGCCGCGCCGACGTAGCCCGACACGCCGGTTACCAAGGTCTGCAAGCCGCCGCCCATGCTCTCCAGCGTGACAGGCGCCAAAACACCCGGAGATTGCGGGGTCCCCACCCCGCACAACGGGAGGAAAAGCGGCGTTTACCCCGTATTTGCGGGGTTTTCACGGAATCCCTGCGTTTTGCGGGAGGCGCGGCTGGGAAGCCCTTGAAGGCCCCGGGTGGCTCCGCTTTGATCGCCCTCGTCCTGTTGCGGAGTCGTAAACGAGGGAGTCCTTCCGGGTGTCAGTAGTTGCAGCGCCACAGCGTGCCAAGCGGTCCAAGAAGGTCACGTGCGAAGACTGCTTCTTCGCCCGCAACGGCCTCTGCGCGCTGAACCTCGACGAGGCCTGCCCGACGTACCGGCCCGACCACCCCGACGGGCTGCGGCCGCCGAGCCAGATGCGGTTCGTGTTCCGCCAGGAGCGCCGCCGCCAGGTCGGCTGGGCGTTCCCGGACGCCCAGGAACAGGCGCGGCTGCACGGCTAGACTTCACGGCGGTGTGCCGGGAAGCCTGGTCGGCGATTTCGTCGCCGACCCCTGAGGTTTTCCCGTGGCCTTCGCCATCGCCGTCTTCGTCCTCGCCCTCGCGCTCATCGCGTCCGAGCGCGTCGACCGCACCAAGATCGCCCTGCTGGGCGCGACGCTCGTCGTCCTCGCCGGCACGCTCGACCAGGAGCAGGCGATCGAGGCGGTCGACTTCAACACGATCGGTCTGCTCGTCGGGATGATGATCATGGTCCGGGTCACCGAGACCACGGGCGTCTACACGTGGCTGGCGATCCGCGCCGGCCAGCTCTCGAAGGGCCGGCCGCTGGCCGTCGTGCTTGCGCTGGCGATCACCACGGCCGTCCTGTCGGCGTTCCTGGACAACGTCACGACGATCCTGCTCGTCGTCCCGATCACGTTTCTACTCGCCGATGCGCTCGACGTAGATCCCATCCCGCTGATCGTGATCGAGATCGTGGCGTCGAACATCGGCGGCACCGCGACGTTGATCGGCGACCCGCCCAACATCCTCATCGCGGGCCACACCGGGCTCTCGTTCGGTGCCTTCATCGCCAACCTCGCGCCGATCGTGATCGTCACCCTCGCCGTGATCATCCCTGGGCTGTACTTGGCCTTTCGCTCCCGGCTGCAGATCGCGCCCGAAGCGCGGAAGCGTGTCATGGCGCTCGACGCCGCCAAGTCGATCGAGGACGCCGGCGAGGCCAAGCGCACGGTCCCGATCCTTGTGCTGACGATCCTCGTCTTCTTCATCCACAAGCCGCTGCATCTCGAGCCGGCCACCGTCGCGCTCGCCGGCGCCGCGGTCACCCTGCTCATGAGCCGGCAGTCGCTCGCGGGCACGGTGTCGTCGATCGAATGGCTGACGTTGTTCTTCCTGATCGGCCTGTTCGTGATGGTCGGTGCGCTGGAGGAGACGGGCGCGCTCGAGGAGGTGGCGAACGGGATCGCGAACGTCACGGACGGCAACCGCACGGCCGAGCTGCTCGGGATCCTGTGGGTGTCCGCGGTCGGCTCGGGCCTGGTGGACAACATCCCGTTCACGGCGGCGATGATCCCCGTGGTCGACTCGCTCGCGGAGGACGACGCGTACTGGTGGGCGCTCGCGCTCGGCGCGTGCTTCGGCGGCAACGCGACGATCGTCGCCGCGGCCTGCAACGTCGCCGCCTCCGGCATGGCGGCGCGGGCGGGCAACCCGATCGGCTTCGTCTTCTTCCTGCGCTGCGGGCTCCCGGTGACCGTGGTGTCATTGATCCTGGCCACCGGCTACGTGATGCTGAGGTACGCATGACCCCTCCTGTGCTGCACGTCGACGACACCGTCGAGACCGCGGTGCGCACGCTCGTCGAGAGCGAGCTGTCCGCGCTGCCCGTCCTCGACGAGCGTGAGCGCTTCGCGGGGGTGTTCGGCGAGCGCGAGTTCATGGAGGCGCTGTTCCCGGGTTACCTCGGCCAGCTCAAGAGCGCCGCATTCCTACGCCACTCGATCGACGACGCGCTCGAGAAGCGCGACACGTGCCGGACCGAGCGCGTGCGCGATCACATGAACACCGAGCACGTCGAAGTCGGCCCCGACCACTCCGACCTGCAGGTGGCCGAGATCTTCCTTCACCACCGCGTGCTGATCGTCCCGGTGGTCGACGACGGCCGCGTGGTCGGACTGATCGCGCGGCGCGAGTTCTTCCGTGAGCTCGCGCAGAAGTTCCTGCGCTCGTGACCGACCGCATACGCGAGTTCCTCCACGACGAGGCCGCGGGCGGGCTCGCGATCCTCGCCGCCACGATCGCCGCGCTGTTGTGGGCCAACCTCGGCCCGGACTACGACGGCTTCTGGCACACGGAGCTCGGGCCGCTGGACCTGCACCACTGGGTCAACGACGGGTTGATGGCGCTGTTCTTCCTCATCGTCGGGCTCGAGATCAAGCGCGAGGTCGTCGACGGGCGCCTCCAGGACGCGCGCACGGCCGCGCTGCCGGCGCTGGCCGCGGTCGGCGGGGTGGTCGCCCCGATCGTGATCTTCGTCGCGCTGGTCGCGGGCGGGGAGGGTGCGCAGGGCTGGGCGATCGCGTGCGCGACCGACATCGCGTTCGCCGTCGGGCTGATCGCCCTGCTCGGCGACCGCGTGAGCGACGGGACGCGCGTGTTCTTGCTCGCGGTCGCGATCGTCGACGACATCATCGCCATCGCGATCATCGCCGTCTTCTACGCCGAGGGCGTCTCGCTCACATGGCTGCTGGCCGCGGCGGCGCTCGTGGTCGTCATCAAGCTCGTGCCCAGGCTGTGGCTCCCGCTCGGGGTCCTGCTCTGGATCGCTGTCCATGAATCCGGCGTGCACGCGACGATCGCCGGCGTCGCGGTCGGGCTGCTGCTGCCGCTGGCGATCGGGGAGCGCGTCGAGCACCGGCTGCATCCGTGGAGCGCGTTCGTGGTGGTGCCGCTGTTCGCGCTCGCGAACGCGGGCATCGAGTTCGGCGGCGGCGCACTCGGCGACGCGCTGTCGAGCACGCTGGTGTGGGCGATCGTCGCGGGGCTGGTGGCCGGCAAGCTGCTCGGCGTGAGCGGCGCCACGCTCGCCGCGCTGCGCGGCGGTGGCACGCTGCCGGCGGGCATGCCGCGGCGCGAGCTCTACGGCGTGGCCGCGGCGGCGGGCATCGGGTTCACGGTCTCGCTGTTCATCGCCGATCTGGCGTTCGACGATCCCGCGCTCGTCGAGCGGGCCAAGATCGGGATCTTCGCCGGGTCGCTGCTCAGCGGTCTGCTGGGCTGGGCGGTACTGTCCCGGGCCAGGAGGGTCTGAGAAGACGGTGCGCATCACGGTTCTGGGCAAGTCCCCGGCCTGGCAGGACGCCGATGGCGCCTGCTCGGGCTACCTCGTCGAAGGCGGCGGGCAGACCGTGCTGCTCGACTGCGGGCCGGGCGTGTTCGCCAAGCTGCGCGGCGTCGTCGCCTACGAGGACGTCGACGCGATCGTCATCAGCCACCTGCACGCCGACCACGTGATGGACCTCGTGCCGTTCGCGTCCGGCATCCGCTACCGGCCGTGGGAGGGCGAGCCGCCGCGCCCGCGCCTGTACGCCCCGCCGGGCGCGCCGGACGTGTTCACCAAGCTGTGCGAGGGCGGGAGCATGAGCCCCGACCATCTCGAGCTCGCGTTCGAGCTGTCGCAGTACGATCCGGCGGAGCCGCTCGCGCTCGGCGACCTCGCGGTGCGCTTCCAGCCCGTTCCGCACTACATCCCGGCCAACGCCGTGGAGTTCGCCGCCGACGGCGCGCGGTTCACCTTCGGCGCCGACTGCGGGCCCAGCGAGGCGCTGTGCACGTTCGCGGAGGGCACCGACCTGTTGATGCTCGAGGCGACGCTGCTCGAGCCCGAGCCGCCGGAGGACCGCGGGCACCTGACGCCGTTCGAGGCGGGCGAGCACGCCGAGCGCGCACGCGCCAAGCGGCTGGTATTGACGCACTTCGCGGCCGAGGCGGGCGCGGACTGGGTGTGCTCGGAGGCCGCGCGCGCGTTCGGCGGGCCGGTCGAAGCCGCCCACGAAGGTGTGAGCTTCACGCTCGAAAAGTAAAGAACTTCTTACTTGCGGCCGATCACACAGGCCGTGACCCCCGCCACCGCAGCCATGGATGGCGTTCGGCTGCTCTCCCACCGGCCGTCCGTCCTCTACAAGGTCGAGCACCTTGCGTCAGAGCCCGCCGCGGGCGACATCGCCGTCGAGGGTCTGCTGATCGCCGGTCCGGGCTGGGACGAGCGCCTGCGGTCGGTCATCAAGGCGCTGTCGATCTCCGAGCGCGCGTGCCTGTTCGCGGTGCGCCTGGCCGACGAGCAGAGCCTCCCCGTCCCCGCCGAGACGCTGCTCGATCGCACGCGCACGGACTGGTTTCCCGAGTTCCTCTCGCACGGCCGGATGCGCCCGCACTTCCAGCCGATCGTCGACCTGCGCAGCGGCCTCCCGTACGGCCGCGAGGCGCTGATGCGCGGGATGCTGGGCACGGTCGAGCTGCGCGGCGCCGAGCTGCTGGCCGCCGCCGAGGCCCACGACGCGCTGTTCTCCTTCGACTACCGGGCGCGCACCGCCGCCCTCGAGGTCGGGCTGCCGCTGCTGCCGCCGGGCGAGATCCTGTTCGTCAACCTCGACCCGCGCGCGTCGCTGGACGTCGAGTCCTCGATGCGCACGACGTGGCCGGTCGTCGGCCGCCTGGGCGCCGACCCGTCGCGGTTGTGCCTGGAGATCGTCAAGCCCGAGCGCTGCCTGGACCGCGACCTGCTGGAGGCGATGGTCCGCGAGCACCGCAAGCGCGGCGCGCTGGTCGCGCTCGACGATCTCTCCGGCGGCCCGGACTCGCTGGCCTGCCTGGAGCTGCTCAAGCCCGACGTGGCCAAGATCGACACCGCGCTGACCGCCGGCATCCAGCACTCGGTCGCGCGCCGCGCGCTGGTCAAGGCGCTCGTGGCCTGCGCGCACGAGCTGGGCGCGAAGGTCGTCGCCGAGGGCGTCGAGCGCGTGGACGAGTTCCGCGCGATGGCCGAGCTCGGCGTGGATCTCGGGCAGGGCTTCTACTTCGGACAGCCGACGGAGAAGCCGATGGCGGTCGAGCCCCGGCTCGTCCGGCCTACCGCACTCTGAGCGCGACGCTCGCGTAGCCGGCGACCTTCAGGCGCATCGTCTGCGGCGCGCGGCGCTCGAGCGACGCGCGCGCCGCCCGGCTGAGCTTGAGCGTCAACCGCTTGGTGCCGTTCGGGCGCACCGAGACGCGCCCGCTCGCGACCCGCTTGCCCGCGCGGGTGAGCGTGACCGGCAGCGTGCACGTCTGCGTCAGCGGGCAGCGCGCGGTGAGCGTCAGCGTGCCGGCCTTCGAGACGCGCGGGCGGCTCGGGATGCGCAGGAACGAGCGCGTCGTGTAGCGCGCCTCCTGCTCGCCGAGGATCTCCAGCTCACCCGTCGGTGCCGGGGCGGGCGGGCGCACGTGCGGGCCCTGCACCGTCGGGTTCTCGAAGGTCATCGGCCAGGTCGCGACCGCGTGGTTGCCGGCGGCGTCGGTCACCAGCAGCACCAGGTCCGCCTGCTCGCCGTTGAAGCGGGCCGTGTCGAAGCGCAGCGTCTGCGTCCCGCGCGCGGGGCAGTCGACGCCCAGCGCGCGGTCGATCGTCGCGTCCGCGGGGGTGAGCTCGGTGCAGGCGCCGAAGGCGGCGGAGGCGACCGGCTGCCCGTCGATCGTCGCGACCACCCGTTCCAGTCCCACGCCGGCGTCGGCCGCGCTGACCGGCAGTTCCAGCGTCCCGCTCGCCCGGCTCGGCCGCGGGACCTCCAGCGTGGGCGCCGTGTCGTCGGTCACCGTCAGGGCCGCCGAGCGCAGCTCGATCGTCTCGGCCTCCAGCAGCAGCTCGCGTCCGCTCGCCGGCCCGGAGAACACGCCTTCGGCCGGGCCGTCCAGGCGCTCGAGCTCGCGGCCGGCGGTCGCGACGAACCGCCCCGTGACCTTCCGCTCGTAGCTCACGTGCGTGAGGTCCGCGGGCACCGTCAGCCGCAGCGAGGCCCCCGTCATGGGCTGGCTCGCCCGGAACGTGACCTCAGCGCCCTGCGCCGGCGCGGCGACGGCGAGCGCTGACAACGCGACGAGACCCACCAACGACCGGTGCATCTCAGGAACCTAGCGCGTGGGTAGATCGTTAGCCTTGGACTTCGGTATGGCACAAGAGCGGGATCTGTTCGCGAATTTCGAGCGCATGCGGCGCCAGATGGACGAGTTGTTCGACCGCGGCTTCGCGCCGCAGCGCCGCGGCGGCTTCTCGCCCGCGGTCGACGTGTTCTACGCCAGCGACCCGCCGCGGGCGATCGTGCGCGCCGACCTCGCCGGCATCGACCCCGGCCAGGTGTCGCTCGAGGTCCGCGGCCGCGAGCTGCTGCTCTCCGGCCAGCGGGAGGCCGAGCCGCCCTCCGACGACCGCGTTTACCAGCAGATGGAGATCGAGCGCGGGCCGTTCCGGCGCGTCGTCGCGCTCGGCGCCGAGGTGGACGCGGACGCCGCCGACGCCACCTACGAGGACGGCATCCTCACCGTCGAGCTCCCGTTGAGCCGCCCGTCGCGCCCCCAGACCGTCCCCATCCGCGGGACGGAGCGGTGAGCGCCGTCGAGGACGAACTCCCGCAGGGGCTGCCCGACCGGCTTCCGGTCCTCCCGCTCCGCGACACGGTCACCTACCCGGACACGCTGACGCCGCTGGCCGTCGGCCAGGAGCGCTCCATCCAGCTCGTCAACGACGTGCTCACGGGCGACCGCATGCTCGTGATGCTCGGCTCCCAGGACCCGGACCTCGACACGCCCGGGCCCGACCAGCTGCACACGGTCGGCGTCGCGGGCGTGGTCGCGCGCATGCTCAAGGTGCCGGACGGGTCGCTGCGGATCCTCGTCCAGGCCGGCCAGCGGGTGAAGGTCGACGAGTGGGTGGGCGAGGAGCCCTACCTGGTCGCGAAGGTGTCCGAGCTGCCCGACGAGGTGGAGGAAGGGCCCGAGCTGACCGCGCTGATGCGCAACGTGCAGCAGACGTTCACGCGCATCATCGACGAGGTCCCGTATCTGCCCGAAGAGCTGCAGATGGCGGTCGCGAACGTCGAGGAGCCGTCCTCGCTCGCGCACCTGATCGCGGGCGCGCTGCGGATCAAGGTCGAGGAGAAGCAGGCGCTGCTGGAGGAGGTCGACGTCGGCAAGCGGCTGCGGATGCTGTCCGAGGTCCTCGCGCGCGAGCTCGACATCGTCGCCATCGGCTCCAAGATCCAGAACCAGGTCATGTCGGAGATGGAGAGCTCGCAGCGCGAGTACGTGCTCCGCCAGCAGCTGAAGGCGATACAGGAGGAGCTGGGCGAGAAGGACCCGGCGGAGGCCGAGCTCGAGGACCTGCGCGAGCAGCTGTCCGCGCTGGCACTGCCCGAGGACGTGCGCAAGCAGGCCGACCGTGAGCTCTCGCGCCTGGAGAAGCTCCCGCAGGCGGCCGCCGAGCACGGTGTCATCCGCACCTACCTGGAGTGGATCGCGTCGTTGCCGTGGGGCAAGCGCACCGAGGACAACCTCGATCTCGCACACGCGCGCCAGGTGCTCGACGAGGACCACTACGACATCGCCAAGGTCAAGGAGCGCATCCTCGAGTTCCTGGCGGTGCGGAAGTTGAAGCCCGACGCCACGGGGTCTTCGATCATGTGCTTCGTCGGCCCGCCCGGCGTGGGCAAGACGTCGCTCGGGAAGTCGATCGCGCGGGCGATGGGCCGCAGGTTCGAGCGCATCAGCGCAGGCGGCGTGCGCGACGAGGCCGAGATCCGCGGGCACCGGCGCACCTACATCGGCGCCATGCCGGGCACGATCATCCGCGCGCTGCGCGACGCGGGCGCCGCGAACCCGCTGTTCATGATCGACGAGATCGACAAGATGGGCGCGGACTACCGGGGCGACCCGGCGAGCGCGATGCTCGAGGTGCTCGACCCCGAGCAGAACTCGACGTTCCGCGATCACTACCTCGACGTCCCGTTCGACCTCTCCGGCGTGCTGTTCATCACGACGGCGAACACGCTGGACACGATCCCGCCGCCGCTGCGCGACCGCATGGAGATCATCCAGCTCGCGGGCTACACGGAGGAGGAGAAGCTCCAGATCGCCAAGCGCTACCTGGTGCCGCGCCAGATCGAGCGGTCAGGGCTCAAGCGATCGCAGATCTCGTTCACCGACACGGGCCTGCGCGCGATCATCGCCGAGTACACGCGCGAGGCGGGCGTGCGCGGGCTGGACCGCGAGATCGGGTCCGTGTGCCGCAAGGTGGCGCTGTCGGTGGCGGAAGGCACGCACGAGAAGAAGGTCTCCGTGAGCGCGCCCAAGGTGCGCGAGCTGCTCGGGCGGCCGAAGTTCGTGGCCGACGTCAAGCGCCGCACGCGCGAGCCGGGCGTGGCGACCGGGCTGGCGTGGACGCCGGTCGGGGGCGACGTGCTGTTCGTCGAGGCGACCGCGATGCCGGGCAAGGGCAAGCTGACGATCACGGGCCAGCTCGGCGACGTGATGAAGGAGTCCGCGCAGGCGGCGATGTCTTACGTGCGCGGGCACGCGGACGGCCTGCCCGACGACTGGTTCGCCTCCCACGACGTGCACATCCACGTGCCCGCGGGCGCGATCCCGAAGGACGGGCCGAGCGCCGGCATCACGATGGCGACCGCGCTGATGTCGCTCGTCACCGGGCGGCCCGTGCGCGACGACGTCGCGATGACGGGCGAGCTGACGTTGACGGGGCAGGTGCTGCCGATCGGCGGGCTCAAGGAGAAGGCGCTGGCGGCCAAGCGCGTGGGGGTCAAGCGGGTGCTGGCGCCGATCCGCAACGAGCCGGACGCCGAGGAGTTCCCGGACGCGCTGCGCGAGAACCTGGACTTCGTGTGGGTGAGCGAGATCGGCGATGTGTTCGACGCCGCACTCGTAAATGGCCATGCGGGGTATGCTCGGGCTCAAGACCGAGGTTGAAAGCGGAGGCGAAGCGAGGAGCCATGGCGAACAAGAAGGTCAAGCAGGCCGGGAAGGCCGCGCAGACGGCGCGGACCAACCCGTACGTGACGCGGATCATCGAGGACGAGGATCTGCGCCAGAACATCGTCCAGGCCTTCGAGTCCGCTCGCGACGCGTACTCGCGGCTGAACAACGGCAAGAGCCCGACGAAGCAGATCTTCGAGGACAAGAAGCTCCAGAAGCACATCCGCGAGTCCGCGGACGGCGTCCGCAACGCGAGCGTTGCGCTCTATGAGGCGCCCAAGAAGCGCAAGAGCGGTGGCGGCGGCTTCGGGCGCGTCCTGCTGCTCGGCGTCGTCGGCGGCGCGGTCGCGCTCGCGCTGTCCGAGGGGCTGCGCAAGAAGGTGCTCGACGCGCTGTTCGGCGCCGAGGAGGAGTTCGAGTACACCTCGACCACCTCTTCGCCCTCGAGCACGCCGACCGCGGGCACCACGGCCTAGGCGCCACGCGAGATCCGTTCGGTGAGAGGGCGCCCGCCGGGCGCCCTCTTGCGTTTCGTAGGCTCTTGGCCCATGGACGTCTACGGGCTCTGCCTCGGCGGCAACGTGTTCGGCTGGACCATCGACCGCGAGCAGTCGTTCGCCGTGCTCGACGCCTACGTCGAGGCCGGCGGCAACTTCATCGACACCGCCGACACCTACATGCGCCCCAACCAGGGCATCTCGGAGACGATCATCGGCGAGTGGATGGCCGCGCGCGGCAACCGCGACCAGCTCGTCATCGCGACCAAGGTCGGCTCGGACGGCGGGCTCTCGGCGGAGAACATCCTGTCGCGCGTGGATGCTTCCTTGCGCCGGCTCCAGACCGACCGCATCGACCTCTACTACGCGCACAAGGACGTCGGCGACGTCCCCGTCGAGGAGACCGTGCGGGCGTTCGACCAGACCGTGCGCGACGGCAAGGTGCTGCACGTGGCGGCGTCCAACGTCCCGCCCGAGCGGCTGGTCCGGTCGCTGGAGCTGGCCGAGCGCGAAGGGCTCGCGCGGTACGAGTGGCTGCAGCCGCACTACAACCTCGTCGAGCGCGAGGGCTATGAGCGCGACTACGCGCCGATCGTCGAGCGCTTCGGGCTGCAGGTCGCGCCCTACTACGCGCTGGCGTCCGGCTTCTTGACCGGCAAGTACCAGCCGGGCGACACCGGCGGCGACTCGCCGCGCGCCGAGCGCGCGCTCAGCTACATGGACGAGCGCGGCGAGCGCGTGCTGGCGGCGCTGAACGACGTCGCCGCGGTGCGGGGTGCCGCGGTCGCCGCCGTCGCCGTGTCGTGGCTGCTGGCCAAGCCGGGCGTCGTCTCACCGATCGCGAGCGCCCGCACGCCCGAGCAGCTCGCCCAGATTCTCCCGATCGAGCTTTCCGACGACGACATCACCCGACTGGACGAGGCATCGGCCTGATGGACGCGACACGACAGACCTTCCTGGACGAGCTCTACGCCCACGGGCGCGACGTCCCCGAGGCGCTTCGCAACGTGGAGCCCGAGGCCGCCGAGCTGCTCGGCGTGCTCGTACGCGCGCTCGGCGCGCAGCGCGTGCTGGAAATCGGCACCTCCAACGGTTACTCGACGATCTGGCTCGGCGACGCGGTGCAGGCGGTGGGCGGCCGTGTGATCAGCGTCGAGATCGACCCGGAGCGCACCGCGCTCGCGCAGGACAACCTCACGCAGGCCGGCGTCGACCGCTGCGTCGAGGTGCGCACGCAGGACGCGGCCGAGGCGCTCACGGCGTTCGAGGACGCGTCGTTCGACCTGATCTTCCTGGACGCCGAGCGCCGCGAGTACGCCTCCTACTGGCCGGACCTCGTGCGCGTGCTGCGCGACCGCGGCGTGCTGGTGGTCTCCAACACGCTCTCGCACGCCAAGGAGCTCGTCGAGTTCTCCGAGCTCGTCTACTCCGCCGAGGGCGTCACCTCGACGCTGCTCACGGTCGGCGCCGGCGTGCTGCTGGTCGTCAAGTCGCCGTGAGGCGGTGCTCCTGCGGTGAGATGCCGCGCAGGCGCTTGAACGCGGTCGAGAGCGCGAAGCTGGAGCCGTAGCCGACCTGGGGCGCGACGGAGCCGACCGTGGCGCCCGGCTCGAGCAGCAGGTCGGCGGCGAGCGCGATCCGCCAGCCGGTGAGGAAGCTCATCGGCGGCTCGCCCACGAGGTCGTTGAAGCGGCGCGCGAGCGCGGCGCGGGAGACGCCGATGCGGCGGGCGAGCTCCGCGATCGTCCACGGGTGCGCGGGCTCGGTGTGGAGCATCTTGATCGCCGGGCCGACGATCGGGTCGGCGTAGGCGCGGTACCAGCCCGGCGCCTCGGGGCGCGAGAAATACGCGCGCAGGGTGGCGATGAGCAGCAGGTCGAGCAGGCGGTCGAGCACGGCCTCCTGGCCCGGCTGGTCCTTGATGATCTCGTCCGAGAGCAGCGGGACGAGCGGGGAGTCCAGCCGCTCGACGAGCAGCGGCGGGAGCGCGCGCAGCAGGCGGGTGCTGATCTCGCCCGCGTGCTCGTAGACGCCGGTGAGCATGATCGTGTCGCCGCCGGGCATGCCCCAGCTGCGCGTGTCGAAGCGGTTCAGCAGCTTCATCGGCTGACCGTCCGGCGCGACGCACTCCTGGCCGGGCAGGATGATCGCCTGCGGGTCGGCGTGCGGGCGGTCGCCCATCGTCCAGTGGTCGGGCCCGCGCGTGATCGCGATGTCGCCCGGGTGCAGCTGCACCGGATCACCCTCGGCCGGCGTGATCCAGGCCGTGCCGCTCACGACGGCGTTGAGCGTGAGCGGCGACTCGTCCTCGAGCCGCAGGCCCCACGGCGGCGTGAACGTGGAGCGCAGCAGGAACGCCCCGCGCGCGCGGGGGCCGTCGAGCAGTCCGGCGATGGCGTCCATGCTGTGGACGATGACGCATGCATACGCGCATTTCAACTATGGATCGTCTAGCGAATCGCCGGTTCAATCCTGGCCATGAAGACGCTCATCACCTCCTCCACCGGAAAGACCGGCCGCCGCATCCTCGACCGCCTCGCCGCGCAGGGCGTGGACGTGCGCGGCGTGTCCCGCTCCACGGGCTTCGACTGGGAGAGCCCGTCGACCTGGGCCTCCGCCCTCGAGGGCATCGAGGTCGCTTACATCGCCTACTACCCCGACCTCGCGGTCGATGGTGCCGCCGACACCGTCCACGCCTTCGCGCGCCAGGCGGCTGCGGCGGGCGTGCGCCGGCTCGTGCTGCTCTCCGGCCGTGGCGAGCCGGAGGCCCAGCGTGCCGAGGAGCTCGTGGCCTCGGTCGGCACCGAGTGGACCGTCGTGCGCTGCTCCTGGTTCGCGCAGAACTTCAGCGAGAGCATGTTCCTCGACGGCATCCTGGCCGGCAGGGTCGAGCTGCCCGCCGACGCCATCCCCGAGCCGTTCGTGGACGTCGAGGACATCGTCGAGGTGGCCACGCTAGCGCTCACGCAGGACGGCCACCACGGCGAGATCTACGAGCTCACCGGCCCGCGTGCGCTGACGATGGAGCAGGCGGTCGCGGAGATCGCCCGCGCCGCCGGCAAGCCGATCAGCTACGCGCGCGTCTCGCCCGAGCAGTACCGCGAGAGCGCCCCGCCCGAGTACGCCGACATCGTCCTGTTCCTGATGACCGAGCTGCTCGACGGCCGCAACGCCGAGCCGCAGGACGGCGTTCAGCGCGCGCTCGGCCGCCCGCCGCGCGACTTCGCCGAGTACGCCGAGCGCACGGCCGCGACGGGGGTGTGGGGATGATCGCCACGCTCGAGAACCCGGTCACGGGCGAGCGCTTCACCTTCACCGAGGTCCCGCCGGGCGTCACGCACGCGTTCGCGGACGCGGCGCCGGCGAGGCGCACATGAAGATCGAGGTCACGCCCGCGCGGGAGATGCACGCGCTGTTCGCCGCGGTCGTGGAGCTGGCCCAGGCCGGCCGCATGAGCCGCCGCGGCCTGCCGCGCAACCTGCGGGACCTGGCGACGCTCGCGCACCGCTACGCCACCGAGGCGTCCGTGCCGCTGCTCGGCGCGCGGGCGCAGCGCTGGCTGATGGCGCCGCTAGCGCGCCGGCGGCAGCGGCTCGAGCACCGTGCGGCGAATGTGCTCGTAGACCACTGAGGAATTCACGCTCGCGACCTCGGGGCGTTCGGTGAGGCGGTCGACGACGAACGCGTACAGGGCGTTCGTGTCGGGCACGGCGACGTGCAGCAGGAAGTCCGCGTCACCCGACAGCACGAACGCGCCCACCAACTCGGGCAGGTCGCCGACCCAGTTGCGGAACGCCTCGACGATCTCGCGTGTCGGCGGCCGGATCGTCACCGCGATCAGCGCCTGCACATGGCGGCCGAGCGCGCCGAGATCGATGTCGGCGTGGTAGCCGCGGATCACGCCCTCGGCCCGCAGCGCCCGCACGCGCTCCTCTGAATCGCATCGGCCGCAGCGATGCTGTCATTCCCGCCGAGATGACGAAAGGCGTGCTGGTGGTGGATGAAGCCCTCGCGCCCGGCCTGGCGGCGAACGCCGCGGCCGTGATGGCGATGACGCTCGGGACGAAGGTCCCGGCGTTGATCGGCGAGGACTTGGCCGACGGCGCGGGCGAGACCCATGCGGGGCTGTTCCGGACCGGGTTGCCGGTGCTCGAAGCGCCGCGGGCCACGTTGCGCGAGCTGCGGGCGAAGGCGATCGCGGCCGAGGTCGGCGTCGTCGGGATGCGGGTCAACGGCCAGCAGACCAACGACTACGCGGAGTTCACGGCGCGCTGGCGACGCTCACGGAGCCGGAGTACCTCGGGCTCGCGCTCTACGGCCTGGCCAAGACGGTCCGCGGGCTCACGGGTGCCCTCGCGCTGCTGCGTTAGCCGAGCTCGCGCAGGGCGGCGCGGGATCGCTCGCGCACCGCGTCGAGGTCGTCGAGGCGCGAGAGCGTCCGCAGTGGCATCCGCATCCGGCGGTTGCCGCTCAGGCGCTCCTGGTGGCGGTCCATGAAGTCCCAGTACAGGGCCGTCACCGGGCACGCGTCCTCGCCCGCGCGCACGTTGGGCTCGTACCGGCAGCCCCCGCAGAACGTCGACATCTTGTTGATGTAGTTGCCGCCCGCCGCGTAGGGCTTGGACATCATCTCGCCCCCGTCGGCGTACAGCGCCATCCCGGCGGCGTTCGGCGCCATCACCCACTCGGCGCCGTCGATGAACGAGCCCTGGAACCAGCGCACCGCCTCCCACGGCTTCACGCCGGCCAGCAGGAGGATGTTGCTGAGCACCATCAGGCGCTCGATGTGGTTGGCGTACGCGTCCTCGTTGACGCCCTGCACGACCGTGTCGAGGCAGTTCCAGCCGGTCGGCTCGCCCCAGAACGCGGCTGGGAGCTCCCGTTGCGCGCCGAGCGCGTTGCCGCGGTCGCGCCGCTGCCAGTACATGCCCCACACGTACTCGCGCCAGCCGATGATCTGGCGCACGAAGCCCTCGACCGACGCCGGCGGCGCGTGCCCGTCGCGGTAGGCCTGCTCCGCCGCGCGCACGGCGCGCAGCGGCTCGAGCACGCCGAGGTTGAGCGGCGCGCTGAGCTGAGAGTGGAAGACGACGTGGTCGTCGCCGACCATCGCGTCCTGCCAGGGGCCGAACTCCGGCAGGCGGTCGCGGACGAACGCGTCCAGCGCGTCCCGCGCCTCGCCCGGCGTCGCCGCGACCTGGCGCGGGCCGTCGGCGCCCCACAGCTCGACGCCGTCGAGCGCGTCGAGGTCACGCCGGACCTGCGCGTCGATCTCGTCCTCCCGCGGGCGCCACGGCTCGGGCGTGAGCAGCCCGGCCTTCGGCGGGCGGCGGTTCTCGTGGTCGTAGTTCCAGCGCTCGCCCTCGGGCTGGCCGTCCGCGTCGAGCAGCACGCCCAGCCGGCGGCGCTGCGCGCGGTAGAAGTCCTCCATCAGCAGCCGCTTGCGGCCGTGAGCCCACTCGTCGAACCCGCCCAAAAACTGGTTCGATGCGACGAACCGCACGCCCAGCCGCCGTAGGGCGGCGCGCGCGCCCGCGTTGTTGGGCTCGGCGCACACCACATCGCGGCGGTCCTTCAGCGCGTCGGCGAACGAGTCCGCGCGCACGTACTCGGCGTTCTCGAGCTCGGCCGCGAAGTGCCGCATCGCGCTGAACACGAGGTGCGCCCGGCGTCGGTGCGTCCGCACCCGCCGCAGCGGCGCGAGCGCCTCCACGAACAGCACCCGCTCGGCACCGTCGAGCGCCGGGTTGTCGCGCATCAGCTGGTCGCCGAGGATCAGCGCGGTGTGGCCCATCGCAGGCGGTACGGCCGTGACTGGGTAGACCGGTCACATGGCTCCTTCGACCGACGAACTCGAGCGGACGCTCCTCAACGACCTGCAGACGCTGCACGACATGGTCTCCAGCGACGACTCCTTCGACCGGGACCTCTACCGCGCGCTGACCGGCACCCAGTGGCACCGGGAGGGCGGCGGTCACGTGTCCTTCAGCTTCAAGCGCGCCGAGGAGATCGTGAACGCGCAGCGCGCCCGCAAGGACCGCGACCCGCTGACGCTCAACCAGACGGGCGGCGAGGGCACCGTGAGCGAGCGGATCGCCTCCGCCCTGCGCGACCAGGGCTGGTCCCCGCGCCCGCTGGATCCGGACGTCCACGACGACTCCCACGTCGACAGCGGCGCCGACGGCCCCCCGCGCGGTGGCACCCACCGCAAAGACGTCTAGGGTCGACCCCAACCTTTCCTAAAGAGGGACTGTCCCTCTTTAGGAAAAGGGGGCGAATGAGGGCGCCGCCGCACTAGGACAGGCATGCCTCGACAGCCCCGTGCCGAGCTCGAAGCCGGCGTCTATCACGTGTACGCCCGCGGTAACCGCAGGCAGTCGATCTTTTTCGACGACCGCGACCGTCGGCGGTACGTCGCGTTGCTGGCGAGCGTGGTCGGACGGACCGGATGGCTGTGTCTGTCCTATTGCCTCATGGGCAACCACGTTCACCTCCTGATCGAGACCCGGGAACCGAACCTGGGCGTCGGGATGCACCTGCTGCAGGGCGGCTACGCGCAGTACTTCAACCGCCGGCACGGCGTCTCCGGCCGCTTGTTCCAGAGCCGGTTCGACGCGGTGGCGATCGAGAGCGATCACCAGCTGTGGCTCACCGCTGCCTACGTCGCGCGCAATCCGGTCTCGGCCGGTCTGTGCGAGACGGCCTCGGACTGGCTCTGGAGCAGCCACGCCGACGTGGTGTACCGATGCGCGCCGGACTGGCTCGCTGACGACCGCCTCCTGTCCTATTTCGCGGCGGACGGTGGGCGCGCTCTCGACCGCTACGAATCGCTTGTCGGCCTCCAGTTGCGCGATCGCGTTTCCTAAAGAGGGACAGTCCCTCTTTAGGAAAACGAGGCCTGCCAGGGCGCGGTGCCGGCCGCGATCGCGCGGCGGACGCGGCGCTTGGCGATCGCCATCCCGACGAGGTAGGCCGGCTTCGGCGGGACCCAGCCGAGCTGGGTGGCCATGCCGAGGTCGTCGCGGTTGGCGCGGTGCTCGGTGGCCTGGCCGTCGCGGATCGTGAACCAGTGGGTCTGGCCGATCACGGCCTCGCGCCCGGTGGGCGGGAAGGCCTCCTTGACGTCGCCCGCGGCGTCGCAGACCACGAAGTCGCCCGTATGGCGGACGTGCATCTCGCAGCGGACGGCGACGAGCTCGCCGGCCTCGGCGACGTCGAGGATCTCGAACGCGAGCGACCCGAACGCGGACCGCAGCCAGTGGCGCGTCGCGAGCAGACCGAGCGGGCCCTCCTGCCGGCACTCGACCGGCTCGTTGTGGGCTTCGTGGTTGACGTGGTCGGGCGCGACGAGGCGCTCGGCGTCGGCGAGCGAGACCGAGTCGCCGGAGATCAGGCGCATGTTGGCCAGCGCGACGGCGGTCGCGCCGGCGGTGAGAGACGAGGTCATGCTCAGCAGGACGTCGCGGCCCCGCTGCCCATTCCTAGCGGTTGAAGCCGCCGATCACCGGCACCCAGGACGGGATGCCCCAGATCGCGACCGCGATACCGATCGCGGCGACGCCGAGGACCACCGCGATGGCGACGATGATCCGCTGCGTGCGCGTGGTCTCCTTCGCCGTCATCTTGGCCTTCTCGGCCTGCTCGAGCGCGACCTCGAGCAGGCGCGCGGCCCACGCGAACTCGAGCGACAGGATCGCGAGCCCGATCGGGATCACCGCCAGCGCGGGGCCCGGGAAGACGACCATCACCAGCCCGGCGATGAGCACCGTGAAGCCGACCACGACGAGGCCGATCCGGACGATCAACCCCCGGTCCTTGTGGGTGGCGCGCTGTGCGCGCAGGCGGTCGATCAGCGGTGGCTTGGCGGCGTTCTCGTCGCTCATTGCTCCTCGATGAAATCACGGACCTCGACCAGCGTCCCCGGCCGTTCGGCCGTATCGGGCCGGGAGGCCGAGCCGGCGCGCTTCTGCCACGCGACCAGGAACGGGTTCGGGTCCACGGCGTCGCCGCCGTTGGGATGGATCTCGAAATGGACGTGCGGCGGGGTCGGTTCGGCGTCGCCCGTGTTGCCGACGTAGCCGAGCACCTCACCTGCCTCCACCCGGCGGCGGTTGACCGCGTTGGCCGAGAACGCCGACAGGTGCGCGTAGAAGAACTGGTCGCCGCTGTCGGCGTAGACCCACAGGCGGTTGCCGGAGATCGGCAGCGTGCCGACGTTGGCCAGCTCGCCGTCGGCCACCGCCACGACCGGCGTGCCGAAGTCGGCGAAGATGTCGTTGCCCGCGTGCGGACGGCCCGTGCTCGCGCGCGGCGCGCCGAACGGACCGCCGATCGTCGCGCGGCCGCCGACCGGGAACACGAACCGCTTGCTCATCAGCCGCTCGCGCCAGGACTGGCGGTTGCGCGGCCGCGGCGTCGGGGTCGGCGTGGCGGTCCGCTCCGGCTCGGCGGTGGGCTCCGCCGTGGGCGTCGCGGTCGGGTCCGGGTCCGGGTCCGGCGTGGCCGAACCGCCTCCGGCGCCGGACACGCTCGCGGACACGTCTGCGACCACCACCTCGGTGCCGGCGGGGATGCCGTCGACTTCGCTGGTGAGCTCGACGATCAGCCCGGCGCCGCCCTGGTTGGCCGTCACGACGCCCTGCTCGAACTGGAACGTCTTGGTGCCCTTGACCTCGTCGTATTCCTCGTCGCCGATCGTGAGCCCGCTGACGAGTCCGCTGTACTTCACGCGGCCGCCCGTGGTCACGGCCTTGCGCTGCACGAACGCCACGGTCACCAGCCCGCCGAACAGCTCCAGGTCGTTCGCTTCCGCGGTGGCCTCCGCGGACCCCTCCGACACCGACGTCACGACGGACACGAACCCGTCCCCGAGCACAATCCCTTCAGGCGTCTCGGCCGACAGGCTGCTGGAGGCGGAGTCCTCGCCGGACGCGCGCACACGCGTGACCCGCCCGAGGTCGCCGGTGATCACCGCGGCCGTCGCGGTGGCCTTCCCCGAGCTCTGTGCCGGCGCCGACGCGACCACGAACCCCGCCACGAGCACGACCAGCACGAGCGCTGCGAGGGTTCGAACCGGCACCCAAAGAGTGTGCCAGACCGTACCGCGCGCCCGACGACGCTCCTATACGGTCCGCCCCTCGTGCCGGACCCAGCGATCATCGCGGAGGGGTTGCAGAAGTCCTACGGCAAGGTCGAAGCCCTCAGGGGAGTCGACCTGCGCGCCGAGGCGGGTTCCGTGCTGGGCCTGCTCGGCCCGAACGGTGCCGGGAAGACGACCGCCGTCCGCATCCTCACCACCCTGCTCGAGGCCGACGCCGGCAGCGCGCGCGTCGCCGGCCTGGACGTCAAGGCCGACGCCAAGCAGCTGCGCGGCCGCATCGGCCTCGCGGGCCAGTACGCGGCCGTCGACGAGAACCTGACCGGGTTCGAGAACCTCGACATGGTCGGGCGGCTCTACCACCTCGGCAAGCCGACGGCGCGCGAGCGCGCCCGCGACCTGCTCGAGCGCTTCGACCTCTCCGACGCCGCCGACCGTCCCGCCAAGACCTACTCCGGCGGCATGCGGCGCCGGCTGGATCTGGCCGCGGCGCTCGTCGCGCACCCGCCCGTCGTGTTCCTCGACGAGCCCACCACGGGCCTGGACCCGCGCAGCCGCATCGGCCTGTGGGAGACGATCGAGGCGCGCGTGGCCGAGGGCACGACCGTCCTGCTCACCACGCAGTACCTCGACGAGGCCGACCGCCTCGCGGACCGGATCGCGGTCATCGACCACGGCACGGTGATCGCCGAGGGCACCTCCGACGAGCTCAAGAGCCAGATCGGCGGCGAGCGGCTCGAGGTCAAGCTGCGCGACACGGCTGACGAGGAGAAGGCGATCCGCGCGCTGGGCGGCATCTGCGACGACGTCCACGCCGAGTTCCCGCTCGTCACCGTGCCCGGCCACATCCCGGTGGCGGACGCCGTGCGCGCGCTCGACGACGCCGGCGTGGCGATCGACGACATCGCGGTCCGGCGCCCCACGCTGGACGACGTGTTCCTCACCCTCACCGGCCGCCCCGCGGAGGAGGTGGAGGACAGCGATGCCTGAGATGGTCGCCGACGCGCTGGTGATCCTCAAGCGCAACCTGATCAAGTTCCGCCGCCAGCCCGAGATGCTGATCGGCTACACGATCCAGCCGATCATGTTCGTGCTGCTGTTCGTGTACGTGTTCGGCGGCTCGATCGACACCGGGATGGACTACGAGGACTTCCTGATCCCGGGGATCATCGTCCAGAACATCACCTTCGGCGGCGCGCTGACCGCGGTCGGGCTGGTGGAGGACCTCAACAAGGGCCTGATCGATCGCTTCCGGTCGCTGCCGATGGCGCGGAGCGCCGTGCTCGCCGGCCGCACGCTCGCCGACGTGGTGGTGAACCTGTTCGGCGTGATCATCGTGATCCTCGTCGGCTACGTGGTCGGCTTCCGCTTCAGCACGAGCGTGCCGGAGGTGCTGTACGGGATCCTGCTGTTGCTGCTGTTCGGCTACGCCTTCAGCTGGATCTTCGCGCTCGTCGGCCTGTACTCCACCAGCGCCGAGAGCGCACAGCAGATCGGCTTCACCGTCATCTTCCCGATCACGTTCATCTCGTCGGCGTTCGTTCCCATTCAAAACATGCCCGCGCCGCTGGAGGCGTTCGCCGAAGTGAACCCGTTCACCCTCGCGGTCGATGCCATGCGCCACCTGTTCGTCGGCACACCGGCGGGCGATTCCGTGTGGCAGGCGACGTTGTGGTCGGTCGGTCTGGTGGCGGTCTTCGCGCCATTGGCGGTAATGAAATACCGCAAGGTGAGCGCGCGCTAGGCTGAGAACGTCACACAAATCACGTGCTCGTGCAGGGGTGCTTGAGCGCGTGGGAACGGGAGGCAGTTCGTTTTGCGACGTTCACTAACGCCGGCGATGCTGGCATGCCTTTTGCTGGCCGCACCCGCCGCTGAGGCGCGGGTCGAGACCAAGCAGGTGAGCCAGTCCAAGAGCTCGGTCACGAGCTACTGGACCGCCGAGCGCATGAAGGCGGCCACGCCGGCCGAGAAGCGGTTCGGGGGAGCCGCGCCCGGCCAGGCCCGCAAGGCCGCGTTGCCGTGGACCTCGGAGGAAGTCACGACGCCCTACACGCAGGCGCCGACCTCCACGCACGGCAAGGTGTTCTTCACCCTCGGCGGCAACGACTACGTGTGCTCGGGCACCGCGCTGCTGAGCGGCAACAAGTCCGTGGTCTGGACCGCGGGCCACTGCGTCAACGAGGGCCCGGGTGCGTTCGCCACCAACTGGGAGTTCGTGCCCGCCTACAAGGACGGCTCGGCCCCGCTCGGCGTCTACGTCGCCGAGAACCTGTACACACCGACGGCGTGGCGCAACTCCGGCGACTTCAGCTACGACCTCGGCGCGGCCGTGGTCGCCCCGGCGGGCGGCACCGCGCTCACCGACCGTGTCGGCGGTCGCGGGATCGCGTTCAACACGGCCCGCAACCAGACGTACACCTCGTACGGCTATCCGGCTGCGCCGCCGTTCGGCGGCGAGCGCCTGTGGCGCTGCAACTCCGGGCTGCAGACCAGCGACACGTCGGCCAATCCGGCGACGCTGGGCATCGGCTGCGACATGACCGGCGGCTCTTCAGGCGGCGGCTGGATCGTCGGCTCCAACGTCGTCAGCGTGAACTCGTACGGCTACAACAACCAGCCGGACGTGATGTACGGGCCCTACCAGGGCTCGGTCGCGCAGTCGCTCTACAACGCGGCGGCCGCGGGTTAGACGCGGATCGGGGGCGGCGCGCACCGGCGCGCCGCCCACGGCTCGCTACTTGACGGTGATCTCGCCCAGCATCCAGGGGTGGATCGCGCAGACGAAGGCGAGCTTCGTGCCGGCCTTCGCGGTGACCTCGAAGGTGACCTTGCCCTTGGCGGGCAGCCAGATCGAGTCCCCCGCGGTGTCGAAGCCCTCGCCGCCGGCCTCGACGAGCTCGGTCTTGGCCTCCATCGACTCCGGGTCGGCGCCGTGCGCCTCCATCAGCGGGCCGCACTCCTTGCACTCCATGATCGCCTGATCGCCCTTCGGGAGCTTCTTGATCAGCGACAGCGAGTGGGGCTGACCCATCGTGGACTTGTCGCGCAGCGTGACGGTCGCGCCGGACTTGACCGAGTACTTGTTCGCGTCCCAGCGCTGGTCGTCCTGGACGTAGGCGTTGGCCTTGACCTTCATGCCGCCGATGGCGGTGATCGTGTTGGCCTTGGGCGCGGCGAAGGCGGGAGCGGCGACAGCCAGGGAGGCGAGCGCGGCCACCGCGGAGATGCGACGGATCATGGGCGCCATCCAAGACCGACGCCGCCCGGGTTGCATCGGGGATTCCCCTAGTCGTAGGCCCAATGGCCGATCGAAACCCGGCGACGTCATTCCTACGGTGCAGCGCATGCTCGATGGCATCCATCCTTCTGCTGGCGAGCCGCTCCCGTTCGCCGACACCGTCCACATCCGAGCGTTCACGCTCGACAACGGGTTCGTCGTCTACGCCGCGCGCGGCGCCGGCGGGTCCGCCCGCGCGCAGTACCTCAACCACTGGCACGAGGCGAAGTTCGGCGGCGGGTTCGTCGACGCGCCGCTGTACGTGCACGAGGCCGACGCGCCGTGGGTCGACGTGCCGCACACCACGTTCGCGCGGCGCGAGACCGTCGACGGCGACTTCGAGCTGATCCCGATCCCGGGTCACACGCCGGGCGCGACCGCGTTCCTGTGGCGCCGGATGCTCTTCACCGGCGACTCGATCTTCCTCGACGGCGACCAGTGGCGGGCCGCCGTGCTCGACGACAGCGACCGCGAGGCCTACATCGCCAGCGTCGAGCGCCTGAAGACGGTCGAGTTCGACTGGCTCGTGCCGTGGGCGGCGAGCGCCGACGGGCCGTGGTACGCGCCCGCCGACGCGGCCCAGCTGGACGCGATCATCGAGCGGCTGCGGCGCGGCGAGGACCGCTAGGCGCTCAACCACAGAACGGCGAAGCCGCACGCGGTCACGAGGCAGGCGGCGAGGATCGGTACGCCGAAGCGGGCGAACTGCGCTTCGCTGTAACCGCCGGGCTGCAGCACCATCAAGTTGGACTGGTGGCTGTAGGGATTGATGAGCGTGAACGAGACGCAGGTGCCGACCAGGGCGAGCACCAGCACCGGGTCGGCGCCGAGCTCGTCCGCCAGCGACAGCGCGACGGGCGTGACGATCGCCGCGGTGGCCGCGTTGGTGACGAGGTTCGTCGTCACCGTGGTCGCGACGGCGAGCACGAGCACGAGCCCGAGGGTCCCGTCCGAGAGGTCGGCGATCGCGTCGGAGATGACGTCCGCGAGGCCGCTCTCGACGACGATCGCGCCGAGGCCGATCGAGGCCGCGAGCAGGGCGAGAACCCGGGGCTCGAGTGCGCGTGCGGCGGACCGCGGTGTGATCACGCCGGTCAGCACCATCAGCACGGCGCCGCCCGCGGCGGCGACTTCGGCGGCCACCAGCCCGAAGGACGCGGCGATCACCACGCACAGCAGGACGCCGAGCGCGACGAGCGTCTTCGACGGCTGCGGCGCCCGGCTCGTCGCCCGCTGCCAGAGCGCCACGGCGGGGCTGCGCGCGACCGCCTCCTCGCTCTCGCCCGTGACGTAACAGGTCTCACCCGGGCTCAGGTCGGTCTCGTGCAGCGGGCGATCGCTGCGGGCAGCGATGATCCGCAGCGATCCGTCGCGTTCGAGCTCGTGCAGCGAGACGGGCTCGCCGGCGCCGACGCTGACGGCGTACAGCCGCTGCGCCGACGTGCCGAACAGCGGCGTCGCCCAGAGCGCCGCGATCCCCTCCTCGGTGGCGTTGAACACGAGCAGATCGCCGGCCTCGATCCGCTCTTGCGGGCCGAGCGTCGTGCCCCAGCGCTCGATGCCGACCAGCTCGTACTCCTGCGTCCGGTCGATCCCGAGCGTCGTCGCGCGGCGGTGCTCGGCGCGCGCCGGTGTGTTGACGCGGATCTCGACGCGCCAGTCCTGGCTGCGGGCCGCGGTGTCCACCGCTCCGCGGAGCGCGCGCCGGCCGGTCAGGTAGGTCACGACGGCGCCGACCAGCGCGACCGGCAGCGCGACGGCCGCGAACGACAGCATCCCCATGTCCACACCCCGCTCGCCGGCGATCCCGGCGATCACCAGGTTCGAGCTGGTGCCGATCAGCGTCACCGAGCCCGCCAAGGTCGTGACGTGTGCGATCGGCAGCAGCACCTCCCGGGCCGGGATGCGCTTGGTCTGCTCCAGCTGCCGCGCGGCGGGGATCAGCATCGCCACCAACGGCGTCGTGTTGATCAACGCCGAGCCGAGGCCGATCGGCACCGCCAGCCGGCGGAAGACCTGCTGCGCGGTCGTGGTCGACGCCAGCAGCGCCCAGGTGGCGCGCGAGACCACCCCGGTCTGGACGATGCCCCGGGCGATCACCAGCATCGCCGCGATCGTGATCACACCCGGGTTGCTGAGTCCCGAGGCGAGCTCGTTCACCGGCGCGACGCCGATGATCGCGGCGAGGACCAGCGCGACCAGGAGCGCGAGCAGCGGGTCGATCCTGCCCGAGGCCATCGCAGCGAGCGCGCCGACGACGAGGGCGGCGGCGACCCACAGCATCGCGCGTCAGTCGTCGCGCTCGTAGGCCTGCGACTGCTGCGCGCGGCCGGACAGCACCATGGGGTGGCGCGGCGGCTCGGTCAGGACCGTCTGGCGGTCGAGCTCGAGCTCGGGCCCGACGTGGATGAGCTCGCCGACGCCGACGTCCTGCCAGCCGGGGTTCGCGTCCATCCGCTCGCTGGCGATCACCACCATCCGCTGGTCGCCGCGCGGGTTGGCCTGCATGCTGAACGTGCCGTGGGCGTCACGCTCGACCAGCGGCCCGCCGCCGGCGTGCTCGAGCACCAGCAACGGATTGTGCTCGGGATAGCGGAAGGCCCACAGGTGCCCGACCTCGCCGAGCACGAAGTTGATGCTGTAGAGCTCGTAGCCGTCGGCGAGCTCGCGGACGGCCGCGGTGATGCCGGCACGGACGTCGCCGCCGGCGGCGCGGATGTGCAGCGTGATCAGCGCGAAGACGCGCTCGGAGTCGGTCTCGCCGCTCACCACGGCCCGCTGCTCCCCGAGCCGGTGCTCGAGCCGCTCGAGATCGCCGACGACGCCGTTGTGGGCGAACATCCGCCCGTCCTGGAAGAACGGGTGTGTGTTCTGCAGGGACACGCCGCCGGTGTCGGCGTAGCGCAGGTGCGCGAGGAACTGACACGCCTCCGCGTGGCGCGCGACCCCGTGATAGAGGCGATCGCCCGCGGCCCGCACCGGGTTGCGGACCAGCAGCAGCGCCGAGTCGGCGCTCAGCGTCGCGAGCCCGAAGCCGTCGGCGTTGACCTCACTCTGCGCCGCGAGCGATGTGGGCGCCTCCAGCAGCCAGAAGTCGGCCTCGACGTCCTGGCCCCCGGCGTGCAGTGCGAACAGGCGACACATGCGCTCGCAACACTACGCCCTCACCCGCCGATGCGCTCCTCGAGGATGCGCGCGAGGTCGGCCACCGGGACGCGCTCCTGCGTCAACGAGTCGCGGTCGCGCAGCGTGACGGTGTCGTCCTCGAGCGTCTGGTGGTCGACGGTGACGCCGAACGGCGTGCCGATCTCGTCCTGGCGCCGGTAGCGCTTGCCGATGTGGCCGCCCTCGTCGTACTCGGCGGACATCCGCTTGCGCAGGTCGGTGTAGATGTCGCGCGCCTTCTCGGGGTGGCCGTCCTTGCGCAGCAGCGGGAGGACGGCCACCTTGATCGGCGCCATCGTCGGGTGCAGGCGCAGCACGGTGCGGGTCTCGCCGCCGATGTCGTCCTGGTCGTAGGCCTCGCACAGCAGCGCGAGCATCGTGCGGCCGAGGCCGGCGGCGGGCTCGATGACGTGCGGGAGATAGCCCTGGCCGGTCTGCGGGTCCTTCCACTCCAGCTTCTCGCGCGAGAACTGGGCGTGCTGGGTGAGGTCGAAGTTGCCGCGGTTGGCGACGCCCTCGAGCTCGGACCAGCCGATCGGGTACAGGTACTCGACGTCGCTGGTGCCGGACGAGTAGTGGCTGAGTTCCTCGGCGTCGTGCGGGCGCAGGCGCAGGCGCTCGGGGCTGATGCCGAGCTTGACGTACCAGTTCAGGCGCTCCTGGCACCAGTACTCGTACCACTGCTCGGCCTCATCCGGGGGGACGAAGAACTCCATCTCCATCTGCTCGAACTCGAGCGTGCGGAAGATGAAGTTGCCCGGCGTGATCTCGTTGCGGAACGACTTGCCGATCTGCGCGATGCCGAACGGCGGCTTCTTGCGCGCGTAGTTGAGCGTCTGCTTGAAGTCCAGGAAGATGCCCTGCGCGGTCTCGGGGCGCAGGTAGACCGTCGAGCCCTCCTCCTGCACGGGCCCGATGTTGGTCTGGAACATCAGGTTGAACGCGCGCGGCTCGCTCAGGTCACCGCCGCAGGTCGGGCACTTGACGAGCGCCGGGTCCTCACCCTTGGCCTCGGCTTCCTCCTGCAGGTGGTCCAGCCGGTAGCGCTTCTTGCACTTGCCCAGGCACTGGACGAGCGGATCGCTGAAGCCGGCGAGGTGGCCGGAGGCCTCCCACGTGCGCGGGTGCTGGATGATCGCCGAGTCCAGGGCGACGATGTCGTCGCGCTCCTGGATCATCGCCTTCCACCACGCGTCGGTGACGTTGCGCTTGAGCAGGACTCCGTAGTGCCCGTAGTCGTAGGTGTTGGCGATGCCGCCGTAGATCTCGGAGGCAGGGAAGATCAGGCCGCGCCGCTTGCAGAGCGCGACGACCTCGTCCATGGAGCTTGCGGGCATGGGACCGCATCTTAGGCGGCTAAACTCGCCAGTCCGTCTATGCCCATTTACGAGTACCGCTGCGAGAACGGCCATCACTTCGACGTGATGCAGAAGATGACCGACAGTCCGGTGACCGAGTGCCAGGAGTGCGGCGCTCCGGTCCAGCGCGTCTTCCACCCCGTAGCTGTCCACTTCAAGGGGTCGGGCTTCTACAACACGGACTACGGCACCGCCAAGCGCAACCGCCAGACCGCGGCCTCCGCGGATTCCGGCGCGGACAAGCACGACGCCAAGCAGGCGGAGAAGAAGTCCTCGGACAGCTCGTCGAGCGCGTCCACGTCGTCCTCGACGCCCGCGAAGTCGGACACATAAGCGTTTCTGATCCGGGTTCCCACGGATCTTCATTTGCGCTCGTGTGGTCGGGTGGTGACACTCGACCGCGTCCATGTCTGCCCGCCACGTCACGCTCCTCGCCGCCCTCGCCGCCATCTGGGGCGGCTCCTACCTGCTGATCAAGTACGCGCTCGAGGGCTTCTCGGCCGCGATGATCGTGTCGCTGCGCTGCCTGCTGGCGTCGATCGTGCTGTACGCCGTGCTGCGCGTCACCGGGCAGGCGTCGCGGGCGTGGCGTGACGTGCGCGAGCGTCCGTGGTGGGCGCTGATCCTGAGCCTGAGCGCGGTGACCGCGCCGTTCCTGCTGATCACCTACGGCGAGCACGTCGTGCCGTCCGGGCTGACGGCGGTGCTGATCTCGCCCGCGTCGCTGTTCATCGCGCTGCTGGCGCCGTTCCTGCTGCCGTCCGAGCGGATCGACCGCCGGCAGGGCGTCGGGATGCTGCTCGGGCTGGCGGGCGTGATCCTGATCGTCGGCGTCGAGTCCGTGCACTCCTTGAAGGAGTTCCTGGGCGCGATGGCGATGGTCGGCGCGGCGTTCTTCTACGGGCTCTCGAGCTTCGTGGTCAAGGGCAAGTACGGCAACCTGGCCGCGGTGCAGACCACGTGGATCAGCGTGACGCTGGCCGGCCTGGTGACGCTGCCCATCGGGGTGGCGACGACGCCGGGGAACACGCCCGACGCCGGCTCGGTGGCGGCGCTGGTCGCACTCGGCGTGCTCGGCACCGCCCTGGCGTTCGTCATCTACTACGAGCTGATCGGGGCCGTCGGCGCCGGGCGCGCGGCGCTGGTCTCCTACCTGGCGCCGGGCGTGGCGCTGTTCTACGGCGCGATCTTCCTCGACGAGGCGATCACCGTCGCGGCGATCATCGGCCTGGTCGTGATCCTCGCCGGCGTCGCGATCGCCTCGCGGCCGAAGAAGGTCGCCGCTGCGGCGGGTACGCCGGCGATGGCGCGCGCTTCCTGACGGCGTGTTAGTTTCCGCCGCGTGGACCTGACGCTCTCGCCGGCGGAGGAGGAGTTCCGCGACACGCTGCGCGCGTGGATCGCCGACCACCATCCCGGGCGTGAGCCCGACGGGGACGAGGCGTCGTTCACGTTCCGCCGCGACTGGCAGCGCGCCCTCAACGAGCGCGGCTGGGCCGGGCTCACGTGGCCGACCGAGTACGGCGGGGCGGGCGCGACGCAGATCGAGCAGGCGATCCTGTTCGAGGAGTTCGCGCGGGCGCGCGCGCCACAGCTCGCGAACGTCCTCGGGCTCACCATGGGCGGGCCGACGGTGATCGCCCACGGCACGGACGAGCAGAAGGAGCGGTTCCTGGCGCCCATCCTGAGCGCGGACGAGATCTGGTGCCAGGGGTTCTCCGAGCCCGAGTCGGGCTCCGACCTCGCGTCGCTCAAGACCAAGGCCGTGCTGGACGGCGACGCGTACGTCGTCACGGGCCAGAAGGTCTGGACCACGTACGCGCATCACTCCAAGTGGTGCATGCTCCTCGCGCGCACGAACCCGGACGCGCCCAAGCACCGCGGGCTCACCTACTTCCTGCTGGACATGGAGCAGGACGGCGTCGAGGTGCGGCCGCTGGTGCAGATCACGGGCGAGGCCGAGTTCAACGAGCTGTTCATCGACGGCGCGCGGATTCCGGTCGAGAACGTCGTCGGCGGCGTCGACAACGGCTGGCGCGTGGCGATCACGACGTTGATGCACGAGCGCGCCGGGCTCGCGTTCGCGCTCCAGGCGCGCGTGCAGGTGGCGCTCAGCGAGCTCGCCGACGAGCTGAAGGGCACGAAGGATCCGCTGATCCGGCAGCGCTTCGCTCAGGTCGCGATCGAGGCGCAGGTGCTGCGGCTGCTCGCCTACCGCGGGCTCACGTCGGCAGCGAAGGGCGGCGAGCCCGGGCCCGAGGGGTCGCTGGGCAAGTGGCTGTGGGCGGACCTCAACCAGGCGCTCACGACCCTGGGGTTGGACGCGCGCGGTCCGGCGGGGCAGCTGGTCGACGACGTCTGGACCTACCGCTTCCTGCGCGCCCGCGCGAACTCGATCGAAGGCGGGACCACCGAGATCCTCAAGAACATCGTCGCCGAGCGGGTGCTGGGGCTGCCGCGCGCATGAACTTCGAGCTCACCGAGGACCAGCGCGAGATCAAGCGCACGGCACGCGACTGGCTCGCGGCGCGCTACCCGATCGCGCGGGTGCGGGAGATCGCGCTCGACGGCGCCGCGGACGACACCTGGGACGAGGTCGTAGAGCTCGGCTGGCCGGAGATCACCGACTTCGGGATGGTCGAGCTGGCGGTCGTGGCCGAGGAGCTGGGAGCGTCCCTGGCGCCGACGCCGCTCGCCTCGCACTGGGCCGCCCGGCTGCTGCATCCGGAGCTGGAGGGGCGCGGGACCGTGGCCATGTGGGACGAGGGCGGGACCGATCCCGCCGCGTCCACGATGGACGGCCCGGCCGGGACGAAGATCGCGGTGCCGGCGGCCGAAGGCGCCGACGTGTTCATCGTCACCGCGTCCGGCGGGCGTCACTTCGCGGTGCCGTCCTCGGCCGCCACGGTCGAGCCCGCCCGCGCGCTGGACCCGACCCGGCCGCTCTCCACCGTCACGTTCGACGGCGCCGGCGAGGAGCTCTCCGGCGACCACTTCGGCCGCGCCTGGCACGCGATCGCGGTCGCCGCGGCGGCGGAGTCCGTGGGGGTTGCCGCTCGGGTCACCGCCATGTCGGTGCAGTACGCGAAGGAGCGCAAGCAGTTCGACCGCCCGATCGGGTCCTACCAGGCCGTCTCCCACGCGTGCGCGCAGATGTTCCTCGAGACCGAGGGCGCCCGCAACGTCGTGCTCTGGGCCGCGTGGGCGCTCGACCATGATCCGGACGCCGCGTTCATGGCCGCCAACTCCGCGAAGGCCTACGCGAGCGACGCCGCCGTCAACGTCTGCCGCTCAGCCCTGCAGGTCCACGGCGGCATCGGCTTCACGTGGGAGCACGACCTGCACCTGTTCCTCAAGCGCGCCGAGGCGAACGCCCGCGCGTTCGGCGACTCCACCTGGCACCGCGAGCAGGTCGCGGCGGCCCACCTCTAACGCAGGAAACGGTCGACGGCGCGCTGCTTGCTCGCCTCGTCCACGGTGAGGCCGGCGCCACCGTCCGGCAACGTGACCGTGCCCGTGGGCTTGAGCACGTTCGGCTTGGCGGTGCCGGCGCTCAGCTCCGCGCCGACGACGCCGAGCAGCGTCGGGCCGGACATGTCCGAGCGGATCGCCTTGGGCGCGGCCCAGGAGACCCAGGGCAGGCGGATGAACGTCTCCAAGGAAGTGACCTTGTCCTTGATCGAGTTCATGATCTTCTGCTGGCGGCGGGCGCGGGTGAGGTCGGACTCGCGCGGGTTGCACTCGTTCTTGCGCGTGCGGGCGAGGGCGAGCGCCTGCCGGCCGTCGATCTCCTGCTCGCCGGCCTTCAGGCGCAGCGTGTAGCCGCCGTTCTTGAAGCCGCCGTTGATGCGGGAGACGACGCAGCCGCCGCGGTAGGTCACGCCGCCGAGCGCGTCGATCAGCTGCGGGAAGTTCTCGAAGTTGACCTCGACGAGGTGGTTGACCGGGATGCCGAGGTAGCTCTCGACCGTGCGGATCGCCAGCGCCGGGCCGCCGAGCGCGTAGGCGGCGTTGATCTTGTTCTGGCCGTGCCCCGGGATCTCCACGACGGTGTCGCGCGGGATGGACAGGGTCGCGTTGCTGCCGCCGCCGATGCGCAGCAGCAGGATCGAGTCCGACCGGGACGCCTCGCCGATCTTGTTCGCACCGGGCTCCTTGGAGTCCTTGGTGCGGGCGTCCGATCCGAGGACGAGCACCGTGTTCGGCGACGTGAGCGGGTAGCCGGCCCCGCCGAGCTCGGCGTCGGCGGCGTCGGACACCGAGGCCGACTGGATCTGGGCCGAGATCAGGAACAGCACCAGCGAGATCGCCAACCACGCGACGACGCCGGTGACCAGCCAGCGCAGCAGCCGCCAGACGCCGAAGCGCCGGCGGTGCCCCGGGCGGCGCCGCGGAAACGGCAGCCGGCGGCGGCGTCGCGGCGGTGGCGCTTCGTCCCAGCCCTGCGGCGCGGGCGGCTCCGGCTGCACCGCACCGTCGTCGTCGCGCCGCCGGAAGAGCTTCGGCTTGGAGCGATAAACCGTGTACGGAGGCTTGTCGTCGGGGGAATCGGCCATGCGGGAGCGGTAGTGTTGGCCGACATGGCCGAGGGCTACGTCATCGGCGTCGACCTCGGCGGCACGAAGCTGCTGGCGGGAGCGGTCGGCGCGGATCTATCGGTGATCCACCGTACCAACCGCCCTGTCTATGGGCTCTCGCAGGATGAACTCGTGCAGATGGTCGCCGATGCGGTCGACGAGATCAGAACCGCGGTCGGCGAGATCCGGGCGATCGGGTTCGGGATCCCGTGCACATTCGACTCGCGCAGCGGGATGGCGGTGCAGGCCGTCAACGTCCCGCTCAAGGACATCGCCTTCGGCGACGTGATGGCCGAGCGCCTGCAGATGCCGGTCGTCGTGGACAACGACGCCAACTGCCATACCGTGTGCGAGTCGCGGCTCGGCGTGGCCAAGGGTGCGACCGAGGTGACGCTGCTCACGCTCGGCACCGGGATCGGCGGCGGCCTGCTGCTGCGCGGCGAGGTCTACCGCGGCTGGATCATGGGCGGCGCCGAGATGGGGCACATGATCGTCGACATGGACGGCCGCCCGTGCCAGGGCAACTGCCCCAACTGGGGCTGCCTGGAGTCGGTGGCGTCCGGCACCGCGCTCGTGCGCGAGGCGTCGCTGGCCGTGGCCAAGCGCCCCGACACCGCGCTCGGCGAGGCGCTCGAGGAGGGCCGTGAGCTCACCGGCCCGCTGATCACCGAGCTGGCCACCGCCGGGGACCCGGTGGCCCGGGACGCGATCGAGACGATCGGCCGCGCGCTCGGCGTCGGCATCGTCAACCTCGTGAACACGTTCAACCCGCAGGTGGTCGTGATCGGCGGCGGCGTGATCGCGGCCGGGGAACTGCTGCTCGAGCCGGCTCGAGAGGTGATGCGCCAGCGCGCGCTCTCGCCGGCGAAGGACGTCGTGCGCGTCGAAGCCGCGCGCTTCGGCCCGGAGGCGGGGATGATCGGCGCGGGCCTGCTCGCCCGCGACCTGCTCGACGGCAAGCCGACGGGCGCGATCGAAGCCGGCGTCACTCGCCTGGCGGCTCGCGACGCTGCGAGTACTCGCCCAGCGGGCTCGCACTCGCGCGAATCGTCATCGTGAGCGGGCGCCTGGTCGTCTGCCCGACCCCGATCGGGAACCTCGAGGACATCACGCTGCGCGTGCTCGCGGCGCTGCGGGAGGCGGACGTGATCGCGTGCGAGGACACCCGCCACACGCAGGGCCTGCTCAG
Source organism: Solirubrobacter deserti (assembly GCF_027587175.1). Classification (GTDB taxonomy): domain Bacteria; phylum Actinomycetota; class Thermoleophilia; order Solirubrobacterales; family Solirubrobacteraceae; genus Solirubrobacter; species Solirubrobacter deserti. The sequence continues at coordinate 48,626 of NZ_JAPCID010000014.1, forward strand.
GCGCCATGGCATCGAGGCCCGGCTCGTCTCCTACCACGAGCACAACGAGCGCGCCCGCGCGGCTGAGCTCGTCGAGCGCATGCGCGAGGGCGCGACGGTGGCGCTGGTCAGCGACGCCGGCATGCCGCTCGTCAGCGACCCCGGCTATGACCTCGTCCAGGCCGCGATCGCCGCCGACCTGCGTGTCGAGGTGCTGCCCGGCCCGTCGGCGACGCTCACCGCGCTCGTCGCCAGCGGCCTGCCCAACGATGCCTGGCGCTTCGCGGGCTTTCTCCCGCGCAAGGCGGGTCCGCTGCGGGAGGTGTTCGCAGCGCCGGAGACCGTCGTGGCGTTCGAGTCGCCGCGGCGCGTCGGTGCGTCGCTGAAGATCCTCGCCGACCTGGACCCCGAGCGCCCCGTCGCCGTCTGCCGCGAGCTGACGAAGCTGCACGAGGAGATCGTCCGCGGGAGCGCCGCCGAACTCGCGGGGCGCTACGCCGACCAGGACCCGCGCGGCGAGATCGTCCTCGTGATCGGGGGCGCGCCGAAATCCGCGGGACTCGATCCGGAGGCGGTCGAGGCCGTGCGGGCCTTGGTCGACGCGGGAGCCCGCGCGAAGACGGCCGCGAAGGTCGTCTCCGACCTCACCGGCGCGCCCTCGAACGAGCTCTACCGCGCTCTGTTGACCTGATAGGTCCCGATCATCCCGGCCATCATGTGCGACTCCACGTGGCAGTGGTACATCCACGTGCCGGGGTCGCGCTCGCGCCAGCGGATGCGGGCCGACTCGGCCGGGCCGAGCGTGATGGTGTCCACCGGCACGCCCAGCGGGTTGCGCCAGCGGTGGCCGTGGACGTGGAACGTGTGGTGCTCGGAGCCGATCACGGCGACGTCCCACTGCACGAGCTCGCCGACGCGGGACTTGAACACCGGCGTGTTGCCGACGAACGCGCGCCCGTTGACGGCCTGGAACTGGCCCATGGGCGAGAAGATCACGACGTACTCGCGGTCCGGCGCGCGCTCCTTGCGGCCCAGGATCGAGAGCATCCCGAACATCCCGCCCTCCAGCGACGGCGTCATGTCCGGCCCGTGATCGTGATACGGCCACGCGCCCGCGGAGTCCTTGCCCGCGGTGAGCTTGTAGGTCCACGTCTGACCGGGCTTGACGTCCGCGTCCTTGCCGGAGTAGCCGGGCAGGTAGGAGCCGTCGGAGTCGGGCTTGTACTCGACGCCGTGGAAGTGCATCGAGTGCGACCGGTTGAACGCCGTGTCGAGGTTCTTGAAGTGCACGCGGATCTTGTCGCCGACGCGGGCGCGGATCAGCGGCCCCGGGATGAGGTCGGTGTTGCCCGAGCCGGGCGCCGACACGTTCGCCAGCGGCTTCTTCCAGCCCTTCGTGTAGCGCCGGTAGACGACCGTGCCGAAGACGGTCTGCTCGGGGGTGAGCTTGGTGTCGTGGATCGCGTCGCGCTGGTTGGGCGCGATGTTGAGCGTCACCGGCACGGCGGCCACCCAGTACTCGCGGGTGGCCGCCGACGCGGACGGGGCCGCGAGCAAGCTCGCGGCCCCGCACAGCACCATTGCGGTCAGGCGCCTCACTGAACGGTGACGGAACCGACCATGAACGGGTGGATGACGCAGTAGTACGTGTACTTGCCGGGCGTGTCGAACTTCACGCTCGCCTCGCCGGGCAGCGGCGTGCCGGACGCGGCGTCCAGGACGCCGGAGTTCCAGAAGCCGTTGCCGTGCAGCGTCGGGCTCATCGAGACGGGCGTGACGTCGCTCGGGTAGATCGCCTTCGGGTCGATCGCCGGTGACTCGAACGACTTGGCGATCGCGCCGATGTAGGAGTTCGGGTCGGTGATGTCGCCCGGACCGAACGTGGCCGTGTGCGGCTCGTAGCTGCCCTTGGTCATCGCGAACTTGACCGTGGTGCCCGGGGCGACGGTGAGGTTCGCCGGAACCATGCCCAGGTACTCGACGCCGCCCTTGGCCGCCACGCCGAGCGCGACGGTGCTGGCCGGCTGCTCGGCCGTGGCGAGGCCCTCGGCGGCGGCGAGGGCCGCGTCGGACTGCTTCTTGATCGCGGCCGCGTCCTGCTTGGCCGTCGGCGTCTTGGCGCCCTTCTTGACGACCTTGACCGTCGCCTTCATGCCGTTGTGGATGTCGCAGTAGACGGTGTACCTACCGGCCTTGGAGAACTTGACCGTCATCGGCTTGGCCTTCTCGCTCGGCAGGCCCGACTGGATGGCCTCGGCGCCCGTGTAGGTGAACTTCTTGCCGAAGCCGGCCGCGGCCACGACCGCCGGGTTCAGGCCCATCGCGTCCTGGCCGTTGAACCAGAACGGGGCGCCCGCGGCGTCGTTGAGGCCCGCGACCTTCTGGCCGCTGGGGATGAGGAACGGCGCCGCGCCCTCACCCTTCTTGGGCACGTGGACGTTGTGGAAGCCGGCCGGGACGAACTTCACCGAATCACCGGCGGCCACCGTCAGCTTGCTCGGGAAGAACGCGTTGGCGACCGTCGCCTCGCCGAGCTTCTTGGTCGTCGCCGGCGGTGAGCCGACGTACATCTCTTTCGTCTTCGCCTGCGCCATGGCCGGCACAGCAAGCGTGATCACGGCGGCGGCGACCACGGTGCGGAGGGGATTCATGCGGAGCAAGAAACGCCGCCACGCAGCGGAAGTCAAGCGTTCGACCAAACTGTGGTGCTGGCTCGTGAGCGGGGTGCGGCTATCCGCCCTGAGGACGGCGGAGAACTCCATCGCACCGCTTTGGCGCACCCGAGATAGTCGCGTCCGATGCGCCGCTGCCTGTTCCCGATCGCCGTCCTGCTCGCCCTGCCCGCGCCCGCCTTCGCGCAGCACGACCACGGCACCAAGCACGCTGGGCCCGCCGTCCCGATCTACAACGCGTCGTTCGCGGTTCCGCACCTGGACGTGCTCGCCGGCGACACGGTGACCTGGCACAACGCCTCCCTGCGCGCGCACGACGTGGCCGCCGAGGACCGCAGCTTCGCGTCCCCGCGCCTGCTGATGGACGCGATGTACGAGCACCGCTTCGACACGCCCGGGACCTACGCGTACCTGTGCCGGCTGCACCCGGCGATGCGCGGCGGCATCGCGGTCCACCGGCTGCTCCTGGACGCCGCGAAGGAGCCCGCCGCGCCCGGCCGTCCGTACACGCTCAAGGGCCGCGCCGCGTTGCCGGACGGCGCGACCGTCTCGATCCAGGCCGACGGCGCCGAACGGGCCACGGCCACCGTCAAGGCCGGCGCGTTCAGCGCGACCTTCACGCCGAGCGCGACCGCGAGCTACACCGCGGTCGCGGGCGGGGAGTCCGCACCGCCCGTCCAGCTGCTGGTGCTCGACCGCAAGGTGAGCGCCGCGCAGCACGGCCGTACGGTCGTCGCCCGGGTCACGCCCGCGAGCCCCGGCGCCACCGTCGTCCTCCAGCTCAAGCTCAAGGAGCGCTTCGGCTGGTGGCCCGTGAAGGCGGCGAAGACAAATGCCGCGGGCAGCGTCCGGTTCAAGCTCCCGACAGACCGCAAGGTGCAGGCCCGCGTGCTGCTCACCGCGTCCGACGAGGCGACCGAGCTCGCGCGCAGCGCCACGTTCCGCCTACGCTAGGCGGCATGCCCAGGATCCTGGTGGTCGGCGGTGGCGCGATCGGCGGCATCACCGCCGCGGGAGCGGCCGCCGACGTCGTCGTGCTCGACGCCAACGAGGTGCACGCGGCCAAGCTCAACGACCCCGGCCTCGTCATCAACGGCGCCGACCCGCAGCCCCTGCGCGCGGTCACCACGATCCAAGCGCTGGAGGGCGAGTTCGACTTCGCGCTGATCGCCGTCAAGTCCCCGCTGCACGCCACGGTGATCCCGCCGCTGGTGGAGCGCGGCGGCATCGGCGCGTTCGTCACGCTCGGCAACGGGCTCATCCAGGACCGGGTGGAGGCCATCGTCGGGAAGGGCAACCTGCTCGCCTGCCTCGTCGAGTGGGGCGGATCCAACGTCGGCCCGGGCGAACTGGTCCGCGACTCCGAGGGCGGATACGTGGTCGGCGAGCTCGACGGGGCGATCACCGACCGCGCGCGGGCGCTGGCCGAAGCGTTGCAGCCGCTCGGCCACACGCGTGTGACCGACAACGTGCGCGGCATGATCTGGACCAAGCTGCAGGTCAACTCGACCTTCACCGGGCTCTCGGCCATCTCCGGCCTGCGCTACGGCGGCGTCGCCGAGCAGGGTCCGGACGCCGTGTTCGCGCTGTGGGAGGAGGGCGTGCGGGTGGCCCGCGCGCAAGGGCTGGAGCTCGGCGAGATGCACGGCGTCCACGCGTACGAGTTCAGCCCCGAGGGCCTGGCGCGCATGATGGAGCACATGGCCAACGTGCGGCCCTCGATGCTGCAGGACCTCGACGCCGGCCGCGAGACCGAGGTCGACGTCGTCAACGGCGGCGTGGCGGCCAAGGGCCGGGAGCTGAACCTCCCGACCCCGTGCAACGACAAGGTCGTCGAGCTCGTGCACTCGATGGAGCGCGGCGAGCGCGCTCCCAGCCCTGACTATCTCGCCTACGTCAGCGCCGCGCAGATCACGAGCGCGGCCGACAGCTGAATGCCGGCGGTCACGTAGGCCGCCGGGTGCACCCGCTCGGTGGCGCCGTCGAAGCAGTGATCGGCCAGCTTGCCCGGGATCAGCATGTCGAGCGCGAGGAAGCCGATGGCCTGCGTGATCACGCCGACGAGCCCGAAGACGCCGGCGTCGACCAGGCCGTCCCAGCCCGCGCCCGTGAAGTAGATCGAGAACCACAGGATCAGGCCGAGCGACACGAGGCCGGTGGCGGCGATCAGCCCGGCGCCTCGGTTGCCCTCCATGACGTGGCTGCCGAGATGCCCTGGCGTGAGCAGGTCGAGTGCGATGAACCCGACCAACAGGACGGCGAGGCCGACGCCGGAGTAGGCGAGGGTCTGCAGGACGAGCTCAAACACGGATGGCGCTCCCTCTCTCAGTCATCTATTACGTGCGGAACGAACCGCGACAGGTTGTTCGTGACGAGCCCGTTCGACTCGCGGATGCCGAGCCCTGCCGGCTCCATGTCGACGGTCCACACGCCCAACACGGGGTGATTGCCGTCGTAGTCGCCGAGGTCGGTGTACTGCTGGACGACGAAGCCCTCCTCGCCGTAGCCCTGGTCAGGGCCGCGGTCCGCTTCGTCGCCGTCGATCACGATCACCGAGTTCGCGCCCTCTCGCGCGAGCAGCGGCTTCTTCACGTAGCTGGAGAGCTTGTGCTCCTCGCCCTCGAAGAACGCGGGAAGCAGGTTCGGGTGGTCCGGGTACAGGCGCCACAGCACCGGCAGGATGCCCTTGTTGGACCACATCATCTTCCAGATCGGCTCGATCCACAGCGTCTGGTTCTGCTCGTCGCCCATCCGGTTCAGGGCGGCCTCCGCGAACTCCTCGTGGACGAGCCACTCCCACGGGTAGAGCTTGAAGATGCTGCGCATCGAGCGCCCTTCGCGGTCCACGAAGCCGACGTGCTGGTGTAGGCCCATCTGCTCGATCGGCAGCAGCTCGCACGTGAACCCGGCCTCGCGCGCGACCTCGACCATGTAGGCCGCGGTCATGAAGTCCTCGCCGGACTTCTCCGCGCTGGTGTGGACGAAGTGCACGCGGTCGCCCGGCAGCCGCGGCAGCAGCTCCTTCCAGCGCTGGACCAGCAGCTCGTGGACCATGTTCCACTGGTCGCCGCCCGCGCCGTAGACGTCCTGCACCCAGTGCCACTGGATCGCCGTCTCCACCAACGCGGTCGGCGTGTCCGCGTTGTACTCGAGCATCTTGAAGCCGTCCTCGCCGTAGGCGAAGTCGAAGCGCCCGTAGACCATCGGCGGCTCGGACTCCCACGTCTCCTTGATGCGCGGGACCGCCCAGCCGGGGATGCCCAGCTCCGAGAACAGGTTGCTCTCGATGATGTAGTCACCGGCCTCGACGAGCATCTCCATCAGGAGGCGCACGCTCGCCTCCATCTCGTAGACCTCGTCGCTGGTGAGCGTGTACGCGTTCGACTCGTGCCAGTAGGGCATCATCGACCCGTCCGGCAGCTCGGTCTTCCAGTAGATGAGGCCCTGCTGCTCGATGATCGTCGGCCAGCCCTGGCGAGGCTCAACCTCGATCCGGTACACCGCGGCTCAGCCTCCGGAGGAGCGGGAGGAGGCGACCGAGCGCCCGACGCCGCTCGCGCTGGTGCCGCGGCTGGAGGAGCCGAAGCCGCCGCGGCGCGCGTTCTCCGCGACGTTGGAGGCCGAGACGCGCTCGCCGCCCTTGAGCTTGGTACCCGTGGTGTAGCGGCTGCCGCTGACGGGGCTGCCGCCGTAGAACCAGAAGAACGCGCCGCCGCCTCCGCCGTTGCCGGCGTAGGCCTCGTCGTCGCAGTAGCGGTTCTCGACGATCTGGTCGTTCTCGTCGACGCAGTACGCGCTCTCCTCGTCGTCGCCGCAGGCGGCGAACGCGATCGCGAGGACGGGCACGGCCAGCAGCGGGACGGCGCGGGAACGGAGGCGTCGGCGTTCTGGGGTCACTTCATCTCTTCCTTGGAGGCCTCGTTGGCGTGGATGCGACGCAAGGCTTCGACCACCTCGGGGTGCGATACCCGCGCGCGGAGCTTGTCCATCTCCGCTTCAAGGATGGCCATCACGTGCTCAATATCGTCGTCGAGCTCAGGAGTTTCGTCACGCCCGTGTATCCGGGCCTCGCGGATCTCGTCCGCGAGCAGGCCGGTGAGGATGGCGACGGAGCCGAGCCCGCCCGCCATCACGAACATCGCGACCCAGCGGCCGGCGATCGAATCCGGCGCGAAGTCGCCGTACCCCACCGTGGTGAGCGTGACGATCGCCCACCACATGCCGTCGATCCAGTCGACGGGGTTGTCGGGGGGATCGTTCTCGACGAGGCTGAAGAACCCCCCGCCGAGGATGACGGTGGACACCAGCAGGTACAGGCAGGCCCGTCCGGGAAACTGTGCGATGAAGCGCAGGATGCGGCTCAAGGAGACGCAAGGCTAACGAGAGTCGCGGCGGTCTGCATGCGGTACGAGTCCCGCTAACGTCTCCGGGCGCGATGGCCTACTACGTCACGACGCCGATCTACTACGTCAACGCGGCGCCCCATCTGGGTCACGCGTACACCACGATCGGCGCCGACATCCTGGCCCGCCACATGCGCCAGCGCGGGGAGGAGGTCTTCTTCCTCACGGGCACGGACGAGCACGGCGAGCCCGTCGCGCAGGCGGCCGAGAAGCTCGGGATGACGCCGAAGGAGCTCGCGGACAAGAACGCCGAGCGCTTCCTCGCGCTCGGCCCGCGCCTGAACACCACCAACGACTTCTTCATCCGCACGTCCGACCCGCGCCACAAGCGGCGCGTCCAGGACGTGATGCAGCGCATCCACGACAACGGCTTCACGTACAAGGGCGCCTACGAGGGCCTGTACTGCCCGCGCTGCGCGGATTTCAAGACCGAGCAGGAGATCGGGCCCGACCAGACGTGCCCGATCCACAAGATCCCGCTCGAGCACCAGAGCGAGGAGAACTGGTTCTTCAAGCTCTCGGCCTTCCAGGAGCGCCTGGAGGCGTTGTACGCGGACCGGCCGGGCTTCGTGGCGCCGCGCTCGCGCTACAACGAGGCGCTGTCGTTCATCCAGGGCGGGCTCAACGACGTCTCGCTCTCGCGCTCCAAGCTCACGTGGGGCGTCGAGGTGCCGTGGGACGAGGGCCACGTCTTCTACGTCTGGTTCGACGCGCTGCTGAACTACTACACGGCCTTGTCCTTCGCGCGCGAGGGCGAGGACCTCACCGACACGTTCTGGCCAGCGTTCCACATCATCGGCAAGGACATCCTGAAGTTCCACGCCGTCTTCTGGCCCGCGATGCTGATGGCGGCGGACATCGAGGTGCCGCGCGAGATCTTCATCCACGGCTTCCTGCTGCTCAACGGCGAGAAGATGTCCAAGTCGCTCGGCAACGTGCTCGATCCGTTCGAGGTCATCGATCGCTTCGGCACCGATGCGCTGCGCTACTACTGCTTCCGCGAGGTCTCGTTCGGGCAGGACGGCTCGGTCTCCACGGGCGGGTTCGAGGAGCGCTACACGAGCGAGCTCGCCAACGACTTCGGCAACCTCGCCAGCCGCGCGACGAACATGGTCGCGCGCTACTGCGACGGCGCGGCGCCCACGGCGGAGCTGGACCCGCTGCTCGCGAGCGACTTCGAAGGCCTGCTGGACGAGGTCAAGGCGCTGCTGGACAAGGCGGAGGTCACGCAGGCGCTGGACCGCATCTGGCAGCGCGTGCGGCGGCTGAACCGCTACGTCGAGGAGACGCAGCCGTGGCAGCTGGCCAAGGACGAGACGCAGGCCGAGCGGCTGCAGGTCGTCCTGCGCTCGCTCGCCGAGGGCCTGCGCGTGGTGACGGTCCTGCTCGTGCCCTACATCCCGGAGTCCACGGAGAAGCTGCTGGCCGCGCTCGGCACGCCGGACACCGACCTGGAGGGCGCCCGCTACGGCGCGCACCCCGGCGGGCAGCCGGTCGAGAAGGTCGCTCCGCTGTTCCCGAAGCCGGAATGATCGACAGCCACACGCACCTGCACGCCGACCCCGCGGTCGCGGCCGAGTGGGTCGAGGCTGCGCGGGCGGTCGGCGTGAACCGCATCCTCACGATCGGGACCGACGAGGAGTCCTGCGGCGCGGCGGTGCGGGCGGCCGAGGCGCACGAGGACGTCTTCTGCGCCGTCGGGCTGCACCCGAACTACACCACCGACTACGCGGGGATCGAGTGGTTGCGCGCGCTCGCCGACCACCCGAAGGTGCGCGCGATCGGCGAGACCGGGCTGGACGACTTCCGCGACTACGCACCGCGGGGAGACCAGGAGCGCGCGTTCGCGGACCAGATCGCGCTCGCGCGCGAGGTCGGCAAGCCGCTGGTCATCCACACGCGCGCGGCCGACGAGGACACGATCTCCACCCTGGCCCGCGACGCCGCGGAGCTCGAGGTCATCCTGCACTGCTTCTCGATGGCGGACCGGCTCCAGGAGTGCCTGGACCATGGCTGGTGGATCTCGTTCGCCGGCAACGTGACCTACCCGAAGGCGAGCGACCTGGCCGAGGCCGCGGAGAAGGTGCCGCTGGACCGGCTGCTGGTCGAGACCGACGCCCCGTACCTGACGCCGCAGGCCGTGCGCAAGGAGCGCAACCGGCCGGCGTACGTCACCCACACCGCGCGCTTCATCGCCGAGCGTCGCGGGATCGCCTACGAAGAGCTGGAAGCCGCCGTCGAGGCGAACGCTGCCAAGCTCTTCGGCTGGTGACTCAGCCTTCTCAGCCCTCCATCCGGCGCATGCGCGAGTTCGGCGTGCGGCCGAACCGTGACCTGGGCCAGAACTTCCTCGTCGACTCGAACATCCTCGACGTCATCGGGCGTCTGGCCGAGCTCGACGAGTCCGACGTCGTGCTCGAGGTGGGCGGCGGGCTCGGCGTGCTGAGCGAGTACCTGGCCGAGCGGGTCGCGCACGTGCACGTCGTGGAGCTCGACCGTGGCCTGGAGCCGGCGCTGCGCGACGCGCTGGACCCGTACGACAACACCAGCTTGCATTTAGCCGACGCGGTCAAGCTCGACCTCGATGCACTGGAGCCCGCTCCCACGAAGGTCGTCGCCAACCTGCCGTACGGCGTGGCCGCGACCGTGATCCTGCGCACGACCGAGCTGGCGAGCGTCACCACGTGGGTGGCGATGGTGCAGAAGGAGGTGGGCGAGCGCTTCGCCGCGTCCGCCTCCACGCCCGCGTACGGCGTCCCGTCCGTGCTCGCCCAGCTCGCGTGCGACGTGCGCGTCGGCCGCAAGATCCCGCGCAACGTGTTCCACCCGGTGCCGAACGTCGACTCCGTGCTGGTGGTGCTGGAGCGCCATTCGCCCGCCCCGCCCGCGTCGCTGCGGACGCTCGTGCAGCGTGGCTTCAAGCACCGCCGCAAGGCGCTCGCGAAGTCGCTGGAGCTCTCGGGCGGCGGCAAGGACGAGCGTGACCGCGCCCGCGCCGCCCTGGAGGCGATCGGGAAGCCCGCCGACGCGCGCGCCGAGTCGCTGTCGCCGCCGGAGTGGCGTGCGCTGTGGGAGCGCCTGCGGTGAGGGCGCCGGGGAAGGTCAACCTGTGCCTGCTGATCGGCGCGCCCCGTCCCGATGGCCTGCACCCGCTGGTCTCGCTGGTGCAGCCGACGGACCTGGCCGACGAGTTGACGACGTCGCCCGGGGAGCGCGACGAGGTGATCTGCGCGGGCGTCGACGGCGAGAACCTCGCGTTGCGGGCGCTGCGGGAGTTCCGCGCGGCGACGGGGTGGGACGGGCCGCCGCTGCGGATCGAGATCACCAAGCGGATCCCGATCGCGGCGGGCATGGCGGGTGGGTCGAGCGACGCGGCGGCCGCGCTGAGGCTGATCAGCGAAGCGAGTGGCATCCCCGTCCCCGACGACGTGCCGATGCGGCTCGGCGCCGACGTGACCGTGATGCTGCACGCGCAGCGCGCGCTGATGACCGGAGCGGGGGAGTTTGTGGAGCCGTTGCCCGGGAACAAGCCGCCGCTGATCGTCGTGCCGCTCGGCGCCGCGCTCGGCGCGGGTGAGGTGTACCGCGAGTTCGACGCGCACGACCGGCCGCGGACGCCGGAAGAGCTCGAAGCCGCCGCGGCCGCGTTGCGCGACGGGACGTTCGAGTACGTCAACGACCTGGAGCCCGCCGCGCGCCGTCTGTGCCCGCTGATCGACCCGGCGCTGGACGCCCTGCGCGCGGTCGGCGCCGAGCACGCGATGGTCACCGGATCCGGCCCGACGGTGTTCGGGATCAGCGCCGACCCGGAGGCCCTCGCCTTCCTGCAGCGCACGTACCCGCGTGCGGTGGCCGCGTGAAGTTCACCTGGCTGCTCGCGGCCGCGGCGCTCGCCGGCTGGCTGATCATCCGCCGCCACAAGCAGCACCGCTGGGTGCAGGTCGCCGAGGTGGTCGCGATCGTCGGCGCGTGCCTGGTCGGCCTCGGCGTGATCGAGCTGCCGAACTTCGAGCACATCCTCGAGGACGCCGGCCGCGCGCTGGGCAAGTGGACCTATCTGGCCGTCGGCCTGCTGGCGTTCCTGGAGACGGGCGCGTTCCTCGGGTTCGTCGCGCCGGGCGAGACGGCCGTGATCGTCGGTGGGCTGGTCGCCGGCCAGGGCGAGATCTCGCTGCTGGCACTGATCGGGATCGTGTGGGTGTGCTGCGTGCTGGGCGACCTGACCGCGTTCGAGCTCGGCCGCCGGCTCGGCCGCCAGTGGCTGCTCACGCACGGCGAGCGGCTGAAGATCACCGAGGAGCGCCTGCAGACGGTGGAGTCGTTCCTCGACAAGCGCGGTGCGATCTTCATCGTCTTCGGTCGCTTCCTCGGCCTCGTGCGCCCGCTGATCCCGTTCACGGCGGGCGCGTCGCGGATGCCGATCCGGCGCTTCCTCCCGTACGACGTGCTCGCCGCGGGCCTGTGGTCGATCCTGTTCTGCACGCTCGGCTTCCTGTTCTGGCGGTCGATCGACCAGCTCACGACCTACGTGTCGCGCGGGCTGTTCGCGCTCGGCACGACCGTGGTCGTGATCGGCGGGATCGTCGCGCTGGTTCACCTGCGGCGCAGCCCGGAGGCCCGCGCGAAGGTCCGCGAGTTCATCTCCGAGCACGACCAAGAGCCGGGCTGGAAGCACGTCGCGAAGGTCGCGCGCCCGCTGTGGCACATGCTGCTCAGCCCGGCGGCGAGGGTCGCGGACGTCGCCGCGCGCTTCACCGCCGACCGCGTCACGCCCGGCAACCTCGGCCTCGAGCTCACGACGCTGCTGACGTTCGCGCTGGCCGGCTCGTTCAGCTTCTTCCTGATCGGCGACGCGATCCTCAACAACCCCGAGCCGCGCATCGACCGCATGGCGGCCGACCTCGCCGAACGCCTGCGCAGCGAGACGCTGGTGGATGTCGCGCGGGTCGTGACCGAGATCGGCTCCTCGCCCGTCACCGCCGCGCTGACGCTCGCGACGGCGGGGTTCGCCGCGGTCAAGCGCCGCTGGATCGACGCCGTGGCGCTCGTCGTGGGCTGGCTCGCCGTGTGGGGCGCCGTCCACTCCACCAAGACGGCCTACGACCGCGACCGGCCCGCCGAGGCGTTCACGGACACGTTCAACCAGGCGTTCCCCTCGGGCCACACCGCGTACGCGATCGGGCTGATCGCGCTGGCGACCGTCCTCGTGCGCGCCGGCGTCGGCTGGGCGGTCCGCATCGCGCTCGTCACGGTGGTGGTCATCCTGGCCGTGATCGTCGGCGTGACGCGGATCTACCTGCGGGCGCACTTCCTCACCGACGTGCTCGGCGGCGCGGCCCTGGCGATCGCGATCTGGGCGATCGTGGGCACGTTCGCGTTGTTCGCCGGGCGCGTCCGCCACAATGTGCCCAGCCAATGAGCGACAGCGAGAAGACCTACATCATCATCGGCGCCGCCGCGCTCGTCAGCCTCGTGGCCTGGCTCGTGCTGGTGGTCATCCCCGCGTGGAAGTCCTACTGGCGCCTGCGCGATCGGATCGTCGCGACCGTGCTCAGCGTCTACATCCTCGCCGCGTTCGTGCTCGCCGGCACCGGCGTCGGGCTCGCGGCGCTGTGGTACTTCAGCGACAGAGTCGAGTTGTAGAAGCAGGGGGGCATCCCCTCCGCCCCACCCCGATCATCCGACCTTGCTCACCGGTGTTCGAACGCGAGCATCAGCGGTAGCGCCTGGTAGAGCGCGTAGTCGCTCGTCGGCTGCAGGTCGTCCTCGCCCGGCAGCCAGACGCCCTCTTCGTCGGCGTCATACCAGGTGAGCTCGTGCTCCTCGATGCCCTCGTCGGTGTGGCGCAGGACGACCAGCGTCGTCTCCACGGCGGCTTCGAGATCGGGCGGCGTCGCGTCCGCGTCCAGCTCCGGATGCGTGTCGGGCCAGATGCCCAGCGCCTCGATCAGCCCGGAGTAGATGACGTCGGCCACCGGCTGCTCGAGCAGCGTGTACGTGTCGTCGGCCTCGGCCACCACGCGCAGCGCGCTCTGGCGCGGCAGGTCCACGTAGAAGCTCATCGCGGCGACGACGTCCATCGCGCTGCGCTCGATCCGGAAGACGTACGTCGGCTCGAGCGCGAGCGCGGCGAACTCCTCGCGCGTGACCGTCTGCTCGCTCACTGCGGCGGCCACCCGTAGCCCGTGACGTTGGCCAGCGGTACGGACTTCTCGTACACGCCGGTGCCGCCGCTCCCGCTCGTGTTGCCCGAGATGTAGTAGACGCTGTGGCCCTCGATCCGGGTCACGATCCCGATGTGATCGCTGGTGACGCCGCCGTTCTTCCAGTCGAACATGACGGCGGCGCCGATCCGCGGCGCGGTGTGCCAGTCGCCGCGGGCCTTGAAGTAGTCGATCCACTGCGAGACGGCCGCGTAGCCCTTGCCGTTCGGGCCCACCGGCTTGCCCGCCTGCGCGTAGGTCCAGGAGACGAAGTCCGCGCACCACGGCTCGGCCGGCCGGTTGGCCCAGGCGCTGAACTTGTTGCCGTTGTTGCCGTACTCGTCGTAGCCCCGCTGGCCGCGCGCGATCTTCACCAGCGAGGCGCCGAAGCCCTTGCCGGCCGCCGGCGCGTCGCCGCTCGGGCGGGTGACCGGCTTGGGCACGGGCTGGCCGAGCAACGCCGCCCACGTCTTCTGCCCGACGACGCCGTCGCTGTCGAGCTTCTTGGCCCGCTGGAAGCGCTGCACCGCGGCCTGGGTGAGCGGGCCGAAGATGCCGTCGACAGCCAGCGGCCCGAACCCGAGCCGGTTCAGCAGCCGCTGGAGCGTCTTGACCGTCGCGCCCGTCGCGCCGCGCGCGAGCACCGGCTTGCGCGCGAGCTTGGCCTTGCCGGCACTGCGCCGTGAAGCGCCCGCGGGCTCGTCGATGCGGTTCGCGCGCTTGCGCAGGTCCTCGGCCTGGTCCTCGGCGCCGTTGCCCAGCGCACGCATCCGGTACTGGATCGCCGCGATCTCGGCGAGCACGTTGGTCCGGACCTGCGGCGGCAGCGTCACCTTGCTGGCCTGCGTCTTGATCAGCTGCGCGTCCCGGTCGAGCTCGTTGCTGGTGCGGGCCAGCAGGCTGGCGGCGGAGCGCATCTTGTCCGGGTCCAGGACGATCATCGGGCCGCGCTTGGCGCCCTCGTTGACGAGGCGCCCCCGGCCGCCGTTCTTGGCGCCCTTCTCGTCGTCGGAGACCGGTCCCGGAAGCTTGCGGTCGCCGTCTTCGCCGGGCGGGTCGAAGCCGATCGCGACGCCGGCGCCGACCGTGATCCCCACCATCGCCGTCGGCAGGAACGAGACGATCGCCTTGCGCCGGGCGAGGACGTCGGAGGAGTAGTTGTCCCCGGTGGTGCGCGAGTCCACGGCGCCGGAGCGGTAGCCCGCCAGCGCGCCGCCCATGCCGGCGTTGTAGCCCGCCACGGCCACGCGCAGCCGGTCCTTCTCCGGGACGCCCTGCTCCTTCGCGTACTTCATGTTGCTCGCGATCAGCGAGGCGGCGTACATCGCGGAGGCGTCCACCGGCGGTGGCGAGCCGTGCTTGCGCAGGAAGTCCTGGTGGTAGCGGTCGTCGATCTGGAACACGCCGCGGCCGTGCCCGCCGTCGCCGTTGATGTTGCGCATGTTCGTCTCGCGCGAGGCGATCGCGAGCATCAGCCCGCGGGGCAGGTCGTAGCGCTCCTCGGCCTCCTGACACGCCCGGCGCAGGCCGATGGCCGCCGCGTTCTCGTACTCGCTGCGCAGCTGCGCTTGCGTCGGCATCGAGCTCACCGCTTTGCCGGGACGGCGAGCCGCTGTGCCTCTTCGAGTGCCTGGGCCTCGCGGCGCAGGTAGTGGGCGAGCTCGTCGAGCTTGCCCTTGGTCTGCGCCGCCTGCACCTGCTGATCGTTGGCCCAGTGGCGCAGCCGCTGCGCGGCCGGCCCTTCGTACGGCAGGTCCGTCACGCGCGTGTTCATCTGGTGGGCGGCCTGCCCGACCTGGCGACCCATCGCCACGAGCTGGTCAGCGAGCCTCCGCATTCCGTGCACATCGCCCACCGGCACGCCCTTTGCCACGCCCGGACCGTAACACAGACCAATCGGCTTTTGTCGAAGCGATTTGCCGGTAAGCTGGCCCGCGTACGCATTGGTGAAAGCGGCGAAGGGAGACGGAGCATGTCGGGCCAAATCGGCGCCGAGATGGGCCAGTTGGACGCACTGCGCAAGAAGTTCGATCAGGAAGCCGTGAACGTCTCGCAGTTGACGTCGAGCATCGGCAGCCAGATGGGCTCGACGTGGTGGAAGGGCCCGGCGGCTGACCGCTTCCGAAGCGAGTGGGAGAGCACCTTTCAGCCCACGCTGCGCCAGCTCGAGCAGGCTCTCCGCGAGGCCTCCGGCGAGATCGCGCGCCGCCACACCGCCCTCACGCAGGCGGGCTCGTAGCGCCCGAGCAAG
The DNA here is from genome assembly GCF_027587175.1 of Solirubrobacter deserti. Classification (GTDB taxonomy): domain Bacteria; phylum Actinomycetota; class Thermoleophilia; order Solirubrobacterales; family Solirubrobacteraceae; genus Solirubrobacter; species Solirubrobacter deserti. The sequence continues at coordinate 64,134 of NZ_JAPCID010000014.1, forward strand.
GAACCGGCGGCCCGCGCCCACGGGCCGCCGCATCACCGCTGGATGCATCCTCTCGCTCCCGTTCCCGGCGACCCGGCCGCGATTCGCGCCTTCGCCGCCCGCGTCCGGTCCCAGGCGCGCCAGGTCAGCACCGTCGAGGCTGACGTGCGCGGCGCCGTGGACTGCATGACCTTCCAAGGCCCCGCGGCCACCGAGTTCCGGGCCGGCGCCGGCTCCTGGCGCGGGAGCGCGCGCTCGGTCGCCGCCGAGCTCGAGTCGATCGCGACCCGGCTCGAAGGCATCGCACGCAAGGTCGAGCACGACCAGCGCGAGCGGGAGCGCAAGCTCGAGCGGATGCGGCGCATGGACGCGGACGAGCGCCGCCGCGAGGCGCAACGCAACAAGCTGTGACGCGCATCGTCATCGATCCCGGCTCCGTCCGCTCCGCCGCGGGCCGCATGCGCACCGCGGCCGGCGAGCTGCAGGCCCTGAGCAGCCAGGTCTCGTGCGCGGCCATCCCGGAGATGCCGCCGGGCGAGCGCTGGGAGATCGAGCTGCGGCTGCGCACGGCCGGCGACCAGCTGCTGCGCGGCGCCTCCAGCATCCGCAGCGCGGCCGGAGACCTCGACCGGCGGGCGCACAAGGCCGTGCTCGCCAACCAGGGCAGCTTCATGGGGCCGGTGTTCGGCGGCCGCTCCTTCTGGCGCAGCACGCGCAAGATCGGCGGCCGCAACTGGCCCGGCTGGCGCCACGGATGGAAGCTCAGCCCGGGGACGTGGGAAGGGCGGAGCCTCGCGCGCGGCCAGCAGCCGCTGACCAAGAGCCAGCTCCGGGACTTCCGGCGCAACATCAACTCGGGCAACCGGGTGAGCCGCGACCTGGGCATCTACGTCGGCGACGGCGGCTCGATCGCGGCCAAGCGCTGGGGCGGCAAGGGCAGCAACCACGAGGTCGCGCTCGGCGAGGTCGCAGGCGAGTACAAGGCCGGCGCCAAGATCGGCCCAGACGGCGTCCGCGCGGCCGCGGAGGCGTCGGTCGCCGCGAACCTCGTGCGCGCCACCCGCCGCTTCGGCGGCGACGGGCCGCTGCAGGGGGAGATCGGCGGCTCGATCGGGGCCAACGCCAAGGGCGAGGTCGAGGCCAAGGTCGGCCGGGACGGCGTCGCCGGCCGCGCCGGTGGCCGCGCGTTCGTCGGCGGCGAGGCGCACGTCTCCGGCAAGGTCCAGCTTCCGGCGGGCGTCCAGAGCAAGGCGCAGGCGGGCGTCAGCTACGGCGCGGGCGTCCAGGCCGAGGCCGACTTCTCCGTGGGCAAGAAGATGAAGGCCAAGGTGCACATCGGCGCGACGCTCGGTATCGGCGGCAACGTCGCGGTCGAGGTCGAGGTGGACGCCGAGAAGGCGGTCAAGGACGTCGCGGGCGTCGCGGACAAGGGCATCGACGCCATCGGCGACGGCTTGGACAAGTTGGGGATCTTCTAGATGAGTCAGCGTTTCCGCCACCCGAGTGCTGAGATCCCGCCGTTCGCGGCCTTCGAGCTCGAGCTGCCCGACGGCTGGCGCGCCGACGAGGCACCGGACTGCCTCGCCGTGTTCTTCGACCCGGCCGCCACCGGCTTTCGCACCAACCTGCTCGTGAGCGCCGACCGCGTCGACGCGTCCGTGGACCTCGAGCAGGCGGCGCAGGACACGCTCGCGGATGCCGCGGCGTTCGCGGACTTCCGCGTCGAGCGCGAGAAGGTCGACGAGATCGGCGGGCAGCCGGCCTCGCTGCGCTACCAGAGCTTCACGGTCGAGGGCGTCCCGGACCGGTTGCTGCAGCTGCAGGTCCTGCTCTTCAGCCCGCCCGGCGGGCGCACCAAGACCCGCGACCTGTTCCACATCGACGGCACGTGCCTCGGTCGCGACACGGAGACCTATGCGGGCGTTTTCCTCGACATCGCCCGCAGCTTCACCTTCCTCGACTGACGTGACCGGGGTCCTGCTCACCGCCGAGGAACTGCACTTTCTGGCCGGAGCGTACGAGCTCGACGTGGTGCCGGGGCTCGAGCCGCTGCCCGTGGACCCTGACGACGCACCGGCGATGCGGCTGCTGATCGGCACGGCCGCACGCTCGCTGGTGGCGCGTGAGCTCGGCGCCTACGGCGCGGACGACAAGTTCGTGCCCGCGTCCTGGCTGGACCCGCTGCTGGAGACGCTTCCCGACGCGACATGGAGCATCAGCGCCGAGTTCGCGAGCGCCGAGGAGCTGGGCGCCGCGGCCTGGTGGGGCGGCGACGGGTTCGCCGTCGAGTTGATCCGCACCTCGTTCTCGGACTACGCGCTGAGCCTCGTCGAGGACGACGTGCGTGAGCGGGTGGGAGCGTTTCTCGGGTTGACCGGGGACGACACGAGCGTCGGCGCGCCGGAGCCGTTCGACGCGGAGGCGCTGCGCGAGGACCCGTCCCTGATCGCGCGCGCGTCGCGGCTGACGGTGGTCGGCGAAGGCGCCGAGGGCGTCGAGCTCGAGTGGCTGGACCGCGGTGACGGCCCGGTGCTCGTGATCGAGGACGACGCGCTGACGCCGACGGGTCGCGCGGCGGTCCTGGACGAGCTGTTCGGCTAAGTGGCGACCTGGACCAGCTCCAGCGCGCCGCGCCACACGTAGTAGCCGCGGCCGGGCGGGAAGACCGCGTTCGTGCGCCGCGGCAGGCGGACGCCGAGCAGGTCGCCGTCGACGTCCAGGTCGGGATCGAGCAGCAGCCCGTGCTCGTCCTTGCGCAGCTCGCGCAGCCAGCCGCCGTAGGCGCGCAGCACGGCCTGGGTCTCCGCGGCGGCGACGATCCGCACCGGCGCGTCCCGCCCGCGCCGCACGAGCGTCTCCAGCGCGGAGGAGCCGAGCGTCTCGGCCAGCTCGTCGCCGTCGTCGATCACGACCACGAGCGGCCGGTCGCCCTCGTCCATGTCCGCGGCGAGCGCCGCGAGCTCGGCCGCCTTGGCGTCACAGGCCTCGACGCCGCGGGCGACCGACGTCCAGCCGACGTCCGCGGTGGGCAGCGGGCTGCGACGCGGGGCGAGCAGATGCACCGCCGTGCCCGGGTCGCCGTCGAGCAGCGAGCGGGCGATCGTCTCCAGCGTCGTCGAGCGGCCCGAGCGGTACGGGCCGGCGACGAGGAAGTGCGCGTCGGCGAGGTCGACGGCGACGCTGTCGAGGTCCTCGTCGCCGAGGCCGAGGACCGGCCGCAGATGGGAGGCGGGCGGGAGCTCGTCGCGCGAGACGGACGCCGGCAGCGGCGCGATCGGCGGCACGTGGCCTTCGCCGTGGCGGTCCCGGAGCGCGCGGGCCGCGCGGTTGATCGCGGCCAGCTGGCCCTCACCGGACGGGTCGTCGCCGACGAGCGCGATCTGGGCCTCCATCGCGCCGCGCACGAAGCCGCGGCCCGCGGGAAGCGCCACGTCCTTGGTCGCCCGCATGTCCAGCCCGAGCGAGCCGTACTCGTCCGGGTCGGCCATCCGCAGCACGACCTTGGTCGGCACGATGCCGCTGAGCTGGCCGGAGATCGTCGCGCGCCGCTCGGCCGTGATCACGAAGTGCACGCCGAGCGGGCGGCTGTCGGCGACCAGGCGCGGCAGCAGGTCCACCATCTCGCCGAGGTTGATGCGCTCGAAGGCGGCGAAGAAGCCCGCGTAGCCGTCGAACAGGATCACGATCCGCGGCAGCGTCTCGTGCTCGGGGACGGCGCGGTTGTACTCGCTGAGCGTGAACGCGCCGCGCGCCGCGAAGCGCTCACGGCGGGCGGCGAGCGTCTTGCGGATCGTGCTGACCAGCCGCGTCACGCGCTCCTCGTCCTCGCCGAGGACGACGCCGCCGCAGTGCGGCAGCGCCTCCAGCGACGTGAGGCCGCGCGTGGCGAAGTCGAGCCCGTAGAGGTGCAGGCGGTCCGGGCCGGTCTGGCCGGCCAGGGCGAGCGCGATCGTGCGCAGCAGCGCCGTCTTGCCCGCGCCGCTGGCGCCGTAGACGAGCAGTGAGCCGTCGTTCTCGAAGTCGTGCGTGAGCGGGATGCGGCGCTGTCGCGCGGGCTCGTCGATGACGCCGAACGTCACGACGGGATCGGCGCTCGGGGGCAGCGACTCCAGCGGGATGATCGGCTCCAGCGCCGGCAGCCACGGAGACCGCTGGCGCGGGATCTCCTCGCGCTCGGCGGCGACGTTGACCGCCTTCACGAGCTCCTCGAGGTCGGTGGAGACGGTGCCGAACGCGCTCGAGGGGCGGCTCGGCTGCGCGCCGTCGTCGGCGGCGCGGCCGAAGCCGAAGTCGCGCAGCTCGATCGCGGGCGCCGAGTCCGCCGCGGCCGTGATGCCGCCGACGTAGGCGGCCTGGAACTCCTGCAGCTCGGCCGCGCCCACGCGGGCGAGCGCGCGGCCGGGCGTGGTGCGCGGGATGCGGGCCGCGTCGCCGACGCCGACGACGTCCGCGGACTCGGTCGCGGCGGCCATGCGCAGCGCGATCCGCAGGTTCACGTTGGCGCGGATGTTCTCGGACACGACGCCGCCCGGGCGCTGCGTCGCGAGCACGAGGTGCACGCCGAGCGAGCGGCCGCGCTGAGCCACGTCGACGACGCCCTCGACGAACTCCGGCACCTCCTTGGCCAGCGTCGCGAACTCGTCGATCACGATCACGAGGCTCGGCGGCGCGTCGCTGGAGCGGCGCTCCATGTCGATCAGGTCCTTGGCGCCCGCGTCCTTGAGCACGTGCTCGCGGCGCTTGAGCTCGGCGTTCAGGGACGTGAGCGCGCGCTGGGTGAGGTGCGTGTCCAAGTCGGTGACGAAGCCGACGGTGTGAGGGAGCCCGACGCACTCCTTAAACGCGGCGCCGCCCTTGTAGTCCACGAGCAGGAACGTGAGCCGGTTCGGCGGGTGCGCGAGCGCGAGCGAGGCGACGAGCGTCTGCAGCAGCTCGGACTTGCCCGCGCCGGTGGTGCCGCCAATCAGCGCGTGCGGGCCGTCCGTTCGCAGGTCGACCACGAGGTGCTCGTCGCCGGTGGCGCCCAGCGGGGCGGCGAGCTTACGCCTGGCGTCGGCGCGCCAGCGCTCGACGACGTCCTCCGGCGTGTGCTCGGACTGGCCGAGCAGCTCGAGCAGGGTCACGCGTGACGGGATGCCGCCGCGCACGCCGCTCGTGCTGGTGTCGCGCACGGGCGCGAGCGCGAGCGCGATCTCGCGCGCGCTGGCGCGGCTGAGGCCGTCGACCGTGACGTCCTCCAGCACGCCGCCGGTGCGGGCGTCGGTGACCACGACGCTCGCGAGCAGCGGGTCGTGCTCGATGGTGACGCGGCACTCGCCGGGCAGCTCGCGCATCTCGCGGCCGAGCCAGAGCACACCCACGTCGTGCTTGCCCGTGGCGCCGAGCAGCTCGGCGATCAGGCTGCGCTCGGGCGCGACGCGCTCGTCGAGCACGAGCAGCACGAACAGGCCGCGGCGCGGCGGGCCCGCGCCCATCCGCTCGGCCTCCGCGCGGCGGCGGCGCTGCAGCGCGATCACCTCTTCCACGAGCCGGCGCGCCTCGACGGGGCCGACCGCGAGCGGCTCGCCCTCGAGCGGGGACCCCTGCGGGCGCGTGTGCGGCGTCCACTTGATCCAGCCCAGCTCGGGGACGAGCTCCTCGCGCACGGCGGCGGCGACCATCATCTCGCGCGGGCTGTGCAGCGTCACGGCCTGGGCCAGCAGCCAGCGCGTGAGCGCGGTGACGCCCGCGGGCGAGCCGCCGAGGCCGACGGCGCCGGCCTCCGGGATCGCGACCAGCACGGGCGCCGCGGGGATGGTGCGGTGCTGCTCCTCGACGGTCTGCGCCTTGCGGCGCAGCTCCTCCTCGCCGCCCATGTCGACCGCGACCTCGTAGCGGGCGCGCTGGTCGGCGGTGCCGACGCGCAGGTGCAGGAAGTCGGGATCCGACGGGCGGCGCTCCCACAGGTCGGCGGTGTGGGAGACGGCGCGGTGGATGAGCTCGCCGGCGTCGGGCGCGGCGGCGTTGCGCTCGTGCTCCTCCTCGGCCGCCGCGGTCGCCAGCTGCTCGGAGAGCTTGGCCAGCTCGCCCTCCCAGCGCGTGCGCTCCTCCGCGCTGGCCTTCCTGCCGCCGCGGCGGTCCTCGATGTAGGTCCAGATCGCGAGCACCGGCGTGAGCGCCATGAACAGCAGCATCAGCGGGCTCTTGGTCACCAGGTACATGACCGCGCCCATCAGCAGCGGCGCGAGGCTGGCGGCGAGCGGCAGCCGCGCCTTGGTCGGCTTGCCGGGCGGGGCGGGCAGCTGAAAGCGCTGCGGCTGCCAGCGGCGCGGGACGCGCGGCGGGCGGTTGAACGCGACGTTGCCGGCGCCGTCGTCGCCGAGCGCGTCCTGACGCGGGCGGCTCGGGCGGATCGTGATCAGGCTGCGGGCGAGCCGCAGGCGCTCGCCGTTGGTGAGCGTGTAGGGCTCGTGGTGGCGCAGCGGAGTGTCTCTGACGAACGTGCCGTTGCCCGAGCCGGGGTCGACGACCGTGACCGCGTCGGGCAGGACCTTCACGCGCAGGTGCTGGCGCGACATCGAAGGGTCGGCGAGCGTGACGTCGCAGGCCTCGTCGCGGCCGACCATGAACGTGCCGGCGGGCAGCGAGACGATCTTGCCGGCGGCCGGGCCGCCGACGACGACCAGGTCGAAGCGCGCGTTGCCGGTGTCGGGCCGGCGCGCGGGCGCGTGGCCGAGCGTCAGCGTGTCGCCGTTGCGGACGCCGGCCGCGAGCAGACGCTCGTCGGCGCGCAGCGTGGTGCCGGTGCGCTCGAGCGTGACGGCCTGGGCGAGCGGCGCACCGAGCTTCGTGGCGATGGCGTCCGCGAACGCGCCGACGGTGACGCTGGGCGCGATCTCGGCCACGAGGTCGTGCGCGCGGTCGGCGCCGAGCCGGGCGCGCACGTGCAGGACGGTGCGGGTGCCGCTCATTGGATGAGCGCCCCGCGCAGCGCGTCGATCTCCTTCTGGAGCGCGGCCTCGGAGCGGCCGATGGATTCGGCCGTCCGGTCGTAGATGCCCTTCTTGTTCGTCTCCGCGGCCTGGCGCATCGTGCCGAAGCGGGTGGCGAGCTGGTCGACGCGCTGGACGAGCCGCCGGTGTCGGGCGGCGTCCGCGGGCGGCGCCTTGATCGCCTCCAGGTCGTCGCTCGCCTGCTCGAACGTTCGCTCGAGCCGGCCCACCGCGTCGATCTGGTCGGGGACCGTGGCCGCGTCGGCGAGCGCCCGGCGCTCGGCCCGGTAGGTCAGGCCGAGCCGGTCCACGGTGTCGTCGACGGCCTCGACGTAGCGCACGTGGGCGCGCTCCTGCGTCGACGGCCCGCGATCGGAGAGCGCGAAGCCGGAGCCGGCGGCGGCCGCGGTGATGACCACCGCGAGGGTGATCGTGATCGGCTTGCGGTAGGAGCGCCGCTCGGTCGGGCGCGGGCCGACCTGCGATGCCGAAGGCGGCCGGTCGACGAGCGTCTGGCCCGCCTGCGGCTGGATCAGCCGGCCGCCGAACGTAGTCGACGCGCTGCGCTCCTGCGGGCGCTCGCCCGTCGAGGTCCGGCGCGCGATCTCGGTCGGCGGTGGCGGGGGCAGGCGGGTTCCCGCGCCGGTCGCGGCTTCCAGCTCGTCCATCACGGCGGTCGCCGAGTCGACGCGTTGCTCCGGGTCCTTGGCCATCGCGTGGGCCAGGACGTCGTCCACCTGGCGCGGGACGTCGGGGCGGACCTCGCTCGGGCGCGGAGGCGGCTCGGAGACGTGGGCGAACAGGATCGCGGCGTCCGACTCGCGCTCGTAGGGGACACGGCCGGTCAGGCACTCGAACAGCACGGCGCCGAACGCGTAGACGTCGCTGCGGCGCGTCGCGGGCCTGCCGTGGATCTGCTCGGGCGCGATGTAGTCGAGCGTGCCCACGAACTGGCCCGTGCGCGTGAGACCCGGCTGCCCGAGCGCCTGCGTGAGGCCGAAGTCCGCCAGGTAGGCGTGGTCGCGGCTGCCGATCAGGATGTTCTGCGGCTTGAAGTCGCGGTGGATCATCCCGGCGTCGTGCGCGGCGTCCAGCGCGTCCGCGATCGGCCGCAGGATGCGGATGACGCGGTGCAGGTCGAGCTCCCCGCGCGTGATCAGGTCCTTCAGGCTCGGGCCCTTGATCAGCTGCATCGAGATGTACAGCTGGCCGTCGGCGTCCCCGAAGTCGTGCACGGTCACCACGTGCGGGTGATCGAGCGCGGCCTGGCTGCGCGCCTCGCGCCGGAACCGCTCCTGGAAGCGATCGTTGCGCGAGAGCTCCGGGGTGATCACCTTCAGCGCGACCCGGCGGTGCAGCGAGAGCTGGATGGCCTCATAGACCACGCCCATGCCTCCCTGGCCCAGCAGCGCTTCGATCTGGTAGTTCCCGATCAGGGATCCCGTTTGGAGCATCGACCCTGGAAAGGGTACGTTGGAGTGACGATGATCGAGCTTGTCGGCGACCCCGCAGCAATGCAGGCCCAGGCCGCGGCCTGGCGCGCCATCGCGGGGCGGATCGCCGACGCGGGCGCCCGTGGCGCGGCGGCCGTCACCGGCGCGCACTTCGAGGGTCCCGCGGCCGCGCGCGCGAAGGCCGAAGCGCGCTCCGCCGCCGCGCGCGCGACGGGCATCGCGGCCGAGCTGCGCGCGTTGGCGGGCGCGCTCTCGCGCGACGCCGAGGAGCTCGAAGCCGCCCAACGCCGCCAGCGCGCGCTGGAGGAAGCGGAGGCCGCCGAGTCGGCGGCCCGCGCCGCGGCCGCGGGGGCGGCCGGCAAGTCGTGAGCGGCGCCGCGCCCGCGCGCCTCCCGGCGCCCGCCCATCCCGCGGGACGTCGATGACGCGGATCTCCATCGAACCGTCCAGCGTTCTGCGGGCGGCGTCGGCGTTGCGCGATGTCGCCGGCGAGCACCGGCGGTCCGCGTCCCGGCTCGCCTCGGACGGGCTGCCGAGCATGCCGCCGGACCTTGTCGGGCGCTACGCGGGGCGCATCCGCGCACTCGCGGCCGACCTCGACGCGTTGGCGGGCGAGCTGGTGCGGGCGGGTTCGAACCTGGACAAGCGGGCGCGGCTCGCCGAGGCCAGCCAGGCCGGCGCGAGCACGACCACCGTCGTGCCGATCCCGATCCCGCCGCCCGAGCCACCGCTGCGCACGCCGCGCATCCCGAGCGTGAGGATGCCGCAGTCGGGCGGGCGGGCCGCGCACCTCGCCAACGCGCTCGGCGCGTCCGGCGGCGCGCCGCCCTCGCACCCGGCCGGCGCGGCGTCCCAGCAGGACGCCGCGTGCTGGCTGGCGGCGCAGTCGCGCTCGGCCGGCGCGCCCGGCGAGCTGCTCGTGATGGCGGCGCTGACCGAGTCGGGCGGCCAGAACCTGTCCTACGGCGACCGTGACAGCGTCGGGTACTTCCAGATCCGGCCGTCGACGAACTTCGCGCCTGCGGGGTTCGGCGTCCCGCCCGAGACCAAGGTCTCCGGCGACTGGTGGGTGCAGAACCCGGACGCGCAGGCGGCGTGGGCGCGCGACAAGATCGCCGAGACCGCGGGCGGCGAGCGCGACGCCGACCTCTCGGACCCGGTCGCACTCGGCGCGTGGGCGCAGGCGATCGAGCGCTCGGCCTACCCGGACCGCTACGCGCAGCACTACGACCAGGCGCGCGAGCTGGTCAAGCACTGCTCCGCGCAGGAGCCGAGCCGGGGCGGCGGGGACGCGCTGCGGATCGCGGCGCGCGAACTCGGCGTGCGCGAGTCGGGGGACAACACGGGCGCGCGCGTGTCCGTCTTCCAGGACGCGACCGGCGCCTACAACGCGCCGTGGTGCGCGAGCTTCGTCACGTGGGCGCTCGAGGAGTCCGGCCGCTCGATGCCCGACGGCAACTGGGCCGCGGTCGCCAGCTGGGTGGCCGCCGCGCAGGCGGGCACGGCGGGCCTGGAGCTCGTGTCCGCGGCCGAAGCGCGGCCCGGCGACCTCGTCGCCTACGACTGGGGCTTCGGTTCCGACTTCGGCCAGGACGGCCACATCGGCATGCTCGCCACCGACGTCTCGGGCGGGACGTTCGAGGCCATCGAAGGCAACTACCAGGACGCGGTCACGCACACGTCGCGCTCCGTCGACGACGCCAACGTCGTGTTCATCCGCGTCAGTTGAACGTCCTCGCGCTCACGGTCGACTACGGCGCGGAGGAGCTGAGCGCGCTCGGGCGCCTGCTCGCGGCCGACGACGCGCCCGGGCTCGCCGCGCCCGAGCCGGCGCCGATGACGCCGGAGACCCGCCGCGCCGTGCACGCCGCCGCCTGGCGTGGCCTCGTCGCGCGCCGCGCGATCCTGCTGGAGCCGGGCCCGCCGGCGTCGTTCGCGCTCGCCGAGCCGCACGCCTCGCTGCTCGCGCCCTTGATCGCGCCGGAGCGGACGGTCGTGCTCGACCGCTGGGAGCCCCGCGGCGGCGAGCGCCGGGTCGCGTTCTACCTGCGCGAGAACGTCGCGGTCGAGCAGGAGGCGTTGCCCGGGCTGATCTACCGGCACACGCTGATCGCACGCGCGGCCGTGCGCGAGCGGCTGCTGGCCGCCGCCGCCATCCCGGAGGACCGTCCGCCGGCGCAGGGCCAGCCGTTGGAGACGACGCGCAAGGCGCTCACCGCATCGCGCGACGACACCTCGCCGCCGCTGCTCTACGCCGCGCTCGCGGTCGGCATGGTCGGCGAGGAGGTCTGGGTCGACGGCGGCGAGCTCGGCCTCTGGCGCGGCCGCGGACAGCGCACGGTGACGCTGCGCCCGACCACGCCGGACGAGCTGCGCGCCGCGCTCAGTCCTCGATGATGATCGCCGGCGTGGGCTTCGGCTTGGGCTTGGACGTCTGCGGCCGCGGCGCGGTCGTCTGCCGGCGCGGCGCGCTGTAGACCGTCGGCACGGCCGTCACCTGCGGGGCGGCCGTCGGCTGCGGCGCCGGCGCCGACTGCGTCCGCTGGACCGTGGTGCGCCGCTTCGCCCGCGGCTTCTTCTTCTTGGGCTTCGGCTTGGGCGTCGCCGTCGGCGTGGGGGTGGCCGTCGGGGACGGCGTCGGCGTGGGCGTGCGCAGCGCGGGCACCGCGCCGCCGACTGCGAGCGTCGGCGCGGCGGAGTCGGCGTCCGCCGCCTGGGCCGCGGGGGCGCGGTCGAGCGCGCCGCCGCCGAGGTACGCGGCCGCGAACGCGCTCACGGCGAGCGTCGCGATCACGGCGATGGCGGTGACGGTCGAGCGCATCCGAACCGAAGTATGGCTCAGTGGCGAGCAGACCTGATCGAACGTCCGGCCAGCACGAGTCTAAGCTTGTCCGGTGACCTCGCCCGCCCGCAACGAGGCGGCGCTTCCCGACCTCGGCGCGCTCGGGGCCATGTCCGATGCCGTCGAGTCGGGCCTCGGCCTCCCGGAGGTCGTCCGCGCCGCGGCTCGCGCCCTCGACGCGTCGCTCGTGCTGATCGACCGCTCGAGCTCCGTGCTCGCGGTCGCGGCCCGCTCCACAGCGGACGAGCGCCAGCTGATGCGCGACGCCGAAGGGGTCCAGACGCACGAGCTGCGCGTCGGCGACGTCGTCGTCGGCCGCCTGCGCCTGCGCCCCCGCGGCGGCGGCCCGTCCGCGGCCATCCTGCGCATCGCGACCACGATGATCGCGTCCGAGGTCGAGCGCCTGCGCGCGCCCGACCGCGCGTCCGAGGCCGCGCAGTCCGCGTTCCTCACCGCGCTGCTGCAGCGCAAGGTCACCGACCGCGGGGACATCATCGCCCGCGGCTCCGAGCTGGGCGCCGACCTCTCGGAGGGCGGCGCGGTCGTCGTCGTCCGCGCCCACCACTTCGCGCCCGCCGACGACGACTGGCGCGCCCGTGTGCTCGCCGCCGCCGAGCGCGCTGCCCGCGCCGGCGCTCCCGGCGCCCTGGCCGCGGTCCACGACGAGCACGTGGTCGTGCTGCTCCCCACGGCGGAGGACAGCGCGCTGCGCCGCGTCGCGGACGCCATCGCCCGCGAGTTGCACGCCTCCGTCCACGGCTTCACCTTCGCCGTCGGCCACTCGCGTGTCGCCCAGGACCCGGTCGACCTCTACCGCGCCGGCAACGAGGCGCTGCTCGCCGCCAACGTCGCGACCGGCAACGAGAGCGACGACGACGTCGCCATGCTCGCCTTCGAGGACACCGGCGCCTACCGCCTCCTGCTGCCCGCCATGAGCGAGGACCCCGCCGAGCTCCAGCGCTTCTACGAGGAGACCGTCGCCCCGCTCGTCGCCTACGACGACCAGTACGAGACCGACCTGGTCCAGACGCTCGAGACGTTCCTGGACGCCGACGGCAACGTGGCCGGCACGGCCGCGCGGCTGTTCACGCACCGGCACACGGTCCGGTACCGGCTCGAGCGGGTGAAGGACCTGAGCGGGTTGGACGTCGCCTCGACCGACGGTCGCGAGAAGCTTGGGCTGGGACTGAAGGCGATGCGCGTGCTGGGCATCGCGGCGCCGCGCGGACCGGCGACGGAGGCCGGGACCGCGGGTGGGCGGGTCCGGCGCGAAGCGAAGGACCGCTAGACGCCCCGTGGCGCTTAGCTAGTAGCGCGCGAGGGGCGAGCCGTGTTCAACGGCGGCCACCGAGGGGGGCAGGGAGTGGCGGAGATCACGTGTGGTCGCTTCCTCCTGGTCCGGGCCCGAAACGATCACACTCGGGTTCGACCGCGCTTCGGACAAAGGGGGTGATGTACAAACGGGTCCTGAGAGGCGACGTTTGTACATCACCCCCCGCAGACCGGTGTTCGTTTCCACGAGATCCGCACACGGCGGGCGGAGATGGGGCGCCCCTCGATGAGCCGTTCTGCTGTTCGTCACGAGACCGCTGCCGGCGCCCGGCGGGAGCACCCAGCGGCTCGCCTCTAGGTCTCCACCGTCACCAGGTGCCGTCCCTGCACCCGCCCGGGCACGCGCACGACGACCTCGATCCCCTGGTTGGTCCTGCGCACCTGCGGCCGACGCACCCGCTCGCCGTCCAGCCACACCCGCTTCGGCCGGCGCGGCACCGTCGCGCCGATTCGCAGCATCCGTACGCGCTCGCCTCGGTAGGTGACCCGCGTCTCGTAGATGCGGTCGTCCTGGAGCGCGCGGACCGCCACGGTGTCGCGCTCTCCCAACCGGATCGAGTTGCCCGCGATGTACTCGTCGGCACCCACGTTCGCGACGACGTCGAGCCGGCGCTCGCCGACGGACGGCCGAACGCCGAGCTGCTGGGCGATCACGGGCCAGGCCGTGCCGTAGTGACCCCAGGCCTGCATGAACATCGACCGGCACGTCCAGCAGCGGTCGATGTTGCGGTTCTGATCGGGTGACGGGAGGATCTCGGGCAACGCGCCGGGCTGCTCGTCGACGACGCCGGCGGCGTTGGCGTCCGTGTAGCGGCGCTGGGACTCCGCGCGGCCGTACTCGCCATCCGCGACGGCCTTGATGGCGGTGTTGAGGCTGAAGACGGTCCGTTCGCCCTTGCCCTCGGGCCCGCCGGTGCAGCCGGTGTGGAACATGCCGAGGTTGAAGGGGGCGAAGCCGCTGAAGCAGTCCGACTCGCGCACGTCCAGGGCGGCGTCGGCGTGGGCGCGCGGGGCGAGGCCGATCTCCATCGGCGTCACGCCGGTCCAGTGCTGCTGCACGATCGGGCGGTTGCCGGCGTCCAACGAGTCGCCGTACTGGTTCGTCGCCGCGCTCCACCACGTGCGGTCGAACGCGCCGCGCAACCGGTCGGCGAGCCCGGCGGCCCAGCGCAGCGTCGCCCGGTCGCGCTTGAACTCGGCCATTGCGGCGAGGTCGGTCAGCCCGCGGATGAGGTAGACGGTGTTGTCGAGCTTCTCCTCGCCCATGCCCTCGCGCTCGACGTTGCCGAGGCCCTCGGGCCAGCCGTCCTTGTCGGCGTCGAGGTTGTCTACGACGTAGCGAGTCGCCCGGCGCGAGAAGTCGTAGAGCCGGTTGAGGAAGCGGTTGTCGCCGCTCCAGCGCCAGACGAGCGCGACGGCGCTCGGGAACTTCACCGACTCGTCCGTGTTGCCCGGGTCGGTGTTGGCGCCGAAGTACACCGAGCCGTCGGTGACGATCTCGTGCGCGACCTTGCCCGACTTGGCGTTGAGCCGGTCCGACACCTGCTGCAAGGCGATCAGGTGAGACTTGATCGGCTCGAACTGGCCCAGCGCGACCGCCGCGAACGCCGTGTACTCGCCGTCGGTGGCGAACAGCCACGGGTAGTCGGGGTAGCCGGCGCCGATGAAGGTGACGCGGTCCAGGGCGCCGATCGGGCGTGGGTACGCCTTGCCGCGGTCGACGAAGCGCAACTGCAGGTTCTCCGCCGTCTGCGTGAGGTCCGCGAGGTTCTGCTTGCCGTAGTCGACGGCGTTCTGGAGGGTGCGGTTGCCCGGAAGGCTGACGCGGCTGCGCTGGTGCAGCTTCGTGCGCGCCAGGTACTTGTCGCGCAGCGCCTCGTCGGGGTTCGCGAGCGCGCGCCGCAGGTCCTCGCGCGTCGCCGCGACCGCGAACCACAGCGTCGTCGGCTGGTCGAGGTTCACCTGATAGCGCAGCTGGCCACCGGTCCCGCGGCCGACCGGACCGTCGTCGCACCCGGACGGCAGCGACTGGTTCCCGTCCGCGCAGACGATGCCCGTGCGCGGCCCGCGGTGGCCGGGGCCCGTCTCGACGCCCACAGCGGCGGTGTCAGAACCGGCGAACGCGGTCAGCGGCCCGTCACTGAAGGTGAGCACGCCGTCACCCGCCGTGACCGCGTCCTGCCCGTTGTCGGACGCCGTCGGATGGCCCTGGCTCGAGGTCCACGGATACGCGGTCAGCAGCTCGGAGTGGACGTCGACCTTGACGGTGTGCGTGCCGCTGCCCGTGAGCGTGAGGCCGAACAGCGCGCCACGGACGCCGTCCGGCACGAAGTCGGTCCGCGTCATCTTCACGCCGTTGATCGCCGGCAGTTCGTAACGCACGTAGCCGCGCCCCGAGGTGAAGCGCGTCGCCGGCCCGACCCACTGGTCGTCGACGCCGAACCAGACGCCGTCGGCGAGCTTGAGCGGCGGCGCCCAGATGCCGCCCATCTCGCCCGTGATGTGCCAGCCGTTGGCGTACCAGCCGCCGTCCTGGAACCCGACGGCGTACGCGCGATCTCCCGCGGCGACCTCCCGCCGGTCCTTGAGCCGGTCGGTGGTGGACACCTCGTCCGCCGCCTGTGCCGCGGTCACCGGAAGCGCCGCGAGCACCATCGCCACGATCAACGCACGCGCCATATCTGCCTCTCTCTCCCCTGAAGCGCTTCAGGATTGCTACCCGTGCAGCGTTCGTGGGTAACGACGTGCGGAGTGACCCGTCGCCGTCCCACGATCGCCGATGTCGCGCGCCGCGCCGGCGTGTCGGCGGCCGCGGTGTCGTTCGCGGTCAACGACCGGCCCGGCGTGTCGCCGGAGACCCGCGAGCGCATCCTCGCGGCCGCCCGGGAGCTGGGCTGGCGACCTTCGGCGAGCGCCCGCGCGCTGACGGAGGCGCGCACGCGGGCGATCGGGCTCGTGCTCGCCCGCGACGCTGCGCAGCTCGACGTCGACGCGTTCTTCGTCCGCTTCCTGTCCGGGATCGGACGCGCGCTCAGCGCGGCCGACTACGCCCTGCTGCTCCAGCTCGTGCCGGAGGGCGCCGCGGCCGCGCTGCCCGCCTACGAACGGCTCGCGGCCGCGGGGCGGGTGGACGGCTTCCTGCTCACCGACGTCGAGGTCGACGACCCGCGGTTCGCGGTGCTGGAAGCGGCGGGCGTGCCGGTCCTGCTCGCCGGGCGGCCCGTGGGGGAGTGCCCCTTCGCATGGGTCGAGACGCGCCACGAGGAAGGCATGGCCGGGCCCGTCGCGCACCTCGCCCGGCTCGGGCACACCCGCGTGTGCTTCTTCGGCGGGCGCGCCGACTTCGAGCACGTGCAGGTGCGGCGCGAGCGCTGGCGCAACGCGGTGGACGACGCGGGCGTGGAGGAGGGCGTCGCCGTGCACGCGGCCGACGACGAGATGGCCGAGGCCGCGCGGGTGCTGCTCACGAGCGAGCCGACCGCGGTCGTGTGCGGCAGCGACGTGCTGGCCGTGGCGCTGGTGCGCGCCGCGCGCGAGCGCGGGCTCGACGTCCCCGGCGACCTCTCCGTCACCGGGTTCGACGACTCACCGCTGGCCGCGCTCTCGGGCCTGACCTCGGTGCGGGTGGACTACGCCGAGTTCGGCGAAGCCGCGGCCGGCGCGTTGCTGGCCGAGCTCGGGGTCGCCGAGGCCCCCGCGTTCGAGCCGTCGGCGCCGGAGCTGGTGCTGCGCGCGTCCACCGCTCCCCCGCCGTCGCGCGGGTAAGGTCCCGCGCCATGGCGATCGGCATCCTCACCGGCTCCGGCACCTACGCCCTCCCGGGCCTGTCCACCTCCGGCTCAGAGCCGGTCCTGACCGAGTGGGGCGAGGCGTTCGTCTCGCACGGCACGTGGGGCGGGGTCGACGTGCTGCATATCTCCCGGCACGGGGTCGGGCATCCGCGGCTGTCGAACCACGTCACGCACCGCGCGAACATCGCGGCGCTCAAGCAGCTCGGCGCGCAGGGCGTGCTGGCCGTGACCGTGTGCGGCGCCGTCGACCCGGACGCCGACCTCGGTTCGGTCGTCTGCTTCGACGACCTGCACTTCGTCTCCAACCGCCTGCCGGACGGCTCGCTGTGCACGTTCTTCACCGAGCCGGGCGCGAAGGAGCGCGGGCACTGGATCTACGAGTCGCCGTTCTCCGCCGACCTGCGGGCGGCGTTGCTCGCGGGCACCGAGGAGGCGGGCGTGCCCGTGCGCGACGGGGGCTGCTACGGCCACGTCGACGGCCCGCGCTTCAACACCCGCGCCGAGATCCGCGGACTCGCGGCGGCGGGCGTGACCGCCGTGTCCCAGACGGCCGGCCCGGAGACCGTGCTGGCCGGCGAGCTGGAGCTGCCGTACGCGCTGCTGGGCTTCCTGACCGACTACGCCAACGGCGTCAAGGAGGAGGCGACGCCGGTCGAGACGCTGGTGGAGATGATGGCCGCCTCGACCGAGACGTTCGCGTCGATCCTGCGGGCCGCGCTGCCGCACGCCGCGGCGGCGACCCCGGCGCCGCCCGGGGTCGTCTACCGCTTCGGGGCCTAGCGGACCACGCGGGTCGACGCGTCGGCCGTGCCCGAGATGCGGAACTCGTCATCCCGGAACGCCTCCACGCGCGAGCCGCGGCCGGCGCGCACGGTCACGCCGTCGAAGCGCCCGATCGCCTTGATCTGGGCCTCGAGTTCGCGCAGGCTGCGCGGACCCGGGTCGCCGCCCTCGTCGCGCTCGTCCTCGTCGCCGATGATGATCGTCGTGAAGCCGTCCTCGCCCTGGTCGGCGTCCTGGCCGACGAAGCGCAGGCGCTGCGTGCCGCGCGCCGCGTCGGACGGGATCCGCATCGTGTAGCTGCGCGTGAGCGTCCCGCCGCGCACGCGCTGCAGGGAGACGCGGACGCGAACGCGCTGCCCCGGGCGCACCCGCGCGGGCAGCTTGACCGAGCGGATGAACGCCTGGTCGGCGCCCCGGCGGACCTTCATCAGCACGTTGACGCCGGTGACGTTCGGCGGGGTCCCCGTGTAGGCGTCGATGGCGGAGATGGCGGTCGCGAGGTCGTTCGACGCGCCGCTCAGCACCGCGTTGAGCGTCGTGCCGTCGTCGGCCTGCGCCGCCGACACCGAGACGTACCGGTTGCAGAAGCGCACGGGCTTGCCGATCTGCTGGATCGTGATCCGCGCGCACATCTCGCCGGTCAGGCGTGAGGGCACGCTGCCGAGCAGGCCCGCCGCGGCCTGCGAGACCGAGAGCGGCGCGACGAACGACGTCCACGACCCGCCGCTGGGCAGGTCCACGGCCGCCTCGTCCGCCGCGGCGGCGTTCACGGCGAGCAGCCCGTTGGTGTCCTGGTCGCGTGCGATCACCTGGACCGGCACCGTGTGCGGCAGCGCGCCGGTCCGCCCCGCGACGGCGCTCAGCCCGTCCGAGCTGATCGTCCCGAGATCGTGCCCGGAGGACGCGAGCTTGTACGTGCTGCCGATCTGTCCCAGCGCGTTCGGGTTGTTGACGATCCGGAACACGTACGCGTCCTGCAGGATCAGCGCGCGCCGCCCGACGCCCTCGAGCTGGTGCCCGAACACCCACACGCGGTCGCCGTCGACGTAGGTGACCGTGCCCACCGAGCTCGTCCGCACGTCGCCCGTCGAGTACCCGACCGCGACCGCCGACCCCGGCTGCAAGGTCTGCGGCGGGAAGAACCCGAGCGGCCCGGGCGGGACCGCGAGCACCGGCCGCCCGGCCTTCGCCGACGCCTTCACGAGCGCGTCCGCGACGGTCCCGGTGAGCCCGCTCACGCTCATCGGCGCCGCGATCGGCTTGGCCGACGCGAGCGCCGCCTTCATGCGCGCGGACGTGCCCTTCGTGCTCGCGCGCGAGGAGGCGGCGTTCGTCCGGCCGGGCACGTCCACGGGGGTGCCGAGGATGGCCTCGATCGGCGTCGCCAGCGCGGCCTTGCCGCCGTACTCGTTGATGGACTCGGAGATCGCGCCGATGACCCGGTTGGTGCCGGCGGCGTCCGGGCAGTAGATCGGCGAGCCGGAGAAGCCGGGCCCGATGCCGGTCGCGTCCACGGCCGGGCCGGACACCTCGACGAGGATGCGGCCGCCGCCCGAGGCCTCGCCGGCCGCCACGTCTTGGACGAGGACGTCGAACGAGCTGATGGTCGTGCCCTGGATCACCGAGTAGCCGGTGCAGCGCATCCCGCCGTGCACCTGCCACAGGGGCATCGTCGGGTCGCCCGCGAACGCCGGCGCGGCGGGCACAAGAAAAGCCGCGACCGCGGCGGCAACTCCAAGCAAGCGCATGAGGTCGCCAGCCTAGGGGGTTGAACGCATTCATCGACCCCTGCCCGACGAAAGGCTGACTCGGGCGGCGCGTTGGCACTCGCGGGCGTTTCACTGGGGGGCCCGGATTCGAACCGGGGTCGCAAGGCACCAAAAACCTGCGTCTTGCCGCTAGACCACCCCCCATCGCTCGGTGAACCCCATTGGTCCAGGGGCCGAGCTGCCCTCGGATACTACGATGCGAGCGGTGTCTGCGCCCACCGTCGTGATCATCGCCGCCGGCGAGGGAACGCGCATGCGTTCCGCCACGCCCAAGGTCCTCCATCCGCTCTGCGGCCGCCCGCTGATCCTGTGGCCGGTGCTCGCGGCCGAGGAGGCCGGAGCCGGGAAGGTCGTCGTCGTCGACAACCCGAAGCGCCGGCTCGAGGATCGGCTGCCCGAGACGGTCACGCACGCGATCCAGCCCGAGCCGAACGGCACGGGCGGCGCGGTCCAGGCCGCGACCGAGCACATCGACCCCGACGCCACCGTGGTGATCCTCGCGGGCGACGTCCCGCTGATCACCGCCGAGGCCATCCAGCAGCTCGTCGAGGCGCACGAGCAGTCCGAGGCCACGGCCACGATGGCGACGATGGAGCTCGACGACCCCGGCCAGTACGGCCGCGTGATCCGCGACATCACCGGCAACGTGACCCAGGTCGTCGAGGCCAAGGGCGGCGCGGGCGACGCGACGCCCGAGCAGCTGGAGATCCGCGAGGTCAACACGGGCATCTACGCCTTCGACGGCGCCGCGCTGATCGACGCCCTCGCCGCGCTCACGCCCGACAACGCGCAGGGCGAGCTCTACCTGCCCGACGTGCTGCCGCGGATGAAGACGATCCAGGCGCACCTGATCACGGACCCGACGCTCACGCTCGGCGTCAACGACCGCGTCCAGCTCGCCGAGGTGCGCAAGCTGGCCCAGAAGCGCATCCACGACGAGCTCCAGCGCGCCGGCGTCAGCATCATCGACCCCGACAGCACGCACATCGACGCGGACGTGCGCATCGGCCAGGACACCGTCATCGAGCCGGGCACGTCGCTGAAGGGCAACACCACGATCGGCGCCGACTGCAGCGTCGGCCCGCACACGACGCTGATCGACTGCCGGCTCGGCGACGGCGTCAGCATCCCGCACAGCTACGCGGTGCAGGCGGTCGTCGACGACTTCGGCACGATCGGCCCGTTCGCGTACCTGCGCCCGGACGCGCACCTGCACGCCAAGGCCAAGGCGGGCGCGTTCGTCGAGATCAAGAACTCGAACATCGGCAGCGGCACCAAGGTCCCGCACCTGTCCTACATCGGTGACACCGACATCGGCGAGAACTCCAACATCGGCGCCGGCAACATCACCGCGAACTACGACGGCCGCAACAAGCACCGCACGACGATCGGCTCCAACGTCCGCACCTCGGTGGACACCGCGTTCGTCGCCCCGGTGACGGTCGGCGATGGCGCGTACACCGGAGCGGGTAGCGTCATCACCGAAGACGTCCCCGCCAACGCCCTCGGCATAGCCCGCGCCCGGCAGAAGAACATCGCGGATTATGCGGAACGACGAAAGCCGTGACGACCGCTGCCCCTCGTACACTCCGCCATGCCGTGAGTGCCTTGACATCTCGCCCCTCATCGGCCACGTCACTGCCGCTCAGCGGCTATGACAAGCGGCTGATGCTCTTCTCCGGCCGCTCCAATCCGGAGCTCGCCGCGAAGATCGCCAACAAGCTCGGGCTCGGCCTGGGCGGAGTCACGCTGAAGACGTTCTCCAACGGCGAGGTGTACTGCCGTTACGAGGAGTCCATCCGCGGCGCTGACGTGTTCATCGTCCAGCCCACGTGCGGCAACGCGGCCACCGGGGTCACCGCGAACGACGCCCTGATGGAGCTGCTCGTGATGATCGACGCGGCCGTCGGCGCCTCCGCGCACCGCGTGATCGCCGTCACGCCGTGGTTCGGCTACAGCCGCCAGGACAAGAAGTCCGCCCCACGCGAGCCGATCTCCTCTCGCCTGGTCGCCCACATGCTGGAGGCGGCGGGCGCCGACCGCGTGCTCACGATGGACCTCCACGCCGGCCAGGTGCAGGGCTTCTTCTCCAAGCCCGTGGACCACATGACGGCGATGTTCATCCTCACGCAGTACTTCAACGACCAGCACCTCGAGGACCTGGTCGTCGTCAGCCCGGACGCCGGCCGCGTGAAGCTGGCCAAGAAGTTCGCGGAGAAGGTCGGCGCGGAGCTGGCGATCCTCAACAAGGAGCGCCCCGCCCAGCAGGTGGCCGAGATCGCCTACGTGATCGGTGATGTCAAGGACAAGACCGCGGTGATCGTCGACGACATCATCGACACCGCCGGCACGCTGCGGGCCGCGGGGGAGACGGTCAAGGACGAGGGCGCCAAGCGCGTGTTCGCGGCCGCCACGCACCCTGTGCTCTCCGGCAACGCGTACGAGAACCTGAAGGCGAGCCCGTTCGAGCGGATCGTCGTGACGGACACGATCCCGATGCAGAAGGACGCGCCGGACAACATCACGGTCCTGTCGGTGGCCGACCTGTTGACCGACAGCATCCGCCGCATCTTCACCGACGACTCCGTCGCCGAGGTCTTCGGCGGCGAGAACCAGCTGTTCTGAGCACCCAGCGCCTGCAACTGCTCCTGGGCCTCTCGGATGAGGAGCTGCTGCAGATCCTGGACTCGGACCCGCTCGCGGTGATCACGGGCGACGAGGACTACCGGCCCGAGGTGCAGATCCTGCTCGAGCTGATCGGCGACGAGCCGCCGCCGAAGGCCTGGGTCCGCGGCCGCCCGCTGCAACTGCTCTTGCAGCGGGACTTCGCGGGCTTCGAGGACGCGCTCGCCGAGTACCGCGAGCGCGGTCACATCATCCGCAAGCGCGGAGAGTGATCACTCGTCGGGGTCGGGGCGCTTCTCGCCCGGCCACGAACCCGTGAGGTAGTTCCAGCCGATCGCTCCGTAGCGATCGACGACCACGCGCGTGACCTTGAAGATCACGCCCTGCAGCGCCGCGGCGCTGAGGATCTTCACCCAGGACGCCTGCTCGGTCGTGCCCTTCGGCGGATCCTCGTCGTCGATCTTCGTCCAGGCGAAGTTGAAGATCCGCTTGCCGACCAGGGCGGCCACGATGCTCAGGAAGAGGCCAAACGGCTTGTAGATGAGTCCCACGGTCGCCGACATTACCCATTTCGACGCGCTGGCCATTCGACCATGGCGTATTCCGACCGGCGGGCGGTAATGATGTTCGGCACGAAGACCGATACTTCGCTCAAGGACGGACGCGATGAACGAAGATCACTCAGACGACCTGCTCAAGCGAGCGCTGATAGACGCCGAGGCGGCCGCTTCGGTCGCCCTGCGCGTCACGCCGCTCGCGCTCTCGGAGGCCCTGACGGTGGTGTTCCACGGTCGCAAGGACCTCGGGACCATCCAGACCTACGTCGCCCACGGGGGGCGCGGAGCCGGCGACGCCGTCGGCAAGGACGAGCTCTTGCGCGTCCCGTGCGACCTCGACCTCGCGGAGGCGGGCGACCGCGCCGAGGCTGAACAGCTCTTCCAGGAGCAGGCCGCGGCGCTGCGCGACGCGCTCGTGGGCGCCGACACGGTGCTCGAGATCTGGCGCGAGCCGCTGGAGGACCTCGCCCACGACCACGTCCGCGTGGACCGGCGCCTGAAGCTCGACGTGCGGCTGCCCGCGCACCGGCTGCTGCCGACCGCGCTGCTGAGCCCGGAGAAGCAGATCGTGGTCACGCCCGTGTGCAGCGCCCGCTCGCTCAACGAGGGTCGTCCGCCGATGGGGATCGCGGTCGGCCAGCAGGACGTCGTGCGCGTGTACCCGCTGCCCGACGACCCCGAGCGCTGCCTGAACGACTTCCTGGACGCCGCGGCCGAGCACGCCATGAAGCTCGCCGAGCAGCTGGGCCGCCAGGAGGCGTCCGTCCAGCGCTTCCTCGAGCTCAACGGGGACGATTTCCCTCAGACTGGATAACCCGCCCCCCGCCCCCCGCCTTCCTATAGAACTCACGCCTTCTGAGGCGGACCCGGGTTCTGATAGTCGTCGGCTTCGCGCTGTTCTTCTTCATCGGGATCAGCGCGATGCTGGCCCGTGCGCTGGCGGCCACGGGCACCGAGCGCAGCCGCGTGCTCGAGGTCGCGCAGGCAGAGGCCCGCGGGGACGCCCGCGCCGTCCTGCAGGCCACGCCCGCGTGCGCCCGCCAGCCCGCGTGCGTGGCCGCGACGACGACGTTCGTGAACACGCTCCGGCGCGGCGGTGAGGTCGAGATCCTGCAGTACAAGCCGAGCGTCCAGCTGCCGCTCACGCGTGTGACCGGGACGGGCCGCGTCGCCTGGCGCGCCGGGGCCAGCCCGCCCGTCGTCCAGTGCGTGCGCGTGCGCCGCGACGGCCCGCTGTCCGGCGCGAAGGTCGAGCTGCTGGCCATCTCGGCGCCGATCGGCAACGACGACGCCTGTCCCTAGCTGCACCGAAAGGCGCAACGACGTACCTCGTTCGATCGAGGACGGCGACCCGGGGCCGGCCGTACGGTCGGCCGCATGTTCCGAGCAACGATCCTGACGGTGACGCTGACCCTGTCGATCCACGCGGCGGCGGCGCGCGCGAGCACGATCGGCCACGATGCCGGCGGCTGGACCTTCGCGGGCGCGCCCGGGGAGCGCAACGCGCTGACGCTCAGCGAACAGGCCGACGGCGCCCTGCGCTTCTCCGACGACGGCGCGAGCATCACCGTCCACCCGCCCGGTTGCACGCGCGTCGACGTGCGCGCCGTCAGCTGCCCGCCCGCGCCGGTCCGCGTCGCGCTCGCCGACGGCAACGACACGTTCGGCCTCCACCGGGTGGGCGCGGCCTTCCCGCTCACGGTCGACGGCGGCGACGGCGACGACCAGCTCACCGGCGACATCCTGGCCAAGGACAAGACGTTCCTGGGCGGTCCCGGCAACGACCTGCTCGACGGCGCCTCCGGAAACGACGTCCTGCGCGGCGGTGCCGGCAACGACATCCTGTGGGGCGACGCGGGCGCCGACCAGCTGCACGGCGAGGACGGCGACGACCAGCTCAAGCCCGACAACGGCAAGGCGCCTGCCCCCGACTTCGTCGACGGCGGCCCCGGGATCGACAAGATCGACGACTGGGTCGAGCTGGCCGCGTCCACCTACCCGCGGCTCAACGTCACGCTGGACGGCGTCGCGGACGACGGCCGGCCGGGCGAGGGGGACAACATCGTCAACGTCGAGAAGGCCGAACCCAAGGTCTCCGGGCACTTCGTGCTCACCGACGGCCCGGACGACTGGTACGTGATGGCCAACCTCGACAGCGGCGCCTCGACGATCCTCGCCGGTGGCGGGAACGACCGGATCGTCGGCGAGGACGCCGCCGAGACGATCGACGGCGGCGCCGGCGACGACTACCTGGAGGGCGGCCGCCGCTCCGACGTGCTGCGCGGCGGGCCCGGCCGGGACCTGATCGTCGCCGACGAGTCCGAGATCACGTGCGTGTGGGGTCCCGACAGCTGCCTGATCTTCGGCGACGACGTGATCGACGCCCGCGACGGCGAGCGCGACGAGATCAACTGCGGGCCGGGCACCGACCGGCTGACCGCCGACCCGGTCGACGCCCATCTCGGCTGCGAGAGCGTCGACACGGGTGGCGCCGCCCCGGGGCCGGTGCCGACCGGCGACGGCAGCACGCCGACGCTCGGCCTGAAAATCACGCGGGTGAAGCTCGGCAAGGCGCTGCGCGACGGGCTGCGCGTGAAGCTGACCGGCACCGCGACGGGCACGATCACGGTCCGCGCGCGGCGCGGGAAGACCGTCGTGGCCAAGGGCAGCGGCCGGGCCGGCACGACGGTCCGCGTCAAGTTCACGAAGGCGGCGAAGACCAAGCTGCGCCGCGTGAAGACGGTCACGCTGACGGTGTCCGCGGGCGCCGCGAGCACGACGCTCAAGCTTCGTCGCTGAATCTGCGGAACTTCCCGCCGGACGGCGTGTTGAGATTCGCCGTGATGGCCCGCCTCCGTTTCCTCCTGCCGATTTTCGCGCTCTTGGCCCTGTTCCCGGCCGCCGCGCACGCCGAGAAGCCGAACGAGCAAGCGCTCTACCAGGACGGTCCGGAGGGCCGCTACCTGCTCGACGGGGACTGGCTGTTCCGGCTGGACCCGACCGACCAGGGCATCAAGCAGCGCTGGATGCGGAGCACGTCGAAGTCGGGCTGGAACACGGTCGAGGTGCCGAACGTCTGGAACCTGGGCGATCCCTCGAACGAGTCGATGGCGGGCGGCGTCGGCTGGTACCGCAAGGACTTCGAGCTGCCGAACGCCGACTCCGCGCTGGAGTGGGCGTTCCGCTTCGAGTCGGTCAACTACCGCACGCGCGTGTGGCTGAACGGCAAGCCGATCGGCGAGAACACGGGCGCGTACATCCCCTTCGAGATCGAGGCGGCGGACGCGGTCAAGCGGCGCGGCACGAACCGGCTGGTGGTGCGCGTGGACTCCAAGCGCCTGGACCGCGACTTCCCGCCCGCGCGCACGAACGCGGACGGCGTGCCGTCCGGCGGCTGGTGGAACTACTCCGGCATCCAGCGCGAGGTGTACCTCAAGAAGCTGGACACGGTCGACTTCCAGACGGTCACGGTCCGGCCGGAGCTCTCGTGCGGCACCTGCGACGCGACCGTGCGCATGGACCTCGACCTGCGCAACGTCACCCGCGACGGCCAGCGCGTCACGGTCACCGGCAAGTTCGGGGACCGTAACGTCCGCCTGGGCACCAAGACGCTCGGCCCGGACGGGATCGCGAGCTTCACGGACTCGATCCGGGTCGCCGACCCGCGTCTGTGGTCGCCGCAGACGCCGAACCTCTACGACGTCTCCTTCACCGTGCGCGTGGACGGCGAGAAGGTCGCCGGCTACCAGCTGCACAGCGGCATCCGCTCGATCAAGGTCTCCCAGGGCCGGCTGTTCCTGAACGGCGCGCCCCTGAACGTGCGCGGCTTCGGCCTGCACGAGGAGTCCAAGGCCGACGGCTTCGCGATCACCAACGAGCGTCGCGAGGAGCTCGTGAACCTCACGCGCGAGGCGGGCGGCACGGTGTTGCGCACGCACTACCCGTTCCACCCGTACACGCACGAGCTCGCGGACCGGCTGGGCCTGCTCATCTGGTCCGAGATCCCGGTCTACAGCGTCTCTACGGCGGTCCTGAAGGAGCCGTCCGTGCGCCGCCTGGCGGTCGCGGAGCTCGAGCGCATGATCGGCGCGCACCAGAACCACCCGTCGGTGATGGTGTGGTCGATCGGCAACGAGCTGTCCTCGCAGCCCGGCCCGGTGCAGGTGGCCTACATCAACGCGGCGGCCAAGTTCGCCAAGGAGATGGACCCGACGCGGCCCGTCGGCATCGCGGTCGCCGCCTACCCGAGCTCGCTCTGCCAGGCGCAGGAGTACAAGGCGCTCGACGTGCTGGGCTTCAACAACTACTTCGGCTGGTACCCGGGGCCGAGCGGCCAGATCTTCGACCGCACCAAGCTCTCCGGGTACCTGGACGCGGTCCGCGCCTGCTACCCGAACCAGGCCCTGATGGTCACGGAGTTCGGCGCGGAGGCCAACCGCGAGGGCCCGATCGAGGAGAAGGGCACCTGGGCCTTCCAGCAGGAGTGGATCAACTACCAGATGACGGTCATGAACTCCAAGCCGTGGCTGAGCGGCGTCCTCTACTGGACACTCAACGAGTTCTGGGTCCGCCCGGGCTGGGAGGGCGGCAACCCGCGGCCGGCCGCCCCGGTCCACCAGAAGGGCCTCGTCAGCTACGACGGCGTGAAGAAGCCCGCGTTCTTCGACATCCAGCGCTGGTTCAAGGCGACGCCCCAGTTCGGGCCGCCGCCTCCTGCCGCCTAGCGGTTCACTCGGCGCCTCGCCGGGCGCGCGGGCTCCATCGGCTTGCGCGTCCGGACACGGCGCCGACCCGGGTCGGCGAGCTTGTCGTGCGATCCCCGTAGGCGCTTGTCGGACTGCACGGCGAAGGGCAGCGGGATGCCGCCGTTGGGCGACGTCTTCGGCTTGTCCGAGATGCGGTCGTTGCCGCCGCCCCCGGAGTCGTCCTCGTCCTCGCCGGACCAAGTAGACGCATTGTCGGAGCGCAAGAACATCAGGAACAGCGCGCCGCCGAGGACAAGGGCCACAAGATGGAGGACTCCGAAGATCACGAGCAGCTCCGCGTCGGGGGACATTGCTCTCTGGTTACCCGTCGTACGTGGGCGCCATAACACATTCGCTACCATCCTCGGCCGCTCATCGCGCCGAGTTTCCCTGCCCGCGATGTCCCCAAAGATCATGGCCGAAGATACGACTCTCTCACTGACTGCGCGCGACCCCGAGGGCTCGCGCGCCACCCGCCGTCTGCGTCGCGCGGGCAACGTCCCCGGCGTCATCTACGGCGGTGACGGTGAGCCGTCGCACTTCGCCGTCGACGCGCGCATCCTGCGCAACACGCTCGCCCACTCCGGCGCGATCCTCGACGTCGCGCTCGACGGCGGCAAGAAGGCTCCCGTCCTGGTCAAGGACGTCCAGCGCCACCCGGTGCGCGGCGACATCATGCACGTGGACTTCCTGCGCGTGAACATGAACGAGACGATCCAGACCACGGTCGTCATCGACCTGGTCGGCGCCGAGACGGCGCCGGGCGTCGTCGAGGGCGGCGTGCTCAGCCAGGAAACGCGCGAGGTCACCATCGAGGCGCTCCCGGGCGACCTGCCGGAGACCATCCAGCACGACGTGTCGGGCCTGGAGATGAACGCCACGCTCACGCTCGGCGCGATCACCGCGCCGGAGGGCGTCACGTTCGTCGACGATCTCGAGGAGACCGTCATCGCGTCGATCACGCCGCCGACCGCCGAGCCGGTCGAGGACGAGATCGAGACCGAGACGGCGCTCGTGGGCGACGACGCGGTCGCCGAGGGCCAGGCCGAGGGCGACACCGCCGAGGAGGCCGCGCAGTCGGCCGAAGACTCCTCGGACGCGTCCTGAAGGTTTTCGGCTCCACACCCGTCGATTGGCTGATCGTCGGGCTCGGCAACCCCGGGCCCGGCTACGCCGACACCCCGCACAACGTCGGCTTCAAGGTCGCCGACGAGCTGGCGCGCCGCTGGGACCTCCCGCGCGCCAAGAAGAAGTTCGCGGGCGAGCTGGCCGAGGGCCGGACTCGCCCCGGGGGCCCGCGCGTCGCGCTGCTCAAGCCGCAGACGTACATGAACGAGGCCGGCCGCTCCGCCGGCCCCGCGCGCGGCTCGTTCAAGCTCGAGCTCGACCAGGTGCTCGTGCTGCACGACGAGATCGACCTACCGTTCGGTGAGATCCGCACCCGCCTCGGCGGCGGCCTCGCGGGGCACAACGGCCTCAAGTCGCTCAAGCGCGAGATGGGCGCGGCGGAGTTCCACCGCGTGCGCATCGGCGTCGGCCGCCCGGACTCCACGGACCCGGAGCTCGTCGCCGCTTACGTGCTCGGCAAGTGGCGCCAGCCGGCGGCCGAGGTGGCGGACCTGATCGGCCGCGCCGCGGACGAGGCCGAGCGCTTAGTGAACGTTTAGGTCACACGCCGTCGTCGAGCGACTAAGTCCATCTCAGAATGGACGCGCGCACCGACGACGAGCTCCTCGCGGCGACGAAGACCGAGCCTGAGGCGTTCGCGCTCTTCTACCGCCGCCACGTCGCCGGCGTGCTCGCGTACTTCGCGCGCCGGTCGCGCTGCGCTGAGACCGCCGCCGACCTCGCGGCGGAGACGTTCGCGGCCGCGCTCGACGGCGCGCACCGCCACCGCCCGGACAAGGGCCCGGCGGTCGCGTGGCTGTACGGGATCGCGCGCCGCCAGCTCATCCACGCCGCTCAGAAGGGCGCGGTCGAGGACCGGGCCCGCACGCGGCTGGGCATGCAGCCCATCCCGCTCGGCGACGAAGGGCTCGAGCGCGTGGAGGCGCTGGCGGTCGCCGACGCCGCTTCGCCGCTGCTGCGCGAGGGCCTGCGCGCGCTTCCGCCCGACCAGCGCGAGGCCGTGCTCGCCCGCGTGCTCGACGAGGACGAGTACGCGGACATCGCGCGCCGCGCGCGCACGTCGGAGTCCGTCATCCGCAAGCGCGTCAGCCGCGGGCTCACCGGGCTGCGCCAACGCCTGGAGTCGAGCGCATGAACGACTTTGAGCGCGCCCTCGAGCGCGAACTGCTGGCCGCCGCGCGGCGCCGCACCGCCGCCCGCCGACGGCGCACCCCCACGCTGTTTCTCGCCACCGCCCTTGCGACGGGCGTCGCCGCGTTCGCCGGCGCGCCCGCCCTGGTGGCCACCGACACCTCGTCCTCAGGCGCCATCACGGCCCCGCCGTGCTCGGCCCAGGAATCGCTCCTGGGCGCCGGCGCCTGCACCTCCAACCCCTTCTCCTCCCTCACTCAATGAAGAAGCTGCTCCCCTTTGCCGCGGCCGGCCTCGTGCTCGCCGCGTGCGGCGGCGTGCCCGGGAACTCGGTCGCGACCGTCGACGGCGACCCGATCGAGAAGACCGATTACGACCACTGGACCAAGGTCGTCAAGAAGCTCTCGCCCGGGATCAAGAACGACGAGGTGCGCAATCAGGTCGTCAGCCTGATCGTGTCCTTCCGCTGGCTCGACGGCGAGGCCGAGCGCCAGGGCGTGACGGTCTCCGACGCCGAGGTGAAGAAGTCCTTCGACGCCCAGAAGCGGCAGGCGTTCCCCAAGGACGCCGACTACGTGAAGTTCATCCGCGAGTCCGGGCAGACCGAGGAGGACATCCGCGCCCGCGTGCGGGTCGAGCTGCTCGGCCAGAAGCTCCAGGCCAAAGTGGTGAAGGGCAAGGACCAGGTCTCCGACAAGGCGATCGCGGATTTCTACGCGAAGAACAAGACGCGCTTCGCCCAGCCCGAGAAGCGCGACCTGCGCGTGGTGCTGACCAAGGGCAGGCGGGACGCCGAGCGCGCCCACGCCGCGCTCGACGACGGTGGCTCGTGGACCGCGGTGACCAAGAAGTACTCGATCGACGACACGTCGAAGGCGTCCGGCGGCAAGCTGCCGGCTCAGGCCAAGGGCACGCTCGACGCCGCGCTCGACAAGGCGGTCTTCGGCGCCGAGCAGGGCGAGCTCGTCGGCCCGGTCAAGACCCAGTACGGCTACTACGTCTTCACGGTGACGAACGTCGTCGCGCCGTCGCAGCAGTCGCTCGCGGAGGCGAAGGAGACGATCAAGCAGACGCTCGCGTCGCAGAACCAGCAGAAAGCGCTGACGGCGTTCATGGCGGACTTCACCCGGCGCTGGCGCGAGAAGACCCAGTGCGCTGAGGGCTACAAGACGCCCGACTGCGCGAACGGACCCAAGCCGACTCCAACGCCGCGTATGCAATAACATACGGATGTATGCCGCCACGTGAATGGGACGCCGCCTCGTACGACCGCATGTCCGACCCGCAGCTCGCGATGGGCCGCGACGTCATCGACCGGCTCGATCTCCGTGGCGACGAGCGCGTCCTCGACGTGGGCTGCGGCTCCGGCCGCGTCACCGAGGAGCTGCTCGCGCGCGTCCCGAACGGCACGGTCGTGGGCGTGGACGGCAGCGAGGCGATGGTCGAGCAGGCCCGTGCGCGCCTGGGCGACCGCGTCGAGCTGTTCACCGCCGACGCGGCCGAGCTGGAGGTCACGCAGCCGTTCGACGCGATCCTCTCGACGGCGACGTTCCACTGGATCGGCGACCACGAGCGGCTGTTCGCCCGCCTGCACGCGGCGCTGCGGCCGGGCGGGCGCCTGTCCGCCCAGTGCGGGGGATACGGGAACATCGCCAACGTGCAGGTCGCGATCGACGCCGTCGACCACCCGGCGCTGCGCGGGTGGGCGGGCCCGTGGAACTTCGCGACGCCGGACGAGACGACCGCGCGGCTGACCGCCGCCGGCTTCAAGGACGTCTGGACGTGGCTGCAGCCGTGGCGCGTCGAGCCGCCGGACCCGCGCGAGTACTTCGCCACCGTCATCCTCGGCACCCACCTCGAGCGGCTGCCGGACGAGGACCAGGACGCGTTCGTGGCCGACGTGCTCGCGCAGCTGCCGGAACCCGCGCACGCGGACTACGTTCGGCTCAACATCCTGGCCCGAACCTAGATCTTCACCTGCAAAGCCCGGCATCCGCGTTGGATGCCGCGCATGAAGACCAGACTCGCTCTGGCGGTCGCGGCGACCCTGTTCGTCGCCCCGGCCGCCCAGGCGCAGACGACTCCGCCCGATGACCCGCGCGTGGTCGCCATGCGCGCCCAGATCGACGCGCTCGACGACCTCGTCCAGCGCCCGGCCTGCGATCAGGCCGCCGAGCCGGACCGCTGGCTCAGCGTCGGCACGCCGGACGCCGGTCGTGCCCGCCCGCTGATCTCCGCCCATCGCGGCGCGCTCACGCTGGCGCCGGAGAACACGATCCAGTCCTACGAGTACGCGTTCGCGTTCGGGGTGGAGCTGGTCGAGGTCGACATCCAACAGACCAAGGACGGCAGGTTCGTCGCGCTGCACGACTCCACGGTGGACCGCACGACCAACGGCACGGGCGACATCTCCACGCTGACCTTCGACGAGGTCCGCGCGCTCAACGCCGCCGACTACGAGCCGTGGAAGGGCGGCGCGTACGACCCCGCGCAGGTCGCCTCGCTCGAGGAGGTGCTGGCGCTGGCCAAGCGCGTCGGCGGCGGGCTCGAGCTCGACATCAAGGGCTCCGTCACCGAGGAGGGCAAGCTCACCGAGCTGGTCAAGGAGTACGGGCTGATCGAGCAGTCGATCTTCAACTCGGGTGACATCCGCGTCCTGCAGGCGGCCCCAAACGCGCGCATCATCTACAACCGCGACCGCTGGGAGCCGCCGTACCTGATGTACGAGATCGCGAAGGTCGCGCCGGTGTTCGGCTCGCGGCGCGACGAGTACAACGCGGAGGCGATCGCGGCCATCCACGACAACTGTGGCCTGGTCATGCCGCACGCCTACGACGCCGGCGAGGCGCACGAGGTCGAGGAGTTCCGGCTCGCGCGCGCCATGGGCGCCGACGGCGTCCAGACCAACCAGCCGGAGGCGATCGTCGCCGCGGCCGGCATCCCCGCGCCGTCGACGATCGTGCGCCACGACGACGAGGTCTGCCTCGTCAACCGCGACAACGGCCTCGGCTTCCCGGGCAAGACGCTGATCGTCGACGGCGTGGCCCGCACGGCCGGCCGCGGCGGCTGCGTCGCGGCGCCGGGCGCGAGGGACATCACGTTCGCCGGCACGGGCGCGGTCACGCCGTCGACGGCGACGGTCACCGCGATCACGGGCGGCGTCGGCGGCTCGGTCGGGCCGGCGCTTTCGCTCACGCTCGGCCCCGCGCCGGCCTTCGACCCGTTCGTCCCGGGCGTCGAGCAGGACTACACGGCGAGCACGGAGGCGACCGTGCTCTCGACGGCCGGCAATGCGACGCTCAGCGTCTCCGGGCCCGGCCATCTGACCAACGGCGCGTTTACGCTCGCGCAGCCGCTGCGGGTGGAGATCTCCCCGAACCACTGGCCCGGCCCGGTCACCGCGGCCAAGTCGACGATCACGTTCAAGCAGTCGATCGGGGCCCACGACCCGTTGCGCACCGGCACCTACAGCAAGACGCTCACGTTCACGCTGTCGACGACAGCGCCGTGAGCACCGCCTCGACGCGTTCGTCCACCGTCCCGCGAACCTCGATCCAGGGTTGGCGCAACCGCTCCCGGAAGCGCTGAGTCATCCACCCGCGGATGTGCTCGCCGTCGCGGTACCCGTCCTGCACGAACGGGATGTCGTCGGCGGTGAGCACCGTGAGGTGGTAGCGCCGTGACGCCGCGATGGCCTCGACGTCCGCCGTTGACCGGCCCCTGTATCGCTCCTGCCAGATGCACGTCGCCAGGGCGTCGGTATCGCACACGAGGATCGGGCCCGCGACCCGCGCGGCGTGGTCCTCGTCGCGCTGCTGGCGGCGGGCGATCATCGCGAAGTCCGCGTCGCTCCACGGATGGTCCAGGCCGCGCTGCTCGGTGACGGCGCGGCCGACCTCCGGCACCCAGACGGTGTTCAGCCGGGCGGCGAGGGCTTGAGCGAGCGTCGTCGTGCCCGTCGACTCCGCGCCGGTGATGACGACCCGGCGCGTGAGGTAAGCGCGTACGGACGGCGTCAGCTCGCCCCAGAACGCGGCCGGGTCCGCGCGCACGGCCGTGCCGCTGATGTGGCCGTCGCGCTGGAGCCGCACGTGCTCGACGCCCCAGCGCTCCGCGAGCAGGTCGCCGTAGGCCTCGCCGGTGAACACGGCGTCGATCGGCTCGTTGAGCAGCCGCTCCATCAGCGCGATGTGCAGGTCGTGGACGTGGGGATCGTCGAAGTCGACCGGGATCTCGTCCCAGCCGGCGACCACGCGCGCGGCCGGGTGGCGCTCCTTCATCCACTCCCGCCGCAGGGGCAGTGGGATCGGCTCAGTCACCGACCCCAGCACGAGCACCGTCACGCGCTCGCACCGCTCGACCGCGAAGTCGACGAGCTCGTGATGACCGCCGTGCGGCGGGAGGAACTTGCCGAGGACTAGTCCGTGACGGTACGCCACTGGCGGTAGCCCTGGATGCAGAGCGCGAGAAAGACGATGTAGACGAGCGCGGTCAGGTTCAGGTCACGGCTGAAGTACAGCGGGACGTAGATGATGTCGACGGTGATCCACACGAACCACGTCTCCAGCCGCTTGAGGTTGAGCAGCAGCTGCGCGCCGAGGGACATCGAGGTCGTCAGCGCGTCCCAGCCGGGCGCCGCGCCGTGCGCCGCGCGCAGGATCGGGATCAGGATGAGCGTCGCCGCGCCGACCGCGAGGGTCGTGCCGGCCAGGAGCCGGTACCCGGCGCGGGAGACCGCGAGCGGTGAGCGCGCGCGGGTGGCCCACACCCACCAGCCCATCACGCCGAGGGCGATGTAGACGACCTGCAGGCCGGCGTCGGCGTACAACCGCGCGTCGGCGAACAGGATCACGAAGAACACGTTGTTGGCGATGCCGACAGGGAAGGTCTCGATCCGCTGGGCGACCGCGAGCGCGACGCACGCGATGCCCGTGATGAACCCGAACAGCTCGGCCCACGAGACCGGCTCCCCGAAGAGCTCGAACACAGTTTTGGTCAACACGACCAGAACTATAGCCCTTCTAACCTGAAGTGGTTGCTCCGCACCTTCCTGAACCACCTCGATCACGATCCCGCGGCCGCTCAGCTGGCCAACGAAGGCGGGTCGGCGTTCGTCTCGCTCTCACTGCGCCCGTTCGTCGTGGCCGCGCTCGCGGACCAGGACGCCAAGCGCCCGGCGCTCGTCGTCGTCGGCGACGACCGCGCGGCGCGTGACCTCGCCGCCGACCTGAAGGCGTGGCTGCACCCGCGGACCGTCCGGTACTACCCGAGCCGCGGCGTCGCCTACGAGTCCCACCTTACGCCGCCGCCGCACCTCGTCGGCCTGCGCGTCGCCGCGCTGGACGCGCTGACGGACACGCCGGAGGGCTCCGAGCAGCCCGTCGTGGTCGTCTCGGCCACAGCGCTGAGCGAGAAGGTGCCCGACCCGAAGCTGCGCCCGCACGGGTTCATGCTGCGCGTCGGCGACCTGATCGACCTCAACGAGGTCTCCGCCGACCTCGTCGCCGCCGGCTATGAGCGCGTCGACCAGGTCGAGGAGCGCGGGCAGTTCGCGATCCGCGGCGGCCTGCTCGACGTCTACCCGGCCACGGAGGAGCGCGCGGTCCGCGTCGACCTGTTCGACATCGAGATCGAGGCGCTGCGCTGGTTCTCCACCTTCACGCAGCGGTCCCTCGGGGAGACGGAGTGCGTCGAGATCTCGCCCGCGGCCGAGTTGGCGCCCGAGCACCGCGAGATGGCGGAGATCGCCGCGTCCGACGCGCCCGAGGACCGGCCGGACATCGCGGAGTTGCTGCCGGTCGAGCACTTCCAAGCGCTGCTGGAACTGATCCCGGAGCGGACGCAGGTCATCGTCGCCGCCGAGGAGGACGTCGAGCCGACGCTGCGCGATCACTGGGAGGACGTCTGCACGGCGTTCGACGACCAGGACGCGCGCGACCTCTACGTCAACCCGAAGACGATCAACGAGGCGCTGGCCGCGCGGGCCCAGGCGCGGCTGTCGAGCATCTCGCAGAACCAGCCGATCGAGATCCGCGCGCAGGCCGCCGACTTCGCCGCGCGCAACCTGTCCGAAGCGGAGTCCGAGCTGGAGAAGCTCGTCCGCAGCGACTACACGACCGTCGTCGCGTGGCCGCAGATGGGCGCCGCCGAGCGTGCCGCGTACAACCTGGATCGCATCAAGGCGTCGCTCAACGGCGCGCGCAAGGGCCTGATCTTCACCGAGGCGAGCCTGCGCGACGGCTTCGTTGCCCCGGGCCTGAAGCTCGCCGCGTTCCCCGAGCACCGGCTGATCCACCGCAAGAAGGCGTCCACCCGTCCCACGCGCAAGGGCCGCGGCCTGCTGCGCTCGTTCACCGACCTGCGCACGGGCGACTACATCGTCCACGAGGACCACGGCATCGCGCGCTTCGCGGGGTTTGACACCAAGACCGTCGCCGGCACGACGCGCGACTATCTGAACCTCGAGTTCCAGGGCGACGACAAGGTCTTCATGCCGGTCGACCAGCTGGCGAAGATCTCGCGCTACCTGGGCGCGGACGGCGGCGCGCCGACGCTGAGCAAGCTCGGCGGCACGCGCTGGGACAAGGTCAAGGCCCGCGCGCGTCGCGCGGCCCAGGAGCTCGCGGGCGAGCTGCTCAACCTCTACGCGGAGCGCAAGCGCCGCCGCGGCCACGCGTTCCCGGAGTTCTCCGAGGAGCTGCGGGACCTGGAGGCGAACTTCCCCTACCGCGAGACGCCCGACCAGCGCGACGCCATCGACAACGTGATCGCCGACATGGAGTCCGAGCGGCCGATGGACCGGCTGATCTGCGGCGACGTCGGCTACGGCAAGACCGAGGTGGCACTGCGCGCGGCGGTGAAGGCCGCGTCGGACGGCAAGCAGGTGCTGATGCTCGTGCCGACGACGATCCTCGCGCAGCAGCACTACGGCACGTTCGTCGAGCGCCTGCGCGACCAGCCGTTCGAGATCGAGCACGTGTCCCGCTTCCGCTCGGCCGCCGAGCAGCGCGACGCCGTCAAGCGGTTCGCCGAGGGCAAGGTCGACATCCTGATCGGCACGCACCGGCTGCTCTCGCGCGACGTGCGCGCGAAGGAGCTCGGGCTGCTGATCGTCGACGAGGAGCAGCGCTTCGGCGTCAAGCAGAAGGAGCTGATGCGCCAGCTCAAGCTCAAGGTCGACGTGATCTCGATGTCCGCGACGCCGATCCCGCGCACGCTGCAGATGTCGCTCGCCGGCCTGCGCGACATCTCCGTGATCGAGACGCCGCCCGAGGGGCGCCGGCCCGTCAAGACGTACGTCGGCGAGTACGACGAGCAGCTCGTCAAGCAGGCGCTCGAGCGCGAGATCGCGCGCCAGGGCCAGGCGTTCTTCCTGCACAACCGCGTCGACGACATCGAGGAGACGGCCGAGCGGCTGCGCTCGCTGTGCCCGCAGCTGACGTTCACCGTCGCGCACGGGCAGATGGACGAGAAGACGCTCGAGGAGCGGATGATGGGCTTCCTGCGCGGCGAGGCCGACGTGCTGGTGTCGACGTCGATCATCGAGTCCGGCATCGACATCCCGCAGGCCAACACGCTGATCGTCGACCGCGCGGACCTGTTCGGCCTCTCGCAGCTCTACCAGATCCGCGGTCGCGTGGGCCGCTCGCGCGAGCGCGCCTACGCGTACCTGCTGTATCCGAGCGCGGCGGCTCTGACGCCCGAGGCGGCGGATCGTCTGAGCGCGCTGTCGGACTACACCGAGCTCGGCGCGGGCTTCAAGGTCGCGATGCGCGACCTCGAGCTGCGCGGCGCCGGCAACCTGCTCGGCGACGAGCAGTCCGGTCACGTCGCGGCGCTCGGCTTCGAGCTCTACATGCAGATGCTCGACGAGGCCGTGCGCGCCATGGACCCGGACGAGGACGGTGCGGAACCGCCGGAGCCGGTGCGGCTGGACATCAACGTGGACGCGTACGTGCCGGCGGACTACATCCCGTACGAGCAGGCCAAGGTCGACGTGCACCGCCGGATCGCCGGTGCGCGCGAGAACAGCGAGCTGATGGAGCTGCGGACCGAGCTCGAGGACCGCTTCGGCGAGATCCCCGAACCGCTGGAGAACCTGATCACGCTCCAGCAGGCGCGCATCAAGCTTGGGCGCGCGGGCGCGACCGCGGTGTCGTTCAAGCAGGGCCGGCTCGCGGTCACGCCGATCGAACTCGACTCCACACGCGCGCGCCAGCTGCGCGAGATCCTGCCCGGCGCGAACTACGAGGCGGGCCGCTCACAGCTGTCGCTGCGGGTCCCTGACGATCCCCAGCAGCGATTCCCGGCCGTAGTACAGGCAGCCGACGCTTTGTTGAGCGTCTGCGTAGCTGCCTAAAGGTCGAGTCAAAAGATGTCGGGGTACCCGGAACCCGCCGCTACCATGCGCAGCCGGGAGAAGGTCAATTTCCTCGCTTGCGCCGGGCGGTTCTGCCTCGGCATCAACCGTACGTCCATCGATCCCCTTCTCAGGCACTAAATGATCAAGGCTGCTCGCATCGCTCTGAGCCTCACCGCCGTAGCCGGCGTTGGCGCTACCTTCGCCGCCTGTGGTGGCGTCCCCGGAAACGCCGTCGCGACGGTGGACGGTGAGGCCATCGAGAAGTCGGACTTCACGCACTGGATGAACGTCGCTGCCAAGTCGACGGGTCAGGCCAACGCGGCTGTTCCGGACCCCGAGGCCGGCTACAAGAAGTGCATCGCCGCCAAGCGCAAGGCGACGCCGGCTCCGGCCAAGGGTCAGCCCAAGGTCACCGACTCCCAGCTCAAGACGCAGTGCGAGCAGGAGTACGAGCAGCTGCGCAACCAGGTGCTCCAGCTGCTGATCTCGTTCCAGTGGATCCAGGGCGAGGCCGACGCGATGGACGTCAAGGTGACGGACGCCGAGGTCAAGAAGTCCTTCAACGAGCAGAAGAAGCAGTCCTTCCCCAAGGAGGAGGACTACAAGAAGTTCATCAAGACCTCGGGCCAGACCGAGGAGGACATCCTCCAGCGCGTCAGGCTCGACCTGCTCTCGAACAAGATCCGCGACAAGGTCGTCAAGGGCAAGGACGGCGTCTCCGACAAGGCGATCGCCGACTTCTACAACAAGAACAAGGCCCGCTTCGCGCAGCCCGAGAAGCGTGACCTGCGCGTCGTGCTGACCAAGGGCAAGGGCGAGGCGGACGACGCCAAGGCCGCCCTGGACAACGGCGACTCCTGGAACACCGTCGCCAAGAAGTACTCGATCGACGACACCTCCAAGGCCTCCGGCGGCAAGCTGCCCGCGCAGGCCAAGGGCACGCTCGACAAGGAGCTCGACGACGCCGTCTTCGGCGCCAAGAAGGGCGAGCTCGTCGGCCCGGTCAAGACCCAGTACGGCTACTACGTCTTCACGGTGACCAACGTCACCGCCGCCTCCCAGCAGACGCTGCAGGAGGCCAAGGAGACCATCAAGCAGACGCTCCAGTCGCAGAACCAGCAGAAGGCCCTCGACTCCTTCGTCAAGGACTTCACCAACCGCTGGAAGGAAAAGACGGAGTGCTCCGAGGGCTACAAGACCACGGACTGCAAGAACGGCCCGAAGGCCACGCCGACCCCGACCGCTCCGGCCGGCACGGTGCCGGAGGGCGCGGCTCCGCCGCAGGGCACGGTCCCCGAGGGCTCGTAGTCCCCAGCGTCATCTGATTTCGCGAAGCGCCGCCATATCGAGCGGCGCTTCGTCGTTAACTAGCCTCTTCGCGTATGGGAAATGGGGCTGACGCGGTCGCGCGTCTGGACGAGCTGACCCGGAAGCTGCGGCGCGAGTGCCCGTGGGATCGCGAGCAGGACGAGCGGTCGATCGTGCCGCACACGGTGGGGGAGGCGTACGAGCTCGCCGCCGCGGCGCACAGCGGTGACGACTCCAAGCTGGTCGACGAGCTCGGGGACGTGCTCTTCCAGGTGCATTTCCTGTCGCTGCTGCTGGAGGAGCGGGGGACGGGGTCGCTCGAGCAGGTGGCCGAGCACGTGCACGCGAAGCTCGTGCACCGGCACCCGCACATCTTCGGCTCTGCGGTGGCCGACGATGCCGGCCAGGTGCTGCAGAACTGGGATCAGATCAAGAAGGGCGAGGCGGGGCGCGAGCCGGGCATCTTCGGTGACGTACCGGAGAACCTGCCCGGGCCGCTGTACGCGCTCAAGACGCAGCGCCGGGCGGCGTCCACGGGCTTCGACTTCGACCACGTGCCCTACGACGGCGTGACGGGCGAGCTGGAGGAGCTCGAGGAGGCGCAGACGCGCGAGGAGCGCTTCCACGAGGTGGGCGACGTCCTGTTCGCGGCGATCAACGTCGCGCGCAAGCTCAAGGTCGATCCGGAGC
Source organism: Solirubrobacter deserti (assembly GCF_027587175.1). Taxonomy (GTDB): domain Bacteria; phylum Actinomycetota; class Thermoleophilia; order Solirubrobacterales; family Solirubrobacteraceae; genus Solirubrobacter; species Solirubrobacter deserti. The sequence continues at coordinate 103,601 of NZ_JAPCID010000014.1, forward strand.
TCGCGCTGCGCGCCTCGGCCGACCGCTTCCAGGAGCGCGTGGAGGCGGCGGAGGAGATCGCGAACCGGGACGGGCACCAGTGGGAGGCACTGGATACCGAGGCGCAACTCGGCTACTACGCTCGAGCCCGTACCCTGCTGGGGAAATGAGCCAGATCGAATCCGTACACGCGCGCCAGATCCTTGATTCCCGCGGCAACCCCACCGTCGAGGTGGAGGTCACGCTGCGCTCCGGCGCGCACGGCCGCGCGGCCGTGCCCTCCGGCGCCTCCACCGGCGAGTTCGAGGCCACCGAGCTGCGCGACGGCGGCGACGCCTACATGGGCAAGGGCGTCACGAAGGCCGTCGCCAACGTCAACGGCGAGATCGCGGAGGCGGTCAACGGCCTGGACGCGTCCGATCAGAAGGGCCTCGACGGCAAGCTGATCGAGCTCGACGGCACCGACAACAAGTCCCGCCTCGGCGCGAACGCCATCCTCGGCGTGTCGCTCGCCAACGCTCGTGCGGCGGCCACCGAGGAGAACCTGCCGCTGTGGCGCTACCTGGGCGGCGACGCAGCGCGCATCCTGCCCGTGCCGATGATGAACGTCGTCAACGGCGGCGCGCACGCCGACAACAACGTGGACTTCCAGGAGTTCATGGTCATCCCGGTCGGCGCGTCCTCGTTCGCGCAGGCGCTGCAGACCGGCGCGGAGGTCTTCCACAACCTCAAGGCGACTTTGAAGAAGCGCGGCCTGAACACGGCCGTGGGTGACGAGGGCGGCTTCGCGCCCGACCTGGAGTCCAACGAGGCGGCGCTGCAGGCGCTGATCGAGGGCATCGAGGCCGCCGGCTACACGCCCGGCGAGGACGTCGCGATCGCGCTCGACCCGGCCGTCTCGGAGATCTACAAGGCCGGCAACTACGAGCTGGCCGGCGAGTCGCGCACGCTCTCCGCCTCCGAGCTGACGTCCTACTGGACCGACCTCGCCGCCCGCTACCCGATCCTCTCGATCGAGGACGGCATGGACGAGGAGGACTGGGACGGCTGGAAGCAGCTCACCGATTCCATCGGCGAGAAGGTCCAGCTCGTCGGCGACGATCTGTTCGTGACCAACGTCAAGCGCCTGCAGAAGGGCATCGACACCGGCACGGCCAACTCGATCCTGATCAAGGTCAACCAGATCGGCACGCTGACCGAGACTCTGGCCGCGATCGACCTCGCCCGCTCCAACGGCTACACGGCGGTCATGAGCCACCGCTCGGGCGAGACCGAGGACACGACGATCGCCGACCTCGCCGTCGCCACGGGCTGCGGCCAGATCAAGACGGGCGCGCCGTCGCGCTCGGATCGCGTGGCCAAGTACAACCAGCTGCTGCGCATCGAGGAGGCCCTGGGCGGCGACGCCGAGTACCCCGGCCGGTCCGTCTTCCGCAGCTAGGAGAGATCCGGGCGGTCCATTGCAGAGGAAGGGAGCCTGCCGCGTGGAAAGAACGCGGCAGGTATGGACCGCCGCCGTTCCCTCGGGATTCGCTGGGACCGACTCGGGCGCTGGGCGCTCATCGGTGTCTTCGCGCTCGTGCTCTACCTGTACATCGGGCCTGCCCTGACGTGGATCTCCACCTATAAGGAGGCCGCGCGCCAGCGCGAGGCCGTCGCCAAGCTCAAGGAAGAGAACGAGCGCCTGCTGGAGCGCAAGGCCGAGCTGAGCGCCCCCGGCGCCATCGAGCGCGAGGCGCGCCGGCTCGGCATGGTCAAGGCCGGTGAGCGCGCCTACATCGTTGAAGGGCTCGATTAACGCGTTCGTAGACTGAGACGCGTGTCGTCCTACGAGACCGCACGCGAGCAGTGGGAGCAGGGGGTCAAGCGTCTCGACGACGCCTACCCCGAGCAGGTGCCGACGCTCGAGCGCGTCACGCGCGCGATCCAGAACGAGCTGCGCCGCCGCCTCGGCGGCGCGTTCACCCTCGACGAGCTCGTCGACCTCTACGACGAGGGCACGGGCTGGTGCACCGACCTCGCGGTCGAGGAGGCGCCGGACGAGCCGTTCGCGTGGGACGCCCGGGTCGTCGCCGACGCCGCGTTCGGCCGCTACGCCCGCGCAGCACGCGACTTCGCCGGCGGCCGCCGGATCAGCTAGCCGCACCGGCCGGTGCGTCGAGCGCCGAGCCGTGATTTCACGGCTCGACGCTGTCCGCTTCAGTCGTCGTCGGAGTCTTCACTCGCGCCGGCACGGCGGATCACGATCTGGTCTTCCTCGATCGAGATCTCGACGGGACGGTGGCCCGCCCAGTGCTCGGCGTAGATGGGGTCGTCCTGGATCGCGGGGTCCAGCCACAGGCCGTATCCCTCTTCACCATGGTCGAACGTACCCTCGAGCGGGCCCGCGGGCCCGGAGCGGCGGCGTGACCGGCCACCGCGGCGACGCGAACCCCGCTTGGGCTTCTCGTCTTCTTCGTCGACCTCGGCCGCGGCTGCGGCACGGGCCTCTTCTTCAGCGGCCTTACGTGCGGCCTCTTCGGCGGCACGGGCCTCTTCTTCAGCCTTGCGCTTGGCTTCCGCCTCGAGCTCGGCGGCGATCTGCGCGTCGTCTTCCGCGCGCAGGTCCACCTCCTCGACGGCGGCGCCGTTGTCTTCGGCGTCGGGCTCGAGGCCCTGCTCGCGCTTGAAGGCTTGGATCTGCTGGACGGTCACTTCCAGCTGGTGTGCGATCCACGCATCGGTACGACCCTGTCGCACCCACCCGCGGATCTGGTTAAGCTGAGGACGCAGGGACCGGCGGCTCATAAGAGGCCCGGAGACTAGCGCATAGGGTCCAACCATCATCTAGGGGCTCATCGGGTGCAAGCCCCATACCGGATACATCAATCACAACTAGCCTCACCAGTGCTCACCACGCGGGCAGAAGCGGGTCTGCTCAGTGGGCCGAGTCGGAAATCGCCAGGGAGGCGGCGGCATGCTGGTACTGACACGTAAGTCCAACCAGTCGATCATGATCGGCGACGACATCGAGGTCTCCGTGCTGTCGATCATGGGCGAGAAGGTCCGTATCGGCATCCAGGCCCCACGGGACATCCCCGTGTTCCGCAAAGAGGTCTATCTGGAGATCCAGCAGGAGAACGTGGCCGCCGGGGCGTCCGCGCGGGCCGAGGTCGACGACGCGCTCAAGCGCCTCGCTCGCACCAATGAGCCCTAGGACGGGCTGAGGACGTAGTAGAGCGTGGCGAACATGGCGTAGGTCACGATCGCCGCGGTCGCCACGAGCACCAGGACGAGCACCACGAAGCGCATGGAGCCGTGGCGGTGCGTGCGCTTGGCCTGCCGCTCGGCGGCCCGCCGCTCCGCTCGCTTGCGGAGCTTCTCGCGCCGCTCGCGGTCCTCCTCGATCTCCTCGAAGAAGGCGTCTTCGATATCGGCGATGCTCTGGCGCATGCGCATGGCGGAGTAACCATAACGCTCGGCGTGACACCATCCGAGGTCATGTCCAGCCTGCAGGCGCCGGCGGGGCTCCAGCCCTCGGCCTCGTACTCGTTCACCATGCGCATCGAGCTGCGCCAGCTGCCGGGGGCCTTCGCGGCCGTCGCGCACGCGGTCGGCGCCGAGGGGGCCATCCTCGGCGCGATCGATCTCGTCCGCGTCGACCAGCGGGGCGTCGTGCGCGACGTGACGGTCGCGTGCGTCGACGCTGCCCACGGTGAGCGCGTCGTCGCCGCCGTGCGCGCGCTGGAGGGCATCAAGGTCGCCAGCGTCTCCGACCGCACGTTCCTGATGCACAAGGGCGGCAAGATCGAGGTCCGCCCGAAGGTCCCGATCAAGACCCGCGACGACCTCTCGATGGCCTACACGCCGGGCGTGGCGCGCGTGTGCCGGGCGATCGCCGACGACCGCGAGTCCGCCTGGACGCTGACGATCAAGGGCCACACGGTCGCCGTCGTGTCCGACGGCACGGCCGTCCTCGGCCTCGGCGACATCGGGCCCGAGGCCGCCATGCCCGTGATGGAGGGCAAGGCGATGCTGTTCAAGGAGCTGGGCGGCGTCGACGCCTTCCCGCTGTGCGTGAACACGACCGACGTGGACGAGATCGTCCGGCTCGTCGAGCAGGTCGCGCCCACGTTCGGCGGCATCAACCTCGAGGACATCTCCGCGCCGCGCTGCTTCGAGATCGAGCGGCGCCTGAAGGAGTCGCTGGACATCCCGGTCTTCCACGACGACCAGCACGGCACGGCGGTGGTCGTGCTCGCGGCGCTGCTCAACGCGCTGCGCGTGGTGGGCAAGCGCGCCTCCGACGTGCGCGTGGTGGTCGTCGGCGCGGGCGCCGCGGGCCTGGCGTGCGCGAAAATCATCCTCGAGCACGGCGTGCAGGACCTCGTCGTGTGCGACATCGGCGGCATCCTGCACCCCGAGCGCACGGACCTCGAGGGGGAGCTGGCCGCGATGGCGGCGCGCACGAACCCGCGCGGGCTGCGCGGCACGGCCAACGACGCGCTGGAGGGCGCCGACGTAGTGGTGGGGGTGAGCGCGCCGGGCGCGTTCACGGCCGACGCGGTCAAGACGATGGCCAAGGACGCGATCGTGTTCGCGATGGCCAACCCGACGCCCGAGGTGCAGCCCGAGGACTGCTGGGACCACGTCGCGATCATGGCCACCGGCCGCAGCGACTATCCGAACCAGATCAACAACGTGCTGGCCTTCCCGGGGATCTTCCGCGGGGCGCTGGACGTGCGCGCGCGGGGCATCGACGAGGCGATGAAGCTTGCCGCGGCGCGGGCGCTCGCGAGCGTGATCCCGGACGAGGAGCTCGGGCCGGAGTACATCGTGCCGAGCGTGTTCAACCGCAACGTGGCGCCGGCGGTCGCGCAGGCGGTGGCCGCGGCGGCGATCGAGTCGGGCATCGCCCGCCGTGAGCGGCTCCCGGTGCAGGGAGCGCCGCCCACGGAGGAGATGAAGCTGCCTGGCTTCTGAGCCCTAGGCCGAGACGGAGGACTCGGCCTCGTCGTAGACCTTGATGAAGCGCAGGTAGTTGTCGGCGATCTTCTCGGCCTGCTCGGCGCGGTCGCCGCCGTCGAGGTAGGCCTTGAGCGGGTCCCACCAGATCGAGCGGCCGATGGCGAAGCCGATGAAGCCCTCGACGGGCGCGGCGGCCTGCAGCCACTGGTCGACCTTCTCGTTGGACGCGCCGCGGCCCAGGAGCACGGTCTTGACGTTCTCGCGGCCCTCGCCCTTGCGGGTCTGCTCGGCGAGCATCTCCGCGTCCTCGCGGGTGTCGACGCCCTCGATCTTCCAGATGTCGACCTCGACGCCCTCGTTCTGGAAGTGCTCGATCGCGCGGCGCATCAGCTCGGGCCGCAGCTCGGCGTCGTAGCGGTCGGCGTCGCCGCCGACGGACTCCAGCTGGGCCGGCTCGGCCGGGACCAGCAGCTCGAACAGGAACAGACGGTCGTTCTCGTGCAGCCAGTCGGCGAGCTGCTTCAGACGCTTGGTCTGGCGCTCGTTCATCTCCTTGTCGCCGTCCGGGTTGAAGCGGACGAGCACCTTGGTGGCGAGCAGGTCGTACTTCTCGATGTGGGCACCGAATTCGTCGCCGTACTCGAACTGGAACTCGTCCACGCCCGACTTTTCGGCCGGCATCGTCAGCGACAGGCCGTGCTTCTTGGCCAGCTCGGGGATGTCACCACCGAACTGCTCGTCGACGAGCACGCCCGCGGACTTGCCGTCCAGGCCACGCTCGACGGCCTTCTCCATGCCCTCGTAGATGAGCTTCTTCGCGTCGGTGATCGTCGCGGTCTCTTCGGGCGTCGGGTCACCCTCGATCCCGAACATCTTCTTCTGGAAGGACCCTCGGTGATCGAAGGCCAAGATGTACAGCTTCCCGTCGTAACCGAGGGCCATCTGTGTCAACTCCTCTTTGGCGGTTGCAAACCCTCGACAGTATGAAGGCTCCGGGGTTCGTACTCTTCCCGGCCACATGGAGCCGAAGTTCAGCGGCCCCGCGTACACGGTCGGCATCGAGGAAGAGCTGATGATCCTCGACCCCGACTCCTACGCGCTGGTCAACGCGATCGACGATCTGCTGGAAGACTCGCCGGACGGCGCGATCAAGCCCGAGCTCATGGAGTCCGTGCTCGAGATCTCGACCAACCCGTGCGCGGACGTGCGCGAGGCCGGTGTCGCGCTGCGTTCACTGCGGCGTCAGGTTCGAGACACCGCGGACAAGAAGGGCCTCGTGATCGGCTCGGCGGGCACGCACCCGCTCGCGCGCTGGGAGGACCAGCGGATCACGGCCGCGCCGCGCTACCGCGACCTCGTCCAGGAGCTGCGCTTCGTCGCGCGCCAGGAGATCATCTTCGGCCTGCACGTGCACATCGGGCTCGACGATCCCGACAAGGCCATCCACGTCGCCAACGGCATGCGCGTGCACGTGCCGATCCTCCTCGCCCTGAGCGCCAACTCGCCCTACTGGCGTGGCGACGACACGGGCCTGGCCTCCACGCGGATGCCGATCTTTCGCGCGTTCCCGCGCGTCGGCATCCCGCCCCACTACGAGGGCTGGCAGGACTATCAGGAGCGGATCGGCTTCATGGTCGACACCGGGGTCATGGAGGACTACACCTGGCTCTGGTACGACGTGCGGCCGCATCCGAACTTCGGCACGGTCGAGATCCGCGCGATGGACGCGCAGACGCACGTCGAGCACACGGTGGGGCTCGCAGCGCTGATCCAGGCGATGGTCAAGGAGCTGGCCGAGCACTTCGAAGCCGGCAAGGAGCTGGCCCGGTACCCGTACGAGATGCTCGACGAGAACAAGTGGCTCGCGAGCCGGCACGGGATGGAGGGCGAGCTCGTCGACCTCCCGGAGCGCTCGACGGTGCCGGCCAAGGCGCTCGCGCGGCGGCTGCTGGACCGGCTGCGCGAGCACGCCCAGGACCTCGGCGCGGCGGACGAGCTGGAGGCGATCGAGGATCTGCTCGAGCATGGCAACGGGGCCTTCCGCCAGCGCAAGGTGTTCGAGGCCAACCGCGACTTCACCGAGCTCCTGCAGGACATCGTCGAGGCCTCGGGTCCCTAGCCGCCAACTCCGGTCGAGGCGGGCGCGCGGGCGGCGTAGACTTGATGAGCCCTCATGAGCAGCGGTCCGGACCTCTATCTGGTGTGCAAGAGCTGTGGTGCGGAAGTCTCTCCGTACATCACGGAGTGCCCGTACTGCGGTACGCGCATCCAGAAGCGCGCGCCCAAGCTGGATCGCGGCGGCGTGCCCAAGGCCTCCAAGAAGGCCAAGCGCTCCCGCCCGCAGCTTCCGCGCCTGCGTCCGGGGGAGATCCCCGGCATTCGCGCCGACCGCCGCGCCTGGGCCGTCTGGCTGCTGGTCCTGGTGCCGATCATCGCCACGCTGACGCTGCAGGTGCGGCCCGTCTGGCTGGCCGAGTTCACCTACGGCGCCGGCCTCGACGATCCGTGGCGCGCCTTCACCTCGGTCTTCGCCTACACCTCGTCCGGCTACGAGGCCGTGACCCTGGCCGCGATCGCCCTCTTCGGCTGGCTGATGGAGAAGCGCCACGGCTGGTGGGCGCCGCTGTTCATCTTCCTCGTCTGCGGCGTCGGCGGCGCCTACTTCGCGGTCGAGGTCCTCGGTGAGGGCATCGTGCGCGGCGCGAACGGCGCCGCCCTGGGCATGCTCGCGGCGTGGACGATGCGCGACGTGCTGGGCCGCCGCGCCGGCCGTGAGGACGACAGCGACCTGCTGGGCGTGCTCGCGATCGCGGCGGTGCTCGTGCTGCTGCCGCTCGCCTCGACCGAGGCGAGCGGGATCGCGGGGATCTTCGGCGGCGTGGCCGGGCTCGTGTTGGGCGTGCTGTTCGCGCGGTTGCGCGAGCGGTAGCCGTCACTCGGCGCGCAGCACCGCCGCCGCCGGGACCCGCACGGCCGCGCGGCCCGGCCACGAGCTCGCCAGCGCCGTCACGGCGAGCACGAACGGGACGGTCAGCAGCAGGGCGAACGGGCCCGGCGTGCCGACGATGTCGGTGCCCTCGCTCGGGCTCATGGCGGCCATGATCGCCCGGTAGGTCACCAATCCGAGCGGGATGCCGATGGCGAGGGCGATCAAGCCCAGCGCCGCCCCGCCCGCGTTGACGACGCCCAGCACGCCCCGCGGGGTCAGGCCGACGGCCTTGAAGATCGCGAAGTCCCGCGCGCGTTCGCGGGTCACGAGCAGCAGCGTGGCGAGCAGGTTCACCAGCCCGACGGCGACCAGCAGCAGGCTCGAGCCGAGCACGATCGGGCGGATGTCGGCGCGCTCGCCGCGGACCTCCTCCTCCGGGAGCTCGGCGTCGACGCCCGCGGCGGCTTCGAGGCGGCGGGCGGCGGCCGCCTGGTCGGTGTCCGGGGCGAAGTTCGCGATCACGGCGCTCGGCTCGGGGACCTCCGGGAGCGTGGCGGCGGGGAAGATCACGACCTCGCCGTCGTCGTCGGGCTCGACGTGGCGCCCGACGAGCCGCAGCGTGACCGGCTGGCCTTCGACGCGCACCGTGACCTGATCGCCGACCTGCAGGCCGAGCGTCTCGTAGAGGCCGCGGCCCGCGATCGCCTCGCCGGGGCGGGCGAACATGCGCCCGTCGGGGACGGCGTAGGGGAACGCGGCGAAGCCGTCTCCGACGGCGCGGGCGTGCAGCTCGCCGCGGGGGCCGGCGACCTGGAAGCCGGAGATCGTCGTGGCGTCGGCGACGGCGGGGTCGCCCTGGGTGGCGGCGAGCGCGGAGGGCTCCTCCAGGCGCACGTCCCACGGCTTGGCGCGCAGCGCGGGGTCGTCGATCACGCGGTGGAACGTCGCCTCGACCGAGAGCGCGGCGACGAGCGTCACGACCATGAAGGTCAGCGCCGCGATCGTCAGGCTCGCGCGGGAGCGGCTCGTGAACGCGTCCTTGACGCCGAGCCGCGCGATCGCGGGCAGGCGCAGCGCGGCGGCGATCCGGGCGGCTCGCGAGGCGCGGCCGGTGCCGGCGCCGCGGCCGAGCGCGAGCGCGTCGATCGTCTTCACCCGCCCGGCGCGCAGCGCGGGCACGGCCGTGAACACCGCGACGGCCGCCAGGATCAGCACGAGCGCGAGCAGCAGCGGGAGCGGCGCGAGCGCGCTCGGCGTCGGCGTGGCGAGCAGGCTCGACATCGGCTCCAGCAGCAGCGGCGCGATCGCGGCGCCCGCGACGAGGCCGAGCAGCGCCGCGACGAACCCGACTGCGAGGTACTCGCCCACGAGCAGCGCGACGATCCCGCGCGGCGTCCAGCCGACGGCCTTGAGCAGCCCGATCTCCCGCCGCTGGGCGAGCACGCGGCCGCCGATCACCGTCGCGACCGTGAAGCCGACCGCGAACAGCGCGAGCAGCGTGTTGATCGAGATCACGAGGGCGTTGGTGCGCGTCTGGTCGGTGATCGTGTCCCGCACGTGGTGCCAGTCGGTGAACGCGAGCCGCGTGCCCGGCAACGCGCGGCGGGCCGCCGCGGCGAAGGCCTCGGTCCCCTCCGGGTCGGCGAGCCGCACGGCGACCCGGCGCTCGGGCCCCGCCACGTCGGTCGCCCAGATCAGGCCGGGGTCCCAGCGGGGGTAGGTCGCCTGCTGGGTCGTCACCGCGAGACCGGTGATCGTGCCGCCGGCGACCCGGTCGCCGGGCCGCAGCCCGGCCTCGCGCGCGAAGCTGCGCTCCACGAGCAACTCGCCGGCCGCGCTCGGGCGGCGCCCGTCGGTGAGGCGCGGCCGGTCGACCGCCGCGTCGGCCGCGGGCAGCGCCTCCAGCCCGACCTCGACCGTGCGGCCGGCAACCGTCGCCTGCCGGTTCGCGCGCGCCCGCACGTCCGACGCGACGACCCCGGGCAGCGACCTGAGCCGCGCGACGTCGGCGTCCGTGAGCCCGGCGTGGACCGCCATGTGTGCGCCGCGGGTCGCGGTCATCGCGTCCTCGAACGGGTCCTCGAGGCCGGCCCGCAACGCGAGCGTGACGACGAGCGCGGTGGCGGCGGCGAAGATCGCCACCGCGGTGAGGATCGTCTGCCCGGGACGGGCGAAGAGGTCCGCGCGGGCGAGCCGCGCGGCGGCGCGCAGCGCCCCGACGCGATCGCGCGCGGCGGTGGGCGGCGTGTCGCTGCGGCGCGCCATCTCACACCTCCAGCTGCATCAGGCGGGCGACGGCCGTCTTGTCGCCGCGCTCGAGGCGGGTCTCGGACGCGACGGCGCCGTCACGCATCGCGAGGACGCGATCGGCGCGGGCGGCGACCCGGGCGTCGTGGGTGACGAGCACGATCGTCTGGCCGCGCTCGTCGTGGGCCTCCCGCAGCAGCGCCATCACCTCGCGGGCGCTGGCGGAGTCCAGCGCGCCGGTCGGCTCGTCGGCGAGCAGCACGCGCGGGCGGTTGATCAGCGCGCGGGCGATCGCGACGCGCTGCTGCTGGCCGCCGCTCAGCCGTGTGGGCGACTGGTCGGCGAACTCGCCGATCCCGAGCGACTCGAGCAGCTCCGCCCGCCGTGCCCGGACCTCGCGCGGCGAGAGGCCCGCCAGCAGCCCGGGCAGCTCGACGTTGTCGGCGACGCTCAGGTTCCCGATCAAGTTGAAGAACTGGAAGACGAAGCCGATCTCGTCGCGCCGGACGTGCGCCCAGCGCGCCTCGCTCAGCGCCTCCACGCGGCGCCCACCGATCTCGACCTCGCCGGACGTCGGCCGGTCGAGCCCGCCGAGTAGGTTCAGCAGCGTCGACTTGCCGCAGCCCGACGGCCCCGTGACGGCGACGAACTCGCCCTCGTCCACCGACACGTCGACGCCGCGCAGAGCGCGCACGCCGCCTTCGTACTCCCGCGTCAGGCCGCGCGTGACGATCACGGGCTCCATGGGTCAGCTCCCCATTCGTTGTTCGCAGAGATCGAGCCACTTGAGGTCGGCCTCGAGGTGCAGCGCCGCGCCCTCGACCAGCAGCGCGCTCACCTCGTCAGCGACCGTGACGTCGTCCAGTTCCCGCAGCGCCTGCAGGTACGCGGCGCGCTGCCGGTCGATCAGCTCGAGCGGGTCCGCGATCCCCGCGGCCCGGGCGAGCACCAGCTTCATGAAGAAGTCGTCCTTCATCCGCGCGGCGGGCGTGGCGTCCGCCACCCAGCCGCGCAGCTCCATCCGCCCGGCGTCCGTCAGCCGGTAGACGCGCTTGTTCGGCCGCCCGTTCTGAGCCACCGCGTCGTCGTCCACCAGCCCGTCGCGCTCCAGGCGCGAGAGCGTCGTGTAGATCTGGCCGGTGTTGAGCGGCGGCAGGACCGAGCCGAACCGCTGCTCTATCGCCTGCTTGAGCTCATACCCGTGCGCCGGACCTTCGGCGAGCAGTGCGAGGAGCGGAAAACGCATCTAGATACTCGTTATACATATCGAGTATCTACCTTGTCAAACCGAGTGATCACTCGGTACTTTGGTCCGGCACCAACGCAAAAGGGGGAGAGGAAAGTGGGACGAACACTGGCCGGGCTGCTCGCGGCGACGGCGCTCGTCGCCGTGCCGGACGCCGCGGAGGCCCAACCGCCGCCCGCGGACGATCGCTTCGAGGTCACGCTGCTCGAGCGCAACATCACGCAGGGGATCCGGATCGAGACGCTGCCCGACGGGCGCGTCCTGCTCGCCGAGCGCGACGGCCGCCTCAAGGTCTTCAAGCCGGACACGGGCTCGACGGTCGTCGCGGGCCAGATCCCGACGGGCACCAACGGCGAGCTCGGCTTCGTCGGCCTCGCGGCCGCGCCCGACTTCGCGACGACCCGCCACCTCTATGCGCACTACGTGCCGACCGCACCCGCGTACACGATCAGCCGCATCAGCCGCGTGTCCCGCTTCACGCTCGCGGGCGACACGCTCGACCTGAGCTCCGAGACGCCGATCTACAACGTCCAGCACCCGGTCTACGCCGGGGGCGGGCACAGCGCCGGCGACCTCGAGTTCGCGCCCAACGGCGACCTGTACATCGCCACCGGCGACAACACCGGCTGCTGCGCGTCGTTCGGCTACCCGCCGATGGACGAGCGCCCGAACCAGATCGCCAACGACGCCCAGGCCACCTCGGCCAACACGAACAACCCGAACGGCAAGATCCTGCGCATCCGCCCGCTCGCGAACCCCGGGACGACCGTGGGCGAGGGCTCGACGTACGAGATCCCGCCCGGCAACCTGTTCACCGGCGCCGAGGACGGCGGCGGCAAGACGCTGCGCGAGATCTACGCCATGGGCCTGCGCAACCCGTTCACGATCGGCCACGTCAGCAACGAGGGCGAGCTGTGGTTCGCCGACTACGGCCCCGACGCGACGCTCGCCGACGCCACCCGCGGTCCCGCCGGCCACGTCAGCATGATCCGCACGACCAAGCCCGCCAACTTCGGCTGGCCTTACTGCTACGTGCCGGGCCAGCCGTACGGCGACTGGGACTACGTGGCCGGCGCCTCACGCGGGTTCTACGACTGCGACAACCTCGTCAACGACTCGCCGAACAACCTCACGCCGCCGGCCAACTCGTTCGTGAACGCCGGGCTGCGCGACATCCCGGACAACACGCCGCGCACCATGTGGTGGACCTACAGCGCCGGCTCGCCCACGACCCCGTTCGAGACGCTGTTCGGCGGCGGCGCGATGGCCGGTCCGAAGTACACCTACGACGCGAGCAACCCGTCGCCGTCCAAGTTCCCGCAGTGGTTCGACGGCCGCTACTTCTTCTTCGACTGGACCACCGACTGGGTTGCGACCGCGGCCTTCAACAGCGACGGCAGCGTCAAGGACAACCAGTTCTTCCTGCCGCTGCACACGTTCGTCAAGCCGATGGACATGCAGTTCGGCGCCGACGGCGCGTTGTACGTGCTGGCGTACGGCAACGGCTGGGGCGCGAACAACGACGACACGGGCCTGTACCGCGTCACCTACGCCGCCGGCAACCGGCGCCCCTCGGTCAAGGCGACCGCCGACAAGGACTCGGGCGCCACGCCGCTGACCGTCAACTTCGACGCCACGGGCTCGAGCGACCCGGACGGTGACGCGATCACCTACAGCTGGGACTGGACCAACGACGGCACGGCCGACGCCACCGGCGCGAAGGTCAGCCACACCTACAGCACGGCCGGCTCCTACGTCGCCCGCCTGACCGTCACGGACGCGCAAGGCGCCTCGTCGATCCAGAACTTCCCGGTCACGGTGGGCAACACCCGCCCGGTCGTGAAGATCGTGGCGCCGCCCGACGGGACGCCACACGCGCTCGGGCAGCCGCTCACGTTCCGCGTGTCGGTCTCCGACGTCGAGGATGGCGCCGCGGCCGACTGCACGAAGGTCGCCGTGACCTTCTCCCTGGGGCACAACTCGCACGCGCACCCCGAGACCACGCTCAACCCGGGGCCGGATTGCACCGCCACGGTCACGCCGGACCGCAACTCGACCCACACCGGCAACCTCTACCTGTTCACGGTGCTCGAGGCCGTCTACACCGACAGCGGCGGCCTGACCGGCACCGCCGCGGCCGAGTACGCCCCGCCCACACAGAACACGAACGTCTATCCGCTCGGCGAGGGCGCGGGCCTGTACACCGGCCGCACGTTCATGCAGGGCCCCGGGCACTGGTTCATGTTCCGCAACTACGACCTGGCGACGATCGGCGCGATCCGCATGAGCATCAGCTCGCGCGGCTCCGGCGGGACGATGGAGGTCCGCGCGGACTCGCCGACCGGCCCGCTGATCACGAGCGTCGAGATGCCGGACACCAAACCACCGGCGTCGTTGCAGCGCAACTACGTCACGCTGTCCGCGCCGATCCGGCACAAGCCGGTGGGCGCGCACGATCTGTACTTCGTGACCAAGTGGACCGACCCGGCTGAGCACGGGCCCGACGACGCGTTCCCGGAAATCTTCTTCGAGACGTTCACGCTCGTGCCGATCGCGGCCTCCACCGACGCGCCCGGAACCGTCGGCGGCACCGTGCCGGCCACGCTGTCGCTGAGCGTCGGCGTCTCGAGCTTCAGCCCGTTCACCCCCGGCGTGGCGCGCGAGTACACGGCGTCCACCGAGGCGACGGTGACCTCCACGGCCGGCGACGCGACGCTGTCGGTCTCCGACCCCGGCCACCTGACCAACGGCGCGTTCAGCCTCCCGCAGCCGCTGCGGGTGGAGCTGGGCACGACGCAATGGAGCGGTCCGGTGTCGAACGCGAAAGTCCCGGTCACGTTCAAGCAGACGATCGGGGCGACGGACGCGCTGCGGACCGGCACCTACAGCCGGACGCTGACGTTCACGCTGTCGACGACGCGCCCGTAAACGAGCGCAGCAGCTCGCGGAGCGGGGCGACGAGGTCGAGCGCCCCGCCCGCGAGCAGGTACTGAAGCTGGATCCCGTCGAACATCGCCACGAGCTGGCGGGCGCACAGGTCGGGGTCCAGCTCAAGCCGGACGTCACCGGCCTGTTGCGCGGCGGCGAACATCTGGGCGATGCCGGTCCGGACGCGCTCGTAGCGCTCGACGAACCAGTCGTGCGCGGGATGGTCGGGCGCGACGCTCTCCGCCGCCAGCACGGTGAAGAAGCGGATGAACGTCGGGTCCGCCTCGTGCGCGGCGGCCAGCGCCAGCCACGCGCCGCCGTACTCGCCGCCGGAACGCTCCCACGCGGTCGCCATCAACTCGCGGTTGCCGGCCTCGTAGTGGTCGAGCACCGCGAGCAGCAACTCGGCCTTCGTCGGGTAGTGGTGGATCAGCCCGGGCTCCGAGATCCCCGCCTCCTGCGCGATCGTCGCCAGCGAGACGCCGCGGAAGCCGTGCGCCGCGAACAGCCGCAGCGCGACGTCGATGACCTGCGCCCGCCGCGCCTCGCCGCGCTTGCTCATCGGACGGTGATGGTCCCCGGCGTGCCCGCCGCCAGGCGGCCGATCCGCCAGCCGTCGATCGACGCGCCCGGCGGAAGGGCGGCGAGCAGGCCGCCGGAGGTCATCGCGTCGCAGACGAGCCGGGCGCGCGCGGGGTCGACCGCGCCCCACGTCGTCCACGTGTCCGCGTCCCGGCGGTTGCGCTTGGAGCCGCCGGCCAGCGCGCGCTCGTCGCTCAGCAGCTCCAGCACGCCCTCGATCGCCGGGGCGGCATCCGCGTCGATCTCGGCGCTCAACCCGGACGCGGCGGCGAGCTCGTGGGCGTGGCCGAGCAGGCCGAAGCCGGTGACGTCCGTGAGCGCGTGCGCGCCCGCTTTGCGCGCCTGAGCCGCCGCGCGGGCGTTCAGGGTCGTCATCACGTCGATGCCGCGCGCCACCAGCTCCGCAGACGCCAGCCCGCGCTTGATCGCGGTCGCGATCGTGCCGGCGCCGAGCGGCTTGGACAGCCACAGCTCATCCCCCGCGACGCCGCCCGCGTTGGTGAGCACCTCGTCCGGATGCACCACGCCCGTGACCGCGAGCCCGTACTTGGGCTCCGGGTCGTCGATCGAGTGCCCGCCGACCACCGAGGCGCCCGCCTCGGCCACCGCGTCGGCGCCGCCGCGCAGGATCTCGCGCAGCACATCGCCCCCGAGCGTCTCCAGGGGGAAGGCGACCAGGTTCAGGGCCGAGACCGGCGTCCCGCCCATCGCGTAGACGTCCGAGAGCGCGTTCGTGGCCGCGATCCGCCCGAACGCGTACGGGTCGTCGACGATCGGCGTGAAGAAGTCCGCGGTCTGCACCAGAGCGATCTCCGGCGTCAGTTGCACGACGCCGGCGTCGTCGGACGTGTCGGTCGCCACCAGCACCCGCGGGTCGCTCACGGGCGGCAAGGAGGCGACGATCGGACGCAGGTCGGCGGCCGAGAGCTTGCAGCCACAGCCCGCGCCGTGGCTGAGTGAGGTGAGGGGAACGGCCATCGCGTTCGTATGATGGCCGTCAGTGGCCGGACGCCGTGCGTATACCGACGCCGAGGTCGAAGCTGCCGTCCAGGCGCTCACCGACCCGCAGCAGCTCCAGGAAGCCCAGCGCATCGTCGCGGAGAACGCCCCGACGCTGCAGCGCATCCTGAACATCGCGCTCAACGAGGCCGAGTGGTTCGGCTCGGCCCACCACGCGCAGGTGCTCGAGGCAGCAGGCAAGGCGGACATCGAGGAGCGCCTGCAGGCGGTGCAGACGCTGCTCGCCGAGGAGATCCGCGTGACCATGATGATCGGGGCGGCGGTGGGGTTCGAGCTCGCCCACCAGCTGATCGACAAGGAGGACAGCTAGATGGCAGCAGACGTGCGGTGGCTGGGTCATTCCGCCTTCCATCTCTCCGGCGGCGGGGCCGACGTCCTCGTCGACCCCTTCCTGACCGGCAACCCGAAGGCCGCGGCCAGCGCCGACGAGGTGCCCGCCGACGTGATCCTCCTGACCCACGGCCACGGCGACCACCTCGGCGACACGGTGGACATCGCCAAGCGCACGGGCGCCACGGTCGTCGCGATCGTCGAGCTCGCCGCGGAGATCGAGGGCAACGGCGTCGAGAACGTCATCAATCCGAACTACGGCGGGACCGTGCAGTTCGACTGGGGCTGGGTGAAGCTCGTGCCGGCGTGGCACACCGCGGTGTCCCCGTCCGGCACCGCGCACATGCCCGCGGGCCTGCTCATCCACTACGGCGGCAAGCTGATCTACCACCTGGGCGACACGGCGCTGTTCAGCGACATGCAGCTGATCGCCCGTCGCGGCGACCGCGTCGACCTCGCGCTGGTGCCGATCGGCGGCCACTTCACGATGGACCGCTTCGACGCCGTCACCGCGTGCGAGTTCATCCGGGCCGACCAGGTCATCCCGATCCACTACAACACGATGCCGCAGGTGGAGACGGACGCCGAGGCGTTCAAGCAGGACGTCCAGAACGCGGGCTTCGGCCAGGTGTACGTGCTCAACCCCGGCGACACCCACCATCTGAAATGACCCACGCCGTCGTGTTGATCAACGCCGAGCGTGAGGCGATCGCGTCGCTCGGCGGGCAGCTCGCCGACGTCGAGGGCGTCGCCGAGGCCTACTCCGTCACGGGCGAGTGGGACTTCGTCGCGATCCTGCGGGTGCGCAACCCGGAGGAGGTCGCGCAGGTGGTCACGCACAAGTTCGCCGAGCTGTCCGGCATCAAGAACACGCACACGATGGTGGCGTTCGAGGTCTTCTCCCAGCACGATCTCGAAGCGCTGTTCTCCATCGGAAATTGAGCTTGCTGGTCGCCCCCGAACACCGTCCCACGCTGCGCGAGGAGCTCGCGGGGCTGCCGAATCGGTCCCGCGGCGTGGCGATCGCCGTGCTGGCGCTCCTCGCGCTGGCGGCGGTCGTCCTGCTCGCCCGCGGGACGAGCGAGGAGGGGACGCGGGTGGTGGTCGAGGAGCCGATCGCGTTCAACCTGCGCTACCCGGACTCGATGAAGCGGATCGAGGACGACACGCTGTTCCACCTCGAGCGCAAGGGCGTGGACGAGTTCATCGTCGAGCCGCTGGAGCTCCCGGCCTACCGGGGCGACGTCGGCGGCGTCCTGCCGGTGGAGGCCTCGCGCGAGATCGAGCGCCTACGGGAGCGGTTCCCGCAGCTCGAGCTGGTGGAGGAGGGAAAGGTGCGCATCAACCGCGTGGCGGGCTACTCGCTGGCGTTCCGGGCGAGCCGCAGCCCGCGGCTGTACGGCCGGCTCGTGCTGCTGCCCGAGCCGGTGCCCGGCGCCCGCTCCGGCGTGAAGCTGCTGATGCTGGCCACGCCGAAGGGCGGTGCCGGCAAGGCGCGCGACGTGGGCACGAACGGCCTACTCAAGACGCCCTACCGCTCGTTGCGCTTCGGCACGGAGGGTCCGTGACCATCGACTACGACCACTTCGCCGCCGTCGACATGCGCGTCGGCCGGATCATCGCGGTGGAGGACTTCCCCGAGGCCCGCAAGCCGGCGTGGAAGCTGACGATCGACTTCGGCGACGAGATCGGCGAGAAGCGCTCCAGCGCGCAGATCACCAACTATGCGCGCGAGGAGCTCGTCGGCCGCCGGATCGTCGCGGTCGTCAACTTCCCGCCGCGCCAGATCGGACCCGTGCGCTCCGAGGTGCTGGTGCTCGGCGCGTCGGACGAGGAGGGCCGCGTGATCCTGCTCGCGCCGGACACCGACGTGCCGCTCGGCGCGCGGATTCACTGACCGCAAAGCGGGGAATCTCAGTACTCCGTGGCCCCCACGGAGCTCCAATCCACCCAGGTCGACCTGGCCGGTCTGATGACCGTGCTGGGCGGCCATCTCTACTCGACGCCCGCGGTCGCCGTCCGCGAGCTGGTGCAGAACGCGCACGACTCGATCACGCGCCGCAGGCTGGAGGACGACGGCTTCACCGGCGGACGCATCGACGTCACGTCGGACCCGGCGAGCGGCACGCTGACCGTCCGCGACGACGGCGCGGGCATGACCCGCGAGGAGATCGATCGCTTCCTGGCGACGGTCGGCGTCGGCTACACGCGCGGGCTGCGTGAGCGGTCCGACGAGCTGATCGGCCAGTTCGGCCTCGGCTTCCTGTCCGCGTTCATCGTCGGCGAGCGCACGGTCGTGCGGACCGCGTCCTACCAGGCGCCGGACAGCGCGTACGAGTACACGAGCACCACCGGCGAGCGCTACAGCGTCGAGCCGTGCGCGCCGCGCGAGGTGGGCACGGAGGTCGAGCTCACGCTCGGCGCCGACCATCGCGAGCTGGCCGACCGGGCGGTGCTCGCCGGCGTCGTGGGCCGCTACTGCGCGCTGCTCGGGCTGCCGGTGTTCGTCAACGGCGAGCAGGTGAACGCCGATGCGCCGCCGTGGCGCGCGGCGTCCGAGGACGTCGTCGTCCATCCCATCCAGGCGCGCAAGCAGGCGCTCGCGTTCGCCGAGCGGATGGACCCGTCGTTCCGGCCGCTGTGCACGCTGGAGGTCGACGGCGGCGGCGTGCGCGGGCTCCTGTGGATCCAGGACGTGCTCACCTACGGCTCCTGGGACAACCGCCGGCTCGCGGTCTACGTGCGCGGGATGCTGCTCGACGACGACGCCCGCGACCTGCTGCCGCGCTGGGCCGGCTTCGTCTCCGGCGCGGTCGAGTCGGACGTGCTGACGCCCACCGCCAGCCGCGAGGACCTGCAACGCGACGACGCGTGGGAAGCGGCGCGGACCGCGCTGCACGAGGCGCTGGTCGCCGGGCTGGCCAAGGTCGCAGCCGAGCAGCCGGAGGCGTGGGCGCGCGTGCTCACCCGCCACAACGAGGGCCTGCTCGGCGCGGCGCTGGCCGACGAGCAGCTCGAGGCGCTGCTCGCCGACCAGCTGAAGGTGCCGACCAGCGAAGGCGACATGACGGTGCGCGAGCTCGTCGACGGTGGCGACGGCCGCGCGCACGTCGGGCTCGGCACGGGCGGGTTCGAGGAGATGCGCTTCCGCGCGCTCAAACGGCCGATCGCGACCGGGACGCGCTACGCGGTCGTCCCGTTCGTGCGCCAGTGGTGCGGTGCGCGGGGGATCGACGTCGTCGAGCTCGGCACCTCCAGCGGCGACCGGGCGCTGTTCGAGCGGGTGCAGCTGGAGGAGGCGGCGTGGCTCGCCGAGCAGTTGACGCGCGAGCGGCAGGAGCTCGTGCCGGCGCGCTTCGAGCCGGCCGAGATGCCGTTCGTGCTCGTCCCCGACCGCGAGGCGGAGCTCAAAGCCCGGCTGGAGGCGGACGAGGCGCGCGAGCGGATCGCCTCGGCCGCGTTGCACCTCGCGCGCGAGCACACGGCGACGATCGACGGCACGTACGACGCGCGGCTGTACGTGAACGTGGACTCGCCCGTGATCGCCGCGCTGCTGGAGGCCCACCGGGCCGGCCAGGACGTCGAGGTGGCGCTGGACCTGGTGCGCGCCGTGCTCGCGCTGATGGCGGCGGGCGAGCGGGAGACGCGGGCCGAGGTGGATCTGCTGGGAGCGTTGAGCGGTGTCGGCGAAGCGGTGCGGAGGCTCTTGTGAACATCTGGTCGTGGGTGCATGACGTCGAGCGCGAGCTGCGTGAGAGCGGCAACGAGCGGCTCGCGGAGCTGATCGACCGGCTGCCGGACGCGGCGCTCGACGACCAGAACGCCGAGGTCGAGGCGATCGTCCCCGAGGCGCTCGCCCTCGCGCGCTCGGCCGAGCTGCCGTGGGTGGAGATCTTCATTCGCCACTGGCACCTGCAAGCCACCGGCGACGGGTTCGAGAAGGTGCCGTACGCGGTCGAGACGCTCGAGTTCAGCCACCGCGAGGAGCACCGCGCGTGCCCGCAGTCCGTGTGCACCGTCCAGGACCTCGCGCACGCCTACAGCGGCGCGGACGGCCCGGGCTACGCCGAGGAGCGGCTCGCGGTCGTCGAGGAGGCGCTGGAGCGCATCGACCCGTCGTGGGACTGCTTTCACTGCATGGTCGTGGAGAAGGTCAACGCGCTGTCGGATCTGGAGCGATACGAGGAGGCGCTGGAGGTCGCGCGTGAAGGGAGGGCTCGGGCGGCGGCCGCGGGCCGCGATTACGGCAACGCCGAGGACGACGTGACCACGCCGCTGCTGCGGTTGCGCCGCTTCCAGGAGGCGCTGGAGTCGGCGGCGCCGCGCCGCGACGAGCGCGACGACACGTTCGCACGCTGGCGGCAGATGGCGCGGACGGAGGCGCTGATCGGGCTCGGCCGGATCGACGACGCGCTCGCCGAGCTGGCCGATCCGGAGCCGGTGCTGCGCGAGCCGCGTTACCACCTCGGGTGGGCCCAGGACGTCGAGCGGCTCGTCCGGCGCGGGCGACTGACCAACGACTGGCGGCTCGGCGGGCTGCTGGAGCGGATGGTGGCAGCGCAGGTCGAGCGCGGTCGCGCGTGGGACGGCGTCCAGCTCGCGGCCATCCACGGGCGGCTGGCACTGTGGCGCGGGGCGACCGTCACGGCGCGGAAAGCGCTGGACGATATGCGCGCCCTGGCCGCGCGCCTGCGGTCCCCGGAGCGGGCCCACGCGTTCGTGCGCGCGCTGGAGGCCGGGCTGGAGCGCATGCGGGAGCGCGAGCCCGTGCTGCCCGAGTCGGCCGAGGCGTTTCTCGACGCGTGGCGCGCGGAGGAGCGCAGCGACCCGGAGCTCGACCTCGAGCGGCTGCACGCGGCGCGCCGGCGCTGGCCGGACGAGCTGCAGGTGGCCTGGGGGCTGCACTCGGCACTGGAGGCCGTGGGCCGGGAGGAGGACTCGCTCACGGTGCTGCGCGAGTTCGCGGACGCGCACGTGGAGGACGCCGACGCGCAGGCGATGCTCGCCCACACGCTGATCGACGCGGGCATGGTCGGCGAGGAGGTCGAGCGGCTCGCGGAGCGCCTGCGACCGCTGGACGAGCTGCACGCGGTGTGGCTGGAGGCGCGCGCGGCGTACCGGGAAGGTGAGATGGAGCGGGCGCGCGAGCGCGCGGAATGGATCGTGGAGCGCGATCAGGAGGCGCTCAACGCGCGCCGGATCGCCGCGCTGGCGTGCGAGCACCTGAAGGACTTCGAGGCGGCGCTCGTGCACTGCAACGGCGTCCTCGGGCACGCCGGCGAGGACCGCCTGGCGAGCGCCCACTGGGATCGGCTCGTCCCGGCGACCATCGTCGGCGACTGGGAGGCCGTGCGCGCCTCCGCCGCCGCGCTCGAGATCGACGTGCCCGGCGACTCGGGGCCGATCGACGTCGACGCCGGCCTGATCCGCCTGCGGTTCGCGGCCGACGACTTCGTGATCGCGCTTCGCACCGGGCCCGTGAGCGCGCGGGTGCTCAACGTCGGCCTGCGCGACGAGCCCCAGCACGCGGGCGATCTCGTCGTCTTCGACGCCGAGCCGGTCGGCACGGCCGCCGAAGGCGAGCTCATCACGTTCCCGGTCGTCCACGTGGTCGCCGAGGGCCCGCGCCGCGCGTACCCGTTCGACGGCGTCGACCCGGGCGACGACGCCTGGAACGCCTTCGTCGACACGCTCCGCGAGGAGGGCTGGGTGATCGACGTCCGCTACCGCGAGCCCGAGTACCAGCTCGAGGTCGACGGCGAGCAGCGTCCGGGCATCTACGGCCACCTCGCGGTGCCCGACGACGTCGACGACGCCGCCGCCCACGCGCGGCTCGGCGAGCTCACGGCCGAGTGGGAAGGCCCGTTCACCTGGCTCCCGCTGGCCGAGGCGGCGGGTGACGACTCCGCGTCGGCACAGCAACGCGAGCACGCCGAGGCGCTGGCGCTGTACTGAGAACGTTCGTGGAGGGTTTTGCACCGCAGCGGTGCGAAACCCTCCACGCGCCGCGAAGAGGCGGCGGGCGGCGACGCGTGGGCGGCGCTACTCGTCTTCGCCGGCGGCCGGCGAGGCGGCGGCGGGCGCGTCCTGCGTCGCCGGCGGCGTGGCGGCCGGCGCTTCGATCTGGACCTCGGGCGTCGGCGTCGGGGCCGGCGGGGCCTCCGGGGCCGCGACCTGCTCGGGCGTCTCGACGGGGGACGGCGCGGGCTGCGGCGTCGACTGCGGCGGCTCGGCGGCGAAGGCCGGGCCGGTCGGCGCGGGCGTCGTGGTCGGCTGCGGCGTGGACGGCGAGATCGTGCCGGAGCCGGGCTCGGCGGTGCCCTGCGTGTCGGTCGGCAGCGCGGTGGTGTCGCCGTCGCGGCCCTCGACGGGGGCGGGAGCCGTGGGCGTCGCGGTGCCGGTCGCGGCCGGCGTGGCGCCCGCGGCGGGCGTGGCCGAGGCGGTCGCGGTGGCCGTGGCGGTCGCCTTCGGCTTGGCCTCCTCCGGCTTGCCGGCGGTGTCGGCGGGCGCGATCTTGCGCTCGGCGCTGGCCGTGATCGGCTGCGGAACGGAGGCGACGGGCACCGGAGCGGTGGTCGGCGCGGCAGCGACCGCGGCGGGATCCTTCTTGGCCTCGACCTTCGCGACGGCCGCCTTCTCGGGGCCGCCCTTGGTGGTCGCGTGCTGAACCTCGACAGCGCCGGCGGTCACGATCGCGGCGGCCGCCAGGCCGGCGCCGACCTTGGAGGCGACCGTGCCGAAGCCGACCTGCAGCGCGGCGCCCGCGCTGGCCGAGCCGGCGGCCGCGGCGCCCGTGGTGGAGGCGGCGGCGCCCGCACCGATGTGCGTGACGAGCAGCTTCTTGAAGATCAGCAGCGGGCCGAGCGGGAACAGGGCGGCGAGCGCCTTGTTGTTGTTGCGCAGGTACTTGCGGAAGTCGGTGCAGCGCTCGCAGGTGCGCAGGTGGCGGCGGACCGGCGCGGTCGTGCGCTTGAGGCCCTCGGCGACCTCTCCGAGCTCGATGCGCACCTCCTCGCACGAGAGCAGCCGCGCCTCGGCGGCCTCCGCCAGCGACACGCGGGCGCGCACGAGCAGCGACTTGACCGACGGGACCGTCGTCTCCATCGCCTCGGCGATCTGCTCGTAGGACAGCGCGTCGATCTCGCGCAGCAGCAACGCCGTGCGCTGGGTCTCCGGCAGATCCTGCACGTCCGCGATCAGGAGCCGGAACTCCTCGCGCTTGTGCACCTTGTCGGCGGTGGTGAGGCCGCCTTCGGACAGGTGCACGTCCATCGAGTCCATGCCCACCGCCTGCGTGCGGCGCAGGTGGTTCAGGGAGCGGTTGCGCGCGATCCGGTACAGCCACGGCCGCACGTTGATCTCGCGCTCGTCGGCCAGCATCGCGTTGAACGCGGCCGCGAAGACCTCCTGCAGCACATCCTCGGCGTCCTCCCGGGATGAGAGCATGTGCCGGCAGAACGCGAGCAGCCGCGACTGGTAGCGAGCGACGAGCGCCTCGAACGCGCCGTGGTTGCCACGGCGGATCAGGGCGACCAGGCGCTCATCCGACTGCAGGCGCAGCAGCGGCGAGCGGCCGTGAAGGCCGGAGTGCTGTAGAGCGGATGCTTCCAAACGAGTACTGAGCGGCAGGACCTTGCCCACGTGCAAACCCTCGGCGCGTGGGGAAGTTGCGGCGTTGCTCCACTCAGCGTAGCGACGACACCCGCGAGTTCCCGAGGGGTCGGCGCCTTCGGGGCCGCTGCGCAGAACTCGCCCGCGCATCGCCCTCTGGGCGATACGCCCTCTAGGATTCCCGCCGGCCCGGGTGGCGGAATTGGTCAGACGCGGTCGGCTTAAACCCGATTGTTCTATGGAGCGTGTGGGTTCGAGTCCCACCCCGGGCACTTGGCAGACATCGCCGTCCGTGTTCAGCCGCGCGCCAAGCGCGACGAGGTCGTGGGCGAGCGCGCCGGCGCGATCGTCATCCGCCTCACCGCGCCGCCCGTGGACGGCAAGGCCAACGCGGCGCTGTGCGCGTTCATCGCCAAGGCGGCGGGCGTACCGCCCTCGCACGTGGACGTCGTGCGCGGGCAGACCGCGCGGGACAAGGTCATCCGGGTGGAAGGCATGCCCGAGGACGCCCTGCGCACCGCGCTGCTCAGGGACTGACGCTGGTTCGTACGCGGACAGAGCGGCAACGCGCCTTGCAGCGCGCTGCCGCCGGTCAGCGTGCGGACTAGGCCGCGGCGGAAGCGGCTGCTGCGCCCTTGCGCAGGAAGCCGTCGAGGACCGCGCCGGCGAGGCCGTCGCGGCCGGAGATCTGCAGGGACTCGGTGGAGCCTTCCGGCCCGAGCGCGCGCACCCACGCGGCGACCGACCCGCGCACGGAGGCCGTCGGGGTCGCCCCGCCGACCTCGGACACCTCGACGCGGCCGCCCGCGAGCGTGACGAGGTACTGCCGCTCCGGATGGTCGGCGTCGGCCTCCACGATCAGCTCGATCGTTCCCTCCAGGCCGGCCGGTGGCTGCAGCAGCCCCGGGGCCAGGCGGAAGATCGCGCCGACGTTGACGTCCTCCCCGGGACGCGGAGCGCTCCAGGTCCAGTCGTAGCCCCAGCGCGCGAGCGCGCCCAGCACGGGGATCAACTCGCGTGAGCGCTCCGTCAGCTCGTAGTCGACGCGCGGCGGTACCTCGCGGTAGCGCTGACGCGTGAGCAGGCCGTCGGCGACCATGCGATTCAATCTCGAACGCAGCTGCTCGGTGGAGATCCCGGGCAGCACGCGTTGGAGCTCGACGAACCGGCGCGGACCGGCGGCGAGATCACGGATGATGAGCAGCGTCCACTTGTCACCTACGAGGTCCAGGGCGCGTGCGTCCGGAGACCATTGATCGTAGGGGTGACGTTTGGGCGGTGGGACAGGTGGTATGAGAGGCCTCCCTGATGCGGCCTTAGAGTGCGCGCAGAATACCTGCTTTTACGACGGAAGGTTGCTGGTATCGACAATTACGGCCGATGACAAGGAAGTGATCACGAGCGCAAGTTCCCGTCTCTTCCGACGTTGTATGGCTGCGACGGGGGCAACTGCTCTCGCGTCTGGGGAACGACACGAGATCGAGGATGCACGGAATGGGTGAGGTCATACGGCTGGAGGATCGCCGCGCGCGACGCCGGCCGGAGACACCTGGGGAAGCCGTTAGGGCGGAGTTCCTCTACGACCTCGCGTCGCCGTTCACGTATTTAGCGGCGGAGCGGGTCGATCGAGCGTTTGATGAGGTGACATGGACGCCGGCGTGCTCACGCACGCTGCGATGCGCCTCCATGCCCGCGGACTTTGGCGACGTCCAGGAGATCGTCGACCACGCGGAGGAGCGCGCCGCGGCGCTGCGCCTGCCGCTGCAATGGCCCGAGCGCTGGCCGATGGCCGTCCCGGCCGCCATGCGCGTCGCGCACTACGCCGCCCAGCAGGGGCGCGGTGGCGCGTTCGTGCTCGCGGCGACCCGGCTCGCGTTCGCGGGCGGCTTCGACCTGGACGACCTGGAGATCCTCACCGAGGCGGCCGCCGCCGCGGGCCTGCGGCTCGACGGCTGCCTGAAGGCCGCGCGCGAGGAGCGTCGTGACGGCGCCATGGAGGCGGCGGCGCGCCGTCTGCTGGGCGCGGGCGCGGACCGCCTGCCCGCGCTGTGGGTGGCTCGAGGCGTGTTCTGGGGCGAGGACCGAGTAGGCGACGCGGCGGCGACCGCTCGCCTGCACGCCGCCGCGGCCGAGCGCTCCGTCTAGGGCGAGACGAGACCTGCGAGGATCAGCGAGTCGAAGGACTCGCGCGGCCGTTCCGTGTTCCCCGGACGGCCGTCCCGCAGGATCGGGTCCTCGCGATCGGCCTCCGCGAGCAACAGCTCGAGGTCGGCGTCGCTGAAGCTGAGGGTGGGCTCGTCGTTCATCGCTCAGTGACGCTAATCACACGCGGGCGCGGAGTCAGCCCCGGGGGCGGCGCGACCCCCCGCCCGGGGGGATAGATTCCGCCGCCTCTATGGACGACGAAGCCACGCGGCTGCACGGCGGCCGCCTCATCGCGCGGCGCTTGAAGGCGCACGGCGTCACGCACCTGTTCACGCTCTCGGGCGGCCACCTGTTCTCGCTCTACGAGGGCTGCAAGGACGAGGGCATCGAGATCGTCGACACGCGTCACGAGCAGACGGCCGCGTTCGCCGCCGAGGGCTGGGCGAAGGTCACGCGCGCGCCGGGCGTCGCCGCGTTGACCGCCGGCCCGGGCGTGACCAACGGCATGAGCGCGATGGCGAGCGCGAAGCTCAACCACTCGCCGATGCTGGTGCTCGGCGGCCGCGCGCCCGCGTTCCGCTGGGGGCAGGGGTCGCTGCAGGAGATCGACCACGTGCCGTTCGTGCGGCCGGTGACCAAGCTGGCGGCCACGGCCGGGTCGACGGCGGAGATCCCGGGCCTCGTCGACGAGGGGCTGGCGGTCGCCGCCCGCCCGCACGGTGGGCCCGTGTTCCTCGATTTCCCACTGGACATCGTGTTCAGCGAGGCCGACCCGGAGGAGTCCGAGCTGCACCCGCCGCGCGCCGAGCAGGCCGACGGCGACGCGCTCGAGCGCGCGCTGGCGCTGCTCAACGAGGCCGAACGGCCCGTGATCATGGCCGGCTCGGACCTGTACTGGGGGCGCGGGGAGGACGGGCTGCGCGAGCTGGCGGAGCGGCGCGGCATCCCGGTGTTCCTGAACGGGCTGGGCCGCGGCTGCCTGCCCGCCGACCACGAGCTGGCGTTCGCGCGGGCGCGCAAGACGGCGCTGGGCGAGGCCGACGTCGCGCTCGTGATCGGCGTGCCGATGGACTTCCGGCTCGCGTTCGGGAAGGCGTTCAACGAAGAGGCCGAGGTCGTCGTGATCGACGTCGCCGAACCCGAGCGCGAGCATCCGCGGCGCGTCGCCGCTGAGCTCTACGGCGACCTGGCGGCGTCCCTGCGCGGGCTGGTGGGCGACGGGCCGGACACGCGCGCGTGGGTCTCCCGGCTGCGCGGGGAGGAGACCGCAAAGCGCGAGGCCGAGCGCGGGCAACTGGCGGACCCGCGCTCCCCGCTGCACCCGATGCGCGTCTACGGCGAGCTCGCGCAGGTGCTCGACCGCGACGCGATCGTGATCGGCGACGGCGGCGACTTCGTCTCCTTCGCGGGGCGCGTCGTGGACTCCTACGAGCCGGGCTGCTGGCTGGACCCGGGTCCGTTCGGCTGTTTGGGCTCCGGCCCCGGCTACGCGCTGGCGGCCAAGCTCGCGCATCCCGACCGCCAGGTGGTGCTGCTGCTCGGCGACGGCGCGTTCGGCTTCAGCGGGATGGAGTTCGACACGCTCGCCCGCCACGGCGTCAACGTCGTCGGCGTGATGGGCAACAACGGCATCTGGGCGCTCGAGAAGCACCCCATGGAGTTCCTCTACAACGGCTGGTCGGTCGCCGCCGACCTGCGGCCGGAGACGCGCTACGACGATGTCGTGGCCGCGCTTGGCGGGCACGGCGAGTTCGTGACCGAGGCCGACGCGCTGCGGCCCGCCCTGGACCGTGCGTTCAGCGCCGGCCGGCCCGCGCTCGTGAACGTGTCGACCGACCCGACCGTGGTCTACCCGCGCTCCGCGAACCTGGCGTAGACGGCCGTTAAATGAAGCCGCCCGCGGCGGGGGCGGGCGGCTTCGAAGTGGCCCCGTCAGGACGGGCAGGGGTACGTGCCTTGATGGGGCCTATTGGGTGGTCCAGGCGGCGGGAGGCGCCGATGATGCGGCATCGCCCGGACCTATGCGTCGGTGGGACGGCGGCGGGAGGCACGACCGCCCTTCCGACAGGCAGGATTCTCCACCTTGACCCTTTGGACTGCCAATCGAACACATGTCCATGCGCGGACAATTTGGACCGGTTCACGGTGCGTCGGCGGCGGTTGAGAGCGCGAGTCCGTAGAGGATGTCGTGCTCAGAGGCTTCGACCTGTCGCAGATCGAAGGACGTCAGTACTTCTAGCAGGATGGCCAGGCCCGCCACGATCACGGGCGCGCGGGCGGGATCGAGGCCGCGCACGCGTTTGCGCTGCTCCAGCGGCAGTTCCGCCAGTCGGGCGCAGAGCTCGTGCAGGCGCGCGACGGTGAGGATGTGTCCTTCAACCCGGGCTGGGTCGTAAACCTCCAGTCCGAGGTCGATCGCCGCGGCCTGGGTCGGCGTGCCGGCCACGGCGATCGCCTTGGTGGCCCGCGGGTGCTCGGGGAGGCGCACATCGGCGCGCAACGCTCGCAGTTCGTCCGGTGACGGCGGGTCCGAATGCAGGTGGCGCTCGGAGTGGCGGACGACGCCGATCTGGGTGGAGGCGTGGAACAGCAGCTCGTCCTTGTGACCGATCACGAGCTCGGTGGAGCCGCCGCCGATGTCGATCACCAGCACGGGCTCGGGTTCGTCGCGCTGTGCGGTTGCGCCCACGAACGTGAGCTTTGCCTCCTGCTCGCCGGACAGGACGCGGGCCGGGAAGCCGAGGGTCTCCTCGACGCGCCGCGCGAACTCGGCGCCGTTGGCGGCGTCCCGGACGGCCGAGGTCATCACCGCGGCGGCGGGCGCGCCGTCGATCAGTTGCTTGTAGTCCCGCAGGACGTCGAGAACGCGCTGCTGCGGGGCCTCACCGAGCCGCCCGGTCGCGTCGACGCCCTCGCCGAGGCGCGTGACGATCGAGCGGCGGGTCCCGTCCGTGATCAGCAGCCGGGTGGAGTTCGTGCCGATGTCGACGGCGGCGACGCGGCGGGTCATGCCACCCGGTTGGGCATCTCGTCGCCGGCGAGCGCGGCGAGCAAGTTGTCCACGGCGAGGTCCGCCATGCGCGAGCGCGTGCGGACGGTCGCGCTGCCGACGTGCGGCACCACGAGCAGGTTCGGGGCGGTGAGCAGCGGGTCGTCGCCCGGCAGCGGCTCCGGGTCCGTGACGTCCAGGCCCGCGCCGGCGATCTCCCCGTCGACGAGCGCCGCGCGCAGGGCGTCCTGGTCGACGGTCCCGCCTCTTGACGTGTTGATGAAGTACGCGGTCTGCTTCATGCGCGCGAACTGGGCCGCGCCCATCAGGTGGCGCGTCTCGGGCGTGAGCGGCGTGTGCAGCGAGACGTAGTCGCTGGTCTCCAACAGCTCGTCGAGGTCGATGCCCGACGAGCGCGAGTGGTGGACGACGCGCATGCCGAAGCCTTCGCCGCGGCGCGCCATCGCCTGGCCGATGCGGCCCCAGCCGATGATCCCGAGCGTGTTGTCGGCGAGGTCGCCGCCGAGCATGTGGCCCGGGTGCCAGGGCGCCCAGCGGCCCTCGCGCACCTCTCGATCGCCTTCGGTGATGCGGCGCGCGATGCCGAGCAGCAGCGCGAACGCGATGTCCGCGGTGGCGTCGGTGAGCACGCCGGGCGTGTTGCCCACCGGGATGCCGCGCTGCTTGGCCGCCTCGAGGTCGATGTTGTCCGTGCCGACCGCGAGGTTCGCGACCGCCGTGATCGGGGCGGCCCGGTCGAGGAAGTCGCCGTCGACGTTCTCGGTCACGCAGGTGAGCAGCGCGTCGGCCTCGCGGGCGCGGGCGAGGAAGTCGTCCGGCGGCGGCGGCGTCCGCTGCTCCCACACGTCGACCTCGTGCTGCTCCTTCAGGCGATCCAGGGCCGGGAACGGCAGGTCCCGGGAGATGAAGACGCGGGGCATGTCGTGGGTAGGGTGCCAGGATGGACCGGCCGGTGCGGATCGGGTGCTCGGGCTGGCAGTACAAGAGCTGGAGCGGCGGCGCGTTCTATCCGGAGCGCTGCCCGCAGCGCAACTGGCTGGCCTACTACGCGCGCCAGTTCGGGACCGTCGAGGTCAACTCGACCTTCTACCGGCTGGCCAAGCCCGAGGCCGTCGCCCGGTGGGTGGCGGGAACGCCGTACGACTTCGTCTTGACCGTCAAGGCCTCCCGCTATCTGACGCACATCAAGCGCCTGCGGGAGATGGAGGAGGGGATCGCCAAGTACTACGCGGCGATCGCGCCGCTGGTCGAGTCGCCCAAGCTCGGCCCGGTGCTGTGGCAGCTGCCGGCCAACTTCAAGCGCGACGAGGACCGGCTGGCCGAGGCCTGCGCGCTGCTCCCGCCCGGGCGCCACTGCTGGGAGTTCCGGGACGAGTCCTGGTTCACCGACGACGTGTACGCGATCCTGCGCGCGTACGGCTGCGCGCTGGTGTTCGGCGATCACCCGGAGCGCCCATGGCAGCCGCTGGAGCTGACCACGGATTGGACGTTCGTGCGCTTCCACTACGGCCACCGCGGGCGGCGCGGCAACTACTCCGAGACTGAGCTGCGCGAGTGGGCCGCGCGCCTGCGCGAGGTGCGTTCGGCGGCCGAGGTGTTCGTGTACTTCAACAACGACTGGGAGGCGTTCGCCCCGCGCAACGCCAAGCGGCTGGAGGCGCTGCTGTGACGGACATCGAGCACGTGCTCACGCAGTACCGGACGTGGGCCGTGGTCGGCTGCTCGCCGCAGCCGTGGCGCGACTCGCACCGGATCGCCTCGCTGCTGCAGGCGCGCGGCTACCGCGTGATCCCGGTCAACCCGGAAGCCGGCGAGGAGCTGCTCGGCGAGCGCGTGTTCCCGGCGCTCCCGGCCGGCCAGGGCATTGAGGTCGTCGACCTGTTCCGGCGCTCCTCGGCGGTGTCCGCGCACGTCGACGAAGCGATCGCGATCGGCGCCAAGGCGGTCTGGATGCAGCTCGGCGTGATCGACGAGGAGGCCGCCGCGCGCGCCCGCGCCGCGGGCCTGCGCGTGGTCATGAATCGCTGCCCCGCGATCGAGCTTCCGCGCCTTGAAGCTCGCGGACGCGGTGCTATATTTCGACGTCCGCCGCGGGGTGGAGCAGTCAGGTAGCTCGTCGGGCTCATAACCCGAAGGTCACAGGTTCGAATCCTGTCCCCGCTATTGAGAAGCCGTCCGAGAGGGCGGCTTTTTTCGTTCTCGGTCAGCGCTCGCGCCGGAAGACGAGCAGGTGCCCGTCCTTCTCGCCGTGGAGCGCCATGTTCGGCAGCAGCTTGTCGAACTCCCAGCCCTCGGCGCCGAGCTCGTTGAGCTTGTTCTCGAGCGCGCCGCGGTCGAGTTCCTCATCCTTGCGTCCGAGGAAGCCGTGGGTGATGACGTCGGTCCGGTACTCGTAGCTCGGCATGCCGCGAGCGTAACTCGCAGATCGATTGTTAGGGCACCCTAACAAGGTTTGTTAGGGTGCCTGAAGTGGGCCGGGTGCCTGCCCGGCGTTCTCCCCGAAATCGAGGCTCTCCCCATGTCCCCTCGCCGTGTCCATGCCCTGGTCGCGTTGCTGCTCGCCGCCCTTTTGCTGTCGCCGGCGGCGGCATCGGCGCAGAGCGACGAAGTCATCCATCCGCAGGACGTGACCGTCGCGACCGGCGCGACCGTGACGCTGACCACGGGCGTCACGAGTGGGGGCCTGTTCGTCGAGTGGTACCGCGTGGCGACGCCGGCCGACGTCAAGGTCAAGGCGCTGTCGACGGACCCGAAGTACAGCTTCGTGGCGACGGCGGCCGACGACGGCGCCCGGATCTACGCGCGCATCCTGACCGGCGGGCGCTGGGTCAACACGCGCCCCGCGACGGTGACCGTCGGCGACGGCAGCGCGTCGATCGCGACGCACCCGCAGGACGCGACCGTGCTCGAGTCGCGACCGGTGCAGTTCCAGGTGGTCGCACGCGGGACCAGCCCGCTGAGCTACCAGTGGCAGCGCAGCACCGACGGCGGCGCGAGCTGGAGCGACGTCGCGGGCGCGACCGGCGCGCAGCTGCGCTTGCGGCCTGCGGCGGGCTACGACGGCGCCCTGCTCCGTGCTGTGGTCGACAACGCCGTCGGCGGGCCCGCGAGCTCGAACGCGGCAAAGCTGACCGTCCGGCGGCTCACGGGCACCGCCGTGCCCGTCGCCCACGCGAGCTTGCAGTGGGGCATCAGCCCGATCTACCAGGGCGGCAACCCGGCGGGCAACGGCTGCAACTTCTTCTCGGCGGGCAAGACGACCGGATTCTCGGGCCGCGTCGGTGACGTCCACATCGCGCATCGCACCGCCGAAGGGCTGGTGTCGGTGTCCGAGGGCACCAAGTGCTCGCCGTCGCTCGGCCAGCGGGTGCTCTTCACCGAGGGCACCGGCACGGCGAACCCGGCGACGGGCGAGGCCACGATCCAGTGGCGGGGCGCGTTCACCGCCAACGCCTACAGCGGGCTCGTGCCGTGGTACCTCGAGGACCCGAAGCTGACCGTCGCCGCCAACGGCTCCGGCACGCTGACCGCGACCGCCGGCGGCAAGGGCGCCGACCGCGAGGACCCCGAGAACCCGTTCACCGTGCCGCCGCGCGAGGTCGTCGTCGCCACCTTCCCGGATGTCGAGGTGACGGCGGACGGGATCACCGTTAAGCCGGACTACGCCGGCGTCGACTACTTCCCGCTCGTGGACGGCGTGCGCTCGACGACGTCGGCGATCTCCGACGCGCTGAAGGCGGGCAACCCGAACTGGGGCTCGTGGCCGCAGTCGTTCGTGGACTTCCACTATGAGACGGAGCTCTCGACCTACTGGCACACCAGCGGCCTGTCGGCCGACCCGGACAAGCCGGGGTACCCGTTCGACGTGACGTTCGCCGCGGCACCGCCGGTCGCGCAACTGCCGCGCGTGCTGGCGGGACCGGCCACGACGGCGACGCTGCCGCTCGTCGAGGGCCGCGACGTGACGCTGACCGCCGACCTGGAGGACGCGACGAGCCTGCGCTGGCAGCGCTCGAGCAGCGTCAACGGCCCGTGGGCCGACCTCCAGGACGGTGAAGGTGTGTCCGGCGCGACCGGGGAAGCGCTGACGCTGAGCAAGCTCGACGCCTCCTGGAACAACACCTACGTGCGCGTGCGCGCCGGCAACGACGAAGGCACGGTGGTGACGCCCGCGCTGCAGCTCATGAGCCGCGCCCACCAGGCGATCGCGTTCACGATCCAGCCCAGCGACGCGCTGACGATCGCGGGCAGCCGCGTCGAGCTCCAGGCGCGTGCGACCGGGCACCCGGCGCCGGTCGCGCACGGCGCGGAGGTCAGCCAGGACGGCGGCGCGACGTGGAAGGCCATCGAGGCGTTCGAGCGCAGCGGTGATGACTACCGGCTGCTGTCGGTGCCCGCCGCCTACGACGGTGCGCTCGTGCGCGCGACCGCCCGCAACGCCGACGGCGCGACCGCCGCGTCGGAGCCGGCTCGCCTGACCGTGATCCCGGCGACGGGCGGTCCGCAGCTCGCGCTCGCGCCGGCCGGGAACGTCGACCCGGGCGTCGCGACGACGTTCACGGTCGTCGGCGCCGGCTTCACCATCCCGGACAAGGAGAGCGACAAGCGCCACTTCTCGCTCGACCTGGGCGTGTTCACCACCGACGGCTGGCAGCCCGGCCGGCCCGGCAACGCCACGCCGCTGGCGACCTCGCCGCAGGTCAAGGGCGGCCAGCTCTACCGGGGCCGGCTCCAGGACTCCGGCGGCTGGTTCCAGGTCACGCTCACGGTGCCGGCGGGCAAGCTGCAGCCGGGCGCGGTGCACGGCGTGGGCGCGTTCCTGCGCCTGCACGACAGCGACACGAACGTGTCGACGTTCATGAACCGCGCGGGCGACGCCTGGATCGGCCTCCCGCTGACCGGCCAGGCGCCGGCAGCCATCGCCACCCAGCCGAAGAGCGTGACGGCGAAGGCCGGCGAGGCGGTGGAGCTCACCGTGCGGGCGTCCGGCACGCCCGCGCCGAAGCTCCAGTGGCAGCGCCGCGCCCGCGGTGCGGCCGGCTGGGCCGACCTCGCGGGGGAGACCGGCTCGGCGCTGAAGCTCACCGCGACGGCCGCGGACGACGGGGCCGCGTTCCGCGCGGTCGCCGACAACCGGCTCGGGGTCCCCGCCAGCTCCGACGCGGCGGTCTTGACGGTCACGGTGCCGCACGAGACGACGCCGACGCCCACCCCGACGCCCACGGCGACCGCCACGCCGCAGGCACAGGCCTCACCGCAGCCGACCGCCACGCCCGTCGCCGAGCGCACGCCGACGCCGCGCCCGCAGCTGACCGTGCCCAAGGGCCACCGCCGCCTCGCCGCGAACCGCACGGCCACCATCGCGACGGTCGCCTGCACGTCCTGCTCGGTGACCGCGCCGAAGCGGATCACGGTGAAGATCGCGGGCCGCCGGTACGCGCTCGCCGTCTCGACCGTCCACACGCGCGGGCGCATCGGCCTGCGCGTGCGTGCGCCCAGGGCCGCGGCGCAGCGCCTGCGCGGCCGCACGACCAGGCTCGCGTTCAGCGTCAAGGTCGCGACCGGCACCGGCACGACCACCCTGCTCGTGCGCGCGACGCTGGCCGGGCGCCGCTAGGGCAGACGCTGAGCCGCGAGGGCGCGCTGGAACGTCGGGCACTCCAGGTGCGACGGCGCCGAGCAGGCGGCGGCGTGCCGGAGCCCGTCGCGCAGCGCGCTCAGCTCGCGGATGCGCGCGTCGAGCTCGTCGGCCTTCGCGGCGAGCTGCGCGCGGTCGATGCGCGGCTCGCCGTCGGGCCCGAACATCCCCGCGATCTCGTCCAGCGAGAAGCCGGCGTGGCGCCAGAGCGCGATCAACGACAGCCGCTGCAGGACCGACGGGTCGAACTGGCGGCGCAGGCCGCTGCGGCCCGTCGACTCGATCAGGCCGCGCTGCTCGTAGTAGCGCAACGTCGACGGCGGCAACCCGGTGCTGGCGGTGACTTCGGCGATGTCCATCTTGACCTCAAGTCGGCTTGAACTGGCACCGTAGCCGACATGCAGAAAGAACGCTGGAAGGGCGCGGGCGGGAACGCGTGGGTGGAGCTGCAGGCGCTGACGGACCGTGTGATGACGGGGTTCGTGCCGCCGCTCGTCGACGGGCTGAGCGGGACGGTGCTCGACGTCGGCTGCGGGACGGGCGCCACGACGGTCGCGGCGGCGCAGCGCGCCGAGCGCGTCGTCGGCGTGGACATCTCCGAGCCGATGATCGCCGCGGCGCGCAAGCGGGCGCCCGACCTCGAGTTCCTCGCCGCCGACGCGCAGACGCACACGTTCGAGCGCTTCGACTGGGTGATCTCGCGCTTCGGCGTGATGTTCTTCGACGACCCGGTCGCGGCCTTCGCGAACCTGCGCCGTGCGGGCGCGCGGCTGCGCTGCATCGTGTGGCGCACGGCTGAGGAGAACCCGTTCATGACCGCGGCCGAGCGCGCGGCCAAGCCGCTGCTGCCCGACCTGCCGCCGCGCGACCCGCACGCCGGCCAGTTCGCGTTCGGCGACCCCGAGCGGGTCCGCCGCATCCTCACCGAGGCGGGCTGGGACGACGTCCAGCTCGACGAGCTCGACGTCGAGTGCGCGATGCCCGCATCCGCGCTGGAGGGCTACTTCACGCGCATCGGGCCGGTCGGGATCGCGCTCGGCGGCATCGAGGACGAGGCGCTGCGCGCACGCGTGATCGAGACGGTCCGCCCGGCGTTCGCCCCGTTCGTCCATGACGACGAAGTCCGCTACACGGCGGCCTGCTGGCTCGTACAGGCCCGCTGAGCGGCGTTCGGTTCCCCGCACCCCAACCCGTTCGGCCCCACCAACATTGGGGTGGGTGCCTGATGCCGGTCGGGCGGCGCGCGGCGAGAGTGCCGGCCATGCACGACGCACCCTCCTCCAGCCGGCGACGGATCGCCGGCGTCGCGGCCGCTCTCGCGGCGCTGGCGCTCGCCGCGCCCGCCGTCGCCCAGGCCGATTCAGTCGCCTACATCAAGTCCGGCAACGTCTTCCTCGCCACCACGGACGGCTCACGGGAGTACCAGGTCACCTTCGACGGCGGCTACTCGACGGTCTCGCAGGCCGACAACGGCCGGATGGCCGCGCTGCGCGGCGACCACATCGTCCACCTCGAGCGCGACGGCCGCGTGATCGCGGACATCGTCACGCCCGTGTCGACGACGCAGGACCCGAGCATGTCGTTCCGCGGCCCGTTCGACCCGGCGATCTCGCCGGACGGCAAGCGCGTCGCCTACTCCTACTACTGGCAGTACACGGGCTACGGCCCCGGCTGCCAGCCGCCCTACTGCTCGCTGCAGCGGCTCTACCACGGCACGGCGTTCACGGACCCGAACCGCCTGACGGCGTGGGACGAGCCGGGCTTCAAGCGCCGGTCGGGTTGGAAGGACCCGTCGTGGATCGACAACGACACGGTCCTGCTCACCGACCCGTACATCCAGCCCAACGAGGACGCGATCCTGTGGTCGCCGAGCGCGGCCGACGACAGCGGCCTCAAGCGCTGGTTCGCCGATCACGCGTTCTACGGCGAGCTGAAGGACTCCGCCATGTCGCGCGACAAGACCGCGATCGCGACCCTGGTCGCCGACGGCCAGAAGATCTCGATCGGCAACACGGTCGGTGGCTTCTACCCGGACTATCCCGAGCGCTGCGCGATGGCGCAGGACGACGATCCGAACACGCTGCTGTCGAGCCCGACGTTCGCCGGCGACGCCTCGAAGCTCTTCTGGGCCGAGAACACGACCGGCGTGCACATGGCGACCCTGCCGAAGTTCACGACCAAGGGCGAGTGCCCGAAGTTCACCGACGGCGGCAGGCTGATCGCGCCGGGCGCCACCAACCCCGACTGGGGTCCGGCCGACGTGCCGGCGCCGCGCCAGGTGCCGACCCCGACGAACCCGGGCACCCCGAGCAAGCCGGGCGACGGTGGCGCCAAGGGCGGCGGCACCACCACCGAGACCCCCACGGGCACGACGGTCAAGCTCAGCGTCACGAAGACCAAGCTCGCCGCCGCGCTCAAGCGAGGGCTAGTGCTCAAGCTGAGCGGCGCGGCCAACGGCAAGCACACGATCACCGCCAAGTTCGGCAAGACCACCGTCGCCAAGGGCAGCGTCACCGTCTCCGGCGGCGAGGGCAAGGCCACGCTGAAGTTCACGAGCGCCGGCAAGAAGAAGCTCAAGGGCAAGCGGTCGGCCAAGCTCGCCATCTCGGGCGCGGGCACGAACGCCACTTACACGCTCAAGAAGTGAGCCACTGAGGGGAGGCGGGTAGGGCGGGCGCCATGGTCCGGCGCTCGCCCTACTCTTGGTCCCTTGATGTCTGACGGGCTGCTGGCGCGTGAGGACGAGCTGGCCGCTGTCGGGCGGACGATCGACGGTGCCATGACGGGCACCGGCGCCGTGCTCGTCCTGGAAGGCCCCGCGGGCATCGGCAAGACGGCCGTGCTGGAAGCGGCGCGCTCGCGGGCGTCCGGCGCGCTGGTGCTCTCGGCGCGCGCGTCGGAGCTGGACCGCGGGTTCGGGTTCGGGCTCGTGCACCAGCTGTTGGACCGGGTCGCGAAGCCGGAGCTGATGACCGGCGCCGCCGCGCACGCGAGCGTCGTCCTCGACCCGGCGTCCAGTGGCGCCGAGGACGCGGGCTTCGCGGTCCTGCACGGGCTGTACTGGTTGACCGCGAACCTCGCCGAGCAGCAGCCGGTCGTGCTGCTGGCCGACGACCTGCACTGGGCCGACGTCCCCTCGCTGCGCTTCCTGGAGTACCTGGCGCGGCGGATGGACGGCCTGCGCGTGGCGCTGATCGCGACCACGCGCCCGAGCGAGCCGGGCGCCGCGCAGGAGCTGCTGGACGAGCTGCGCGCGTCGGCCGAGGTCGTCCGGCCGCGGCCGCTGGACCGGGAGGCCGCCGCCGCGCTGCTGGACCTGCCCGGCTCCGTGCTCGACGCCGCACTCGAGGTCACGGGCGGCAACCCGCTGCTGTTGTCCGTGCTCGGCCGCGAGGTGGGCGGCCAGGACGTCGTGAGCGCGGAGCGCCTGGCGGAGATCGGGGCGCGGGGCGTCGCGCCCGCGATCGAGCGCCGGCTGCGGCCGCTGGGCGCCGACGCGGTCGCGGCCGCGAGAGCGGCCGCCGTGCTGGGCGAACGCGCGACCGTGGAGGACGTCGCCACGGTGGCGCAGCTCTCCTCGGCCGCCGACGCGCTCGACCGGCTCGTCGCCGCCGACGTGCTCGACGGGCGCGCGTTCGTCCACCCGCTCGTGCGCGCGGCCGTGCTGGACACGATCCCCGCCGGCGAGCGCGCCGAGCTGCACCGTGCTGCGGCCCTGCGCCTGCGCGAGCGGGGGCTGCGGGCGGGCGCGATCGCTCCGCACTGGCACGCGACCGAGCCCGCCGGTGACGCGCGCGCCGTCGCCGACCTGTGCGCCGCGGCCAAGGAAGCGGCGGCGGAGGGCGCCACGGACCTCGCCGCCGACCATCTCGCCCGCGCGCTGGAGGAGCCGCCGGAGGACCGGGCGGGCGTCGCGCTCGAGCTCGCCGAGCTCGAGGTCCGCGCGCAGCGGCCCGCCGGGGCCGACCGCCTGCGCGAGCTCCTGCGCGGTGGCCTGGACGGCGACGCCGCGGCGCGCGCGCACGCCGCGCTCGCCAACCACCTCGTCCACACGGACCCGGCCGCGGCCGTGGTGGAGCTCGAGCAGGCGACCGAGGACGCGACCGACCCGACGCTCGCGCTGCGCCTGGAGGCGGCGCTGCTGGAGGCGTTGCTGTTCGTGGACCCGGACGGCTCGCGGCTGCGCGCGCGCTTCTCGGCGGGCGAGCCGTCGCTGGCCGCGCTGGCCGCGGCGGCCAACGACGGCGCGCTGCGCGGGATGCCGACGGACGAGCTGGTCGCGCTCGCCGAACGGGCGCTCGGGGGCGGCGAGCTGCTCGCCACCGTCGGGCCCGCGAGCTCGACCTGGAACCTGGTCACGCACGCGCTGCGCTTCGCCGAGGATGCGCGCGGGGCGCAACGCGCCCTGGAGGCCGGCGACCGCGCGGTGCGCGAGCAGGGGCTGCTGGCCGCGACGCTGTTCGTCGAGCAGTCCTGGGGCTACTGGCACCGCGACTTCGGCTCGGTCGCGCTCGGCGCCGCGCGCTCGCGCAGCGGCCTGGAGGCCATCCGCGCGCAGGGCCTGGTCACGACCGTTCCCGCGCTCAGCGCCGTGCTGGCCGAGAACCTCGTCGAGCTCGACAAGCTCGAGGAGGCCGCGGCGGAGGTCGACACCGACCTCGGCGCCGCGGCGGGCACGTTCATCGAGCCGTTCGTGCTCACCATCCGCGGCCGCGTGCGACTGCTGCTGCGCCGCTACGACGAGGCCGAGGCCGACCTGCGGCGCGTCGTGGCCTTCGGCGACGCGCGCGGGTGGGCGGCCCCGAACGCGGCCTTCGGCCGGCTGCGGCTGGCGGAGGTGCTCGCCGCCACCGGCCGTCACGAGGAAGCGCTGGAGCTGATGGAGCACGACGCCGCCGCCGCGCTCGCCGCCCGGCGTCCCGGCTGTCTCGGCATGGCGCTGCGCCGGCGCGCGCTCGCGCAGGAGGGCGACGAGGCGATCGCGACGCTGCGCGAGGCCGTGAGCGCGCTGGAGCCGACGGCGCTGCGGCGCGAGCTCGGCTGGGCGCTGCACGACCTCGGCGCGCGGCTGCGCATCCGCGGCGACCGCGTGGAGGCGCGGGAGCCGCTGCGCCAGGCGCTGGATCTGGCGGCCCGGACCGAGTCGGCGCTGCTGGCGCGGCACACGCACAACGAGCTGGAGGCGTCCGGGGCGCGCCTGCGGCGCGAGCGGCTCGAGGGCGTGGAGGCGCTCACGCCGGCCGAGCGGCGCGTGGCGCAGCTCGCCGCGGAGGGCCTGACGAACCGCCAGATCGCCGAGACGCTGTGGGTGACGCTCAAGACGGTCGAGGTCCATCTCGGCCGCAGCTACACCAAGCTCGGGATCGGCGGGCGCGGGCAGCTCGCGTCGGCGCTCGGGTTGGAGGGGGACGCGCGCGCGGCGTGAGGTGAGTTAGGGTGCCCTAATGCGCCCGATCGCCGTCTTGCTCCTGGTCGCGTTGCTCCTCGTGGGCTGCGGCTCGTCAGAAGAACCCGAGTCCACGCCGACGCCCGCGGCCGCCGCCGCGCCCGAGGCGACGTTCCCGCAGGTGGTCGAGCACGAGTTCGGCACCACGACGGTGGAGAAGAAGCCTGAGCGGATCGTGGTGGTCGGGCTCACCGAGCAGGACATCGTGCTCCAGCTCGGGTACACGCCGGTCGCGACGACCGAGTGGTACGGCGAGCAGCCCTACGCCGTCTGGCCGTGGGCGCAGGAGGCGCTCGGGGACGCGAAGCCGACGGTGCTCTCCCAGGCCGACGGGCTCGAGCTCGAGAAGATCGCCTCCCTGCGGCCGGACCTGATCATCGGCGTCAACGCGGGCCTGGAGCGCAAGACCTACGACCAGCTGTCCAGGATCGCGCCGACGATCGGCACCCCCAAGGGCGGCACGCAGTACTTCTCGCCGTGGGACAAGCAGGTGGCGCTCGTGGCGCAGGCGCTCGGCAAGCCGGACGAGGGCGCGAAGCTCATCCAGGGCGTCAAGGAGCGCTACGCGGCCGCCGCGGCCGAGCACCCGGAGTTCAAGGGCAAGACGGCGACGTTCTCCCAGAACGCGTTCTACGACGGTGAGATCTACGTCTATCCGGCCGGGCTCGGCACGGACTTCCTCTCCTTCCTGGGCTTCACGATCAACCCGAAGCTGACGCCGCTGGTCAAGAACCCGGGCGAGCAGGTCGCGGTGTCCGAGGAGCGCTTGGACGTGATCGACGCGGACGTGATCGTGTTCGCGACCGAGAAGGAGAGCGACATCGCGAACCTCAAGAAGGTGCCGACGTTCAAGTTCCTGGAGGCCGTGAGGGGCAAGCGCGCCGTGTACACGGACGCGACGCTCAGCGGCGCGATGTACTTCCTCACGCCGCTGGCGTTCGACTACATCCTGGACAAGCTGACGCCGGCGCTGGCCGACGCGGTCGCGGGGCGGTCGCCGGAGGCCGTGGTCGGCTCGTGAACATCGAGTCACATCGAAACGGGCGGCGATGTACAGGATGTACAGCGCCGCTTCGAGAACATCGACCCGGGGATCGCGTGGGCCAGCTCGCGACGCTCGCCGAGGGCGCGCGGCTCGCTGGTCAGCGCTCGGCGGACCAGGCGCGCCAGAGCGCCGCGTAGGTTCCGCCGGCGGCGACCAGTTCCTTGTGGGTGCCGCTTTCCACGATCCGGCCTTGGTCCATGACGACGATCCGGTCGGCGCGCGCGGCCTGCGTGAGGCGGTGCGCGACCACGAGCGCGGTACGGCCGTCGAGCACGCTGGCAGCGGCCTGCTCGAGCAGGCGTGCGCCCGCGCTGCCCGCTTCGGCCGTGGCCTCGTCGAGGACGGCGATCTGCGGGTCGCGGATGTGCAGGCGGGCG
This sequence comes from Solirubrobacter deserti, assembly GCF_027587175.1. GTDB lineage: Bacteria > Actinomycetota > Thermoleophilia > Solirubrobacterales > Solirubrobacteraceae > Solirubrobacter > Solirubrobacter deserti. Next base: position 145,081 of record NZ_JAPCID010000014.1, read on the forward strand.
AGCGCGAGCTGCTGCGCCTGCGCGGGCGTGAGCTCGACGCCGCCGTGGCCGACGACCGTGTCCAGGCTCGCCCAGTCGGCCTTCACGGCCTGTAGGGCTGCGCGCAGGGCTTCGTCGGAGGCGGTCGGGTCGGCGAGGCGCAGGTCGTCCGCGAGCGTGCCCGCGAACACGTGGACCTCCTGCGTGACCAGCGCGACGTCACCGACGTGCGCCGTGCCGGAGGTCGGTTCGTGGAAGCGCGCGACCACCTTCGCCAGGGTCGTCTTGCCGCTGCCGGAGACGCCGACGATCGCGACCCGCTCGCCCGCCGCGATCTGCAGGTCGATGTCGTGCAGGACGGGCGGGCCGCCGTCGTAGGCGTGGCTGATGTTCGTCAGTGAGACGTGCGCGCCGTCGTGTGGCTCCGGTGAGGGCGGGTCGGGCACCTGCAGGACGCCGACGAGCCGCGCGAGCGCGGCGAGCGCGCGGTTGGCCTCGTCGATCGTGCCGAGCACGATGTTGAACGTGTCGAAGTTGCGGATGAACAGCAGCGCGCCGGCGGTGGCCGCGCCGACGGTGATCGCGTCGGCGTCGACCAGGAAGAAGCCGACGACGAGCACCGACGCGGTGCCGACGAACTCGGCCGCGTTCAGGCGCGAGCTGAAGTGCGTGGAGATGCGGATCGTGCGCACGACGGCGGCGATCGAGGACACCGACCGCGCCTCCACGCGCGGCAGCGCGGTGCCGGCGAGGTTGAGCGCGCGGATCGTCTTCGCGCCGCCGACGACGTCGAGGATCGCCTGCGCGCGCTCTCCGCTGACCTTGCGCTCTTCCGCGTAGGCCGGGCCGGCGCGCTTGGCGTACCAGCGCACCGCCCAGACCTGCACCGGCACGACCAGCAGCGCCGCGAGCGTGAGCCGCGGGTCGATCGTCGCCAGGCCCGCGAAGCTCAGCAGCAGCGTGAGGCTCGCCGCGGCCAGCGGCGGGAACGCCTCCACGACGGCCTCGGACACCACCGCGATGTCGTCCCCGAGGCGCGAGAGCAGGTCGCCGCGCCCGCCCCGCTCGATCTGCGCCGCGGGGAGCCGCAGCGCCTTCGCGACGACGCGCTCGCGCAGGCTGGCGAGGATCGGCTGGCCGAGGTAGGAGATGAGCGTCAGGCCGAGCGCCGCCAGGAGCGCCTCGCCGAGCGCGGCGCCGAGCAGCGCGACGGCCGGCCACGTGATCGAGCCCGTGCGGGAGTCGACGCGGTCGACGATCTCGCCGAGGAGCAGTGGGCCGAGCAGCCCGACGGCCGCGGCGGCGACGAGGACGACGGTGGCGACGATCGCCTGGGTGCGTCGCGGGCGGAGCAGCTCGCGGATGACGGCCCAGCACTGCTTGCTCGTCGCGACCGGCAGGGACTTCACGCGACGTTCCTTCATGGGGCGCCTACGCTGTGGTGGCCGGGTGCGTGCACCCGGTAGGAGCGGCCCGCCTCCTGGCCGGGCCCGAGACGGCTCGTCATGCGACGGCCTCCCGATACGTCGCGTCGTGCTCGAGCAATTCGGCGTGCGGGGCGACCGCGACGACCTCGCCGCCGCGGACGATCGCCACCGCGTCGCAGGCGGCGAGCAGCAGTGGGCTCGTGGTGACGAGGATCGTCGTCGCGCCGTGGCGGGCCTCGCGCAGCGCGCCGGCGACGCGCGCCTCGGTGGCGGCGTCGAGCGCCGTCGTCGGGTCGTGCAGGACGAGCACGGGCGCCTCGGTCGCGAGCGCGCGGGCCAGCGCGATCCGCTGGCGCTGGCCGCCGGAGAGCGAGCTGCCGGCGTCGGCGAGCTCGGTGTCGATGCCGTCGGGCAGGGCGTCGAGCACGTCGGTCGCGGCCGCCGCGCGCAACGCGGCCTCGGCCGCGCCGGGCACGTTGTCGCGGATCGTGCCCGAGAACAGCGTCGCCTCGTGCGGCGCGACTACGACGGTCGCGCGCGCGGCGGCCGGGTCGAGCGTCGCGAGGTCGACGCCGCCGACCTCGACGTGGCCGGGCGCCTCCCGGCCGAGCACCGCGAGCAGCGGCGCCGGGTCGTCGGTGACGACCCCGAACACCGCACCGGCGGGGACCTCGAGCCGCCCCGCCGCGGGGTGCGGCGAGCCTACGGTCGCGGGCGGCGACGGCGCGGTGGCGGGCGCCGGGACCGTGGCGGCGGGCGGCGAGGGCACGGTGGCGGACCCCGCGGCCGTGGCG
>NZ_JAPCID010000015.1 GCF_027587175.1 Solirubrobacter deserti
CCGCCGCACCAGACCCCGCCCGGTCACGCGGCCTACGCGAGCCCGCCGCCGCAGCCCACGCCCGTCGGCGCGCCGCCGCACGGAACGCCGCCAGGCCAGGCGGGCTACGCGAGCCCGCCGCCGCAGCCCACGCCCCTGGGCGCGCCGCCGCACGGGACGCCGCCGCCGGTCATCGACGCGACCTTCTCCCCGCAGCGCCCGCTCCCCACGCCGCCGCCCGGCCCGACGCCGGTCGGCGAGCGCCGCCGCGGGCGCCGGCTCGGCCTGCTGGTCGTGCTCGTGCTGCTCGCCGGCGGTGCTGCCGCCGGCGCCTTCCTGGCGCGGCCCGACGGCGCCGCCGAGCAGCCGCCCGCCGCGTCCGCGACACCGGCGCCCAAGCAGGAGGCGCCGGCCGCCCAGGAGCTCGAGAGCGACGCGTACCGGCTCGTGCTGCCCGCGGGCTGGTCGACGATGTGCGAGGGCGGCAACGCGGGCTACTGCCAGGCGTCGGACCAGCGGTGGGAACGCGCGGCGGTGACGAGCGGGCCGATGGTGACCTGGCTCGACCACTCGCCCGAGAACCGCTGGGACCGGGGCGTCGGCCTGCAGAACGTCGCGCAGATCATCCAGTCGAACTTCAGCCTCACGCTGGACTCGTTCGAGCCCACGGATGTCGGCACGGAGACCATCGAGGGGCGCAAGGTCCGCCAGATCGTCTTCACCTACGACGACCGCCAGCAGGGACGCGTTCACGGGTTGAGCTACGTGTTCGAGGAACGCGGGACGTTCTTCGCCGTCACGGGCCTCGCGAAGGACGCCGACAGCGCCCGCCGCGCGGCGCGCGCGATCGTGCAGCCGCTCGAGCCCCGCTAGCCAGTTCGGCGGTTCGAGGTCGTTTGGATGCGGGTAATCCTCAGAACATGTTGCTGTCGCGTCGCGACATCGATGTGGTCCGTCACCACGCCTTGGTGCACGGGTTGCTGCAGCCTCCGGACGCCGACCTCGAGGAGATCGTCGAGGCCCTGCGTGAAGAGGTCCGGACCCTGCGTGCGCAGCTGTCGGAGCTGCGCACCGCACAGTCCTAGCTCGACCCTGCATACCAGAATTCGGCGGCCCGGGCCAGTGATTGCGCTGGCTCTCCGGAGTCTGTAGGGATCCCAAACGTGGTTGGATTCCGTGAGCACCCCCGTGCGGTGCGAGTCGCTCTTCTCTTCGTGGTCCTCGCCGCCGGCTTGGCGGCCGGGTGGTTCGTCGGTGGAGGACGCGAGGCCTCCGTGGCCAAGGCGGAGGAGGTTCCCTTCATCCCCGCCTCGTCGACGCAGCTCGCCGCGTTCACGCCGCCGGCCGAGGTCAAGAGCCTCGTCACGATCAAGAGCTCCGCGCAGTTCGGGGGCACCGGCTCCAACTACGTGTGCGACCGTGAGCGGCTGGTCGCCGCGCTGGCCGCCAAGCCCGACCACCTGAAGGCCTGGGCGCGCGTGCAGGGCCAGCGCCCGACCGCGGACGCGGTCGCGGGCTACATCCGCAAGCTGCGCGCGGTCACCCTGGTGGAGCCGACCCGCGTCACCGACCACGCGTTCGTGAAGGGCCGCGCCGAACCGGCGCAGGCGATGCTCGCCCAGGGCACCGCGGTGCTCGTGGACGCCGATGACGTCGTCCGCGTTCGCTGCCGCAGCGGCAGCCCGCTGCGCCCGCCGGTGATCGCGGAGAAGGAGGAGTGCAAGGGCTGCCCGGAGACCTTCCAGGCGCCGCCGCCGCTGCTCAGCTCCCCGTCCTACGTTGTGCACCCCGCGCCGCCGCCGGCCAAGGGCGACGTGAAGTCCGACGCCAAGCCGGTCACGCGCCCGACGACGATCCAGGTCGTCAAGCGGCTGCCCGTCCAGCAGGTCGAGCAGCGCAGCGAGACCGACGCCGAGGGCAAGACGGTGGTCAAGACCGTCACGGTCACCAAGGAGGGCACGCCCCAGCCGCCCGTCATCAAGATCAAGCGGGTCCCGGGGCCCACGCGCACCGTGATCGTCCGTCGCACCCGCACCCGCACGGTCCAGGTGCCGGTCGTGCGCACGCGCACGGTCGTGGTCGAGAAGCCCGTCATCCGCTACCGCACGCAGATCGTCTACGAGGGCTCGGGATGACCCCGTGCTCGGTTGTTCGGTGACGGTCGCTCTTCGCGCATCGATGCGCCGACTCGCCGGTCTGCTGCTGGCGCTGTGCGGCACGCTCGCCGTGGCGGGCGTCGCGGCGCCGGCGGCGAACGCGGGTGACGTGTGGCTGTGGGTCTGCCAGGGGCCTGAGGGTCAGCCGCTGCCCCAGACGGGCGATCGCGCCTCGAGAGCCGGCGGTGACGCCGCGGCCAACCGCTGCGGTGACGCCTCCGGGCGCGCGCTGACCGCGCGCCCCGCCTCCGGCCGCGCGGGGTGGTCGTTCTCCGTGCCGAGCCCGACGACGTTGAGGAGCGTCAAGCTCAACCGGAACGTGAGCCTTACGGAGGGCCAGCGCTACCAGCTGCTGGTCGGCGACACGCCGTTGGAGACCGCCGCCCCGGTCAACGGCGCGGCGGCGTACGACGCGACCGGCTCGCGCGTGGCCTTCGACGTCCAGTGCGTCGCCACCCGGTGCGACACCCCGGGCGGCGCCGAGGTCTCCTCGCTCGCGATGCGGGTCAGCGACACCGCGGCGCCCACGGGCGCGGTGGCCGGCTGGCGCAACCCGGCTTCCGGCGCGATGAAGATGGAGGTCAGCGCGATCGACAACGGAGTCGGCCTCAAGGAAGCGGTGCTCGCGGTGGACGGCGTGGAGAAGGGTCGCGCCACGTTCGGCGGCCCGGACCCGGCCTGCAAGGACCTGTCCAGCGACCCGGCTTCGGTCGACCTGGCATACGGGCTCGTCGGCCAGAACGACGTCGATTTCCAGCCCGTCGGCTGCATCACCCGCGGGCGCGTGGAGCTCAACCTCGACACGACCTCGCTTCCCGAGAGCTTCACCGCGGCCGACCTGCGCGTGATCACCGTGACCGTCACCGACCACGCCGGCAACGCGACCACGGTCATGACCCGCGGCACCGAGGTCATCAACCGGCAGCTGATCGAGAACATCCCGCAGCGCTCGCTGGTGATCGGCTCGAGCTTCACCGACCCGTTGATCCCGCAGCCCGGCAGCCCGGGCGGCGGCGTCCAGGGCGCCCAGGCGTCGTCGCCGGGCACGTGCGCCAACCCCGCCCTGACGATGGTCCTCGACCAGCCGCCGCTGCGGACCACGCGCGGCGTCATCGTCCTGCGGCGCAACAAGCGCTACCGCTTCGCGGGCCGCCTGACCTGCACCGTCGGCGGCGTCCGCCGCTCGGCGCCCAAGCGCACGCGGATCGACATCCGCACCACGATCGGGGGCAGGACCCGGAACGCGACCGCCCGCACCGGCGAGCGGGGCGCGGTCCGGGCCTTCCTGCGCGCGTCCCGCTCCGGCGCGGTCGTCTTCCGCTACACCAGCCCGGGCGGCAAGCGCTCGCAGGTGACGATCCGCTTCCGCGTCGAGCAGTCCCTGCCCCGCGGCACGACGATCTACGGCCGCTGGCTGCGCTACGAATCCCCGAGCGACCGCGTCCGCTTCACCGAGCTGGAGGCGCGCAAGGTGCCCGCCGGCGCGACGGTCACCGTCCGCTGCCGCGGCAGCGCCTGCCCCGGTGCCCTGGCCCGAAGCTTCTCGGTCGGCAAGTCCGCCCGCGGGTCGATGTCGCTGCTGGCCGCGGTGAACGGTGCTTCGCTGCGCCCGGGCGCCGCGATCGACGTCACGATCACCAAGCCCGGCTTCGCGGGCATCGGCAAGCTCTACTGCGTGCGCTCGGGCCAGAAGGTCCAGACCCGCTCCTACCGGGTGGGCGAGAACCGCCCGGCCTGCAGCGCGGGCGCGAGCGCCGCGGCCAAGCGCCCGCGCATCCGCGGCGCGATCCGCGAATCGGGCTGACGCTCGGCCGCGCGACGTTTAGCCGACGGTGGAGAAGGCGTACACCTGAGATCGGCGAACGGCCCGTCGGTCACCGTCGGACGACCGTCGCGCCCACGCACGGTCGTCGCGGTCGTCGCGGTCGCCGACGGCTGCAAGGGCTCGCCCTGCCACGCGATGCCGCCGCGCGAGCTCGGCGTGGAACTCGTCGAACGCCGTCACGGCCTCCAGGAACTCCGCGGGCGGGAGCGCAGAATCGACACGCGCACGCGAAACTGGCGCGACCCCGCTCGCGGCGTCAACTGCGGGGTGACGTTCGTCCGCGCGGGCCTGTGGCGCTCAGCCTGGCCGGCAGGCCGTTCGGTACGGCATGGCGGGGAGGGCTTCTCGCCATTCGCGCGAGGTCAGCTCACGCCCGGCGACGCGGCAGGCGTGCTGCTTTCACACGCGGATCGAGAGGTCCCAGCGCAGTGCGGTACGGCTCGTGGAGAGCGCGAACAGGTGGCGGCCGTCCGGCGAGAGCGCAGCGGCCACGAAGTCTTGGGGCTCGACGTCCAGCGGTACGCCGACCGGTGTCCGCGTGGCCATGTCGGGGAGCTCGATCTCGCGCTGAGTGCCGGCGCGCTGTGGGCAGCGAGCGCCGCGGACGACAGCGTCCTCCGGCTCGACCCGGACTCCGGCCGGCTGAGCGCTCGGATCCCGATCGCCGCGGCGGCCGGCGGGCGGGTCGCGGGGCCGTCAGCGGTGGTCGGCGGCTTCGGCTCGATCCGGGTCGCGAACAGCCTGGCCGGAACGGCCAGCCGCATCGATCCGCAACTCAACGCGGTGACCGCCACGATCCGCGTCGGCGAGCGCCCGACGCGCATCGCCGCCGGTGAGGGCGGCGTCTGGGTGCTGGACGCCGCTGACGGCAAGGTCGTTCGCATCGACCCACGACGCAACGTGCCGCTCGCAGCGCTCGACGCCCGCAGCCGCATGTCGGCCAGACGCCTGCCCGTGCCTCCGCGGCCCTCCACGCTCGCCGCCGTCGCGGCCGCCGAAGCGCTGCTCGACGCGGTCGCGCGCTCCGACGGCACGCGCGCTTCGGTCAACGCTTGGCTCCGGCGTCTGCGGACCACGACGATCATCGGCGCGGTGCGCTTCGACGGCGGCGGCGACATCGTCGGCCCTCGCTTCATGGTCATGCGCTCCCAGGCCGGCGCCACCGGAGCTGCCACCGGCGTCCCCAACACCCGTGCTCGATTCGTGTGTTGACGCCCGCGACCGGGAGCGCGTCGCGCGACGCGGGTGGGTGATCGCGGGGCCGCTCAACCCGCCGTACAGGCCCCTCCGTCGGCTGAACCGGCTTCCGTCGCGCCGTGCACCTGGTCGGACGTGCAGCGCACAGGTTCGCCGCCGCACCGTATTTTCGCCGGATGAATGGTCCGGGCGCGCGCTGCACGCGCGTGCATCCCTTCGCAACGTCCGCCGCACCCGGATGGACACCGGCCGCAGGACCGCACGGTCGCGGCCGATGGTCCGCCCGCGCGCTCGCCTGCGCACTGCTCGCACTTGCGGCTCTGGCCGTCGCCGCGGCGGCGGAGGCCGCGCCGCACTGCTTCGGCGCCGCTTCACGCGACCCCGAACGTCGCTGCCTGAACCCCGGGCTGGCCCGACTGGTCGCGCCCACCCCCGATCAGGCCCTCCTCAATCCCAACTTCGCGTGCCGTCCCCACAAGGTCACCGAGCAGCTCTCGCCGTGCACATTCGGCGCGACCCACCCAAGCGCGACCGTCGCGCTGATCGGCGACAGCCATGCGCAGCACATGCGCCCGGCGCTCGCGGTCGTCGCCAGGCGACGCAACTGGCGAGTGGAGGACGCCTCGGTGCCGCTGTGCATGTTCTCGACGGCGACCACGGGCGCCGGGCCGCCGTTCGATCAACGCTGCCCGCAATGGAACGCCGACGTCATGTCGTGGCTGCACGACCACCCGGAGATCCGGACGATCTTCGTCGCCGGCAAGGCCGAGCAGTTCGTCATGCCCGCGCCCGGCCAGAGCGCGCACGCCGCCCGTCTGGCGGGCTACATCGCGCGCTTCTCCGAGCTGGCCGACAGGAACGTGATCGTCGTCCGCGACGCGCCCGCGGAGCCCATCGCAACCAAGGACTGCGTCCGTCGCCGGATGGCTCACCAGCGCCCGCTCGAAGGCGCCTGCTCGTACCCGCGCCGGCTCGCTCCGGATCCAGCCGCCGCGGCCGCGCGTGCGACCGGCCGGCCGGCCATCGACCTGACACGCCAGTTCTGCGACTCGCGGCGCTGCTATCCGGTGATCGGCGGCGCGCTCGTGCACAAGGACACCGACCACCTCACGCAGGTCTTCGCCCGCACGCTCGGACCGTTCCTGGACCGCGCGCTGACCAAACACGCCGGCACGCGTCCGTCACGACCGTCGGCAGTCGCAGCGCCGGGCCACGGCCCACGATCAGGTCGGAAGGACCGCAATGGCCTCGATCGAGACGAGGAGACCCCGCGGAAGCCGCACGTGCGCCGGAGCGGAGCGCGCCGGCGGCGGGTCGGGCATGTGCCGCGCGTACACCTCATTCAGGCGAGCGAAGTCCTCGACGTCGGCGTAGAAGATCGTCGTCTTGACCACGTCGTCCATCGACGCGCCCGCCGCCTCGAGCACGCGCGCCAGGTTGGTCAGCGCCTGCTCGGTCTGAGCCTCGATCCCCTCCGGGATCGCGCCCGTCGGATCGATGCCGGCCATCCCGGAGCAGAAGACGAGGCCGTTGGCGACGATCGCCTGGCTGTACGGACCGAGTGCTGCCGGCGCCTGCTCGCTGGACACTGCGCGTCTGGTCATCGAGCAAGTCTCCCTTACGAGCCGCCATCGCGCCACGCGCGACGACAGGTCCGCCCGCGGACATCGACCCGACCGATGTGATCGTGGGTCGCGACCTCCGGCCGGGGGAGATCGACGGCGAGGAACAGGACGCGCGTCACGCGCGGAGTGACACGCCGCGGCCCGGCTGAGAGCATCCGCGTACAACGGTCGCTCAACCCTGAGCGCGCTGGACAAGCGGAGGTTCGATTCGTCGCCACCGCTCTCGGTGGCATCGTGGCCGCGGCTTTCGCGGCCCTCCTCGGGATCTTCATCGCCCGCCCCGCCGCCGCTCAGAGCGATGGTTCCAAGCGCCCATGGCGCCGCGGACGCCACGACCACCCCGAGACCCATGATGCTGCCAACCTGCGCTCGTGACCGGCCCAAGCGCGCCGATCCGCAAGGCCTATCGCGACAGACTTCCCGCGGAAGTGGCGGAGACAGGTCGCGGCAACGAGCTCTGGTACCTGCTTCCCGAGCTGATCGACGAGCGAGAGAGGGCGGAGGCGGGCGGTGATGCCCCGTCTGCGCCCACAGACACCCCGGGCGCGCCGGCCGCAGAAACCGTCCGTACTGCGAAGTAGCGCCGTCAGGCACCAAGGTGTGGACGTCCGAGGACGTCGGTGCCGGGCTGGGTTCGCGCTCAAAGCTCGACTCCACGGGCGTGGTCGCGGTCCCTGACCCGCCGGTACGGTTCCGCCCGTGAATCTCATCCGCCGCATCGAGACCGGTCACGGCGAGTTCCTGCTGTTCGCCCTCACGCCCCCGCGGCTGGCGACGGAACCCGGGCAGGTGCGCGAGATCGCCGACGTGACCACCGCCCGTCTGCGTCCGCTCGGCCTCGACGGCCTGATCCTCTACGACATCGCCGACGAGGCGGAGCGCAACCCGGCCGAGCGCCCGTTCCCGTTCATGCCCACGTTGGATCCCGCCGACTACCTCGCCGATCACCTCGACGCGTGGCCGACGCCGGTGATCGTGTATCGCGCGGTGGGCAAGTACGCGCCCGAGGAGCTGCGGGGGTGGCTGACGGCGCAGGATCCCGCCCGGGTCATGACGGTCCTGGTCGGAGCGGCGTCGAGCGCCGCGGCCACTCGAATGTCGCTCGCCGACGCCCAGGCGCTGCGCCGGGAGGCCAACGCGGCGCTCACGCTGGGCGGCGTCGCGATCCCTGAGCGCCACAGCCGGCGCGAGGACGAGCATCTGCGCCTGCTGGCCAAACAGGAGTCGGGTTGCCGGTTCTTCGTCACGCAGGTCGTCTACGACTTGAACGCCGCGAAGAGCTTCGTCTCCGACTATCACTATGAGTGTCGGTCGCGCGGCGTGCCGCGGGTCCCGCTCGTCTTCACGTTCTCGGTGTGCGGATCGATGAAGACGCTGGCCTTCCTGCGGTGGCTCGGCGTCGACGTCCCGCGGTGGATCGAGAACGACCTCCGACACGCCGCCGACCCGCTCGAAGCGTCCTACCAGCAGGCGCTGGCGACCGCCACCGAGCTGATTGCGTTCTGCCGCGCGCTCGACGTTCCGTTCGGCATCAACGTCGAGAGCGTCTCGATCCGTCGCGTGGAGATCGAAGCGTCAGTGCGCCTCGCCGAAGCGCTCCGAGCGCAGCTCAGGAGCTGAGAGCAGCCGACTGCAGCCGAAGCGAGACAATGCCAAGCGGTGCCGGCACGGGACCGGTGCCCCAGATCGCCACCTGGACCGCTGCTCGTTCGGCCTGGTTGAGACCGAAGCTGTTGTCGGCGTCGTAGCGCATCACGAACCTGATCATCTCCTCAAACACCATCGACGTCGTGCCCATGCGCGCGAGCGCGTCCACGGTGCTCTGTCCGTCGCGCGAGTCGACCAGTTCGTCAGCGTTCTGGTCGAGCCGGGCGAAGTGAAAGCTCGCCACGGCGGAAAAGTACGCTTCGGGAAGCGGCAGCGGGGGCGGCTGTGGCGATGGGGCAGTGGCGGTGGCGGCGGAGCCGGCGCGGGGGGCGCGGGAGGAGCAGGCACGAAGGGAGGCGGAGCAGGCGCGGTCAGGCCCCCCGGGCGACTCGCCGGCCACCCACCGAGTCGCGCCACGATGCGCTTGAGCTCGCCGCTGGAGACTCGTCCGTCGCTGCCGGCGTAGCGGCCGACGAAGGCGTGCAACTCCTGGCTCGATAGCCGGGCGTCGCGGTGGCGGGAGCCGGACCGTCGGTCGGCGGCGTCAAGCAGCCGGCCGGCGAAGGCGAACCCGCGCGCGTCGCGCCGGTCGATCGTTCCGTCGAACGTGCGGTCGGCGGCATATCTGAGCGCCGTCACCGCGTGACGCACGCCCTCGGGTGCTCGTGGGCCGAGGTGGGCGCGGGCCAACCCCCAGCTGGTCCAGCATCGTCCGCAGTTCGCGACTGGACGTCGTCCGGTCACGTCCAGCCGCGTGCTCGACGAACCGCCGGAGCTCGCTGTGCGAGACGCGTCCGTCGCCGCCTCGATCGGCCGCGGCGACGACCGCGCCGGCGAAATCCGAGCGACTGGCATCGGCGAGCGTCACCTCGCCGTCGAACGTCACGTCAGCGGCGTACAGAAGCGCGTTGTGGATCTGGCGTGCTGGCGTCGCGTTGATCGACTGAGCGCCTTGCGCGACTGAGACACACCTCGGAGCCGCCGCCACGACCGCGTGGTTGCGCCGTAGCTGCGGACCATCCGCGTGCGCGGAACCTCTCACCGCGCGCGAGAGCTGTCAACCGGTATCAGATGCCCTTGCAATCACCACGCCACCGTTTCGTCGCGCGTGGCGACGACCGGGACGCCGGCTTGGCGGAGCTGGTTGGCGTAGGCCTCGCCCTCGTCGCGCAAGACGTCGGCCCCGGCGGTGATGACCAGGGCCGGCGGGAGCCCGGCGAGCTGCTCGGTCCTGGCGCGCAGCGGCGAGGCCGTGATCTCCTCGCGCTGCCCGCGGGCGCCGAGACGAGCGTCACGTGCGCGCCCGAGCCCGCGAGCCGCGCGAGCAGCGCGTGCCGCGTGACCAGCGCGCGGTCCTGAGAAGGCCATACGGTCGTTCGCAGCCGCGCTCCTCGGCATCCCGGACGCGAGCCACCGGAGCCCCCTGGCGATGCAAACCGCGCCGGACCGACGGCGAATCCGAAGCGCCCCCGGTTGGATTCGAACCAACGACCTGCGGATTAGAAGTCCGCTGCTCTATCCAGCTGAGCTACAGGGGCCTGGCGGCGCAGCTTAGATGCTGCGCCGCCGGATTCCGTTAACAGGGCACCGGCTTGGCCGCGCCCGGCGCCTGGCACTGGGTCGTGACGACCGGGGTCTTGCGCGGGAGGATCTTGAGCGTCTTGATCGCGGTGCCCATGCCGGGCTTGGAGACGGTGACGACGATCGTCGAGCCGGCCTTGAACGGCTTCTTGAGGAGCTTCTTGAGGGAGACGGTGCCGGAGGCGTTGGTCTTCTTGAACCCCTTGGTGGAGACGGTCGCGCCGTCCGGGACGCCCTTGAGGACCAGCGAGGTGAGCTTGGTCTGCTTCTTGGTCGAGTTGCTGAAGGTGAAGGTCAACGTGACGTTGATCTGCGGCGCCGACTTGCCGGTGGCGTTCAGGCCCGGGATGGTCGAGCCCGTGGGGCCGGACGGGCCGGCGGGACCGGCGGGCGGAGCCGCGGGCGCGGGCGCGGGGACGACCGTGAACGTGCGCTTGACCGGGGCGGTCTCGACGTTGCCGGCCGCGTCGGTCGCCTGGACCTCGAACGTGTAGACGCCCGGGGAGAAGCCCGCGGCGGTGTGGGCGCCGGCCGCCGAGCACGGGGCGAACGCGCCCGGGGTCAGCGCCGCCGGGTACACGCGGCAGGCGAACGCCGCGTTGGGCTCGTCTGCGCCGAACGCCCACGTCAGCGCCGTGTCGGAGGTCGTGGCGCCGTCGGCGACGCCGGCGCTCACCGCCGTCTTGGGCGCGACCTCGTCGATCGCGAACGCGCGGGCCACGTCGGTCACGTTGCCCGCCTTGTCGGTCACGCGCGCGGTGAACACGTAGGCGCCGTGTGGCTTGCCGGACACGCTGTGGGCGCCGGCGGCGCTGCAGCTCGAGAAGGCGGCCGGCGCGCCGGCCGGGACGACGCTGCAGGCCACGGAGGCGACGCCGGTGGTCGCGTCGGACGACTGGATCGTCCAGGACTGCGTGCCACCGGAGCGGAACACGGCACCGTTCGGGCCGCCGACGGTGACGGACGGGGCGGCGTTGTCGATCACGGTGTTCACGGCGGGCGAGGTCTTGGTCCGGCCGGCGGTGTCGACCGCGGTGGCGACGGCGGTCACGGTCCCGTCCTTGAGCGCCGCGGTGTTGAAGGTGGCGGAGTACGGCGCGACCGGGTCGCTGATCGTCACGCCGCCGAGGGTGAAGTCGACCCGGGCCACCCCGCCGTTGTCGGTCGCCGTCGACTGCAGCGTGACGGCGCCGCGTACGGTCGGAGTGACCCCTCCGAACGTGATCCCCGGGTCCTGGATGTCCTTGAAGACCGCGGTCACGTCGAAGCTCCGGGTCATCGACAGCGTGCACGTGACCTCCTGGTTGGAGCAGGCGCCGGACCAGCCGTCGAAGATGAAGCCGTTCGCCGTGCCGTGCGCGGTCAGCTCGACGATCGCCGGGATCTCCTTGCACGTCGGCCGCGGGCCGGTCGTGCACTGCAGCGTGCCCTGGTAGGCGCCTGAGCACGTGCCCTTCGGAGCCTGGCCGCCCGGCGCACGCTCGCAGGCGATGCCCCCCGACCCGGTGACCTCACCCGCTCCGGAGATGTCCACCTGCAGGGTGCCGCCCGCGAACGCCGGGGAGGCGGTCGCGGCGAACACAGCGATCAATATCAGGGCGAGACGACTGGCAATGGACACGGGAGGACATCCTTGGCTCGGGTGCCGCGCAAGCAAAGCCGCGCGGGCTTGCCGCATCCTTGGCGGGACCTTGGCGCGCGCCGTCTACACGCGGCGGTAGAGCCGGCCGGGCCGCCCCGGCCCTTCCGAGCGCTGGGAGCCCGTGTCCTCGAGCAGCCCGGTGGCGCGCATGTCGCGGCGGAAGTTCGCCGCGTCCACCACTTCCCCGCGCAGCGCCTCGTACAGCAGCTGCGCCTGCTTGAGGGTGAACGGCTCCGGGAGCAGCGCGAGCGCCTTGCGCACGAACCAGACCTTGTCGGCGACGCGCGCGTGCAGGCGCCAGATGCCATCGTCGACGATCGTCGCGTGGTCGAGCGCCAGCTCCGGCAGCCGGTCGACGGGATGCCAGGACGCTTCGCGCTCCGCCGGCCCGTCCTCCGGCAGCGTCTCGGGTCGCACCAGGGCCATGTAGGCGATCGACGGCAGCCAGCCGCGCGGGTCGCGCGACGGATCGGCGTACGTGCGCAGCTGCTCCAGGTGCACGCTCCCGACGCCGGTCTTCTCGCGCAGCTTGCGCTCGGCGGTCTCGCTGGGGCTCTCGCTCGCGCCCACGAACCCGCCCGGGAGCGAGAAAAGCCCGCGCTGCGGCTCCTCCAGCCGGCGCGCGAGCAGCACGCACAGGCGCCCGTCGAGCAGCGTGAACACCACGGGATCGGCGGTCAGGCCGATCGGCGCCTCGTAGCCCGCGGTGTTCGTGGCCTTCACTGCACCGCGGCGCCGACGACGTTCTTGACCGCGGCGACGAACGCGTCGACGTCCTCCTCGGTCGTGTCCCAGGAGCACATCCAGCGCACCTCGCCGGTGTGCTCGTTCCAGACGTAGAACTTGAACTCGCGCTGGAGCTCCTCCGCCGCGCCCGGCGGCAGGATCGCGAACACGCCGTTGGCCTGGACGGGCTGGGTGAGCTGCACCACCTCGCGCACGCCGTCGGCGAGCCGGGCCGCCATCGCGTTGGCGTGGCCGGCCGAGCGGCGCCACAGGTCGCCCTCGAGCAGCGCGAGCAGCTGCGCCGAGATGAAGCGCATCTTCGACGCCAGCTGCATCGACTGCTTGCGCAGATACAGCAGCGAAGGCGCGATCTCCGGGTGCAGGACGACGACCGCCTCCGCCGCGAGCAGGCCGATCTTCGTCCCGCCGAAGGAGACGACGTCCGCGCCCTCGACCACCTCGCGCAGGGAGACGTCCAGCGACGCCGCCGCGTTGGCCAGCCGCGAGCCGTCGATGTGGAACAGCATTCCGTGCGCGTGCGCGTGATCGGCCAGCGCGCGCAGCTCGTCGACGCTGTAGAGCGTTCCGAGCTCGGTCGACTGGGTCACGGAGACCACGCCGGGCTGCACCGAGTGCTCATCGCCGATCCGGATCACGCGTGTGTCCACGAGCTCCGGCGTCAGCTTGCCGTCGGGTGTGGCGACCGTGAGCAGCTTGATGGCGCCCATGACCTCGGGCGCGCCGCCCTCATCCACGTTCAGGTGCGCGGTCTCGGCGCACACGACGCCCTGCCACGGCCGCAGCATCGCCCGCAGGCCGACCACGTTCGCGCCCGTGCCGTTGAAGACGGGATAGATGTCGCGCGTGCCGAAGACGTCCTCGGCCCGGTCGCGCAGCTGGTCGGTCCACTCGTCGGCCCCGTAGGAGACGGCGTGCCCGGTGTTGGCCGCCGCGATGGCCTCCAGCGCTTCGGGGAGGATCGGGGCGTAGTTGTCGGAGGCGAAGGCGCGCATCGGCGGTGACTTTAGGACGCGCACGGTCACGGTTCCCGGCGGGACCTCCGTCAGGCCCGCGTCGCGCACCTCGGCGACGCAGTTGTCCATCGCGTCCCAGCGTTCCGGGACGATCACCCGCGCGCGGCTCACGTCGAGGCCGAGCGCGTCCGCCATCACCGCGGCGTGCGCGATCTGGGCGAGCGTCTTGCCCGTGCTCATGTGGACATCCGGGTTGATGGCGTAGACGACGGGCGCGGACGAGCTGGACGGCGGCGGGTCGAGCTCGGTCGACATCGCCTGGATCTTGGTCAGCGTCTCCGAGCGCTCCGAACGCCGCCGCGGCGGCAGCGCGATCACGCCGTCCCCACCGCTCGCGTGCGGCTCTTCCAGCAGCCGCGCGAACTGCGAAGGCTGGCGCGCCCGCAGCACGACCTTCCCCGCCCGCCGCCGCCACTCGTCCGGCAGCTCGAACTGCTTGGTCGCCCGCACGGCCGCGAGCCCCACCATCCGTCCACCCTCGCTCAACGACGTGAACGCGCCGCGCCGGATGACGATGTACATCCGGTAGGGATCGTCGGTCACAGGTTCACGCCGAGCCAGACGATCACGAGCGAGACGAGCAGGATCGCGCCCTGCAGCCAGTGGGCGGCACCCCACTTCAGGTGCGCCAGGATCAGCCCGCCGGCGACCACGAACAAGGTGAGCTTCGCGTGCAGCGTCGAGTCGTCCCACAGATCGCGATCGCTCGCCATCCACGCGCCCGTCGCCAGCAGCACGGCCAGCGCGGCCAGCGACATCCAGCCGAACCGCCGCGCGACGGCCCGCAGCCCTTCCCGGTCGCGGCCGCGCAGCCCCGGCACCACCGCGAGGCCGAGGACCAGCTGCCCGCCGACGAACGTCGCCATGGCGAGCAGGTGTAGATAGAGCGCGAGCATCGCGGGATTCGTAGCACGGGCGTCAGAGACGCACGCGCCGCATGAACGCGGGATCCCGGGGGGCACGGCCGAGCATGCGATCGACGAGGCTCGGCCGCGGCGCGGGCGACACGCTGCGGCCCGCCCACAACGCGGCGTAGTCACTCTCCTGCGGCGGAATCCGCAGCGGCTCGGTCAGGTCCACTCGGCGCGCCTGCGCGTAGATCAGCATTGGGCGCCGGCGCGGGAGGACCGGCCGGCGACCGACCTCAAGCGGATCCGACAGCTCCCACCAGCGTTCTGCGCCCTCGGACACCAGCACCCGCTCGAGCTCGTACCCGTTCTCGCGGGTGAACGCTCGGAACGGGACCTCTGGGCCCAACTGATAGAAGCCATGGCCCGCGTAGTGGTCGAACGGGCTGATCGTGATCAGATGCCCGCCCTGGGCGACCATCCGCATGCAGCTGCGCAGCGCCGTCGGGAACTCGAACACGTGCTCGAGCGTGCCGCCGTCGAAGACGCAGGAGAACTGAGCGTCGAGCGTGTCGACCGGCCGGTTGAGGTCGGCGACGATCGTCGCGCCCTCGTAGTCGGACGCGTCGAGCGACGACACCGACCCGGCGCCCAGCCGCTCAAACAGCGGCTCCGCCCAGCGGTCACCGGCGAGTAACTCCCGTGCGTCGTGCGCCGCCAGCGGCCGCCCATGATCGCGGAACGCCGCCTCCAGCGCGTCCTGCTCCAGGAATAGCTGCTGACGGCCGATCGTAAGTGTGCGGGCCAGATCGACGCCTGTCGCGGTCAGTAAGAACCGCAGTCCCGCGGCATCGACACCCACCGTCAGTGCTGGATTCGGGTCGGCATGAGCCGACACGCTAGTGATCGGGGCGCCCGGATTCGAACCGGGGACCTCGTGCTCCCAAAGCACGCGCGCTAACCAGGCTGCGCCACGCCCCGTCAGAGGTCAGTATCGCAGCGGGCTAATGATTTGCCGCCAGCTGCCGATCAAGTAGGCAACAACTCGTTCCATCTCCCGACAAAGGCAAACCATCCGCGAGGACGGGGCGCAAAGCCACGGGGCTCTCTGAGCCAGCCGGGCTACCGAAGGATTCGTGCCTGCACGGCACGTCGGGTCGACGGAACGCACTGACCCGACCACTGACCGAGACGGAGCCGTCAGCCGTGCACGCCAAGAAGATCTTCACTCGCATGATCCCCGCCGTGGCCGTCGCCGCCGGCCTCGTGTTCGCCGCGCCCGCCTCCGCCGCTCCGGCGAAGAAGGGCAGCAAGGCGACCAAGACGATCACGGCCAAGATCGCGCTCGGCGACAAGCGCTCCACCAAGGCCAAGGCGAAGGCGACGAAGGCCAAGAAGGTCCAGGCCAAGGCCTCGCTCGCGCCCTGCTCGAACACGACGATCACGCCGGACGCCGCCAACCTCGAGGTCGTGCGCGCCGCGATCCTGTGCCTGCACAACCAGATCCGCAACACCGCGGGCCTGCCGCTGCTCAAGGACAACGCGAAGCTGCGCAAGGCCGCCGCGGGCCACTCGGACGACATGGTGGCCGACGGCTTCTTCGACCACACCAGCCCGGACGGCGACACGTTCGTCGACCGCATCCTGGCCGCGGGCTACGCCAAGCGCAACGACGCGTGGACGATCGGTGAGAACCTCGCGTGGGGCACGGGCGAGCTGAGCACCCCGCAGGCGATCATGGACGCCTGGATGAACTCGGCCGGCCACAAGGCCAACATCCTCAAGAAGTCCTACAAGGAAGTCGGCATCGCGATCCGCCTCGGCGTGCCGAGCGACGCGGGCGTCGGCGCCACCGTGACGGCCGACTTCGGCGCCAAGGCCTGACCCCTATCCTCGACGTCGATGGCCGACGTCGAGCCCCTTCTGGCACTGCACTACGACCTGGTGAAGGTCGGCGGGCTCCAGCCCGTAGCCGCCCCGCCCTATGACGTGATCGATTCGGCCCAGCGAGCGGCGCTCCTGGGCCGTTCGCCGTACAACGTCGTCGAGATCGATCTTCCCTTCAGCGACTCCGACCCGTACGCGCACGCTGCGCAGACGCTCACCGCCTGGACGACCGAAGGCATCGTCACCCGCGACAACACCCCGGCTCTGTGGGCGCTCGCACAGGACTACACCGGGCCCGACGGCCGGCAGCGCACCCGCCACGGCGTCTTCGCGCGCGTGCGCGTGGAGGACTACGGCCCCGGCCGCATCCGCCCGCACGAGCGCACGCATCCCGGCCCGAAGGAGGACCGGCTGCGGCTCACGCGCGCCACACGCACGAACCTGTCGCCGATCTTCAGCCTCTACGACGACCCGCAGAACGCCGCGTGGAAGGCGATCGCGCCGTTCACGCAATCGGCGCCCTGGGGCGAGGTCAGCGACGACGAGGCCACCACGCACAAGCTCTGGCGCGTCGATGACCCGCAGGCGATCGAAGCCTTCAAGGCCGCGCTCTCGGGCACCGAGCTGCTGATCGCCGACGGCCACCACCGCTACGAGACCGCGCGCGTCTACCAGCAGGAGAACCCGGCCGCGACCCACGTGCTGATGTGCCTGGTCGCCCTGCAGGACGAGGGCCTGACCGTCTTCCCGACCCACCGCCTGGCCACGAACGCCGACATGGAAGCGCTCACCGCCGCGTTCGGGCGCGACTGGACCACCGAGCCGCGTGCCACGCTGAGCATCGGGTACTACGCCAACGGTGAGCTCTCCACGCTCTACCTCAAGGACTGGGAGGTCGCCGACGCGGCGCTCATCGGCAAGCCGGAGCCGTACCGGCGCCTGGACACGGCCGTGCTGGAGAAGCTGATCCTGATGGACGCGCTCGGGCTCACCGAGGACGACATCTCCCACCTGCACGGCCTCGACTACGCGCGCACGCCGGAGCAGGCCAAGGCGAAGGTGGACGCGGGCGAGGCCGACGCGGCCTTCCTGATGAACGCGAGCCCGGTCGAGCGCGTGCGCGACGTCGCCGTGGCGGGCGAGAACATGCCGCCGAAGTCGACCTATTTCTTCCCGAAGGTGCTGACGGGGATGGTGTTCAATCCCCTGGAGGACTGATGGCACTCATCAACCGGTCAGAGAAGACCTCGTCCCAGGCGATGCGGGCCGTCGCGCGCAAGCGCGAGCGCTACACGCATGACGTCAAGACGGGACGGCACACGATCACCGTCGACGAGCCGGAGAACCAGGGCGGGCAGGACATGGGCCCGAGCCCGCAGGAGCTGCTGGCCGCGGCGCTCGCCGCCTGCACGGCGGTGACGATGGAGATGTACGCCGAGCGCAAGGGCTGGAACGTGGACGGCCTCGAGGTCGACTGCCGCTACTCCCCCGCCCAGCGCGGCTGCCCAACCCGCTTCGAGATGGTCATGCGGATGCCGGCCCACCTGAGCGAGGAGCAGGTCGAGCGCCTGCAGGTGATCGCCGCCAAGTGCCCGGTGCACCGCACCCTCGAGGGCGAGGTCGCCTTCGACGAGCGGGTCGAGCTCACCTGACCACGCGCGAGCAGCTGCAGGCGCGCCTCCTGGACCCCGAGGAGGCGCTCGGCATGGCCGTCTACGGCGGGCGGACGCACTCCGCCGTGCTCGTGCCGCTGTTCACCGACCACGCCGGGCGGCTGCACGCCGTCTTCACCAAGCGCCGCGAGGACCTCTCCCGGCACGCCGGCGAGATCTCGTTCCCGGGCGGCCGCCGCGACCCCGGCGAGAGCCTCGAGGAGACGGCGCTGCGCGAAGCCCACGAGGAGATCGGGCTGCCGCCGTCGGAGGTGGACGTGATCGGCGCGCTCGTGCCGGTCGGAACGGTCGCCACCGACTACGCCATCTATCCGTTCGTCGGCCTGATCGAGCCCGGGTTCGCGTGGGTGATGCAGGAGACCGAGGTCGCGGAGGTGCTCGAGCTCGCGCTCGACGACCTCGTCGCCGGCCATTCCCTCAAGCGGATGGTGCGGCGCGGGATCGCGTTCCGGACCGACGTCTACGAGGTCGACGGCCACATGGTCTGGGGCGCGACGTCGCGCATCCTGACCGACCTGCTCAACCGCCTAGAAGTCGGTCCACGGCGGCCTTGGCGTCTTGAGCGGGAGTGACGACCTCCAGCGGGATCTGCCAGGTCTCCGAGCTGCGCCGCGCCAGCGCCTCGAACGCGCCCTCGTAGACCACGCCCCGCACGTGCGTGTCGACGAGCTTCTCGAAGAACATCCGCAGCCGGCCTTCGGGGATCTCGATCGTGCCGGCCAGCCAGCACACGATCGTGACGCCGTGCAGCGCGTCCATCAGCGTCGCGATCCGGTCGGGATCGCCGACGTAGGGCTCCGCCCCGGCCGCACGGATCTCCTCCACATGGGCGCCGCGCGTGGTCCCGCGCACGGCGTGGCCGTCGGCCCGCAGCGCCGACGCCAGCGCGCGCCCGCGGCAGCCGCAGGGCACGATCAGGACGCGCGCCACTCGTCCTCGATGTCCTCGAGCGTGCGCTCGGGCTTGCCGCGGCGGCGCCGCAGCTCGTTCTGCGCGGCGACCATCTGCTCGATGTCGTCGAGCTCGTTCTCAGCCTCGACCTCGGGCGAACGGGTCGGCTTCCAGTCCAGGATCTCGTGCGTCGACCGTTTGCTGAAGAGTCCTAACAGCAACACGGTCACGACGAGCGCGCCGACCAGTACGGTCGAGACCACAGTGAACGTGTCCACGCCGCGAGTGTAGGCTCGCCGCTCCGATCGCCCTCCCCAGGTGTTGAGCTTCCCGTGACCCGAGCCGTCCTTGCCGCCACTCTCGCCCTGCTCGTGAGCGCTCCTGCAGCGCACGCCGCCCTGCCGGAGCTCCCGAACCAGCTCCCGGGCGACGTGACCGCCTCGTCGGTGCGTTCGGATCCTGACACTTGGCTCGTCGGTGCCACACCGGGCGCAGCGTCGGCGAAGATCGCGGAGCGCTTCGGCGCCCGCCACTCCGGCCTCGGGAACTACGTGGTCGAGCGCTCGCAGGCCAAAGCGCTCGCGGCCGCGCTGGAGAAGGCGGGCCTGCTGCTCTACGCGCAGGCCAACACGATCCTGGACACCAAGCAGTCGGTGCCGGACGACCCGCTCTCGACGCCGCCGAACGCGTGGCGCGCGAAGGTGGCGCCGCCGAGCTTCGTCCCGCCGGTGGTCGCGCCGACCAGCCCGCTCGTCGCGCTCGTGGATGCGGCGGCGGACCCGTCGCACCCTGACCTGGCCGGCAACCCGAACTTCAGCGCGCTGCCGGGCGTCCCGATCACCAGCTCGCACGGCACGGCGACCGCCGCGGTCGCGTCGGCGCCGCAGAACAACGTCGGCATCCTCGGCGTCTGGCCCGGCGCGCGAGCGGTCAACGTCCCGCTGCCCGTCGCCGCGGGCACCGAGGGCGGGATCACGTGCGCGTCCTCGGGCGAGGCGATCGGCAAGGCGATCCAGGCCGGCGCCGCCGTGATCAACATGAGCTACGGCTCGCCGTCGCGCTGCGCCGCGGAGTGGGTGCAGCTGTACTTTGGGATCGCCAAGGGGATCATCCCGGTGGCCGCCGCGGGCAACGAGTTCCAGGAGGGCAACCCGCTCGAGTTCCCGGCCTCGCTGCCGCACGTCGTCACCGTCGCGGCCACCACGCCGGACGACCGCAGCGCGATCTTCTCCAACGCCAACACGGCGGTGGACCTGAGCGCGCCGGGCGTGGGCATCCTCACCGCGGTCCCGCCTTCGCTGGACGGGGACGGCGTCCAGGACGGCTACCAGGCGATGGACGGCACGAGCTTCTCGGCGCCGATGGTGTCGGCCGCGATGGCCTGGGTCCGTGCCGCGCGGCCCGACCTCTCGCCCGATCGCGTGGTCGAGGCCGTCAAGCGCAGCGCGACCGACGTGGTCGCGCCGGACGGCGTGAACCGCCCGGGCTGGGACCCGCTGACCGGCTTCGGCGTCCTCAACGTCGGCGGGGCGCTGACCAAGCCGGCCGAGCAGCTGCCGATCCAGGACCCGGTGGAGCCCAACGACAACCTCGTGTGGGTGGACGGCACCGCGTTCGGCAAGCCCGCGACGCCGATCTGGTCCGGCGGCAAGGGCGTCGAGCTCAGCGCGCTGCTGGACAAGACCGAGGACCCGGTGGACGTCTACCGGATCGTCATCCCGGCCCGCGAGTCCGCCCGGATCACGGTCCTGCCGCGCTTCGGCGACCCGGCGCTGGAGGTCTTCACGACCGACGCGATCTCGGTCAACGACGTCGACGGGCGCGTGGCGCGTTCGCGCAACTCGGGCACCAAGAAGGCCGAGCGCGTGACCGTCCGCAACCGCGGCTCCAAGAAGCGCTCGTACTTCATCGCCATCAAACCTCAGGGCAGTTCGCGCTACCAGGAACGCCAGTATTCGTTGCGCGTTCGCTGATCTCGTGATTAGAGTCGGCGGGATGCGCCGAGCCGTCGTCTTTGCTCTCGCCGCGCTCGCGCTCTCGTGCGCGGCGCCTGCGTACGCCACCCGCACCGTCGCGCTCGACGCCGCCGGCGCCGTGCACGCGTACGTCGTCGGCAGCGACGGCGCGCTCTACCACGCGCCCCCCGGCGGCGTGCTGACGCGGCTCGGCGGTGAGCAGCTGGCGCAGCAGCCGGTCGCGGTCGAGCGTGACGCCACCGGCACCCTGCTGGTCGCCGCGCGCGCCGAGGACGGCACGGTCTACGCGCTGCCGGACGGCGAGTGGTCCGCGCGCGTACCGATCGGCACCGGCGCGGCGGGCCCGCCCGATCTGCTGCTCGACGACGGTCGCCTCGCGGCCTTCTACCGCGGCGTGGACGGCAAGCTCTGGACCGCGACGCAGGCGGCGACGGGCTGGAGCGCGCCCGAGGCGCTGGCCGAAGACGTCGCCGGCGAGCCGGCCGCGATCCTCGACCGCAACGGCGACCGGGTCGTGACCGTCCGCGCGGGCGACGGCACGCTCACCACCGCCTGGCACACCGGCGCCGCGTGGGCGCGCGACTCGCTGGGCGGCCCGGTCACCGGTGACCCGGCGCTCGTGCGGCACCCCGACGGTCGGCTCGAGGTCTTCGCGCGCGGCACGGACGGTGCGCTGTGGCGCAGCGCCCAGGAGCCGCCGGCGTTCGCGTTCAGCGCGTGGGCGCCGCTCGCGCCCGACGCGATCGCGGGTTCCCCCGCCGCCGCGCTGGACGGCGCCGGCCACCTCCACGTCTTCGCGCGCGACGCCGCCGGCGCGCTGCGCCTGTTCAGCGGCGGCACGGTCGAGTCGCTCGGCGGCGCGCTCACCGGCGACCCCGCCGCGATCCGCGCCGGCTCCTCGCTGATCCACGTCGTCGCGCCGGGCGAAGGCGCGCGCTGGTTCGTGCGCTCGCAGGCCGGCCTGCTGACGTGGGAGCCGCTCTTCCGCGCGCTCGGGGAAGCCGCTCCGCCCAAGGCGCCGGACCCGGTCATCGTGGTCCCCGCGCCGCCGCGCGCGCCCGAGGTCGTCTCCCCCGTCTACGCACCCAAGCGCCTGCTCGTCGACCTGCGGGCGAACGCGAAGAACGGCGTGTTCAAGGCGCTCACGCTGCGCGGCGTGCCCGCGGGCGCGACCGTCACGGCCACGTGCGCGAAGGGCTGCAAGCGCCCGTCGCTGACGTTCACCAACGTCAGCGGGACCGTGTCGCTGAAGGCGTTCTTCGCCAAGCGGGCCAAACAGGGAACGCTCAAGGCCGGCACCAAGATCCGCGTGGTCGTGTCGGCGCCGAACATGATCGGCGCCGTCAAGACGCTCACGGTGCGGGCGCGCAAGGCTCCGTCGGTCGCCACGCGGTGCCTGGCACCGGGCGCGACGACCGAGTCGCTCTGCTAGCCGGCCCGCTCGTAGGTCGCGGTGAACGTGCCGCGCGCGACGGCGCCCTCGAGCTTGTCCAGCACGGCCTGCGGCTCCGCGCCCGCTTCCAGCGCCGAGGCGTCCTTGAGCGCATACATGCTGAACACGTAGCGGTGCGGTCCGTCGCCCTCAGGCGGGCACGGCGCCGCCCAGCCTTCCTTGCCGGCGGAGTTCTTGCCGTACTTCGTGCCCGTCGGGAACTGGCCGTCCGGCGCGAGGCCGGCGCCGGTGGCGGCCGAGATGCCGAACGCGGTCCAGTGGATGAACGGGCCGTCCTCGGCGTCGGGGTCCTCGACCACGAGCACGGTCTCGACGGCCTGCCCGGCCGGAACCTCACGCCACACGATCGTGGGGATCGTGCCGGCGCCGTCGCACGTGTTGGCGGCCGGCAGCTTGCCGTCCTTCACGACGGGCGAGGAGAGCTTGATGGTGTTCGGCGCGGTCGGCAGCGTGCTGGCCGCGGGCTCGTCGTCGCCGCCGCAGCTCGAGACGCCGAGCGCGGCGGCGGCGAACGCCGCTAGGAGCGGGCGGCGGGCGCCCACTGCTCTTCGGCCAGGTTGCCGGTCCCCTCGAGGGCCTTCGGCGTCGGAACGGCGGGGTTGTCGCGCAGGTACCACTCGGCGTCCAGGGCGGCCTGGCAGCCGGAGCCGGAGGCGGTGATGGCCTGGCGGTACGTGTGGTCGACGAGGTCGCCGGCGGCGAACACGCCCGGGATGTTGGTGCGGGTGGAGCGGCCTTCGACCTTCACGTAGCCGTCTTCGTCGGTCTCGATCAGGCCGTCGACGATCGCGGACTGCGGCTCATGACCGATCGCGATGAAGGCACCCGCCATCGGCACCACCAGCTCTTCACCGGTCTCGGTGTTGATCAGGTCGGCACGGTCCAGCTGGCCGTTGTCGCCGGCCAGGAAGGCCTTGACGACGTAGGGCGTCAGGAACTCGATGTTCTCGGTCTTCTGCGCGCGCTCGAGCATGATCTTCGAGGCGCGGAACTCGTCGCGCCGGTTGACGATCGTGACCTTCGAGGAGAACTTCGCGAGGAAGATGGCCTCCTCCATCGCGGAGTCGCCGCCGCCGACGATGATCGTCGTGCGGTCCTTGTAGAAGGCGGCGTCGCAGGTCGCGCAGTAGGACACGCCGCGGCCGCCGAGCTCCTCCTCGCCGGGCACGCCGAGCTTCTTGTGCTCCGCGCCCATCGCGAGGATCACCGTGCGGGCCTTGTACTCGTCGTCCTCGACCCAGACCGTGTGCGGCTCGCCTTCGGCACCGGGCTCGAACCGCGTCACGTTGTCGGTGATGAAGCGCGTGCCGAAGCGCTCCGCCTGGTCGCGGAACTTCTGCATCATGTCCGGGCCCATGATCCCCTCGGGGAAGCCCGGGTAGTTCTCCACGTCGGTCGTCTGCTGCAGCAGGCCACCCCAGAGGAAGCCCTCGATCACGAGCGGGTTCAGATTGGCTCGGGCCGTGTACAACGCCGCCGTGTACCCGGCGGGTCCACTGCCGATGATGATCACGTTCTCGACGTCTGCCATTCGTCCCTTTCCACGCTCACGCTTTACTTTGTATAGTAGCGCCGCGTTCCCGGCGCCATGTTTCCACGCGCGCGCGAAGCTTGAAGAAGGAGATCACTCCTGGGAGCAGTGGTAGCCAGAACGTGAGGGCGCGGAACACCAGGACCGCGACGACCGCGAGCCCGGCGTCCACGCCGAACGCCGCGAAGGCGCCGATCATGCCACCTTCGACGCCGCCGACGCCGCCCGGGATCGGCAGCAGGTTGCCGAGCATCCCGACGAAGAAGGCCTGGATCAGCACGGCGACCGGCGGCGCGTCGCCAAAGGCGCGGAACGCCGCCCACAGCACGGCGATCTGCGCGGCCCAGAACAGCAGCGCGCCGAGCAGAGCCGGGTCCCGGCTGCGCAGGTGCGCGAGCGCGTCGTGCAGGCCGGCGCTCGACGCGGCGGGGATGGACGCGAGCCGCTGGGCGATCCGGCCGAGCATGCCGGTGCGGCGCGCGAAGCCGTCGAGGCGGCGCTGGAGGTCGGTCGGGACGAGCAGGATCAGTGCGGCGACGCCCATCATCACGGTCGCGATGATGGCCGGGACGACGGTCATCGGGAACGGCGCCTCACCGGGGAACAGGCCGACGCGCAGGCCCACGCCGCAGATGATCACGGCCGCCGCGTAGGGGAAGTAGGTCAGGACGAGGAAGCTGATCGTCTTGTCGGCGACGACGCGCTTGGGCAGGCCGGCCTGGCGCAGCGCCCACGCCTGCAGGACGAGCCCGCCGGCGCCGCCCGCGGCGAAGATGCGGCTCGCGGCCAGGCCCGCCATCGTGATCAGGAAGCTCTCGGTGCGCCCGATCACGCCGTCGCCGACCTTCGAGAACACGCCGCGGAACATCTCGATGTAGCCCCAGAACATGCCGAGCGTGAGCAGCAGGGCGAGCACGATCCAGAACGGCGAGCCGTCCTCGATCCGGCTCCACGTGTCGTCCAGGCCGGTGAGCTGCGGCAGCAGCAGGTAGAGCCCGAGGATCATCGCGGCGAGAAAGCCGCACAGGGTCAGGACGCTGCGGCCGGTGAACTCCAGCCCGCGGTCATCGTCGTCGTGCTCGTCGCCGGGCGGGCGGGGATCCACCGTCTGCTCCGGCGCGCGGGTCATGCCCGGGCCCTCGCCTCGAGCTGTTGCAGCGTCCGGCTCAGCCGCGTCGCCGTGGGAGCGACCTTCGGCGTCGCCACGCGGATGCCCTCCGCGAGCGCCAGCCCGGCCGCGAGGTCGGTCACGTAGTGCTCGCCCAGGTACACGAGCGCGAGCCCGAGCGTGCTGGCGTAGATCCAGCCGAGCAGACCCGCGACACGGCCCGTGTCGCTGAGCACGTGCGCGGCCGTCACGGACGTGGCGAAGTGCAGCGACGGCATGGCGGCCAGGGGGTTGCCTCCGAGGACACCGTACAGGGGCGCCCAGCCCTGCCTCCAGAACTGCTCGCCGTACTCGACCATCATGCGGCGCAGCTCCGGCGTGCGGCCGTCCTCCATCAGGCCCTGCTGGGCCGCGTACCACGGCGGGGCCGTCGGGATCGCCCAGTAGCCGATCACGCCGACGTCGAAGGTCGCGTAGATCCGCGCCGCCGCGCTCGGGAACTGGTCGCGGTGCTTGAACAGGACGTAGGCCACGGTCCCGTGCGGGAACGCGAACCACACCCAGTGCGACCACACCAGGACCTTCTCCCACAGCTTGAACCCGTTCTCGGTCCCGAGCGCGCGCTGCAGCCGCATCGTGGGCGTCGTGCCGAAGCCGATCAGCCGGTCCAGCACGACCGGGTACTTGACCCGCACCCGCGCCTCGAGCTTGGCCGGGTCGTCGTTGGGCATCTGGTACGTGGCCAGATAGGCGTACATCTGCAGCACGCACATGCCGAAGTCCCGCCCGCGGCTGCGCGGCAGCAGCGTTCCGAGGGCGAAGGGCGTAGCCGCCGCAGCGGCGATCACCACGGGTGGCTTCAGGCGGAGCCGACGGCGGAGCAGCGGCGCCGCGAGGCCGACGGCGAGCACCGTGCAAGCGGCCGCGCGGGTGGCGGTCGAACGGGGCACGGACTCAAGAACTTATCGAGTCGCTCGGATGGGCTGGTACGGGCAGCCCTAGTCCCCACGCTGGGGCGTGCTGGCGTGCGGCCGCTACGCCGCGACCAGCGCGGCTTCCGAGACGAACGAGCGCACGACCTGCGAGCGCGGGTCGACCTCCGGGTGCCACTGCACCCCGAGCGCCCACGACGCGTCCGGGAGCTCGATCGCCTCGACGAGGTCGTCGAGCACCGACCATCCGCTCGCGACGATCCCGTCGCCGAGCTCGTCCACGGCTTGGTGGTGGTGCGACTTGGTCGCGTGCAAGGTCTCCCCGCACGCCCGCGCGGCCAGCGACCCCGGCTGGAGCCGGACGTCGTGGTCGGCGTTGTCGAAGGAGCCGAGCGACCGGCGGTGGTCGGTGTGGCCGACGTCGTCCGGGAGGTGCTGGATCAGCGTGCCGCCGCGCGCGACGTTGATCAGCTGCATCCCGCGGCAGATGCCCAGCACGGGCAGGTCGCGCTCCAGCGCTCGGGTGAACAGCGCGATCTCGGCGCGGTCACGGTCCACGCGCGTGTTGGTGACCTTCGGGTGACGTGGGCCGCCGTAGCTGGAGGGGTCGATATCGGCGCCGCCGGCCAGCATCAGGCCGTCGAGGCCGCCCAGGACGTCGTCCGGATGGTCGGCGACCCATTCGTCGGGCGGCAGCATCATCGCGATCGCGCCGGCGCCCTGCAGAGCGTCGACGTAGGCGCGCGAGAGCAGGAAGGCCTCGCGGTCCCAGACGGTCCAGCGAGCCCGCTCCAGAGCGGTGCAGAGCCCGATCCGTGGTCTGCGCCCGTCGTCCATGAGGCTATGGAGTACCCACCTTTCCAGCACAATCACACCATGAGCGTCCTAACCGAGCGCGACGGCGCCGTGACCACGATCACGCTGAACCGGCCGGAAGCGATGAACGCCGCCAACACGGACCTTCGCGACGGCCTCCGGCAGGCCGTGGAGGAGGCCGCGGCCGATTCTCACACGCGGGCCGTGATCCTCACGGGCGCGGGGAAGGCGTTCTGCTCGGGCGCGGACCTCAAGTCCGGCTTCGAGCCGGCCGAGGACGGCATGCCGGACATCCACACGGCGCTCGACCAGCACTTCCACCCGATCATCCGCGGCCTGCGGACGATGCCCAAGCCCGTGATCAGCGCGGTCAACGGCCCGGCGGTGGGCATCGGGATCTCGTTCGCGCTCGCCTGCGACCTCGTGCTGGCGGCCGAACGCGCCTACTTCATGCTCGCGTTCGTGAACATCGGCCTGGTGCCGGACGGCGGGTCCAGCTTCCTGATCCCGGAGCGGATCGGCTTCGCCCGCGCGACCGAGATGGCGATGCTGGGCGAACGCGTCCCGGCCAGCCAGGCGCTCGACTGGGGCCTGATCAACCGGGTGGTCGCCGACGACGAGCTGCAGGCGCGGGCGCACGAGCTGGCAAGCCGGATGGCGCAGGGCCCGACGCGCTCCTACGCGGGCTCCAAGCGCCAGCTCAACGCGTGGTCGTTCGGGCGCCTGGAGCAGCAGCTCGAGCTCGAGGCGGACCTCCAGCACGAGGCCGCCCGGACCGCCGACTTCCTCGAAGGCGTCACCGCGTTCGTCGAGAAACGACCCCCGAATTTCACGGGTTGTTAGACGGCTGCATGCAGGGACGTGCACGCAACGGCGTCAAGTTCTGGAGCCCCACTTGACCGTCATCAGGCCGACCGCGCCGCGAAGGCGTCCTCTCGCTCCTTATACTCCCGGCCCTCGTGTCCGAAGGTCGTAATCGTCGACGCCTGCTGCTCGCGCTGCCCCTTGCGCTGGTGGCCGCGCTCCTTGCCGCACCGGCCGCCAAGGCTGGTCTGCTGTTTCCCGAAGCCGGCGGCTCGCCGAACGCGGACAGCATCAAGACGCTCTACATCATGGTGTTCATCCTCGCGTTGTTCATCTTCGTGGGGGTCGAGGCGACGCTGCTGTGGGCGCTGTTCAAGTTCAAGGCCAAGAAGGGCCGCACCGCGGCCCAGATCCACGGCAACACGAAGCTCGAGATCGGCTGGACGGTCGGCGCGTTCGTGATCCTGATCTTCATCACGGTCTTCACCTTCATCCAGCTGCCGTCGATCAAGAACCCGCCGCGATCGCTGATCGACGAGAACGGCAACCCCGTCGCCAACGTCGAGAACGTCCAGTACGCCGCGACGAACCAGTCCGCGCCGGACGGCCCGTCGATGACGATCGAGGTCAACGGCCAGCAGTACGTCTGGCGGTACCTGTACCCGGGCAACGACCGGCTGCTGACCTACACGGACATGGTCGTGCCCGTCGGCATGACGGTCCTGCTCGACATCACCGCCGACGATGTCGCGCACTCATGGTGGATTCCCAAGCTCGGCGGCAAGATGGACGCCGTCCCGGGCTACACGAACAAGCTTTGGTTCCGGATCCCGCCGGACGCCATTCCGGAGGGCGAGTCGCAAGTTGTGTACACGGGTCAGTGCGCCGAGCTGTGCGGGCGCAACCACGCCAACATGTACGGCCGCGTGATCGGCATGCGCATGGAGGACTACAAGCGCTGGTACGCCGAGAAGGTCCAGCAGGTCAAGACCGCTGAGACCAACGTCACCGAGCAGCAGAAGCAGCTGAACGAGCAGCAGTCCGCGGGCGGCGAGAACTGATGGCCGATCAGACCATGGTCGGGCGTCCGCAGATCATCGCCCGCGCGATCGACGACCCGGACAAGACCCGCGGCTGGACCTCGTGGTTCACCACCACCGATCACAAGAAGATCGGGATCATGTACCTCGCCACGGTGCTGGTCTTCTTCGTGCTGGGCGGTGTCGAGGCGCTGCTGATCCGCACGCAGCTCGCCGTGCCGGACAACACGCTGCTCACGCCTGAGCGGTACAACCAGATCCTCACGATGCACGGGACGACCATGGTCTTCCTGGTCATCGTGCCGGTGTGGGCGGGCTTCGCGAACTACCTGCTGCCGCTGATGATCGGCGCGCGCGACGTCGCCTTCCCGCGCCTGAACGCGTGGTCGTACTGGATGTACCTGTTCGGCGGCCTCGCCCTCTACGGGTCGATGCTGTTCTCCCCGCCGGAGGCCGGTTGGTTCTCGTACGTCCCGCTCAGCCTCAAGCAGTACTCGGGCACCAACGGCCAGGAAGCGTGGATCTACATGGTCCACCTCACCGGCCTGAGCTCGATCATCGGCGCGATCAACTTCATCGCCACCATCCACAACATGCGTGCGCCCGGCATGGGCTGGGGCCGCATGCCGCTGTTCGTGTGGACGATCCTGATCTACGCCTATCTGGTGATCGTCGCGCTGACGTCGCTCGCCGCGACCGTGACGATGCTGCTGCTGGACCGCAACTTCGGCACCGGCTTCTTCGACCCGTCGCAGGGAGGGTCGGCGCTGCTGTGGCAGCACCTGTTCTGGTTCTTCGGGCACCCCGAGGTGTACATCCTCGTGCTGCCGGCGTTCGGCGTCTTCTCGGAGATCCTGCCGGTGTTCGCGCGCAAGCCGATCTTCGGCTACAAGGCGATCGCGGCCGCCACGGTCGGCATCGCCTTCCTCGGCATGCTCGTGTGGGCGCACCACATGTTCGCCACACCGATGTCGACGACCGTGCTCGCGTTCTTCATGTTGATGTCGTTCGTGATCGCGGTGCCGACGGGCGTGAAGATCTTCAACTGGATCGCCACGCTGTGGCGCGGAACGGTCGAGTGGACGACGGCGCTGCTGTACTGCGTCGGCGGCATCGCCACGTTCACGATGGGCGGCATCACCGGCATCTTCCTGGCCGTCTTCCCGATCGACTGGCAGCTGACGGACACCTACTTCGTCGTCGCGCACTTCCACTACACGGCGTTCGGCGCCTCCGCCTTCGCCATGGTCGCGGCGCTGTACTTCTGGTGGCCGAAGATGACCGGCCGGATGCTGAGCGAGCCGCTCGGCAAGCTCGGCTTCGCGCTGATGTTCATCGGCTTCCACATGACCTTCCTGATCCAGCACTCCGCGGGCCTGTCGGGCATGCCGCGACGGATCTACGAGTACTCCGACGAGAGCTGGACGGTCTACAACTTCATCTCCACGATCGGCGCGTTCATGATCGCGCTGAGCGTCGCGGTGACGATCTTCGGCGTGGTCTGGTCGCTCAAGCGCGGCGCGATCGCCGGCCCGGACCCGTGGAAGGCGAACACGCTCGAGTGGTTCACGCCGTCGCCGCCGCCGGAGAACAACTTCGACGTCATCCCGCGCGTGCGCTCGGTGGAGCCGATGAAGGACATCCGCCGCGAGATCGAGCAGCGGACCAACGCCGAGCAGCGCTACCGCTCCGGACAGCCCTTGATGCGGTAGGTCGATGGGCGCCTCGAATCCCGCACTTCCCGTCCCGGGCGTCAAGCAGGTCGTCGCCGACTACTTCACGCTGACCAAGCCGAAGGTGCAGCTGCTGCTGCTCCTGACGACGATCACGACGATGTACGTCGCCGGGGACCCGTCGATCGGGCTCGTGGCGGTCGCCGTGATCGGCGGCTTCCTGAGCGCGGGCGGTGCGGGCGCCTTCAACCACTGGTACGACCGCGACATCGACGAGGCGATGGCCCGCACGGCCACGCGCCCGATCCCGGCCGGCCGGATCTCGCCGCGCGCGGCGCTGGTCTACGCCTTCGGCCTGCAGGTCGCGAGCTTCGTGATCCTCACGGTCGGGGCGAACCTGCTGTCGGCGTTCCTGGCCCTGGCCGGGTTCGTCTGGTACACGCTGATCTACACGGTCTGGCTCAAGCGCCGCTCGCCGCAGAACATCGTCATCGGCGGCGCCGCCGGCGCTGTCCCGCCGCTCGTCGGCTGGGCCGCGGTCACGGGCAGTGTCGCCCCCGCCGCGCTGTACCTGTTCGCGATCATCTTCTACTGGACGCCGCCGCACTTCTGGGCGCTCAGCCTGCTGATGAAGTCCGAGTACGAGCGGGTCGGCGTGCCGATGATGCCGGTCGTGCACGGCGAGCAGGAGACGCGCCGCCAGATCGTCCTGTACACGCTGCTGCTGACGTTTCTGACGCTGCTGCCGTTCGTGTTCGGCTTCTTCGGCGTGCTCTACGCCGTCGTCGCCGCCGGCCTGGGCGCCGTGTTCATCACGCTCGCCATCCGCCTGCAGCGCGAGGCCGACCGCGCCAGCGCGCTCAAGACGTACCTCTTTTCCCTCAGCTACCTCGCGGCGCTTTTCGTCGCCATGGTGCTCGACGCCCAGCTATAACTCACGCCAGATGGATCGCAAGCTCGCTCGCAGAAACCTCCGTACGGCGTTCTACGCCAGCATCGTGGGGCTGCTCTTCTTCGCCATGACGTTCGTCGCTGCCTGGATCTATCTCCAGTAATGACCGAGCACACCGAAGACCTCAACGGCCACGGCGCCACTCCTCCCGTCGGGGAGGAGATCCACATGCCGGCCCCGAGCATCCTGCCGTTGGTCAACTCGGCGGCGCTCGCGGCCGCGATCGTGTGCATCACCCTGTCGTGGATCCTCGTCGCGATCTTCGTCGCGGTGTTCCTGATCACGACGATCCGCTGGGTCGCGGACGTCCGGCGAGACATCGCCGAGCTCCCGCTGGATCATTCGCATCACTAGTCGCGTAGGGTTCCGCTGAGGTGGGGCCCGACGACGGCACCAACGGCGCATCCGCGCTCACAGCTCGCTACTCGGCGGCCTTCTCCGCGTACCTCGCGGACGGCAGCGAGTCGGCGCTCGGCGTCGCCTATGACCTGGGACGCGAGGCGGTCGCGGCTCAGCTGAGCGTGCTCGACCTCGCCGAGGCGCATCACGCGGCCCTGCGCGCGGCCAACGTCCACGACGAGAAGGGGCTGCTGGCCTCGGCCGACTTCCTGCGCGAGAGCCTGTCGATGTTCGAGACCGTACACCGCGGATACCTCGAGGTGCAGGAGGTCGCACGGCTCGAGCACGAGTACGTCGAGCAGCTGCGCGCGCTCGCGGACGCGTCCGTGGCGATCAACCTGTCACTGACGGTCGAGGCGATCCTGCAGCTCACGGCGGACGCCGCGCGCGGCATCCTGCGCTCCGCGCGGGCCACCGTGGCCGTCCTGGCCCCCGACCCGCGCCTGCGCCCGCTCACGGCCACCTCTCCCCCGCGCCTGGGCGGCGGCGAACCGCAGCCCGCGCGGCTCTCCGCGCAGCTCACGGGCCGCGGGAAGGAGCTCGGGATGGTGGAGGTCATCGACAGCCACGAGCGCGAGTTCACCGCGCGCGACGAGGCCGTGCTCACACAGCTCGCCCAGCTCACGTCCGTGGCGATCTCCAACGCGCAGCTGTACGAGCGCGAGCGGACGATCGCGCGCACGCTTCAGCGCAGCCTGCGCCCCGGTGGCCTGCCGCCCGTGCCCGGGCTGAGCGCCGCCGTCCGCTTCCGGCCCGCGGGCGAGGGAATCGAGCTCGGCGGCGACTTCTACGACCTCTTCGGTGCCGGCGACGGCGCGTGGACCGCGCTGATCGGCGACGTCCAGGGCAAGGGTCCGGACGCCGCCGCCGTCACCGCGCTGGCCCGGCATACGATGCGCGCCGCCGCGGCCTACGAGTCGCGGCCGAGCGGCGTCCTCGCGCTCCTGCATCGCGCGCTGCGCGACCAGACCGGCGACGAGGGCCGCTTCTGCACGGTCTGCTACGCCCACCTGCGCGTCAACGGACGCACCGTGAACCTCGAGCTGGCGTGCGGCGGGCACCCGCTTCCGCTCGTGGTCGCGCCCGACGGCAGCGTGACGCCGGTCGGGCGCCTGGGCACGCTGCTGGGCTCCGACATCGACCCGTTGCTGACGGACGTCTCGGTCGAGCTGGCACCGGGCGAGGTGCTCGTGTTCTACACCGACGGCGTGACCGAGGTCCGGCGCCGCCGCCAAGAGGTGTTCGGCCACGGGGAGCTCGTCGCCCTGCTCAGGACGTGCGCCGGGCTGCCGCCGGACGCGGTCGCCGACCGCGTCGAGGCAGCCGTTATCACCGCCTCGGACGGTCGCCTGCGCGACGACATGGCGATCCTGGCCTTCGGCCCCACCCCTCAACCCAAGGAGAACGATGGCTGACCCGACCGCCGACCCCTCACCGGACGCTCGGGACGACCTGCTGCGCGAGTTGGTCGCGCACCTCCGCAACAACCGCACCGAGCTGCGCCAGGACTGGGCGCGCCGCATCGGCGAGGCACAGCTGCTCACGGCGCTGACCGAGGAGGAGATCTTCTCGGAGGCGACCTCGGTCTACGACAACTACGTCGAGGTGCTCGAGACGGGCTCGGTCGAGGCCCTGCGCGGCTACGCGCGCAACCTGTCCGAGCGCATCATCCCGCGCGGTGTCGAGACCGACGAGGTGCTCGGCATCGTGCTGCTGCTGCGCGACGTCCTCTCGCGCTCGCTGTTCAAGAAGTACCCGGACGACATCTTCCGCGTGCTCGACGTCTACGAGCCGGCGGCCAACCGGATCGCGAACACGGTGGCGATCAACTTCGTGACCGAGCGCGAGCGCGTCATCCGCCAGCAGCAGGAGGCGATCCGCGAGCTCTCCACGCCGGTGCTCCAGGTGCGCGAGCGGCTGCTGATCCTCCCGATCATCGGCGTGCTCGACGGCCAGCGCGCCCGTCAGCTCACCGAGCAGCTGCTGCGCGGCATCCGCACCAACCGCGCCCGCGTGGTCGTGATCGACATCACGGGCGTGCCCGCGATCGACTCCACGGTCGCCAACCACCTCGTGCAGACCGTCGACGCCTCGCGCCTGATGGGCGCCTCGGTGATCATCACCGGCCTGTCCTCGGAGATCGCCCAGACGCTCGTGACGCTCGGCGTGGACCTGAGCAAGGTCAACGCCGTGGGTGACCTGCAGGGCGGCATCGAGGAGGCCGAGCGGCTGCTGGGCTACACGGTGATCTCGGGCGCGGTCACCTCCGAAAAGGCCGAAGACAGAGGGTGAGAGGCGCGCCATGGCCGTTCCGATCCTCAAGCAGGGGCCGTTCCTGATCGCGTCGATCCAGTCCGCGCTGACCGACACCGACGTGCTCCAGCTGCGCGACGACGTGATGGCGCAGGTCACGCGCCACCGGTCGCGGGGGATCATCGTCGACGTCACGTCGCTGGACGTGATGGACTCGTTCGTCTCGCGCTCGCTGCAGGGCATCGCCCGGATGACCCGGCTGCGCGGCGCGGAGACGGTGATCGTCGGCATCCAACCCGAGGTCGCCTTCGCGATGGTCCAGCTCGGCATGAGCTTCGAGGACGTCCAGACGGCGCTCGATCTGGAGGAAGGGCTCGCGCTCCTAGAGGCGGGGTTCGGTGGCACCTGACGCGGTCGAGCGGATCGCTATCGAATCCGACGCAGACGTGGTCACTGCGCGCCAGCGGGCGCGAGCGCTCGCGGTCACGCTCGACATGCCGAGCACCGACCAGACGCTGCTGGCGACCGCGATCTCGGAGATCGCCCGCAACATCACGACCTACGCCAAGCGCGGCGAGGTCTGCATCGAGCTCGTCCGCGACGCGAACGGCCGCCGCGGCGTGAAGGTCGTGGCGCGCGACCACGGCCCGGGGATCGCCGACCTCGAGCGCGCGCTGACGGACGGCTACACGACCGGCGGCGGGCTGGGTCTCGGCCTGCCCGGCGCGCGGAGGCTCGTGGACGAGTTCGACATCCAGACGGCGCCCGGCGAGGGCACGACGGTGACGCTGGTGAAGTGGACCCGTGGCTGAGTGGCCGCAGGCGCTGGACCGGGGCGTCGCGGGGGCGCCGCTCGCGGGTGAGGAGCGCTCGGGCGACAAGGCCGTGTTCGTGCCGACCGCGACCGGCGCGCTGGCCGGGCTGATCGACGGCCTGGGGCACGGGCCCGAGGCGGCCGACGCGGCCGAGCTGTGCGCGGGCATCGTGCGTCAACTTGCCGAGGCAAGCGCGCAAGAGCTCTTGC
Source organism: Solirubrobacter deserti (assembly GCF_027587175.1). Taxonomy (GTDB): domain Bacteria; phylum Actinomycetota; class Thermoleophilia; order Solirubrobacterales; family Solirubrobacteraceae; genus Solirubrobacter; species Solirubrobacter deserti. The sequence goes on from NZ_JAPCID010000015.1 coordinate 34,673, forward strand.
AGGCGTGCCACCAGGCGCTGGTGGAGACGCGCGGCGTCGTGATGACCCTCGCCTGGTTCGACCTCGAACGCTCACTGCTGACGTGGGCGGGGGTCGGCAACGTCGACGCGCGGCTCGTGCACCAGGGGCCGGAGCGGCGCGAGGACGTGGCACTCGTGTTCGGCGGCGTGCTCGGCTATCGCCTGCCGAACGTACGCCCAGCCACGATGGCGCTGGAGCGCGGCGACCTGCTGGTGATGATCACGGACGGCATCGAGAGCGCGATCTCCCCGGCCCTCGCCGGCGGCGGCGCCGCGCAGACGCTGGCCGACCGGATCTTCGACCAGCACGGCAAGGGCACCGACGACGCCCTGACCGTCGTGGTCAGATATCGATGAGGCTGGGAGCGTCAACATGCCAAAAGTGGCGCGTAGGCGACCTATGAACATCCGAACCGGGGTTTACTGCGTACTAGATACGTGCCCATGCAACGAGCCTCAACCATTCGCTTGCGCACCTCGCTGTTCCAGGAGGCCGCTGAGATCGTCGATCGAGAGTACGCCTCCGACCTGTCGCTCGACGACATCGCCCGCCGCGTCGCGTCATCCCGCCGCCAGTTGCAGCGGGCTTACGCGGAGATCGGGGAGACAACGTTTCGCGACCACCTGACCCGGGTGCGGATGCAGAAGGCGGCCGAGATGCTGTCGACGCGCGCGCTGACGGTCCGGGAAGTGGCGCATCGCGTCGGCTACCGCCAACCCGCCCAGTTCGCGAAGGCCTTCCGCCGCTATCAGGGGGTGGCTCCGTCCGACTTCCGCGCCGGTGGCCGGCCCGAGACGACTCCCGCGCGCCCCGCCCAGGCGCGCCGCTTCGAGCCGCGCCCGGCGTACCGCGCGGCGTAGCTCAAAGCTCCCCCTAAGCGCCAAATTGTTCGCCGGACGACGGTCCGGCTCCGCGTCCGACGCCGCGCTCCCTTAGGATGCCGCGACGATGGGGCTTGAGGAGAGGAGTCTCGCGCAGACCGGTCCACGGCCGGAGCGCCCGCACGCACGTGCGGACTGGAAGCAGATGCTCGGCATCGGGATCGTCGCGTCGATCCTGGGCGTTGTCGCCGGCCTGCTCATCGACTGGTTTCCGATCGCCGCCTCCAACGAGGCGAAGCCGATCGACACGTTGTGGGACGTCCTGATCATCGCGTCCGTCCCCGTCTTCGTCGGGGTGTGCGTGGTGGTGCTGTTCAGCGTCATCAAGTTCCGGATGCGCGACGGCGAGGAAGAGCTCGACGGCCCGCCGATCCACGGCAACACGCGGCTGGAGGTCATCTGGACCGCGATCCCGGCGATTCTGCTGGTGGGCCTGTGCACCTACGCCTTCATCGTCCTCGAGGACGTCGAGAAGGCGCAGGCGAACACGATGGAGGTCCGCGTCGTCGGAGAGCAGTTCGCGTGGACGTTCTTCTATCCGAACCCGGACGGCAGCGGCGAAGAGATCGCGGCCACGCGCGGCGAGCTGTACCTGCCCGTCAACCAGCCGATCAAGTTCAACCTGCAGGCCAAGGACGTGTTGCACGACTTCTGGGTGCCGGCCTTCCGCATGAAGAAGGACGCGGTGCCGGGCATGACCGTCAGCTACCGCGTCACGCCCAACCGGATCGGCCGCTACCCGATCGTGTGCGCCGAGCTCTGCGGCCTCGGCCACGCGACGATGCGCGCCACGGCCGTGGTCGTGTCCCGGGAGGACTTCGACGCCTGGCTCGAGGAGCAGGCGAACCCGCCCGAGCCCACGCCCGCCGCGGGCGGCGGCGGCGGTTCCGGCGCGGCGGCGGACGGCAAGCAGCTGTTCACGGCCAACTGCGCCAGCTGCCACACGCTGTCCGACGCCGGCGCCAACGGCACCACGGGCCCGAACCTCGACGAGACGCTGCCCGGGCAGGACGCGGCCGCCATCAGGACTTCGATCGCGGAGCCGTCGGTGGAGATTGTCGACGGGTACACGAACATCATGCCCAACGACTACGAGCAGCGGCTGGGTGCCGAAGGCGTCGATGCGTTGGCTGAATACCTCGCGGAAGTGACCAAGGAGGGCTGATGACGGCTCGACTGCGCGCACCAGGACTGACACGGGCGGGGCTGTTCCTCGTCCTCGGCACGCTGTTCTGCGCGGCGATCATCGTCGCCGTGCGCGAGGCGTACGGGTATCCGGTCTTCGCCGACGGCGGGATCGTGCCCAAGGCCCAGAACGCGATCCTGCTGCTCTCGCTGCTGATCGCGCCGCTGTGGTTCCTCGTCGGCCTCGGCGCGTTCGACTACTGGTTCTACTGGGCCGCGGGCAAGCGCACGCGGCCCGAGGACCACTCCGGTCACGGCGCGACCTCGTGGAAGGACTACTTCCGCGTCAACACCGATCACAAGGTGATCGGCATCCAGTACGTGGTCACGTCGTTCTTCTTCATGCTGATCGGCGGCCTGCTGGCGATGCTCGTGCGCGCGGAGCTCGCCGCGCCCGGCTCACAGTTCGTGGACGCGAACGCGTTCAACGGGCTCTTCAGCGTGCACGCGTCGCTGATGATCTTCCTGTTCATCATCCCGGTCTTCGCCGGGCTGGCGAACTACGTGCTGCCGCTGATGATCGGCGCGCCGGACATGGCCTTCCCGCGCCTGAACGCGCTGTCGTTCTGGATGCTGCCGATCGCGGGCGTGATGATGACCGCGTCGTTCTTCGCCCCCGGCGGCTCGTTCTCGACCGGCTGGACCGCGTACGCGCCGCTGTCCACGAGCGCGCCGATCGGCCAGATGTTCTTCACCATCGGCGTGCAGTTCGCGGGCGCGTCATCGATCGCGACCGCGCTGAACTTCCTGGTCACGATCATCACGATGCGCGCGCCGGGCATGTCGTTCTGGCGCATGCCGCTGCTGGTGTGGGCGAACTTCTCGACGTCGCTGCTGGTCGTGATCGCGACGCCGTTCATCGCCGCGTCGCAGTTCTTCGTGCTCTTCGACTACGCGCTGGGCTTCAACTTCTTCCGCCCCGAGCGCGACGGCGACATCCTGATGTACCAGCACGTCTTCTGGTTCTACTCGCACCCGGCGGTCTACATCATGATGCTGCCGGGCTTCGGGATCATCTCCGAGGTCCTGGCGGTGAAGGCACGAAAGCCGATCTTCGGCTACCGGATGATGGCGTTCTCGCTGCTGGCCATCGTGCTGCTCGGGTTCACGGTGTGGGCGCACCACATGTTCGTCTCCGGCATGCAGGACTGGATCCGGATCCCGATGATGGTCACCACCGCGATCATCGCCGTGCCGACCGGCATCAAGATCTTCAGCTGGCTCGCGACGCTCTGGAAAGGCGTGCTCCACATGGACACGCCAATGCTGTGGGCGCTGGGGTTCATCACCATGTTCACGCTCGGCGGGATCTCGGGCGTGGTGCTGGCGATGGTGCCGATGGACATCTACGTCTCGGACACGTACTTCATCGTCGCCCACATCCACTACGTGCTCTACGGCGGGTCGCTGTTCACGATCTACGCCGGCGTCTACTACTGGTTCCCGAAGATGACGGGCCGGATGTTCGACGAGCGGCTCGGCAAGATCCACTTCTGGATGACGTTCGTGTCCTTCAACGCGACGTTCGGGCCGATGCACCTGGTGGGCGTGAAGGGCATGCCGCGGCGGGTGGCCGACTACGCCGAGGAGTTCGCGGCGTGGAACCTGTTCATCTCGCTGAGCTCGTTCGTGCTCGGGCTCTCGACGCTGGTGTTCATCTACAACATGGTCGCCTCGTGGCGGGGCGGGCGGCGCGCGTCGGCCAACCCGTGGCGGGCGCTCACGCTCGAGTGGCAGGTCACGTCCCCGCCCCCGGTGTTCAACTTCGACCGCATCCCGACCGTGGTCGGCGGCCCGTACGAGTACGGCGTGCCGGGCCACGTGCACGGGATCATGGAGCCCGCCGAAGAGGCGCGGCCAAAGCAAGCAGCCGGCGCGTCGTCGGCTGAGGAAGGGGTCTGAGTCGTGCCGACGGTGCTGATCCTCGCCAACGAGACGATTGCGGGCGGAGCGCTGCTCGAACGCATCAAGGAGCGCGCGGAACAGGGCGCACGCTTCTTCGTCGTGGTGCCGCAGACCCGCCCGCGCCACGGCAACGTGATCTACGACGACGTCGTGCGCGACTCGGCGCAGGTGCGCATGGAGCTGGCGGTGGAGTACATCCGCGACCTCGGAGCCGTCGGCGACGGCGAGGTCGGCGACACCGACCCCTTCAACGCGGCGATGGACGCCTTCCGCGCGCAGCCGATCGACGAGATCATCATCGGCACCAAACCGGTCGAGGCCTCCTCCTGGATCAAGCGCGACCTCGTCGAGCGGCTCGAGGAGGCGACCGACGTCCCGGTCGAGCACGTCATCGTCGACATCGACAAGGACGGCCTGCCGTTCGAGGTCACGCTCGTGGTGGCGAACCTGACGAGCGCCGCGCCGGAGCTGCTCGAGCGCCTGAAGGCGATGGCCGACGCGACCGAGAAGCCCAAGCGCTACATCCTGATCGTCCCCCAGGACGGCACCGAGGGCCACCGCGTGCGCGAGGCGCGCCAGCGCGGCCGGCGACTGCTCGCCTCGCTGGACGACGCCGGCATCATCGCCGCGGGCATGATCGGCGACCCCGATCCGTACACGGCGATCATGAACGCCGTCCAGTACTTCTACATCCACGACATCCTGATCTCGACGCTGCCCGAGGGCTCCTCGCAGTGGGTGGCGGACAAGCTCGTCGAGCGCGTCCGCGACTCGACGCACCTGCCCGTCGAGCACATCGAGGCCCGCGCGACCGAGCCGGCGGAGGCCTAGGTGGCAGCCGCCGCGCACCTCGGCTCGCACGAGCACGAAGACCACCACCATCACGGCCCGCCGGAGGCCAACCGCTCCTCGCGGGTGGACCCGGCGACGCTCGGGATGATGCTTTTCATCATCTCGGAGATCATGGTCTTCGGGGCCTTCTTCACGGCCTACTTCTTCATCCGGGTCGTGGGCGGGGCCGAGTGGCCGGCGGAGGGTGACCATCTGCCGAAGCTGATCGCGGGCTTCAACACCGCGATCCTGGTGTCCTCGTCGTTCACCCTGCACTACGCGCAGGAGGCGATCCGCAAGGACAACCGGCGCGGCCTGCAGCTGGGCATGCTCGTGACGTTCCTGCTGGGCGCCACGTTCCTGTTCATCCAGATCAACGAGTACGTCCACGTCGGGTTCTCGCCGCAGGACCACGCGCAGGGCACGATCTTCTACGGGCTCACGGGCCTGCACGGCGCGCACGTGACGATCGGCCTGGTGCTGCTGCTGTTCGTGGTCATCCGCTCGTTCCGCGGCCACTACTCGTCGCAGAGCCACCTCGGCATGGAAGTGCCGGGCATCTACTGGCACTTCGTCGACGTCATGTGGATCGTCGTCTACCTCACCGTCTACATCATTTGAGCGACGACCGTTTCAATCCCTTGAAGTACGAGCGGGACGCGTTCCGCGTCCTGCTCTACGTGCTCGGCGTCGCGGCGGTCGTGCTCGTCGTGGCGCTGGTCATCCAGGCGTTGTAGAACTTCGCGTCAAATGACGCGGTCCTCGACGCGCGAGTTCGTCGGTCAGTTCGCCGCCCCGCTGCGCAGCTACCTGCACACGGAGACGGGCGGCGCCGGGCTGCTGCTCGCCGCCACGATCCTCGCCCTCGTGTGGGCGAATTCCCCGCTCTCGGGCCTCTACGAGGACCTGTGGGGAATGCACATCTCGATCAGCTTCGGGGACTTCTTCGACTACGACCACGACCTGCGGCACTGGGTCAATGACGGGCTGATGGTGCTGTTCTTCTTCGTCATCGGCCTCGAGCTGCGGCGCCAGCTCTCGATGGGCGAGCTGACCGACCGCAGCCGCTTCACGATCCCGGCCCTCGGCGCGATCGCCGGCCTGATCGTGCCCGCGGTCGTCTACCTGGTGTTGAACCCGAGCGGCGAGGAGGCGCGCGGTTGGGGCATCGCGATGGCCACCGACACCGCGTTCGTGCTCGGCGCGCTGGCGGTGGTGGGACCCGCGTTCCCCGCGCACCTGCGCGTCTTCATGCTGTCCCTTTCGGTGGTGGACGACATCGGCGCGCTGCTGGCGATCGCCGTCTTCTACTCCGACGACGTGTCGTTGACGCCGATCGTGGTCGCGGCCGCGTGCGTGGCCGCGATGGCGCTGGTGAGCCGCGCGCTGGTCTTCCGCGGGCCCGTCTACCTCGTGGTCGGCCTCGTGCTGTGGGTGGCGATGGTCGAGTCGGGCATCCACCCCACGCTGGCGGGTGTCGTGCTCGGCCTGCTGGTGTCCGCCTTCGCGCCCAGACCCGAGGACGTGCGCGAGGCGGGCGCGCTCGCCCGCGCGTTCGGCCAGTCCCCGCTGCCCGCGCTCGCGCGCTCGGCGAAGCTGTCGGTCGAGCGCGCGGTGTCCCCGAACGAGCGCCTGACCGAGCTGCTGCACCCGTGGTCGAGCTTCTTCGTCGTCCCCGTGTTCGCGCTGGCCAACGCCGGCGTCGCGATCGACGGCGAGCTGATCGAGCGCGCGGTCAGCTCCACGGTCACCTGGGGCGTGATCGCCGGCCTCGTGTTCGGCAAGCTGGCCGGGATCGGCGCCATGAGCCTCGCCGGCGTGCGCTTCGGCCTCGGGCACCTCCCCGGGCGGATCCGACCGGGCGAGCTGCTCGGCGGCGCTGCGCTGGGCGGGATCGGCTTCACGATCTCGTTGTTCGTGGCCGACTTGGCGTTCGATTCCGCCGCGCTGGCCGACGAGGCGCGCGTCGGCATCCTGGCCGCGTCGCTGCTCGCGCTCGGCGTCGCGTGGGCCATCTTCGCGCTGGACAAGCGGCTGGCCGCGGACGAGGACGACGCGCCGATCATGGTGCTCGACCGGCCCGTCGACCCCGCGGTCGACCATATCCGCGGCCCGGTCGACGCACCGCTCGAGCTTGTCGAGTACGGCGACTTCGAGTGCCCGTTCTGTGGGCGCGCGACCGGCGCGGTGGAGGAGCTGCGCGAGCGGCTCGGGGACCGGCTGCGCTACGTCTTCCGCCACCTGCCGCTGCCCGACGTGCACCCGCACGCCGAGCTCGCGGCCGAGGCGGCGGAGGCCGCCGCCGAGCAGGGCGCGTTCTGGGAGCTGCACGACCGGCTGTTCGCCCACCAGGACCAGCTGTCCCCGACCGATCTGGTGGATCACGCGCAGGTGCTCGGGCTGGACGTGGAGCGCTTCGCGCGCACGCTCGGGTCGGGCGAGCACGCGGCGCGGGTGCGCGAGGACGTCGCCAGCGCCGAGGCCAGCGGCGCCGAGGGCACGCCGACGTTCTTCGTCAACGGCCGCCGGCTGATCGGCCGCTACGACGCGGACGCGCTGGAGGCCGCGCTGCTCGGCGGCGGCGAGCTGCCGCCGCTGCCCGCCACCGAGCCGGAGATCGAGCGGGTGCGCATGCCCGACGACGGCTCTGGGCCGAGCGAGCTGGTGCTCGACGACTTCGACGAGGAGCCGGCGAGCGACGCGTTCCCGCGCCTGTCGGACGGGCACATCGCGACGCTCAGCGCGTTCGGCGAGCGCCGGCCGATCACGCGCGGCGAGCCCGTCTTCGGAGACGGGACGCCGACCGCGGACTTCGTCGTGGTGCTGAGCGGCGCGGTCGCGATGGTCGTCGGCTACGGCGAGCGCAACCTGGTCGGGCGCGTGCACGGGCCGCGCTCGTTCGTGGGCGAGCTGGCGCTGCTGCGCGGCGAGCTGATGCTCACGACCGCCGTCGCCGCGCGTGACGGCGAGGTGCTCGTCGTGCCCGCCGAGCGCTTCGCCGACGGGCTGGCTGCGGACCTCGAGCTGCGCGACATCATCTCCCGCGCCTACCTGCTGCGCCGCTCCATCCTGCTGTCGATGCAGGCGGGCGGCGACCCTACTCGACCGTGAGCGTGCCCTCCATGCCGCCCTCGCGGTGGCCCGGCACCGAGCAGTAGAACGAGTACTCGCCCGGCTGCAGATCCACGGTGATCTCCGAGACGCCGCCGGCTTCCACGACGGGGCCCTTCTCGTCGAGGCCGTTGCCGTCGACCGCGATGTTGTGCGGGACGCTCTGGGGGTTCGCGGACGTGAAGCGGACGCTGCCGGCGGGGGTACGCGCGTCCGCGAAGCGATAGGCGAGGCCGGCCTCGGCGACCGGGATGTCGAGCACGCCGTTCTCGGCCTCAGCCGTGCCTTCGGCCTGGGCGGCGCCGACGGAGGCGAGCTGGCCCTTGTCTTCGCCGGGCACCGCGGCGGCCTGCGCGACGTAGGCCGCGACGTCCTTCGCGTCCTGGCCCGTCACCAGGTCCGCGGGCATCTGCTGCGTCGTCTCGCGCCGATTCGCAGGGTTGAGTTGAGGGTTACGGTTCGGGTGCAGGATCTGCGTGTAGACCACGCCCTCGAACGTGCTCTCCCCCAGGCCGTCCTTGCGCGACTGCGCGAACGCGGCGTCCAGGTTGGGACCCGCGGTGCCGGTCGTGCCGGCGCGCGACAGCACGTGGCAGGCGCCGCACTCCTGCACGAACAGCTGCTTGCCGTTGACGACGTTCGCGTTGTCCTTCAGCTGGCAGCCCGTGAGTACGGACGAAGCCGAAATCACCCCGACGATCAACGCCAGCTCTCTCCTCATTGGCGGCATCCTAACCGGACGCGGGGACGTGGGCGCCGCCGGTGCGCCCACGTGTCATACGCGTGGCAAATCGTCCAGCTCGCCGCGTCCCGCGGCGATGACGGTGCGGGCGACGCCGTCCCACGAATAGCGCTCGCGGGTGACGGCCACGATCGCCTCGCGCGTGCGCTCCCGCAGGTCCTCCGGCGCGGCCAGCCAACCCGAGAGCGCGTCGGCGAGCTGGGTGACGGACTGATCGCCGAGTTCGAACGAGAGCCAGCCGCGCGCCTCCTCGGGCACGGCCTCGCGCAGCGTCCGCGCGACCTCGCCCAGCCCGGAGTGGTCGGCCACCACGGGCAGCGCGCCGCACGCCGCCGCCTCGGCCGCGACCATGCCGAACGCCTCGGGCGTCGTCGACGGCACCGCCATCGCCTCCGCGGCGGGCAGCAGCGCCGTGAGCTCGTCGTGGTCGAGCCGGCCGGCGAAATGGACGCGGTCGGCGATCCGCGCGTCCGGTAGCTCGGCGTCGTTCATGAAGGCCGCCAGCTGGGGCAGCTCGCGGCCGTCCTCCCCGCGCAGCTCGCTGCGGTCGCCCGCGTCGAGCTGAGCGACGAACTGCTCCAGCCGCTCCCGGAAGGCGCCGAAGCCGACGATCAGCAGCCGCGCGCGCGGCTCGCGCGCGAGCACGGCCGGGAACGCCGCCAGCAGCAGCTCCACGCCTTTGGAGGCGATCAGCTTGCCGACGAACACGATCAGCCGGTCGCCGGGCTCGATCGCGTCCAGCGCCGCGACGGCTTCCCGCGGGTCACGGGCGAACGAGGAGCCTTCGGTCGGCGCGGTCTGCTCGAGGCGGGCGCGCAGGCCGGCGAGGTCGCCCTGGTCTGGGCCGAAGCGCTCCACGTCCACGCCTGGCGGCCCGAGCCGCGTGCGCTCGGCGAGCTCGTGGCCGAGCTGGTCCCACAGCACCTCGCCCGTGTGGCGGGAGCCGACGAGCAGCCCGCGGGCCTTCTCCGCACCCTCCGCGGCCGCCGGCCGGAAGCGCGGGTACGGGTTCACGACGTAGGTGAGGTCGCTGCCGTGGACCTTTACGGCGTACGGGACGGCGCCGTTCAGCGCCCGCGCGAGGATCACCGGACCCATCACCAGGTGGTTGGCGAGCGCGACCTCCGGCTGGGCGCGTTCGACGACGTCGCGGACGGCGCGCACGTTGAGCTCGATGTAGCGCTCGACCTCCTCGTCGCTGAGCTGGGGGAACGGGCGCGCGTCGAAGCCCGCGTAGTGGTCGGCGACGTACAGCGGCAGCACACCGGCGATGTCGGGCCGGTAGACGGTCGCGCGCGCGGGCTGCCGGCGTGCCTGCACCTGCAGCTCGCCGCTGTCCCAGTCGCCGGTCGCGTCGACCCAGGGCAGCGAGTACGGGTCCGATTCCTGGCAGAGCAGGTGCAACTCATGGCCGCCGCGCACGAGCGCGGCGCCGAGCTCGGCGTTGTAGATGTTCGACCCCGTGCCGTGCAGCAGGTAGCCGTGGAAGACGAGAATGCGCAAGAGAAGCCGAACAGCCTACGCCCCGCGGACGCCGAGCCCGCTGCTAGGCTCCCCGCCGATGTCCGAGGGCCAGCTCTACCGCCTGCGCGCGCCGTCCACCGGTCGCGAGCTGCTGCTCCCCGCCGTGCCCGGCAAGGTCTACCGCGACCAGGACACGGGCGAGGAGCTCGAGGTGGTCGGGAAGGTCCTTCCGCTGCCGCCGTCGAAGTCAAGCCTGCCATGGGCCGTGGAGACACTCCGTTTTTGCAACTGGTGCGATCAGCCCGCCCAGAAGGACCTGAACGACTGCCCCACGTGCGGCCGCCGCATGGCCGCGCTGCCCCGCTGAGAGGAGGTCGCTGCATGCGCCTCGCGCCGCGCCTTGCCGCTGCTTTTGTTGTGCTCCTGCTGACCGTCGCCGGCTGCGGCGGCGCGAACGTCGCCTACCGCGAGGTCCCGGGCGGCCCCGTCAACCTCGACGTCCCCGGCGACGGCGCCGCGATCGGCGGCGCCGCCACCCCGACCCCCACGGCCGAAGCCGACGCCGAGGAGACCCCGGAGGGCGAAGAGGGCGCGGACGCCGCCACCTCACAGCCGGAAGAGACCCCCGCGCCGGACGCCGCCGGCGACGAAGGCGCGGCCGACGGCGGAGCCGAAGCGCCCCCCGCGCAGGAGCCCGACGACACCGCTCCTCCGGCCGAGACGCCGGACGCAGGGTTGGACGACTACTGCGCCGCGAACCCGGGCGCCTGCTGAGTTCAGTCCACCGCGTGTGGTGGACGCTGGCCCCAAGGGGAGTGATGTACAAACGGGTCCTCTCAGGACCCGTTTGTACATCACCCCCTTTGTCCGAACCGCGGTTGAGCCCGAGCGTGCTCGTTTCGGTCCCGGAACAGGACGAAACGACCACTCCCGCACCACGTGGTCTCCGTAGCCCGTACCTTGACGGTACGCAGCACGCGGAGGTTCGCGCCACGCGGGGCTCGGAGGCGCTGAGTCCGGGCGCGCGGGGAAACGCCGCCCCCTTCCCTCTCGGTGAGCCGTTGTCAGCGCCCGTACCGCACCCTGGCGCGCTGGGACGTGAGCGCTACGCCGCGCGTACGCCCCGCGCGCGCGGGTATGGGGAGCTCAAGTAGGACGTGGATCGGCCGATTACTCCGGTCCACGGAAGGCATACACACTGCGCACCGCAACCGACACCAGCGTGGGCGCGGCGAGTCCGCTCGCCCGCGTCGCACAGGAGGCCGCCTCGGCGACGAAGCCGGGCGCGCTGACCGCTGCGCTGGAAGCCGCGCTGAGGGCGGTGCTGGACGCCGATCACGTCCGCCTGCTCGAGATCAGCCAGGACCGGCGCGGGGCGAGCGACGAGGGCCAGGGCGCGGACGCCTACGTGCGCTTCGAAGACGGTCCTTCGGGCACGGAGCGCGTGCTTGAGACCGGCCGGCCGTTCGCGGTGCCGGACGCGCGCAACAGCGACGCGATCGTCGCGGACCGCGCCGCGCAGTACGGGATCGCCTCGGCGCTGTTCGTGCCGCTGGTGTGGGGCGGTCAGATCCGCACCGTGCTCTTCGTCGCGTGGAGCGCCTCGCGGGAGATCTCCCAGGCCGACATCGCCGACGCACGGCTGCTGGCTGACCAGGCCGCCGCGGGCTTCGCGCGCCTGGAAGCCGAGGAACGCCGCGCCGCGGGCTCCGTCCAGGACCGCGCCGTCGTCCGCGCCGCGCGGGCGCTCGGGCGCTCGCTGGACCTGCAGGAGATCCTGGAGACGCTCGTCGAGGAGGCGGCGCTTGCGCTGGACGCGGACATGTCCGGCTTCTACCTGGCCGACCTCGAGCACGGCGGCGCCGTCGCGACGGCCGGGTTCAACGTGCCGTCGACCTGGGTGGGCCTCCGTGTCGAACCCGGTGAGGGCGCCGCGGGCCGCGTGCTGGAGACGGGCCAGGCGTTCATCAGCCACGACTACCAGCTGCTCGCCGGCCAGCTCGACCACCCGATCGGTGACGAGCTGCTGTCGGCGCTGTCGGTGCCGATCGCGTGGGACGACCAGCTGCGCGGCGCGCTGTCGGTGGCGTGGAAGACCCGCCGTCACATGCACGACGAGGACCTGCGCACGCTGGAGGCGATCGCCGGCCTCGCCACGGTCTCCTGCCGCAACGCCGAGGCGTTCGAGCACGTCCAGCACGTCGCCCGCACCGACGCGCTGACCGGCGTGCTCAATCACGGCGCGATGCAGCTGCGCATCCGCGAGGAGATCGCCCGCGCGCGCCGCGACGGGCACCCGCTCGGCGCCGTCATCCTCGACCTCGACGACTTCAAGGGCGTCAACGACACCCAGGGCCACGCCGCCGGCGACGAGCTGCTGCGCACCGTCGCCCGCGCGCTGCAGGGCGAGCTGCGCCCCTACGACCAGGTCGCGCGCTACGGCGGCGACGAGTTCGTCCTGCTCCTCCCGGGCTCCGACGAGGCCGAGACGGCCGCGGTCGCCGAGCGCTGCCGCGACGCGATCGGCGGCAAGTGCTCGATCGGCGTCGCCGCCTGGCACGAGGGCCTGGACGCCGACGGGCTGCTCGAGCAGGCCGATCGCGCGCTGATGCTGGCCAAGCGCACCGGCAAGGGCCGCGTCGCGGTCGCGAACCCCGAGGTCGAGCGCGAGCTGGCGCTGCTGCAGTCGCGCTCGGGCTCGCCCGCCGCGGTGCAGGCGCTCGCGGCCGCGATCGAGGAGCGCGACAACTACACGCACGAGCACACGCAGGAGCTCGTCCGGCTCGCCCGCGGCGTCGCGATGATGCTCGGGCTCGACGTCGACCATGTGGAGCGGATCGCACACGCGGCGCTGCTGCACGACGTCGGCAAGCTCGCGATGCCCGAGGAGCTGCTGGAGAAGGACGGCCCGCTCACCCGCGAGGAGTGGGAGGTCATGTCCGAGCATCCGATCGTCGGCGAGCGCATCCTCGCCCGCACGAAGGAGCTCGCGGCGCTCGCGCCGATCGTCCGCCACGAGCACGAGCACTGGAACGGCACGGGCTATCCGGACGGGCTCGAGAAGACGCGCATCCCGGTCGGCTCGCGCGTGATCCTCGCCTGCCACGCGTGGGTGGCGATGACGACCGAGCGGCCCTACCGCGCCGCGCTCACGCCCGCACGCGCCGTCAGCGAGCTGCGCGCCGGCGCCGGCTCCAAGTACGACCCGGACGTGATCGAGGGTCTGCTGGACCTGCTCGGCCACGACAAGCCGCAGGTGCCCGACCGCGCGGCCGGCGTGAAGCTCGCGGCCGCGCCGCCGAAGGAGCCTACGTCCCGGCGGGGGCGTTCTTCGGAGTGGGCACCGGGCGGGTGACGAGCGTCGCGCTGTAGGTGAGCCGCGCCTTGTAGAGGCAGCGGTACTGCGTGACCAGATCGAGCCGCTGCTGGGCCGTCTGCGTGCCCGTGTCGTTGCACTTGCCCTTCGCCCGTGAGGCACGCCAGGAGCTCTGATCCGTGAGCAGCGGAGTCAGCGCCGGCGCCCAGGTCGGGACTGTCAGTGCAATGACATATCCCTTCTTGACGTTGAGCGCGCGGCCCAGCGGGAACTGCACCGTCTGGCCGAAGAACGGCTCGAGCTTCTGCACCGGGGTCTGCGTGACGGTGCGCGAGTACAGCGTCCGGCCCTGGCGCAGCACGGTCAACCGCGCGGACGCCTCACCGCCCAGGTTCATGTCGAAGTAGGCGATCTGTTCCGCCGACGGCGTCCCGAGCGCGATCGACCAGGCGACGATCTTCCCGTCCTCGGGCACGGTGAACGCGTTGCGCTCCGCGCCGACCTTGATCTGGTAGCCGGTGGTGCGAGACACGGCCAGGCAAGGTGCAGCCGGGCAGGCCGGCGCAGCGTCGGTGCGACCGACCTCGATGACCTTCCCCGAGGCGGGCGCAGACGCGGCCAGCGCCGCGGCAAGCGTCGCCGCGGCCAGCAAGAGCGTGCGATGGGCCATCACACGCATTCAACACGACGAGGCCCCGGGGGATGCGGTTCCCCCCGGTTCCACGGCGTCGCTACAGCTTCTGGACGTTGATCGCCTTCGGACCCTTGTCGCCGTTCTCCTCTTCGAACGTGACCTTGGCGCCTTCGCTCAGCGATCGATATCCGTCGCCGGTGATGCCGGAGAAATGAACGAATAGGTCACGCCCACCCCCATCAGGCGTGATGAAGCCGAAGCCCTTCTCGTCTGAGAACCACTTGACCGTACCGGTGCCCACAGATGACCCCACTTGACTACTGCTCGGCGTCTAACCACGCCGCACTAATTTCGACCGGTCGGTGCGTCCGGCCCCAACGGGGGAGACGCTATACATGTCTGGGAGCGCGGCGCAACTGCGTTCGCTGAACGCTGGCCGTTGAGATGTCTACGCGCTCAGGGCTTCGGCCGCTCGCGCGATCTCGTCCCGGTCCCCCGGAGCGGGCTGCCACGGCAGCCGCAGCGGGTCCCCGTCGTAGCGCGGGATCACGTGGATGTGGAAGTGGAAGACGGTCTGCCACGCCTTCGGCCCGCAGCTGTTGATCAGGTTGATCCCGTCCGCCTGCAGCGCGTCTTTGGCCTTTCGCGCCATCACCTGCGCCGTGCGCGCGCACGCCGCCAGGTCCTCAGGGTCGATCTCGAGCAGGTCCTTCGCGTGCTCGCGCGGGATCACCAGCAGGTGCCCGCGCGTGCCCGGGTTGATGTCCATGAAGGCGATCGTCCGCTCGTCCTCGTAGACGCGCGTGGACGGGATCGCACCGGCGACGATCTTGCAGAACAGGCAGTCGGGATCAGCGGCCATGACCGCAGCCTAATCAGCGGCGGGGCGACGTGAAGCGCTCGCGGCGGACGGTCGCCTTCTTGCCCTTGATCGTGGTGCCGCGCAGGGCGCTGATCACGTGGTCGAGGGCGTCGGCCGGGACCTCGACGAGCGAGAAGCGGTCGGCGATCTCGATGCCGCCGATGTCGCGGCCCGCGAGGCCCGCCTCGTTGGTGATGGCGCCGACGAGGTCCTTCGGGCGGATGCCGGCGACGCGGCCGGCGCCGACGAACACGCGCGCCATGCTCTCGTCCCCACGCTGAGCGGGCTTGGCGGGGCGCTTCGGGCGGTCCTTGGGCGGCGGCGCGACTTCGGGGATCTCCTCCTCGTCGACCGTGACCCCGCTCGCCTCGTGCGCGAGCTTGACCGCGGCGGCGGCGACGTCCATCACGTCGTAGGACTCGGCGAGGGTCTCGACGACGACGCGGAAGTGGTCGAGGTCGCCGTCCTCGAGCAGGGACTCCTCCAGGCTCGCGCGGGTCAGCTCCAGCCGGCGCGCACGCAGGTCCGCGACCGTCGGGAGCTTCTCGAACGAGATCCGCTGCTTGGTGATCTTCTCGACCGTCTTGAGGTAGCGGTGCTCCCGCGGCTGGGCGAGCGTGATCGCGGTGCCCTCACGCCCCGCGCGGCCGACGCGGCCGATGCGGTGCACGTAGGACTCGGGGGAGGACGGCACGTCGTAGTTGATGACGTGGGTCAGCAGGTCGATGTCGAGGCCGCGCGCCGCGACGTCGGTCGCGAGCAGGAGGTCGGCCTGCCCGCCGCGCAACCGGTGCATCACGCGGTCGCGCTGCTGCTGGGACAGGCCGCCGTGCAGCGCCTCGGCGCGGTAGCCGCGGCCGTTGAGCGTCTCGGTGAGCGTGTCGACCTCGTCGCGGGTCCGGCAGAAGACGAGGGCGGCCGTGGGCTGCTCGACGTCCAGGATGCGACCGAGCGCCGCCGCCTTGCTGGCGCGCGGGACGATGTACGCGCTCTGTCGCACCCGCTTGGCCTCAGCCTCGACGTCGGCACGGCCGATCTCGATGACCTGGGGCTCGCGCAGGTGGCGCTTGACGATCCCGTTCAGCCGCGGCGGCATCGTCGCGCTGAAGAGCACGGTCTGGCGCGACTCGGGCACCGCCTCCAGCAGCGCCTCCAGGTCCTCGGCGAAGCCCATGTCGAGCATCTCGTCGGCCTCGTCGAGCACGACGGTCTCGACCGTGTCCAGGTTCAGTGTGCCGCGATTGAGGTGGTCGATCGCGCGGCCCGGCGTGGCGACCACCACGTCCACGCCGCGGTCCAGCGCCTTCAGCTGGCGGACGATCGGCTGGCCGCCGTACACCGGCAGCACGCGCACGCCGAGCTGGCGGCCGTACTTGTGCATGGCCTCGGAGACCTGCATCGAGAGCTCGCGCGTGGGCACCAGCACGAGCGCGGCGGGCTCGCGGGTGCGGCGCCCCGGCTCCATGCGCTGCAGGATCGGGAGCGCGAACGCGGCGGTCTTACCCGTGCCGGTCGCGGCCTGGCCGAGCAGGTCGCGGCCTTCGACCAGCGGGCCGATGGCCTCGCGCTGGATCGGGGTCGGCTCCTCGTAGCCCAGGTGGGTGAGGGCGCTCAGCAGC
Source organism: Solirubrobacter deserti (assembly GCF_027587175.1). GTDB lineage: Bacteria > Actinomycetota > Thermoleophilia > Solirubrobacterales > Solirubrobacteraceae > Solirubrobacter > Solirubrobacter deserti. Next base: position 51,244 of record NZ_JAPCID010000015.1, read on the forward strand.
TCCTCTCGAAGGCCGAGGTCCGCGAAGGTGGGTGCGATCTCGTCTTCGGCCACGTCGCCCACCTACGCTAGCGGGCGACGTGGATCCAGCAGGATTCAGGAGTGGTGCTGGCCCGCCCACGCCATCATGGCGAAGAACGCGGCGGCGCCACACACGATGAGGACGGCGGCGATCTGGGTCATGTCCCCCATGATCGGCCGCAACCCCGAAAACTTGCTGAAGGTCACCTCAAAGGTTCCATAAGGCGGCGACCTTCCCGCGGGGTGCTAGGCGGTCGTGAGCTCGCGCTCGGCCGTCAGCCAGTGGTGGACCGGGTCGCCGCCCTGCTCGAGCGCGAGGAAGTACGCGCGAGTGGCGATGTCCTCGTGCGTGACCTTGATCGTCGCCGTGATCCCGTCCTCGGTGACGTGCGTCTCGACGACCTCGACCTCGACGGCGGTCGGAGCCGCGGGCGCGGCGGCCGGCGCGGCGTCCGCGAAGCGCGCGCGCCACTCGGCGACGCCGCCGTGTTTGCCCATGGCGGTGCTCAGGCCACCGAGACCGCGCTCGGAGAGCTCCTCGCGCTTCGGGAAGCGGCCCAGTTCAGCGACGATCGGCTCGAGGGTGGCGTGGATGGTTTCAGGATCCCACTTGCGACGGGTAGTCATACGCGCGAGTATCGCCCGCGTTAGCGGAATCGTCTGCTGCAATGGGTGAAGAAACCCCCTGAACGGGGGCGATGGTCAGCGCTGAGACCCTGGGCTCGCCTCGTCGTCGAGATCGAGCAGCGCGTCTATGGCCGCGACCAGCGACGAGGACTGCCGCGTGCCGACCTGCAGCAGGACCTCGCGACAGGCCATCAGCAGCTCGTCGCGCAGCTCCAGCGCTTCGGCGAGATCATCCGTGGCCACGCCCGCGACGTTAGACGGCCTACCGGATCACATCGTTCCACGGGGTCGGCACGACGGCACAGTTGGCGCGTGCGTAGGCCCGCACCGGGCCCGCGTCGCGAGCCAGCGCCGCGGGCGCGACGGCGTTCCAGCCCTGCGTGCGCTCGTACGGGTCCTGGAGCGAGGCGCGCAGCGTCGGCCAGTGCGGGACGTCCTGCAGGACGGCCGTCGCGCTCGCCAGCGCGGACTCGTTGCCCTGCTCGAGCGCGAACAGCCAGAACGTCGCCCACGCGCAGCCCGCGCGGAACTCGACCAGGAACTGGACCGTGCCGCGATCGTTGATCGAGGCCATGTCGGTCGGCCCGGGCGGCGTGCCCTCCCAGTCCATCGACTCGCCCGCGCCGGGCGGGTACGGCACGCGGGCGGCGATCTCGCCCGCCGCCGCGCGCAGCTCCGAGTGTTCCAGCCGCTCGGTGCGCGCGTTCAGCGGCGCGGCGGGGGCCGCGACCAGCGCGTCCGAGCGCGCGAGCGCGGCGGCGGGCACGGTGACCGGCGGCGGAGCGGCCGGCCCCGTGGCCTCGCGCTCCGGGACCAGCGCGACGACCAGCGCGGCCGCGCCGGCGGCCAGTGCCGGTGCCGCCGCCCAGCGGACCCAGACGCGCCGGCGGCGGCCGCGGTAGCGGCGGTGGGCGGCCGCGTCGAGCGCGGACTCCAGCTCCGGGAACACGCTCATAGAAGCTCCCTCAACGTCGTCAGCCCGCGGCTCACGCGCTTGCGCACGACCGCCTCGGAGACCTGCACGGACGCGGCGATGTCCTTGTAGGAGCGCTCGTCGAGCACGTGCGCGCGGATCGCCTCGGCCTGGTCGGCCGGGAGCCGGTCGAGCAGCTCGACCGCCCGCTCCTCCCCCGCGAGCCGCTCGATCCGCTCGATCAGCTCGTCGTCGACCTCCAGGCGCGGCATCGCGAGCTTGCGCCGCGCGCGGTCCTCCACCCGCCCGCGCTCGAACGAGCGCATCAGCCGGTGGCGGGCGATCCCGTACAGCCACGCGACCGCGTTGCCGTCCCCGCGGAAGCGGGACGCCCCCAGCAGCGCCGCGGCGAACGTCTCGGCGGCGAGGTCGGCGGCGAGCTCGGCGTCGCCGGTGCGGCGCATGAAGTAGCCGAGCATCGGCCCTTCGTGGCGCCGGTAGAAGACGGCGAACGCCGCCGGGACCGAGGGGGTCTCGGTCAGAAGGCGCTCATCGCTCCAGCCGTCCACACCCCCCAATACCGCGAGAGGTGTGGATTTGTGACGGTCGTATCGCGAGGGCGCGCGCCGCCGTGCGAATCGCTACACGTCCGCTTCGACCAGACGGCGGATCGCGTCGAGCGTGCCCATGACCTCGGGATCGGGTGCGTCGCCGTGCACGGTCGCGACGAACAACGTGAGCCGCGAGCCCTGCTCGTCCGGGTCGACCTGCAGCCAGCCGTGGTAGTCGCTGCCCTCGGCGCCCCACTCGATCCGGCGCTTGGAGTCGTCGGTCTTGAACCACCCCTCGCCGTGCTGGGTGTGGCCCTGGTAGCGCGCCTCGACGGTGACCTTGTCGCCGTCGTGCGGCTCGGCCTTGGTCATCTGCGGCACGTAGTGCGGCAGGTTGCGGATGTCCGCGAGCGCGGCGTACACCTTGTCGGCATCCGCGGCGACGTGATGGGTGTGCTCGTGCTTCACGCGCCGGAGGCTACAGCCACGAGGCCCGCGCGGGCGGCGAACCCGTCGAACAGGACCTCGGCGGCCCGCGCGGCGTCGGCCGCATGGGGCGCCGGATCCAGGTCCTCCGCCGTCACCCCTGCCCGCTCCATGTCGGCGTGATCGCTGCTCGCCCAGCGCTCGACGATCGGCGGCGTGACCTCCGGGTGGAACTGCACGCCGAGGTGGCGACGGTCGCAGAACGCCTGCACGCCGAACGCGTTGGAGGCGAGCTCGTAGGCGAGCGGCGGGAGCGTGAATCCGTCTTCGTGCCACGCCATCCACGGGCCGGGCGGGATGCGGTCGGTGTCGCTGGAATTGACCGTCACCCATCCGACCTCGGGCACGGTCAGCCGGTGCACCGTGCCGCCGAGCGCGGCGGCCAGCACCTGCGATCCGAAGCAGATGCCGAGCACGGGCACGTCGGCGGCGTCCGCCGCGCGCAGGAACTCGATCACGCGGCCGACCCACTCCGGCCCGCCGCCCGCGGCGCTCGCGCTCGACCCGAGCGCGACCACGAACTCGAACTCGCGCGGGTCGGGATAGGGGTCCTTCCCGTCGACGCGCAGCGTCCGGAGCGTGAACCCGCGCCGCCGCGCCCAGTCCTCGAGCCGCCCGGCCGGGGCGTCCGCCTGGGTCTGCAGCACGAGGCCGGTCATCGGGCGATCACCGTCGGCTCGTCCGGTGAGATCTGATCCGGCAGGTTGATCTCGACGCCCTCCTCCGGCTCGATCGGGCCGTGCAGCAGCGGGTCGTCGGTCGCCTGCATCCAGTCCAGCAGGCGCCCGCGCAGCTCGGCGAGCACGTCCGCGTGCCCCGGGTCCTCGGCGAGGTTGCTCGCCTCGCCCGGATCGAAGACGAGGTCGAACAGCTCCTCCTCCGCCGGGCGCCGGTCCGCGAGCCCGTGGGCGAGCAGATAGTCCTTGCTCGGGCTGTCGTCGATGTTCGCGAGCACGGGGCCCTGGTGACCGTTCTCGAAGCGCCGGATGTACTTGTACCGCTTCGTGCGCACCGCGCGCTGCGGCTCGTACGCCGCGTGGAACGTGATCTCCGCGAACACCGCGTCGTTGCGCTCGGCGGCCAGCAGCGACCGCCCGCGCACCCACTCCGGCCGCTCGATCCCCGCCAGCTCGCAGATCGTCGGGAACAGGTCGATCTGCGAGACGAGGTCGTCGGACACCTTGCCGCCCTCGAACCCCGCGCCGCGGATGATCAGCATGACGCCGATCCCGCGGTCGCTCAGCGTCGCCTTCGAGCCCGGGAACGCGAGCCCGTGATCGGTGGTGAGGATCACCAGGGTGTTGTCGGGCAGCGCGTCGAGCACCGTGCCGACGCCCTGGTCCAGCGACCGCGCGCTCGCCTTGTAGGCCGCCATGTCCCGCCGGGTCTCCGGCGTGTCCGGCAGGTTCGCCGGCGGGAGCGAGTACAGCGCGTCACGCGCCGAGGTGGGCTCGAAGTAGTCGCGGTGGGTCTCGAAGAAGCCGACGCTCAGGAAGAACGGCTGCTCGTGCGCCTCGCGCAGCACGCCCGCCGCCGCGGGGGCGACGTGCGCCGCGTGCGAGCTGTCGATCTCGACGATCCGGTCATAGCCGATGTCGGCCGGGTCCGACGACAGGTGCTGCTCGCCGATCAACGTCGACGTGTAGCCCGCGGCACGCAGGGTGTGGACGAGGTGATGGTCGTAGTCCGCGAGCCGGTAGCCGCGGTGCGCGAGGCCGAGCATCCCGTTCGTGTGGCTGTACTCGCCGGTCAGCAGCGCCGCGCGGGAGGCGGAGCAGACGGGCGCCGCGCTGAACGCCTGCCGGAACAGCACCCCCTGGTCCGCGAGGCGCTGGATGTTGGGCGTCGGGACCTGGTGGCCGTAGGGCTGGATGTGCCGTCCCGTGTCATGCGAGTGGAGGTACACGATGTTCGGTTCCCGCAAAGTCATGTAATCCTATCGAGAATGTCTGGATTGATCGTCTGCGCCGCGCTGCGCAGCGGAAGCACGCTGCTGTGCGAGCTGCTCAAGGCGACGGGGGTCGCCGGCGTCCCCAACGAGTGGTTCCAGCACTTCAAGGACACAGGGCTCGCCGACCAGCCGCGCCAGTACCTGGCCGGGCTCGACGATCCGCTGGTCAACTCGCTGCTCCCCCCACTGGACCCTGGTACCCCGCAAGCGGCGTTCGACTTCGACGCCGTGCGCCGCGCCGGGACGACGCCCAACGGCGTGTTCGCGGCGAAGATCATGTGGAGCCACACGGATGACCTGTGGGCGCGGCTCGGCGGGCGCTCGCTCGAGGACGTGTTCGGGCCGCTGCGCTACTTCCAGGTGCTCCGGCGCGACAAGGTCGCGCAGGCCGTGTCGCTGTGGACGGCGATCCAGACGCAGGCGTGGCGCGACGGCGACGCGACGCAGGCCCAGCCGGTCTACTCGCACGCGGCCATCCGGCATTTGATCGAGTGGCTGACGCTGCTCGAAGTCCGCGGCCACCTCCCGCATGACGTACACGGCCTCGGCCTCGAGCGCCTGCAGGTGCGTGAGGGTCCTCACGCGGCCTGCGCGGTCTCGGCGTGGTAGCGCGCGACCCACGCGGCCGAGTGCCCGTTCGCCTGCCGCCGCATCGGCGCCGGCGGAGCGGGCACGCCCGCCAGCGCCTCGATCACCGGCGACGGGTCGCGCACGAAGTCCTCGTAGACGACGACGTCGGGGTCGCGGTGCGCGAGCCACGCCGGCCAGGCACGCTCCCCCGCGCGGCAACGCGTTCCGGGGCGAGTTCCCGCACGGCGAGGCCGGCGCCGTCCCGGTCGACGCGTACGAGCCGAACCCGAACGGGCTCCACACCGTCGTCGGCAACGTCTGGGAGTGGACGGTCGGCGGGCGTCCAACGCGGCGGCTCCTCCCTCTGCCACCCGTCCTACTGCCGGCGCAACCGGCTCTTCGGCCGCAGCACCGGCGACGCGCCGGTGGGCCACGTGGGCTTCCGCGTAGTCTCCGCCCCATGGAGCAACGGGAACTCGGCGACTCCGGGCTGAAGGTCTCCACCGTCGCGCTCGGGTCGTGGTTGACCTACTCGGGCGGGATCGGGCGCGAGCAGACCGAGGCGTGCACGCGGGGGGCGTTCGACGCCGGCATCACGCTGTTCGACACCGCGAACGTGTACGGGACGGGCGCCGCGGAGCGGGCGTGGGGCGAGATCCTGCGCGACTACCCGCGGGACTCGTACGTGCTCGCGACGAAGGTCTTCTTCCCCATGGGCCCGCGCGACCGCGGCCTCTCGCGCCAGCAGATCCTCAAGCAGATCGACGGGTCACTGGAGCGGCTGCAGACCGACTATGTCGACCTCTACCAGTGCCACCGCTACGACTCGTCCGTGCCGCTGGAGGAGACGATGGGTGCGCTGACGGAGGTCGTCGAGGCGGGCAAGGCGCGCTTCATCGGCTTCAGCGAGTGGCCGGCGGACAAGATCCAGGCCGCGCTGGATCTCCCCGGCGTGGCGAAGTTCGTCTCCAGCCAGCCGCAGTACAGCGCGCTGCACCGGACGCCCGAGGCCGAGGTGATCCCGGTGTGCGAGGCGAACGGCATCAGCCAGATCGTGTGGTCGCCGCTCGCGCAGGGCGTGCTCACCGGCAAGTACCTGCCCGGCGCGAAGGTCCCGGCGGACTCGCGCGCGGCGAACAAGTCCATGAACCGCTTCATCAAGCAGTGGCTCGACGACGAGACGCTGACGGCCGTGCAGGCGCTGCGGCCGATCGCCGATCAGGCGGGCGTCAAGCTCTCGCAGCTCGCGCTGGCGTGGGTGCTGCACCAGCGCAACGTCACGTCCGTGATTATCGGCGCCACGCGGCCCGAGCAGGTGCACGAGAACGCGGCCGCAGCCGAGGTGCAGCTGTCCGAGGACACGCTGGCCGCGGTCAACGACACGCTCAAAAGAGCGGCGGTGTTGTGAGCAGCGGCTCGATCCGCCAGCCATCCGAGCCGGCGGTGGCGTGCCAGAGCGCGTCGAAGCCCTCCTGCGGGGTGGGTGTGACGAGCCGCTTGGCGACGTCACCGAGGCCCGCCATCGGCACCACGCGCTCGCGCGTGGCGTTGCGGGCCCGCGCGGTGGCGAAGTCGACGTCCACGAAGTAGCCGACGACCGTGAACCCCGCCTCCCGCGCCGGAGCGACGTAGCGAGCGCGCTCGGCGACGGTCGGGTTCGTGTTGTCGACCACGAACGGCATCTTGGTCTCCAGGCAGACGCGCAGGAACGCCGCCTCGCGAGCGCGCGTGCGCAGCAGGTCCATCGAGATCCGCACGTGCGTCTCCAGGAACCGCTCGCGGTACAGCGTCGTCTTGCCGGACGCCTGCAGCCCGCAGAGGATCACCGCTTCCATGCGCGCATGATGGCGGGGGTCCTCGACGATCCCGCCGGCGGCCGGCTCACGACGCTGAGGGCGTGCGTCCGGACGCACGGGTCGTCCGCGACCGCGACCAGGTCCAGGCGGCCTGGGAGCGCACGTTCCCCGACAAGTGGTGAAGCCGCACCCGGGGCGTGCGTGCGATCCTGCGCGGATGCCCCGGCTCGCCGCACCGATCCGACGTCCAAGGGCTGACGCGACGGGGGAAGCCACTGGATTCCCGCGCTCGACGGGCGTAGCGTGGGCGCAACGGTGAGCACCGGCCTCCCGAGAGAAGACGCGAAGATCGCCTTCGACCGCGAGCGGCGGCGGCGCGTGCTGTCGCAGCTGGCGTCGCGCCTGCGGTTCGAGCCCGACGACGTGAGCCACATGCTTCCGTTCGACGAGGTCGTGGCCGCGCTCGGCGCGACGTCGCGGGTGGACCTCGGTGAGCAGGTGATCTCGCTGGACTCGATCGTCGGCACCGTGGACCGCCGGCGCGGGGAGTTCGACCGCAACTTCCGCCCCTCCCCCGGCACGCGCGGCCGCTGGGAACGGATCGCCGAGGCCCGCAAGCGCGGCGAGGCGATGCCGCCGATCGACGTCTTCCGGATCGGCGACCTGCACTTCGTCCGCGACGGCCACCATCGCGTGTCCGTCGCCCGCGCGCTCAAGGAGAAGGACATCAACGCGCGCGTGACGGAGGTGCGCACGAAGCTCGGGGCGGGGCGCGAGCTGCAGATGGCCGACCTGCCGCTCAAGCGCCACGAGCGCGTCTTCCACGAGCGCGTGCCGCTGGCGCCGGACAAGCGCGCCCGCATCCAGCTGTCCGACGAGTGGCGCTACGCGCAGCTGGCGACGCTCGTGGAGGGCTGGGGCTACCGCGTGTCCCTGGACCGCGAGCGCCTGATCGGCCGCCGCGAGCTCGCCGAGCTGTGGTTCGACGAGGAGTACGAGCCCGTCGTCAACGTCCTGCGCGAGGCCGGCCTCGGCGGCGGCGGCACCGAGACCGAGCGCTACCTGCGGATCGCGATGCTGCGCTTCCTGCTGCTGCAGACGCACGACTGGTCCGACGAGATCGCCGAGAAGCTGGCCGGCGAGGTGAAGTCACCGAGCGCCGCCTCCGAGGCGGACACGATGACCCACCAGATCATCAAAGAGCTCCGCGACTAGGCGCGCGTGCAGAACGTCCACGCGATGCGCGCCCGGGTGCGCGCGGACTACGAGGCGGCACTGCGGTGGGCGGAGGGCGACGACGCGTTCGCGGTGCGCTTCGAGCGCTTCTTCACCGAGCTGCGCGACCCGCTGGTGGCGTTGTACGGGGACGACGCGCGGTTCGCGAGCGCGTGGGAGCGGCTGCTGCGCGCGATCGCCGCGACCGCCGCCGAGCGCCCGCGCGCGCTGCGGATGCTCGACCACGAGCGCGAGGTCACGCCGGACTGGCTGCAGCGCGAGCAGGCCGTCGGCTACGTGACCTACGTCGACAAGTTCGCGGGGACGCTCGCCGGCGTGCGCAAGCGGTTGCCGTACCTGCGCGAGCTCGGCGTCACCTACCTGCACCTGATGCCGCTGCTGGCGGCGCGGCCGGCGCCCAACGACGGCGGCTACGCGGTGGTGGACTACGGCGCCGTCGAGCCGGCGCTGGGGACGATGGACGACCTGCGCGCGCTGGCCGACGACCTGCGGGAAGCCGGGATGGCGCTGTGCGTGGACCTCGTGCTCAACCACGTCGCGGCCGAGCACCCGTGGGCCCGCGATCCCGCGTTCCTGCGCACGTCCCCGGACCGCGAGCAGCCGGACGCGTTCGAGCGCACGCTGCCCGACGTGTTCCCGGACACCGCTCCCGGCTCGTTCACGTGGAGCGACGAGCACCAGCGCTGGGTCTGGACGACGTTCAACTCCTACCAGTGGGACCTCGACTACACGAACCCGGACGTGTTCGTCGCCATGGCGGAGGCGATGCTCGGCCTGGCCGCGGTGGGCGTCGACGTCCTGCGCCTGGACGCCGCGCCGTTCCTGTGGAAGCGGCTCGGCACCAACTGCCAGAACCAGCCCGAGGTCCACGAGCTGCTGCAGGCGTTCCGCGCGGCCATGCGGATCGCCGCGCCCGCCGTCGCGTTCAAGGCCGAGGCGATCGTCGCGCCGCAGGACCTCGTCCCCTACCTGGGCACGGGCAAGCACGAGGGCAAGGAGTGCGACCTCGCCTACCACAACGTGCTCATGGTCCTGCTCTGGAGCGCGCTCGCCAGCGGGCGCGTGGAGCTGATGACCTCGACGCTGCTGGCGATGCCCCCCGTCCCGCCCGGCGCCGGCTGGCTCACCTACGTGCGCTGCCACGACGACATCGGTTGGGCGATCACACCCGACGACGCGGCGCGCGTGGGCGAGGACGCGTACCTGCACCGGCGCTTCCTCGCCGACTGGTACGCCGGTGAGTTCCCGGGCACGTTCGCGCGCGGCGGCCGTTTCCAGCCCGACCCGCGCACGGGTGAGGCGCGCACGTCCGGCACCTGCGGCTCGCTGGCCGGGCTCGAGAGCGCGCCGGACGAGCCGGCGGTCGAGCTCGCGATCCGCCGCGTGCTGCTGCTGCACGCGATCGCGTTCGCGCACGGCGGGCTGCCGTTGATCTACATGGGCGACGAGCTCGGTCTGCTCAACGACGCCTCCTACCGCGACGAGCCGGACAAGGCCGACGACAACCGCTGGATGCACCGGCCGGCGATGGACTGGGACGCCGCCGCGCGCCGCCACGACCCCGACTCGGTGCAGGGACGGCTGTGGGCTGGGCTGCGGCGGCTGATCGCGGCGCGCCGCGCGACCCGCGCGATCCACGTTCAAGGCGTCGTCGAGCCGCACTGGACCGGCAACGAGCATGTCTTCGGCCTGTTGCGCGAGCAGGCCGGCGAGCGCTTGCTCGTGCTCGGCAACTTCACCCCCACGCCGCAGGCGGTCACGTCTGAAGCGCTGCGCGGCTTTGCGGTGGACGCCGCCGCGGGCGAGGTCGACGGGCGCCCGGTCGAGCTCCACGAGGCTGCCGTGGTGCTGGCGCCCTATCAGCACCTCTGGCTGCATGGCTAGGGAATTTCCGCGTACTGGACGTTTGTACGGCGACTTCCCCCGGCCCGTGTCACATCATGGCTCGCATGACGCACGGGGGCTGGGCCGACGAAGACGCCGACATCATCGCGATGGACGAGCATTCCGCGCTCTGCCTCGCCGCGCACGAGGCCGGCAGCCCGCTGTGGCGCGCGCTGGTGGAGGGCACCAGCCTCGAGAAGCTCGTCGAGTCCGTGTCGGCGCAGTACGCCGCCGCGCCGAACCAGCTGGCGTCGGACGTCGACGAGCTGTTCGCCGTCTTCGACGCGCGCGGGCTACTGAACGGGTAGCGCCGCGGCCTCGGCCGCGAGACGCTCGACGTCGCCCTTGGTCATCCAGGACCCGCCCACGCACACGACGTTCGGCAGGGCCAGGTACTCGGGCGCCTTCGCCGCGTCGATGCCGCCGGTCGGGCAGAAGCGCATCTGCGGGAACGGGCCCGCCAACGCCTTCAGCGCCTGCACCCCGCCGTTGACCTCCGCGGGGAAGAACTTGGCGTGGGTGATCCCGCGCTCGAGCAGCGCCATGACGTCCGACGGCGTCGCCGTGCCGGCCAGGAACGGCACGCCGCTGCCCTGCAGCGCGTCCAGCAACGCGGGCGTGGCGCCAGGGGAGACGAGAAAGCGCGCGCCCGCGCTGAGCGCGTCGTCGACCTGCTGGCGCGTGGTGACGGTGCCGGCGCCGACGACGGCGCCTTCGACCTCGGCCGCGATCCGCTCGATCGCGGCGAGGGCCGGCTGCGTGCGCAGCGTCACCTCGATCGCCGGGAGGCCGCCGCGCACGAGCGCGGCGGCCAGCGGGACGGCGTCGTCGAGCTCGTCGATCACGACCACCGGGACGACCGGGGCCAGCGCGACGAGTGCTTGCGTGGTGAGAGTCACGGTCGTCATGCAATCACCACCTGGGGAGGAAGGCTGGGCGCGAATACGGAGGCGCCCTCGTCCGGACGGCCGACGCGCTCGCGGAAGCCCGCGAACAGCTCGCGGCCGGTGCCGTGCGTGGCGTACTCGGGGAACCACGGCTCGCGCTCGTTGAGGTCGACGTCGATGTCCAGACGGCCGGCCTCGGCGTCGACGCGGATGACGTCGCCGTCGCGCACGCGGGCGAGCGGGCCGCCCGCGGCGGCCTCGGGCGTGCAGTGGATGGCGGCCGGGACCTTGCCCGAGGCGCCGGACATGCGGCCGTCGGTGACGAGTGCGACGCGGTGGCCGCGATCCATCAGCACGCCGAGCGCCGGGGTGAGCTTGTGCAGCTCCGGCATGCCGTTCGCGCGCGGGCCCTGATGGCGGATGACGGCCACGAAGTCGTGGTTGAGCTCGTCGCGGTCGAACGCCGCCAGGAAGTCGAGCTGGTCGTCGAACACGCGCGCGGGCGCGGTCACGACGCGGTGCTCGGGCGCCACGGCGCTGACCTTCATGACGGCGCGGCCGAGCGCGCCGTCCAGGACGCGGATGCCGCCGTCGGGCGCGAACGCCTCGGCGACCGGCCGCAGCACCGACTCGTTCTTGGACCCGCGCGCGGCCGGGCGCCAGTCCAGCGTCCCGTCCTCGTGCAGGAACGGCTCATCGCGGTAGCGGCCGAGGCCGTGCCCGGCGACGGTGTCCACGTCCGGATGCATGAGGCCGGCGTCGAGCAGCTCGCCGATCAGAAACGGCATGCCGCCCGCCTGCTGGAAGTGGTTGATGTCCGCGGCGCCGTTCGGGTACACACGGGCCAGCAGCGGGACGTGCGCGCTCAGGTCGTTGAAGTCGTCCCAGGTGAGCGTGATGCCGGCGGCGGCCGCGGTCGCCACGAGGTGCATCGTGTGGTTGGTGGAGCCGCCCGTGGCGAGCAGCGCGACGACGCCGTTGACGACGACCCGTTCGTCGACGATCTCGCCGATCGGCGTGGCGTCGAGCACCGCGCGGCCGGCGTGCTCGGTCAGGGCGCGGCGCAGCGGCGTGCCAGGGTTGACGAAGCTCGCGCCCGGCAGGTGCAGGCCCATCGCCTCGAGCACGAGCTGGTTGGAGTTCGCCGTGCCGTAGAACGTGCACGTGCCGGCGGAGTGGTAGGACGCCGACTCGGCCTCCAGCAGCTCCTCGCGGCCCACCTTGCCCTCGGCGTAGAGCTGGCGGATGCGGCTCTTCTCGGTGTTGGGCAGGCCGCTCGGCATCGGGCCGGCCGGGACGAAGATCGTCGGCAGCTGCCCGAAGGAGAGCGCGCCGATCAGCAGCCCGGGGACGATCTTGTCGCACACGCCGAGCATCAGCGCGGCGTCGAACATGTCGTGGCTGAGCGCGACGGCCGTGCTCATGGCGACGACGTCGCGCGAGAACAGGCTGAGCTCCATGCCGGCGCGGCCCTGCGTGATGCCGTCGCACATGGCGGGCACGCCGCCGGCGAACTGGGCGACGCCGCCGGCCTGCAGGACGGCCTTCTTCAAGATCGCGGGGTAGCGCTCCAGCGGCTGGTGCGCAGAGAGCATGTCGTTGTAGGCGGAGACGATCGCCACGTTGCGGCGCTCGGCGCCCATCAGGTGGAGCTTCTCGTCGGGCCCGCAGGCGGCGAAGCCGTGGGCGAGGTTGGCGCAGCCCAGGGCTCCTCGCGCCGGTCCTTCGGCGGCGGCCGCCCGGATGCGCTGCACGTACGCGCCGCGGCGCTCGGCGGAGCGGGCCGCGATACGGGCAGTGACCTCGGCGATGACGGGGTGCATGGGTCTGACGGTACCGGCGCAAGCGCTTGCGCGCAAGCGCTTGCGGGATCTCTTCACAGCCCGTTAAACTTCGTCCCGTGGTGACCATGTCCGAGGTGGCCAAGCTCGCGGGCGTGTCCGTGACGACGGTCTCGCACGTCATCAACGGGACCCGCCCGGCGAGCGAGAAGGCACGCCGCGCCGTGCTCGACGCGATCGAGCGCACGGGCTACCGGCCCAACACGCTGGCGCGGGCGCTGGCCCGCGGCGGCACGCAGTCGCTGGGGCTCGCGATCTCCGGCCTGTCGAACCCGTACTTCATGGACGTGGTCGCCGCGGTCGAGGCCGCGGCGGGCCGTGCCGGCCACACCCTGCTGCTCGGCGACACGCGCGAGGACCCCGAGCACGAGCTGCGGATCGTGCGCACGCTGGCCGAGCGCCAGGTCGACGGGCTGCTGCTGGCGCCGTCGGTCGGTGCGCTGGAGTCCGCGTTGCCGTATCTGGAGTCGGCCGAGATCCCCGTGGTGCTGCTGGACCGCTTCCTCGACGTCGCGCTCGACCAGGTCGGCTGCGACAACGAGCAGCCGACGGCCCGCCTCGTGGAGCACCTGGTCGACATCGGCCACACGCGGATCGCGATGGCGATCGGCATCCCGGGCCTCTCCACGACCGAGGAGCGCGTGCGCGGCTACCGGATGGCGCTCGACCGCGCCGGCGTGCCGTTCGACCCGGCGCTCGTGGCCGAGGGCGGCTCCCAGCGCGACCAGGCGCGCGCGGCGATGCACGCGCTGCTGGACCTCGACCAGCCGCCGACCGCGGTGGTGTCCGGCAACAACTTCATGACCATCGGCCTACTCCGCGCGATCAACGAGCGCGACCTGACGGTCCCCGAGGACATCGCGCTCGTGGCCTTCGACGACTTCGAGTGGGCCGACCTGTTCGCACCGCGGCTGACCGTCATCCGCCAGCCGACGACCGAGCTCGGCGCGCGCGCCGTGGAGCTGCTGCTCTCGCGCCTACAAGACCCGTCGCGGCCCGTCAGGACCGAGCGGCTGGAGGCGACGTTCGTGCACCGTGACTCCTGCGGGTGCACAGGATCGTCACGCGCAGCTCACGCGCTCGCGTAACCCTGATGAACATGGTCCCCTCCAACCCACGGGAGCTGGGCGTCTCCGCCCTGCTCCTCTCCATCTACGTGTCCGCACGTGGAGGCGCGTCCGTCGCCGGGGCGGCGCGCAGGTTCTTCCGGTAGACCCAGAGGTCGGCGGGGCGCGCGAGCTCTGGCTCGTCGAAGTCCCGTCGGCCGACCTGCCGGTAGCCGAGCCGGGAGTACCAGTCGTGCAACCGGACCTTGCTCGGGAGCGGCGCGCCGCGCGGGATCAGCAGCTCGAGCTCCATCTCAGAGACGTCGTACGCGGACTCGGCGAACGCGATCAGCGCCCTGCCCAGCCCGGTTCCGTGCGCGGCGGGGTCGACGGACAGCATGCCGAACATCGCGGTGTCCTCGTCGAGGCGCTGGATGCGCACGCAGCCGACCGGCGGGTCGCCGGCCACCGCGATCTCACCCGCCGCGACGAGCTCGCGCATCCGCTCGGCGCTCACCCGCCGCCAGCCCGGCCGCCAGAGGCCGGCCTCGCCGCTGTCGTAGGCGGCGTTGACGATCCGCGCGAGCTCGGCCTCGACGCCGTGTCCGCCGAACGCGATCTTCACCGCGCGAGCTCGCGGGCCCGGGCCAGCGCGTCCTCGCGAGTGACGATCTCCCCCGCGTACCGATCCTCCTCCAGCTGGGCGAGGATCGTCCCGAGCTGCTTGCCCGCGGGTACGCCGGCCTCCTTGATCAGCTCGTCGCCGCGCACCAACGGCTTCGGCGGGCCGGCGGCGTCCTCCTCGCGCGCCGCCGCCAGCAGCTCGCGCGCGACCTCGAGGTGCGCCTCGATCGCCGGCCCGCTGTTGTCGCCGCGCGTGGCGAGCCGGTCGGCCACGGTGAAGATGGTCGTGTCGGCGCTGTAGGGCTGCGTGGCGCGCAGGTAGCGCCAGACGATCCGCCGGTCCAGCGGCCGCTCGTGCACGAGGAAGCCGGCGTCGAGGTGGTGGAGCGTGACCGCGGCGACGTAGTCGCGCAGGCGCTGGGAGGACTTCAGCCGCCCGAGCACGTCGCGCGCGAGCTGCGCGCCCGCGACGTCGTGACCCATGAACGTCACCCGGCCCTGGTACTCGCCGCGCGTGTCGGGTTTGGCCGCGTCGTGCAGCAGGGCGGCCCAGCGCAGCGCCTCCCCACGGGTCAGCTCGTCCGACAGCGGCTCGGCGAGCAGCGTCCGCACCGCGTCGTCGAGGCCGGCCGCCGCCGGGTCGCGCTGCAACAGCGCGACGGCGTCCAGCACCTCCAGGGTGTGGTCGTGGACGTCGAGATGGTGGAAGCGGCTCTGCTCGATCCCGTGCAGCGCCGTCAGCTCCGGCAACACGACCTGCGTCAGCCCGTACGCCTCCATCGCCGCGAGCCCGCGGCGCACGGCGTCGGCGCTCACCACCCGCTTGAGCTCGCCGAAGACGCGCTCGTTGGCGACCGCCGCGATGCCGGCGGCGTGCCGGGCAGCGGCCGCGCCCGTCGGCGGGTCGATCTCCAGCCCGAGCTCGACCGCGATCCGCACCGCTCGCAGACTGCGCAGCGGGTCCTCCTCGAGCGCCCGCTCGCTCACCATACGCACCAGCCGGCGCTCGAGGTCGGCGCGGCCCCCGTGCGGGTCGACGAGCTCGCCGCCCGCGAGCGGCTCGGCCATCGCGTTGATGGTGAAGTCGCGCGCCGCAAGGTCGGCGACGATGTCGTCGTCGCGCAGCGTCACGAGATCGATGTGCCAGGCGTGCTCCGGCCCCACCACCCGCCAGGCGCCGAACGCGCCGCTCAGCTGGAACGCGGTGCCGCCGGACGCGCGCGCGATCGCCTTCGCGCAGCGCTTCGGGTCCCCGGGAAGGGCGAGGTCCACGTCGTCGGTGTCGCGCCCGAGCAGCTGGTCGCGGACCGCGCCGCCGACCAGCCAGGCCGTCTCGCCGGCCAACGTGGCGCGCGCGATCTCGAGCGCCTCACTCATAGGTCCGCGGCACGCGCGCCGTCAGCCCGCACGTGATCTCGTAGTTGATCGTGCCCAGCTTGGACGCGAGCTCCTCCGCGAGCAGGCCTTGGCCGATCAGCACGGCCTCGGTGCCGAGATCGACCGGGTCCTCGCCGAGGTCGACCGTGATGTTGTCCATCGAGACCGTGCCCGCGAGCGGCACCCGCCGCCCGCCGACCAGCACCTCGGCGCGGCCCGTGAGCCCGCGCCGGTACCCGTCGCCGTAGCCGATCGGGATCGTGCCGACCCACGTGTCACGCTCTGCGATGAAGCGCCGCCCGTAGCCCACGCTGTCGCCGGCCCGCGCGCGCTTGACCGCGGCGACGTAGCTCACGAGCGAGAGCGCCGGCTCGAGCCCGTGGTCGGCCGGGTCGCGGTGGAACGGGTCCATGCCGTAGATCGCGATCCCGCAGCGCAGCAGGTCCAGCCGCGCTTCCGGCTCCCCCAGCGCGCCCGCGGAGTTGGCGGCGTGGCGCATGACGCCGAACTGGTCGGCCCAGGGCACGAACCGTTCCAGCTGCTCACGCATGAACGCGGGATCGTCGTCGGCCGTCGCGAAGTGGGTCATCACCCCCACGAGCCGGTCGCCGGCGGCGGCCGCCACGCGCTCGGCCTCCGCCGGGTCCCGCGTGCCCAGCCGCCCCATGCCGGTGTCCAGCTTCACGTGCACGCGCGCGGAGGGGGGCAGCCCGGCGACGAACGCCTCCCGCCACGCGATCACGTCGGCCTCGGCGCGCAGCGCCGTGCGCAGCTCGTCCGGCGCGAGCGCGCCCATCACCAGCAGCGGACCGGAGATCCCCGCCGCCCGCAGCTCGGCCGCCTCGTTCGCGGTCGCCACGGCGAGCCACGCCGCGCCACCGCGCTGGGCCGCGCGCGCCGCCTCGACCGCCCCGTGCCCGTAGCCGTTGGCCTTGACCACCGCGCACAGCGGCCCGAGCGTCGCGAGCCGCGCGCAGTTGCGCTCGATCGCGCCCGTCGAGATGCGCGCGAGCGCTCTCACTCCGCCGTCAGGGCGTCCAGGACGTCGATGCGCGTGACGACGCCGATCAGGCGCCCGTGCTCGACGACCGGCAGCCGGTTGTGCTTGTGGCGCGCGATCACCCGCCCGGCCTCGGCGACCGTCGCGTCGGGCTCGATCGTGATCGGATCCTCGGTCATGACGTCGGCGGCCTTGGCCCCGATCGCCTTGCGCAGGCGCTCCTCGAACTTCTTCGTCGACTCCAGGAACACGATGCCCCCGAAGAGCTCGATGTAGTGCGGGAGGTGCAGGTCCTCGGTCTCGCCCACCATCACCAGGTCGGACTCGGTGATGATCCCGACGCAGCGCCCGCCCTCGTTGACCACCGGGACGCCCGGGAGCTCGTGGTCGCGCAGCGTGTGCACGACCTGCTCGATCGGGTCGTCGGGATAGACCGAGGGGACGTTCGTCTCCATGATGTCGCGGACCGTCAGCGCCATGTGCTCGGCGAGAGGTTAGGCGCTGAGCGCCGCGGGCAGCGCAGCGATGACGTCCGAGGCGATCACACCGTCCGGCCCATGCGGCGCCGCGGCGATCTGCCCCGCGCGCACGTGCGCGTAGACGCCGGCGCACGCGGCCTGCGCCGTCGGCATCCCCTTGGCCAGCATCGCGCCGATCACGCCCGCCAGCACGTCGCCGGTCCCGGCCGTCGCCAGCCCCGGCGCGCGCCCACGCGAGATCGCCACACGGCCGGACGGGTCGGCGATCAGCGTGTCGTCGCCCTTGAGCACCACGAACGCGTGCGTGATTGCCGCCGCCTCGCGCGCGTGACGCAGCCGCGAGCGCTCCACGTCCTCCGACGTCGTGTCCAGCAGCCGCGCCAGCTCCCCAGCGTGCGGCGTGAGCACGGTCGGCCAGCGCCGCTGGGGCAGGATCTCCTCGACGCTGCCGACCAGCGCGTTCAGGCCGTCCGCGTCGATCACGAGCGGCACGTCGATGCGCGGGATCACCGCGCGCGCGAGCGCCTGCGCGTCCGGGGCCTTCGACAGGCCCGGACCCAGCACCACGGCGTCCGCGCGGCCGATCGCCTTGAGCACCTGCTCCTCGCCCGAGACGTCCAGGTGCCCGTCCCCGTCCTCGGGCAGCCCGACCATCATCGCCTCCAACAGTCTCACCGTGAAGCTGAGCTCGAGACTGGCCGGCGCGCCGACCGTCACATAGCCTGCGCCGGCGCGCATCGCGGCCAGTGCGCTCATGGACGGCGCGCCCGTCAGCCCGCGCGAGCCGCCGACGATGAAGACGTTGCCGGAGGAGAACTTGGTCGACTCGGACGTGCGCCGCGGCATGTCGCGCAGGACGCCCGCGCCGATCAGCCCCGCGTCCGGCCGCGCCGGGCCGCCGCGCGGGATGCCGATCTCCACGACCTCCACATCGCCCGCGTAGGCCTTCCCCGGCCGCACCCAGACGCCGAGCTTGGGCCGGTGGAACGCGACCGTCGCCACGCAGTGCACCGCCGGGCCCGCCACCTCGCCGGTGGTTGCGTCCACGCCCGAGGGGATGTCGGCCGCGATGACCGGCGCCCGCGCCGCCTCCATCTCCTCGATCACGCGCGCGGCCGGCTCGCGCGGCACCCCAGACGACCCCGTCCCGAGCAGCGCGTCGACGATCACGTGCGCCTTGTTCAGCCGCCCCGCCTCGAACGGGATCGGGCCCGCCCCGGGGAGCTTCTTGATCTGCGCCTGGGCGTCCTCGCCCATCCACTCGGGCGGCCACACGGCGTGGACCTCGACCTCGCGCCCGGCCGCGCGCAGCAGCCGGGCGGCGACGATCCCGTCCCCGCCGTTGTTGCCCTTGCCGCAGACGATCGCGATCCGGCCCGCGGGTGCGCGCCGCGCGATCACGCCCGCCAGCCCTTCGCCGGCGCGCTCCATGAGCTGCTCGACCGGCACCTTCTTCTCGCTGATCGCCCAGCGATCCAGCTCACGCATCTCCCCCGCCTCGAGCAGGGGCTCCATCCATCGGGGGAGCGCAGTCATCGGGCCGGAAAGTTATCCGGCGCGAGGACGCAAAGCGGGCAGCTAAGCGGGCAGCCCGGAGATGCTGCGCAGCTTCGACGCCGCCCGCACCGCTTCTTCGCGCGAGTTGACCTCGAGCTTGCGGTACAGGTTCTTCAGGTGCGAACGGACCGTCTCGCTCGACAGCACGAGCTGCTTGGCGATCTGGTCGGTCGTCGCGCCCGTCGAGAGCAGGTCCAGTACCTCCCACTCGCGGTCGGTCAGCCGCGAGCGGACCGGACGCAGGCCGGCGCCGCCGGTCGGTGAGGCGCGATAGCGCTCGATCAGCTTCATCGCGAGCTGGCGCGAGATCGCGGCCTCACCGTCGAGCGCGCCGCGCAGCGCGCGCGGGAGCGCCTCGAGCTCGACCTCCTTGGACAGATAGCCCGACGCGCCGGCGCGCAGCCCGCGCAGGCCGAGCTCCTCGTCGCCTGCACCCGTGAGCAGCACGATGCGGATCGACGGGTCCTGCTCATAGATCCGGCGTGTGGCCTCGATGCCGTCCATCTCGGGCATCATGTAGTCCATCACGACG
Source organism: Solirubrobacter deserti (assembly GCF_027587175.1). Taxonomy (GTDB): domain Bacteria; phylum Actinomycetota; class Thermoleophilia; order Solirubrobacterales; family Solirubrobacteraceae; genus Solirubrobacter; species Solirubrobacter deserti. The sequence goes on from NZ_JAPCID010000015.1 coordinate 70,621, forward strand.
ACGTCCGGGCGGTAGAAGAGCGCGAGCTCGACGGCCTCGCGGCCGGTGGACGCCTCCGCGATGACGGTGACGTCGGCGCGCTGCAGCGTGTCCCGGATGAGACGACGCACCAGCGGATCGTCATCCGCGATGATCGTCCGCAGCACCGTCTCTTGTGGGTTGTCGTCCTTGTCAATCACTGGCGGAGCCTCCGGGTCCGTGCAAGCCGCATGGTACGTAGGTCATCGGCCGCTGTGGGGGATTTTTCTGCCCGCGGGGGGTCGGATATCCGTTTAGTGGGGTATTGAAGTCCCCCACGGTCGGCAGAAACGAGCCCGACCTGGTCAGGTGAAGACCACCTTCCACGACCTAGGTCTAGCCGCGAGGCTGTTCCCGTGTCCAAGTGGCAAGGCGAACACGGAACGCGGTCAAGCCTGGCTGGCCTGCGCGAAGCGGACGACGTCGATCAGACGCTCCAGAACCTGCTCCGCGCGCTGACCCTGAACCTTGAACTTCGCGCACGCTACCGCGTGTTCGAGTTCGAGGCGACGCAGGACGGCCATGCGGAGACCGCCCGGCTCTTCCACGAGCTCCGCGAGTCGGCAGGCGAGCAGATCGCCGGCCTGATGACCGGGCTGCGCGATCGCCTGGGCCCGGACGCAGCGTCCACTGAGGGAATTGCATGAGTCACCGTCAAGGAGGAAGCATGACCATCGGCATCGTTGGGCTCGGCTACGTCGGCCTTCCACTGGCCGTCGCGTTCGCCGAGGCCGGCGAGCGAGTGATCGGCATCGACACGAGCGTGGCCAAGGTCGCCTCGATCCGGCGCGGAGAGTCCTATATCGAGGACATCCCGTCGGAGCAGCTCGCCGCCGTCCGCCCGCAGCTGGAGGCCACCACGCGCACCTCGCGCCTGGCGCTCGCCGACGCGATCATCATCGCCGTCCCGACCCCGCTGACCGCGAACCGCGAGCCGGATCTCGGCCCGCTGCTCGCCGCCGCCCAGTCCGTCTCGGACGTGCTGCAGGCCGGCCAGCTCGTCGTCCTCGAGTCCACGACGTACCCGGGCACCACGCGTGAGCGCTTGCTGCCGATCCTGGAGGAAACGGGCCTGCAGGCCGGCGTCGACTTCCACCTCGCCTTCTCGCCCGAGCGCGTCGATCCGGGCAACGAGACGTTCAGCCTGGAGAACACGCCGAAGATCATCGGCGGCCTCACGCCCGCGTGCGCCGCGAAGGCCGAAGGCCTGTACGGCAAGGTCTGCGAGTCCATCGTTCCCGTGACCACCCCTGAGGTGGCCGAGATGGCGAAGCTGCTCGAGAACATCTTCCGCAGCGTGAACATCGCGCTCGTCAACGAGCTCGGAATGCTGGCCGAGCGCATGGGCGTCGACATCTACGAGGTCATCGACGCGGCCGCGACCAAGCCGTTCGGCTACATGCGCTTCGAGCCGGGCCCCGGCATGGGCGGCCACTGCCTCCCCGTGGACCCGTTCTATCTGTCCTGGAAGGCGCGTGAGTACGACTTCTCGACCGAGTTCATCGAGCTCGCCGGCAAGGTCAACCAAAACATGCCGTACGTCTGCGTCGAACGCGCCGAGCGCAAGCTCAACGACCTCGGCAAGGCCGTCAAGGGCTCCAAGATCGCGATCCTCGGCGTCGCGTATAAGCCGGCCGTCGGCGACACGCGCGAGTCGCCGGCGCTGAAGATCATCGAGCGCCTGCAGTCGCTCGGCGGCAACGTCGTCTACCACGACGAGTTCGTCCCCGAGTTGGCGAAGTTCGGCCTCACCAACACGTCCCTCGAGGACACGCTCGACGGCGCTGACATCGCGCTGATTGTCACCGCTCACCCGGGCATCGATCACATGGCCGTCGCGGCGAAGGTGCCGACGGTCGACTATCGCGGGGTCACCCGCACCACGCGGGCGGCAGCGAGGCCGCCCATGAACATGGCCGTCCTGCCTCAGCGGGACGCCGACATCGAGCCCACGGAGGTGGCGGCATGAAGCGTCTGATGATCGTGGCGGACCATTCGTTCGTCGTTCAGGCCATCCGGATGGCGCTGCGCCAGACGGCCGGCTTCCAAGTCGTCGGTTTCTTCGACGGACGCAACTCGATCGCCGAGGCGCTCGCGGAGCTCAAGCCCGACGTCGTCCTGGTGGACGACATGCAGGAGATCGAATCTGCGATGTCGCGCCTGAAGGAGATCAAGGCGCTGGCGCCGGATGCCACCTCCCTCATGCTCACCCTGCGGATGGATTCGGATTCGCTCGACGCCGCGTTCGCGGCCGGCGCGAACGCCGTCGTGTCCAAGAACGTGCACCCGGTGTCGCTGGGCACGCTACTGCGCGAGATCTCGCTCAACAACGTCGTGCACCGCTACGAGCCGCGCGCGGCGACGGTCGCCGAGACCGACTGCCCGCTCACCGACCGTGAGCTCGAGATCCTCCAGCTCGTCGCGGAGGGCCACACCAACAGCCGCATCGCCCGCCAGCTGTGGGTGACCGAGCAGACCGTCAAGTTCCACCTGTCGAACACCTACCGCAAGCTCGGCGTGGCCAACCGCACCGAGGCCAGCCGCTACGCGCACGTGCACAACCTCACCGCGCCGGAGCGCCTCGCTTCCTGACCGTGACCGCCTCGCTGCCGGCTGGGTCCGCCCCGGCCAACGAGGCGCCCTACCGCCTGCTCCGCGACGTCGAGTTCGGAGCAGGCGTGCTGGTGTACTCGTTCACGAACCTCTACGGCTGCCGGATCGGCGACGAGAGCCGCATCGGCACGTTCGTCGAGGTCCAGCGCGGGGCGTCGATCGGCGCGCGCTGCAAGATCCAGAGTCACACCTTCATCTGTGATGGCGTCACGATCGGCGACGAGGTGTTCGTCGGCCACGGCGTCATGTTCGTCAACGACAAGCGTCCCGCGGCGACCTCCGCGATTGGCAGTCTGCAAACGGAGGCGGACTGGGAGCTGTTGCCGACCGTCGTCGAAGACCGTTCGAGCATCGGAACGGGAGCTGTGATCCTCGGTGGTGTGCGGATCGGCGCGGGCGCGCTGATCGGCGCCGGCGCAGTCGTCACGCGTGACGTCGCACCGGGGGAGACCGTGGCCGGAGTGCCCGCACGCGCCACGTTCGCGACCGCCCAAAGCGGACGGGCCTGATCTACCCATTCGTAGTACGCACCCGCCCGGGCCGACGGGGACACTTGCGGCTCTAAGACCATGACTTCCACGCACACTGAAATCCCGCTCACCCGTCTCGACAATGCGGATCCCGCGCTGACCGAGGAGCTTCTGGCGGTCGTCGGCGATCTGGCTTCCCGCTCGGCCTTCATCGGCGGCCCAGAGGTCGACGCCTTCGATCGCGAGTTCGCCGATTACTGCGGAACCGCTCACGCCGTCGGGTTGTCTTCGGGCACTGAGGCGCTGGCCCTGGCGTTGCGCGCGCTCGGCGTCGGTCCCGGAGATGAGGTCATCGTCCCGGCGAATTCGTTCATCGCTACAGCCGAGGCAGTCACGCTCGTCGGGGCACAGCCTCGGTTCGTCGATGTCGATCCGGACACGGCGCTGATGACGGCGGCGCACCTCGCAGCGGCCATCGGCCCGAACACCCGCTGTGTCATGCCCGTCCACCTGTATGGGCGCACCCTCGACCTGGACCCGATCGTCGAGGTCGCGCGCGCCGCCGGCCTGTTCGTGGTCGAGGACGCTTGCCAGGCCCACGGCGCGTTCTTGGGCGAGCGCCGAGCGGGCTCGATCGGCCACGCGGCCGCGTTCTCCTTCTACCCGGCGAAGAATCTCGGCGCCTGGGGTGACGCTGGGGCGATGGTGACCAACGACGAGCAGATCGCCGACACCGTGCGTCTGCTGCGTTCACACGGGGAGCGCCCGCGATATCACCACCGGATGCCGGGCACGACGGCGCGTCTGGACGCCATCCAGGCCGCGGTGCTGCGCGTCAAACTGCCTCGCCTCGAGGCAGCCAACGCCGGTCGCCGGCGCGCCGCGGCGGCCTTGACGAAGGCGCTCAGCGGCGGGCCGGTGCGCACGCCGGCTCCGGCCACAGACGGCGGGGATCACGTCTTCCACCAGTACGTCGTCACCACGCCGGCCCGCGACGCGTTGCGTGAGCACCTCGCGGCACATGGCGTTGCGAGCGCCATCCACTATCCGGTGCCGATCCATCTGACGCAGGCCTACGCCGCGCAAGGCGAGGGACCGGGCTCACTTCCGGTCGCCGAGCGGCTGGCCAAGCAGTCGTGCACGCTCCCGATGTGGCCGACCATGGAAGATCACGTGATTGAGCGCGTCGCCGAGGTCGTGCACGACTTCCAGGCGCTGGACGAGGCGGCCTGATCCACGTGAGCGCTCTGGACGAGCCTGGCCTGTTCGGCCCGGATGCCGCCGAGTTGATGACGGCAACGGCGGCGCTCGACGAGCCGCGCAGGCTGTTCAGACGGCCGCAGAGCCGTGGCTGGCTCGTCCGCAGGGCGCTCGTCGCCGCCGACGTCGTCGGGCTCACGGCGGCGTTTGTGATCGCGCTCGCGGTGCTGGGCCGGCATGGCCAGCTGCGCTCGGCGACCGAGCTGCTGCTCTTGCTCGGCACACTTCCAGTGTGGGTGACGGCGGGCAAGCTCTCCGGGCTCTATGACCAGGACGAGGAGCGGACCGAGCATTCCACCGTCGACGAGCTCGCCGGCGTCCTCAATCTCGTAACGATCGGCGTTTGGACCTTCTACGCGGCCACGTGGGTGACCGGCGTCACGACGCCGAGTCCGGCGCGCATGGTCCTGTTTTGGCTGCTCTCGATTGCGCTCGTGACGACTGGTCGCGTGGTCGCGCGCTCGCTGTGTCGCAAGTCCAGCGCCTACATGCAGAACACGCTGATCGTTGGCGCCGGTGACGTCGGCCAGCTGATCGGCCGCAAGCTCAAGCAGCATCCGGAATACGGCATCAACCTGGTCGGCTTCGTCGACGACGCGCCCAAGGAGCGCCGCGTCGAGCTCGACGATGTCACCATCCTCGGCCCGCCGGAGTTGCTGCCGGAGATCGTGCGTGCCTACGGCATCGAACGCGTCCTGATCGCGTTCTCGAACGCCCCTCACGACGAGACGCTGCAACTGGTCCGTGCCGTGCGCGATATGGGCGTGCAGATTGATCTCGTACCGCGGTTGTTCGACATCGTGGGTCCGCGCGTCAGCGTGCACACCGTTGAGGGCCTTCCCCTCATCGGTCTGCCGCCGGTGCGCCTGACGCGGTCCTCGCGCTTCGTCAAGCGGACGATCGACATAGCCGGATCGCTCGCCGGCCTGATCGCCACCGCACCGCTGTTCGCTTTCATCGCGTGGCGGGTGCACCGGGACTCGCCAGGCCCCGTCTTCTTCCGGCAGACCCGCATCGGGCTGGACATGAAGGAGTTCACGACCCTCAAGTTCCGCACGATGTTCGTCGACACCGACGACAGCGAGCACCGTGCGTACATCAAGGCAACCATGGACACCAACGCCGCGCCCGAGGGCAACGGCCTCTACAAGCTCGAGCGCCAGCACGCGATCACGCGCAGCGGTCACTGGCTTCGCAAGACAAGCCTCGACGAGCTCCCGCAGCTGATCAACGTGCTCCGCGGCGACATGTCGCTCGTGGGTCCGCGCCCGTGCTTGGCGTACGAAACCGAGAGTTTTGAGGTCCATCATTTCGAGCGCTTCCTCGTCCCTGCAGGTATCACAGGCCTGTGGCAAGTCACCGCTCGGGCGCACGCGACGTTCCGCGAGGCACTCGACCTGGACGTCGCGTACGCGCGTGGGTGGTCACTCACGCTCGATCTGCGTCTGCTGATCCGCACGCCGGTGCAGCTGCTGCGCCGCCGCGGAACTGCATGAGAGTTCGCTGAATCCGCGACGTTCGGCCAGTTTTCGCGAGCGCGCCAGTTCCAGATACTCGGAGGCGTAAGCACAGCTCCTACGGAGGGAAGCTCGAATGAGGAAGACGGTCGGATGGATCGTGGCCGTGGCCGTAGCGTCGCTATTGGCAGCGCCGCTTGCTCACGCGGATGGAACCGAGACGCTCGGGGTGCCCAGCATCCCGATCGCGACCGGGTCGGCATCGCTCGTCGCTGGCGTCGGGACCAAGGACTTCCCCGGCACGCCGGTCTCATTCACGTTCGACGTGCCGGCGAACGCGACGATCAAACAGGTGCTTGCCTACTGGCACGGTCACGCCTGGTATGAGAATCAGCCGGACTCCCAGATCTCGTTCAACAACAAGAGCGTCACCGGGTCGCTCATCGGCGGCCCGTCGACCTTCTATCAGGGCGAGGTGTTCTGGACCTACCGCGCCGACGTGACCAACCTCGCGTTGGTCGCCGCCGGCACCAACACGGTCACGGTCTCCGACATGCACTTCCGGTCCACGTCGTTGCCGCCGAGCGGCAACGAAGGCGCGGCGCTCGTCGTGATCTACGACGTCCCCGGGACGTCCAAGTTCGCTGGGCTGCGTGACGGCAACGACCTCGCCTATGAGGGGTTCAGCGGCGACTTCAAAAAGACGGTGCCGCAGACGTTCAACTTCGCGGGCTCGACAACCGCGCGCGCCGGCTCGCTGGGCCTTCTCGTCGGGAGCGCCTACGGGCCGGCCTCGACCGGCGTCTACGGCAACGTGGTCAAGGGCACGTTCAACACGGGCGAGACATTCTCGATCGTGAATCAACTGCAGTCCAACGAGGGCTGGCAGCTCGACACCGCGAACCTGCCGATCACCGTTCCACCGAACGCAACATCGGTGACGATCGAGCTGGTCTCCGAGGGAGGCGACACCCCCGGCTCTCTGACGTGGACCGCCGCGACGCTCAGCATCGAAGGCGGACAGACGCCTCCCACCGAACAGCCGTGCGTGCCCGGTGCCGACAACGCCAAGTACCAGGCGTGGGTGAACTGGTGGAAGACCTACCTTGCCCAGAAGTTCGGGCAGGCGTACGCTGATAAGTTCCTTAAGTACTTCGGCGGCCCAGACTGCAATACAGGCGACGGCGACGGTTGCACCGTCAAGAAGACGACGTTCGGCTTCTACTGGCACCGGAGGGACTGCGCGCCGCCGGCCGACACGTGCCGCAACCCGAAGACCCTTGTCGAGCTGATCAAGTTCTTGGCCTGGCGCAACGACTGGTGCCGCCGCTAGCGACCGCCGCTGAACGCCTCGCGCCGGACCCCACCCGGCGCGAGGCGTCGGTTTCAACGCTCGTCGGCGCCCGCGTCGCAGCCTGTTGACGGGCGGGACTGGCCGTCGATGTCCGCTTCAGGGCACGCGGCCTTGACGTAGCCGTCGAGCGGACTGGTTGCGCCGACGAGGTGTGCGTCGGGCGTGGTGTTGCTATTGGACACGACGCGGGCATCGAGCGCGGTGATCGTGGTCCCGAGCGTCAGCGCGTTCGTGCCGCAGACCACCGAGCCGCCGTAGAACAGCTCCCAGCTCGAGGCAGGGAGCGCTGCCCACGCACCACCTGATCCGCACGCTGATCGGACGTTGATGCCGAGGCGGACGTTGCCGCTCAGGGTCACGCCCGGGTTGCCCTGCGTGCAGCCGCCGCTGATGTCAAAGCCCGACCCGCCCAAGAACGAGTTGTTCCGGATAACGACATTGCTCAGGTCCGTTCCGCCGTAGATGTTGCAGTGGCCGGAAATACCGAACGCGAAATCCAGCCGCCCACCACACGGCGCCGACGAGTTGTTGCACGTCTTGGTGAACACGTTGTTCTCGATCGTCAACCCCGTATACCCGTAATCAGCCGTAAAGCCGCCGCCCGCGTTGGAATACGTAAAGAAGATGTTCCCGCCGTTCGCGCAATTGACGAACGTGTTCCCACGAATCGTCAGATTCCGCGGATACGAGACATACATGCACTCCCAATGCGGATCATTCGACCCCCCGCCACCAAAAAACGAGTCATCAGCACCGAAATCGTGCACCAAATTGCCCTCGACCACATGCCCCTCGTTGTACTGCGTGCAATGCGCAAACCCCGCCTCGCAGTACTCAATCGACCCGTTATCGCAATTCCCACCGCCACCATCGCTATCGATCGTGTCACACGGACCGATGTCATTGTTGCGATACGTCACATTGTTGCTGTTGTCAATCTGCCAACCACCGAAATCAGCACCCTGCAACGTCACAAACTTCGAACCACCCGAAGCGTAGGCACCGTACTGATTGCGCTCAGAGCCACTACCCGGAATCGTCGTGGTCACCAACCGGGCGCCGACACCATTGCGCGCACCGCCACCGTCGACGGTCACGCGTGACGCGCTTTGGAACTGAAGGTTGCCGTTGAGCCGGGCGGCCTCGCCGCCAGCCACGCGCATGATGCAGTCGCTGGTGCGTGAGTTGCCGCCCGTGACGGTCTGACCACCGTAGGTCCCGCCCTTGATCAACACCGTGTCCCCGGCGCGGCAGACGTCGTTGGCCGCGTCCAGCGAGCCGCACGCGGCGGCGTCGTTGTAGGCGGCGGGCGAAGCCTGACGAGTGCACGAGCCGCCGTTGGGGTCGACCCAAAAGTGGGCCACTCGTGGATCCTCGGGGGTCACGGTCGGCGTCACCGTCACCGTCGGGGTCACGGTGACCGTGGGCGTGACCGTGACGGTCGGCGTGACCGTGACGGTCGGCGTGACCGTGACGGTCGGCGTGACGGTGACCGTGGGCGTGACGGTGACCGTGGGCGTCGGCGTCACGCACGCCGCGGTCGACGCGGTGCCCGCGGCCTCCGCGCGGTTGGACGCGTTACCCGCCGCGTCATACGCCTCCAGAGCGAAGGTGTACGACGTCGCGCAACTCAACCCGGAGAACGTGTACGACAGCGCCGTCGTCGTCCCGACGAGGGTGCCGTTGCGGTACAGGCGGTAGCCCGCGACGCCGACGTTGTCGCTCGCCGCGCTCCACTTCAGGCCGACCGACGTCTGACCCACGCCGTCCCAGGCCATGCCCTGCGGCACCGACGGCGCCTGCGTGTCCGGCGGCGCCGTGGCGGTGGGCGTCGGGGTCGGGCAGGCCGACGTCGTCGTCGTGCCCGTGGCCTCGGCCCGGTTGGACGCGTTGCCCGCGGCGTCGTAGGCCTCGAGCGCGAACGTGTAGCTCGTGTTGCAGGCGAGGCCGGAGAACGTGTACGAGAGCGAGGTCGTCGTGCCGACCGCGGTGCCGTTGCGGTAGAGCCGGTAGCCGACGACCGCACGGTCGTCGGTCGCGGCGTTCCAGCGCAGGCCGACCGAGGTCTGCGTGACGCCGTTCCACGCCATGCCCGTCGGGACCGAGGGCGCCCGCGTGTCGGGTGCGGCGGTCGCCGTCGCGGTGGCCGTCGCCGTCTCCGTGGCGGTGGCCGTCGCGGTGACCGTCACCGTGGGCGTCGGCGTCGGAGCGGCGATCGTGAACGTCCGCTGCGCGGGGCTCGCGACGTTGCCCGCCGGGTCGGTCGCCCGCACCCGGAACGTGTACTCGCCGGCGCCCAGGCCGCTGTAGCGCTGCGGGCTCGAGCACGCCGTGTACGTGCCGTTGAGCGTGCAGCTGAAGGCCACACCGGCCTCGTCGGCGTCGAAGCCGAACGTCGCCGCGCCGGCCTCGCCGCCCGGGCCGGACGTGATCGAGACGACGGGCGCGCGGACGTCGACGCGCACCGTGCGCGCGGCCGAGGCGGCCGACGTGTTGCCGGCCGCGTCGGCGACGGTGACCGTCAGAGCGTGCGAGCCGTCGGCGAGCCCGGTCACGCTGGTGGAGAACGCACCGCCCGAGGACGAAACCGTCGTGGCGCGCGCCGTCGGGCCGTCAAAGACCGTGATCGTCGCGTTCGGCTCCGCCGTGCCCGTCACGGTGACGCTCGAGCTGTTCTGCAGGCGGTTGTTCTCCGGAGCGGTCAGCGTCGCGGGCGAGGGCGCGATCGTGTCCACGCGCACCGAGCGCGCGCTTGACGGCGCCGAGGTCCCGGCCGCCGTCGTCGCCGTGGCGGTGTAGCTGTGGAGGCCGTCGGTGACGCCCGCCAGCATCAGCGACCACGTCCCGGTGAGCGACGCCGTCGCCGTGCCGCGCGTCACGCTGCCCTCGCGCACGGTCACGGTCGCGCCGGCGACGGCCGTGCCCGAGAGCGCGACCGTGGACAGGCGGCTCCAGCCGCCGTCCACCGGCGCCGTGATCACGGGCGCGGCAGGCGGCTGGGGCGTGGGCCCGCCGCCGACGACCACGGAACGCACGGCGGACAGGGCGGAGACGTTGCGGGCGAAGTCGGTCGTGCGGGCCGTGAAGTTCACGCGCGCGCCGTCCTTGAGGCCGGTGAACTCACGGCTCCACGTCCCGCTCGAGGCCGCGACCGTGCCGCGGGGCTGGCCGTTCTCGAACAACTCGACCGTCGTCCCGCTCTCGGCGGTGCCCGACAGGGTCATCCTCGTCCCGACGCCGGCGCCTTCCGCCGGGCTGGTGATGACCGGCGCCGCCGGCGCCGTCGTGTCGATGCGGACGACGACGATGCTCGACGCGGGCGACTTGCCCGTGGCGTCGGACGCGGTCGCGGTCAAGAGCCGGTCACCGTCCGGCACCGTGATCGTGCGCGTCCAGGTGCCGGAGCTCGTGGCGGTCGTCGTACCGCGCGAGACGGAGTCGACCAGCACGTCGACCGTGGAGCCGGCAGCAGCCGTACCCGAGACGGTGAGCGAGGAGCTGTTGCTCCAGGAGTAGCTCGTGGGCGACTTCACCGACGGCGCCGCAGGAGCGGCGGTCGCCACGGATGCGTGAGCGAACGCGAACAGCGCACCCACCAGGACGACCAGCACGGCACGCGAGGTGCCTGGGACCCTTCCCCCCGACAAGCTGACCTCTCATCTCGCGCGCCGCGGCCCCCATGCCTGGGCACGTCATTCGTCTGGAGTATCCGCGCTGACCGTGCGCGAACGCGTTCTGCTGCGTTGACCAAACGCAGACTCAATTCACTCTCGCCCAGAGGGCAGCAACGTCTTCACGCTGACCCCTGTGCGAGGCGAATATACAGAACGGGCGCGTCGAAAGGTCCGAGCCTTTAGACGGCGACGAGCTCCGCGTTCACACCGAAGCGGTGGAGGTCGGCGCCGATCTCCTCCAGGTAGATGGGGTTCATGGCCACGACGAGATCCGGCTGCTCGGTGCGCAGGCGCTCCGGCGAACTGACCTCGTGCCCGGTGCCCGCCATGAACTTGTCCTGCTTGAACGGGTTGACGTCCACGACGAAGTCGACCTCGGCCGAGAGGCCGAGCGTCGTGAGGAACGCGACGCCCTTGGAGCCGCCACCCCACAGCACGGTCCTGCGGCCGTCAGCACGGGCGCTGCGCACGCGGTCCTGCCACGCCGTGCGCGTGGCCTCGAAGTCGCGCACGAACGCCGCCACGTCGGCGGCCACGGCCTCCGGCGTCTCCTCCAGCGCCAGCGGCGCGTTGGGCGCGCCCGTGGCCGGACGGCCCTCGATGAGGATGTATTGATCGTCGTAGTCGAGCTCGAGGTCGAGCACGTCGAGCCCCGCCTTGCGGTACAGCCGGGCCAGCGACCCGGGCGTGAAGTACGAGCAGTGCTCGTAGTAGATGTCCCAGAACGCGCACTCGCGCAGCACGCGGCCGACGTCGGGCAGCTCGAACAACACGGCCGTGTCGGGGCGCCCTTCGAGCGAGCGCGTGATGATGCTGACGAAGTCGAGCACCGGCCCGATGTGCTCGAGCGTGTGACGGCACACGACCGCGTCGCCCGTCAATGCGCCGTGACGCTCGGAGTAGTGCTCCTTGATGAACGAGATGCGGTCGGCGAGCGCCGGGTCCAGCCGCTCGTCGAGCAGCGCCGGGTCCACGCCGACGGCGTGGCCGGCGCCGGCCTCGATCATGTCGACGAGGAACTCGCCCTTGCCGGAGCCGATCTCCAGGACGCCCTTACCTTCGAGTCCGTAACGCTCCACCCAGCGCCGGGCGAGCTCCTTCGAGAACGCGTTGAACGTCGGCGAGAAGCCCTGGCTGGCCTCGTTGCCGATGCCGTAGTCCTGCAGCGCGGCGTCGTAGAGCGTGTTCGTGATGAATCCGCACGCCGCGCAGAACCCGAGCCGCAGATCGCCGGTCGGGAACGACAGCGCCTCCTCGCGGGAATTCACGAGGCGGACGCTGTGGACCGGGATGCCGCGTTTCTCGTAAAAGTGCTCGAGCTGCTGGGCGCCACACGCCGGGCAGCTCACAGGATCTGCGGCTCCGGCACCGGGATGATGAACCGGCCGCCGCGCTCGAGGTACTCGGCCTGCTGGCGCATGACCTCGTCGCGGTAGTTCCAGGCCAGCAGCAGCACGTAGTCGGGCTGATCCTCGAGCAACTTCTCGACCGGATGGATCGGCTGGTGTATGCCCGGCATGTGCTTGCCGTGCTTGTGCACGTTGCGGTCGACCACGTAGTCGATGAACTCGCCGTCGACGCCGGTGAAGTTCAACAGCGTGGACGCCTTCGCGGCCGCGCCGTAGCCGACGATCGACTTGCCCTCGGCGCGCAGGCCGGCCAGCAGCTCGCGCAAGCCCTTGCGGATGCCCGTGACGCGCTCGCCGAAGCGCTCGTAGTACTCGAAGCTCGTCAGCCCCTGCTCGCGCTCGGCGGCGAGGAAGCCGCGCGCGGACTCCTGCACGTCCTCACGGGCGCCGATGATCCAGCGCAGCGTGCCGCCCTGCAGCGTCGGGAAGTGCTCGACGGCGTTCAGGAACAGCCCGTGGCGGCGCATCAGCGCGTCCACCGCGGTGCACGAGAAGTAGCAGAAGTGCTCGTGGTAGATCGTGTCGAACTCGCAGTGGTCGATCAGATCCTTGACGTAGGTGTTCTCGATCGTCGCCACGCCGTCCTCGGCGAGCAGGATGCTCAGGCCCTCGGCGAACGAGTTGAGCGTCGGCGTGTGCGCCATCACGTTGTTGGCGATGATCACGTCGGCACGCTTGCCCTCGGCCACCAGCCGGCGGGCGCAGTCGGCGTCGAAGAACTCCTGGCGCGTGGGCACGCCCTCGGCGATCGCGGCCGCGGCCTGCGGCGGACCCGGCTCGATGCCGAGCGCCGGGATGCCGTGCTCGACGAAGTTCTTGAGCATGTACCCGTCGTTGGAGGCGATCTCCACGACGAGGCTGCCCGCGCCGAGGCCACGCGTCTGGATCAGGTTCAGCGCGTGCTCGCGGCAGTGCTTGAGCAGGCCGGCCGAGAACGACGAGAAGTAGAGGTTGTTCTCGACGAACAGCGCCTCCGGCGACACGTCCTGGCGGATCTGCACGAGCGAGCACTCGCGGCAGAACGTGACGTCCATGGGGAACCGCGCCTCGGGACCGTCGAGGTCGGCCGTGGCGAGGAGCGCGTCCGGCAGCGGCAGCTCGCCCAGGTCGAGGAAGTCGACGAGCGGGCCGGAGCCGCAGCCCCGACAGCGCTCGACGACGACGAAGTCCGTGCGCGCCTGTTCCGACGACGGGGCGGGACTAGGCAACGGAGGCCTCCAGACGGCGGAGGCTGTCGTCCAGGACGCCCTCCTCCTGCAGCTCGCGGACGTGCTTGATGCGCATGAAGCGGCGTGACAGGAAGTCGTCGAGCTCGAGCCCGTTGGCAACGTAGGCCGCGTACAGCTCCTCGACCGACTTGCGGACCGTCCACACCGGCTGGAAGGCCGGCAGGGTCTCCATGATCTTGTCGCAGTTGACGCGGTAGTTGCGGATGTCCGGAGACGCGCCGTCCGCGAACGTGACCGTGCTGCCGGGCACGACCTCGCCGACGATCGTCGCGACGTCGCGAATCTTGTAGTTCTCCTCGGTGCGGCCGACGTTGAACGGCTCGTTGTGCACCAGCTCGCGCGGCGCCTCGAGGATCGCCACGAAGGCGCGGCTGATGTCCTCGATGTGCACGAGCGGGCGCCAGGAGGAACCGTCGCTCTTGAGCAGCACCTGGCCCGTCGTGACCGCGTAGCCCGTGAGGTTGTTGACCACCAGGTCGCCGCGCAGGCGGGCCGAGAGGCCGTAAGCCGTGGCGTTGCGCAGGTAGGTCGGGCTGAAGTCGTCGTCGGCCAGCTCGCGCAGGTCGTTCTCGACCAGCAGCTTGGACTCGCCGTAGGGCGTGACCGGGTTGAAGCTCGCGCTCTCGTCGAGGATGTCGTCGCCTGCGGCGCCGTAGAGGCTGCACGAGGACGAGAACAGGAAGCGCTCGACGCCCGCCTCCTTGGCCAGCTTGGCCAGGCGGGTGGACGCGCGGTGGTTGATCGAGTACGTCGCGTCCGGGTTCAGGTCGCCGACGGGATCGTTGGAGATGGCCGCCAGGTGGATGACGGCGTCGAAGCCCTCGAGGTCGCCGAGCTCGACGTCGCGGACGTCCTTGCGCAGCGACGGCACATCCGGGACGTCCGGCCCGAAGGTGCACGTCTCATAGAGGTAGTTGTCGAGGCCCACGACCTCGTGGCCCGCCTGCTGCAGCAGAGGCAGCAGCGAGCAGCCGATGTAGCCGTTGTGGCCGGTGACGAGTACGCGCATCATTCCCAGGTCCTCCACGGAGCCCCGTCGTTCCAGAGTTCCTCCAGCAGCTTCTTGTCGCGGAGGGTGTCCATGCACTGCCAAAAGTCTTCGTGCTTGTAGGCCATCAGCTGGCCTTCGCGGGCGAGCCGCTCGAGCGGCTCGCGCTCCCACATCGTGTCGTCGCCCGGGACGTAGTCGAACACCTCGGGCTCGAGCACGAAGAAGGCGCCGTTGATCCAGCCTTCGCCGATCTGCGGCTTCTCGTTGAAGTCGGAGATGACGTTGCCGTCGAGCTCCAGGTGGCCGAAGCGGGCCGGCGGCCGGACCGCCGTCATCGTGGCCAGCTTGCCGTGCGAGCGGTGGAACTCGAGCAGCTTGTCCAGGTCGACGTTGGAGACGCCGTCGCCCCACGTGCACATGAACGTCTCGTTGCCGATGGTCGGCGCGAGGCGCTTGATGCGACCGCCGGTGGCCGTGCCCTGGCCTGTGTCCACGAGCGAGACGGTCCAGTCGTCGATCTCCGCGCCGTGGCCGTTGCGGCGCTCGATGTGCCCGTTCGCGAGGCCAACGGTCAGATCGCCGTACAGCGACGCGTAGTCGACCATGTAGCGCTTGATGACCTCGCCCTTGTACCCGAGGGCGATCGCGAAGTCCGTGTACCCGTAGTGGGCGTAGTGCTTCATGATGTGCCAGAGGATCGGGCGGCCGCCGATTTCGACCATCGGCTTGGGCTTGATCTCGGTCTCCTCCGAGATGCGGCTGCCGACGCCGCCGGCGAGGATCGCGACCTTCATGATGCGGGAGTCACCTCTGTTGGGGTTGGGCGCCGCAGCGCCCGCTTGATTGCAGTGGTCGCGCGCGCGCCGAGCAGCGAGCCCGCGAGCAGCCGCCACGCCGTCGGCTCGAAGACGACGGCCGCATCGCGCCGCGCGCAGGCGCGGAGCACACGGGCGGTGGGCGCCGGCCGGCGCGCGGGGAACGTGGCGTGCGCCGCGTGCTCGATGAGCTCGCGGCGGAACGCGCGGTGCGCCTCGCGCCGCAGGGCGGGGACGCCGGTGAGGCGGTCACCGTGCTCGTCCAGGAAGCGCAGCTTGACTTCCAGGAACTTCTCGATCCGTTCGGTGCCTTGGATGTAGCCGCCGTCGGTCACCTGCGCCGCACCAGCGCTGTAGGCACCGTCGTGGATGCGGTAGCGCGCGATCGTCTGCTTGCGGAACACCACGTCCCAGTCGAGCGCGATCCGCATGAAGTGCCCCAGATCGGTAACGGGGTAGTCGCGCTCGTCGAGCAGCACGCTGCGCACGGCCTCCGTGCGCAGCAGGACCGTGGTCGCGTGTACCCGGTAGGACATCTGCATCGAGCGGCGGATGAAGTCGGTCCCACGCTCGACGGTGTTGCTGTCGAGGCCGCTCATGTGGTGCTCCGCGGCGATCACCTCGCCGGCTTCGTCGACCACATCGACTTGGGCGTGGATCATCGCGGCGCGCGGGTTGGCCTCGAGCGCCGCGACGGTCACCGCCAGAGCGTCTGGAGTGAGCCGGTCGTCGTCCGGGACCATGTACAGGTAGTCGGCCTCGACGTTGGCGAACCAGCCGTTGTAGTGCTCGTTCAGGCCGCAGTTGGTCGCTCGTCGCACGTACGTCAGGCGCGGATCGTCGAAGCGAGCGACGACCGCGGCCGTGTCATCCGTCGACGCGTTGTCGGAGACGACCAGGCGGAAGTCCTTGTACGTCTGCGCGAGGATGCTCTCGATTGCCCCGCCGAGCCAGCGAGCCCGGTTGTAGGTCGGGATCACGACGGCCACACGAGGCGCCGGAGCGTTCTGCGCTGTGGGGTTCTTGACCATCGATGGCGATGCTAGGTCTGGGGTTCTACGCCGTCCCCGCCCGTTCGGTTAGCGGGTCGGCGATCCTCGCCGATCGGCTAGTTCAGACGCACAGGATCTCGGCGCTCTGGCCCAACTCGGCGAGGATCCCGCGGACCTCGTCGCGGTAGATCGGGTTTGCCAGCACCACCACATCCGGCGAGAAGGCGCGCAGCGCCTCCGGGGACACGACCGGTGTCCCCGCCCCCGGCACGTAGGTGCCGTGCTTGCGCGGGTTGACGTCCACGACCCGCGCGATGGCGTCGTGGTCCTCGAGTGAGTTCAGCAGGCTCACCCCCTTGGCGCCGGCGCCCCAGAGGACGACGCGGCGTCCCTGCGTGCGCAGGCCGTCGACCCGCCGGCGCCAATCGCCGACGAAGCCGCTGTACCCGGCGGCGAAGCGCTCGACGGCGGCGCGGACGGCGTCCAGGTCGGCCGACGGGGCGTCGGGCACGGGCGCGTCCGTCGGACGCGCCTCGAGCCACAGGTACTGATCGCCGAAGGCCGCACCGCTGTCGAGGATCTCGAAGCCCCCGAGCTCGAAGAGGGTGCGCAGCGACGGCTCCGTGTAGGTCGCGTAGTGTGCGTAGATCATGTCCCAGACCACGCCGTTGAGGAGTTGGTGCGTGCCGTTGGGGACCTCTACATACACGGTCGCCGCGCGCTCGGCGGAGAGCGTGCGCCGCAGCGAGCGGACGAACGCCAGCGGCTGCTCCAGGTGCTCGAGTACGTGACGGCAGCACACGAACTCGGGTTCGAGGTCGCCGACTGTTTCCTCGGAATACAGCTCGCGGCGAATCGTGATCCGCGGGTCGCTGTCGTCGCCCACGTAGGTCGGGTCGTAGCCGAAGCCGCGGTTGTGGCCGGCGTTGCACAGGGCGCGCAGGAACTCCGCCTGGCCGCAGCCGATCTCGGCCACGCGGCGGCCGCGGACGTCGTAGCGCTCGACGAGCCGCTGGGCGAGTCCGTTCGCGTAGTCGGTGAACGCGCGCGAGTGATCGAGCGAGTTCTCGTAGGCCGCGTCGTACTCGACAAGCGCCGCATCGAAGGCGACGTTCCAGATGAAGCCGCAGCCGGCGCAGAAGGCCAGCTGCAGATCGCCCCGGCGCGCGGTCCGCGCGCCGCTCGGCGTCGTGTGCAACTGGCTCACGTGCACGGGCACGCCGGCGATGTGCACGAAGGGCGCGTCGGCGGGACGCTTGCAGACCGGGCAGCTCACGTCCCGCCTCGCTTTCGTTTCTCGGTTAGGCCGGCTGGTAGACCAGCACGCCGTCGGCGGACGACTCGTCGTCGTACTTGGCGACGAGCTCCTCGGGCATGGCGGAGCGGTCCGAGCCGCGGATGAAGTCACGCAGCGACGTGCCGGTGCAGTGGCTGTCGAGGTTCGGGGCGCCCTTGCCCTCCGCCAGGTCGACGGCGTTGACCGTGCGGAAATCGATGCTGTAGCGGGCCCGGCCGGACGTGTTCGGCACGGTCGAATGCAGGTGCGCCGCGGAGAACAGGACGATGCCGCCGGCCGGCGGCAGCAGGCGCAGAGACGGCTCGAGCTCGAGCTCCTCCTCCGGCTTGGGCTGCTTGCGCGTATCGGACTTGATCTGCTTCGCCGCGTCCTTGCGCCCGCTCGAGTTCCAGTCGTAGTAATTGAACTCCGACGAGCCGTTCTTGATCGCCTTGTCGAAGTAGTGCGGGTGGAACGCCATCGACTGCTCGGTCTCGATGTCGTAGATCGGCAGCCACCAGTTCAGCTGCGCCATCGGCGCCGAGTACCACGTGTCGCGGTGCGGATGGTGCGCGTAGCCGACCCCCGAGGTCAGATAGCCGTCGCTCGTGACCATGCGCAGGCGCGGCACGTCGATGA
This sequence comes from Solirubrobacter deserti, assembly GCF_027587175.1. Taxonomy (GTDB): domain Bacteria; phylum Actinomycetota; class Thermoleophilia; order Solirubrobacterales; family Solirubrobacteraceae; genus Solirubrobacter; species Solirubrobacter deserti. The sequence goes on from NZ_JAPCID010000015.1 coordinate 88,818, forward strand.
AGGTCTCCTCGAGCACGCAGCCGAAGTCCTCGACGACGTCCTTCAGGAGCTGCTTGGTCCTGTCGTTGTGGATGAACGCCGGCTTCAGCGGCGCGCAGATCTCCACGTAGCGCTCGACCGGCATCTCGTACTGCGCGAGGGCCGGATCGATGTCGCCGAACGCAGCCTCGATCATCTCGCGGGCATGCTCGACCAGCGCCAGCGTGCTGGGGCGGGGAGCGAGGACGAACAGGTGGCCGTTGTACAGGCGCTCGCGGCGCGTGGCCTCATCCGTGTTGGTGTCGACGTAGACGGTGTTCACTGGGCGATTCCCCCTGGATGGGTCGAAGGCTGGCTGCAGGCGCCCATCGCGCCGGCTGAGCAGGTGACGTGATCGTAGGCTTGGGCCTCCGTGCCGTTGACCCCCCGTTCGGTCAGTTCCCGGCGCAAGACGGGCGACCCTCGCCGACTGGCTAGGTCAACCGCAGCGGATCCCATCCATTGGGTTGTCGAAGCCGCGCGGGCGAGCGCCTAGCTTGGCGGTCATATGTGCGGCATCTGCGGAGTGGTACAGGTGGGCGGGGAGGCTCGCGAGGTCATCTCGCCCGAGGTCCTCAACCAGATGACGGACGCGATGACCCATCGCGGACCGAATGATCGCGGCATCATGCAGGCGCCCGGCGTCGCCTTCGGCGCGCGCCGCCTCAGCATCGTCGACGTCGAGGCCGGCCACCAGCCGTTCCCGAACGAGACCGGCGACATCTGGGGGATGCAGAACGGCGAGCTCTACAACCACGCCGAGATCACGCGCCAGCTCAAGGCCGAGGGCCACGTCCTTCGGACACGCTGCGACACCGAGATCCTGCCGCACCTGTACGAGCGCTACGGGACGCACGTACCCGAGCAGCTTCGGGGCAAGTTCGCCATCGCGATCTGGGACGGAACCCGCCGCCGCGCCGTGATCGCGCGCGACCGCCTCGGCGTCAAGCCGCTGTACTGGGCTCAGGTCGGCGACCGCGTCATCTTCGCGTCTGAGCTCAAGAGCCTGCTCGCGTCCGGGTTGATCGGTCCGGACCTCGACTACGAGGCGATCGACAGCTACCTCACCTTCGGCTTCTTCTCCGGTCCGCGCACGCCTCTGGCCGGCGTTTCGAAGCTGATGCCCGGGCACCGGCTCGTGATCGACGAGTCCGGCGTGAGCGTCGAGCGGTATTGGGCCTATCCCCGCCCCGAGGCCCAGCCCGGCCTGACGGTCGACGACTGGGGCGAGGGTCTGATCGCCGAGCTCGAGGACGCCGTCAAGTCCCGGCTGATGGCCGATGTGCCGCTCGGCGCGATGCTGAGCGGCGGCCTGGATTCGAGCGTGATAGTCGCGCTGATGGCGCGCAACATGAGCGAGCCTGTCAAGACGTTCTCGGTCGGCTTCGCCGAGGACGGCAAGAAGAACGAGCTCTCGGACGCCAAGCTCGTGGCGGACTCGATCGGGGCTGAGCACCACGAGCTGCAGCTGTCGGTATCGGACGCCGCGGTCGATCTCGAGACGCTTTCCTGGCAGATCGACGAGCCGCTCGCCGATCTCTCGTCACTCGGCTTCTCGGCCCTGTCGGAGCTCGCGGCCAAGCACGTGACCGTCACGCTCTCCGGCCAGGGCGCCGACGAGCTCCTCGGCGGCTACAACAAGCATCAGGCCGCTGCCGCCGCGGCCGCGTTCAGCCGGCTTCCCGCCCCCGCTCGCGCCGCCATCACGTCCGCGGCCAGGCGCGGCCCCGGCAAGGTGCAGCGCATGGCCCGAACGCTCGAGGCCCCCGGCTCCGTCGACCGCCTCCTGGCGATGAGCGGCAAGCTCGACGACGACCTGCGCGGCCGTCTGCTGCGGGGCCCGCTTGCCGAGTTGGACGGGGACGCGGCTCGCCGCGTCGTGGCCGAGCGGTTGGGGGATATCGCCGACGAGCCGCTTGCCGCAACGCTGTACATCGACGGCCAGCTGGCACTCGTGGACGACATGCTCCACTACTTCGACCGCGCCTCGATGGCGCACTCGCTCGAGGTGCGCGTGCCGTTCCTCGATCACAAGATGGTCGAGTACTGCGCCACGATCCCGACCGCCATGAAGGTGCGGCGCGTCACGACGACCAAGCACGTGCTCAAGCATGCGGCGCGGGGCATCATCCCGGATCGGATCATCGACAAGCAGAAGATCGGGTTCTTCGCCGGCTCCGTCGACCGCTGGTTCGCGGCCCAGGCCGGCGGCGGGATCAGCGACTTCCTGCTCACTCCCTCCCCGCGTTACGCCGAGTTCCTGGACCGCGGCACGGTCGCCTCGCTGGTGCGCCGTCACGCCGACGGGACCGACACACGGAACGGCCGCCTGCTGCTCGCGATCGTCATGCTCGAGGTGTGGCTGTCGTCCACGCTGCCGCGGGCGATCCCGTCGGCCGGCGGCGCCCCCCTGACCCTCGACACCAAGCCCGTCCCGTCTGAGCCCGAGCTGTCGTACGCCGTCGTGACTCCCGTCCGCGATGAGGCCGAGAACCTCCCGCGGCTCGCCGCGAGCCTCGCCTCACAGACGGTCACGCCCACGCAGTGGGTCGTCGTCGATACCGGCTCCACAGACGACACGTGCTCGTTGACGCGGACGCTGGCCACCGAGCACCCGTGGATCACGCTCGTCGAGGCCCCCGAGATCGCGCGCACCGTCGAGCGGGGCGCGCCGATCGTACGCGGCTTCGAGCGCGGCGTCGCGGCCCTTGCCGGCCGCGACGAGGTGGTGGTCAAGGTGGACGCCGACGTCTCATTCGAGCCCGATCATTTCCAGCGCCTGCTGTCCGCGTTCGCCGAGGATCGCTCGCTGGGGATCGCCGGCGGCAACGCTGTCGAGCTCGAGGACGGTCAATGGGTCGCGCGGTACAACACGGGCTCGAGCGTCTGGGGCGCCGACCGTGCGTACCGCCGGGAGTGTCTGGACGACGTCATGCCGCTCGAGCGCAGCATGGGCTGGGACGGGATCGACGAGCTGAAGGCGCATCTGCGCGGCTGGCACACGCGGACGCTCGTGAACTTGCCGTTCAAGCATCACCGCGGTGAGGGCGAGCGCGACGGCCACCGGCTGAAGCCGTGGACGGCGCGCGGTCGCGCCGCCCACTACATGGGCTACCGCGGCTGGTTCCTCACCTTGCGCGCGCTGCATCACACCCGCTCCGAGCCCGCCGCTCTCGCGATGATCTGGGGCTACGCGGCAGCGGCGCTGAAGCGCCAGCCCGTGTGCTCGGATGCCGAGGTGCGCGCGGAGCTGCGTCGATCCCAGAGCGTGCGCAGCCTGAGAGCTCGCCGGCGCCGGGCGATCGGGGCGGCCACGTCGTGAGCCACGGCACCGAGCACGTCGACGTCCTGCTCGTCTGCACCGCCGGCGGTCACCTCCTGCAGCTGTGGTCGCTCCGACAGGCGTGGAGCGAGTACGACCACGCCTGGGTCGTCGGCAGCCACGGCGGCGGCGACGTGGAGTCGTTGCTCGAAGGTGAGCGGCTCTTCTATGCGCACTCACCCGCTGCGCGTAGCCTCAAGAACGCCGTGCGCAACGTGCTGCTGGCGCGGCGCCTGATCAAGCGGCTACGCCCGCAGGTCCTCGTGACCACCGGCGCAGCCGTGGCGGTGCCGTTCGCGTGGGTCGCACGGGCGCACGGTGTGCGGGTCGCCTACGTGGAGACGCTCGCGCGCGCCGAGCGGCCGTCGCTCAGTTGTCGACTCGCTCGTCCGATCGCCGATCGCGTGTACGTGCAGTGGCCTGAGCTGGTTGACGCGGTCCCCGGCGCACGCTACGCCGGCACGGTGTTCGGAGACCGATGATCCTCGTCGTCACCGGCGCCAGCCAGTTCCCGTTCGATCGCCTCCTGCGGGCGGTCGAGACGCTCTCCGGCGACGAGCGCGTCGTCGCGCAGTACGGCTGCTCGGCCGTGCAGCCACGCAACGCCGAGTGCGTGGACTTCGTCCCCATGGCGCGCTTGGCCGAGCTGGTCCGGGAGGCTCGCGTCGTCATCACGCACGCCGGGGTCGGGTCGATCCTGCTGTGCCTGAGCAACGGCCGGCGCCCCGTTGTCGTCCCGCGGTTCAAGCGCTTCGACGAGACCGTCGACGACCATCAGGTCGAGTCGTCGCGGCGGTTCGCCGGCGCCGGCCTCGTCACGCTGGTCGAGGATCCGAGCCGCCTGGCGGAGGCCATTCCCACCCTCGCGGTGGGCGACGAGTTCGCCGTACCGACCTTCGGCGAAGGGTCGCTCGTTCGCGACCTTCGCGGTTACTTCCAACAGACCATCGAGACCAGGAGTCGTCCGCGGCCATGATCGCCGTCGTCGTGCTCACGCATGAGCGCGCCCACCTGCTGAAGCTGTGCGTGGAAAACGTCCTCTCGCGCACGTCCGAGCTCACGACCGAGATCCTCGTGTGGGACAACGCGTCGACCGACGGTACGGTCGAGTACCTCGAGAGCCTCGACGATCCGCGCCTCCGCGTGGTCCGCCACGACAAGAACATCGGCGCGAACGCGTACGCCGAGGCCGTCAAGCTCACCAGCGCGCCGTACATCGTCGAGCTCGACGACGACATGATCGACGCGCCGCACGAGTGGGATCGAACCCTGCTTGAGTCCTATGAGAAGCTGCCGCAGATCGGGTTCCTCGCGGCGAACCTCGTCAACAACCCGCACGACACGGCGGCGCGGGTCATGTACGAGGAGCGTCCGCACGCATACCACACCGAGGTCATCAACGGGGTGCGGCTCAAGCGCGGACCGGTCGGCGGCGGCTGCGCGCTGACGTCGCGCGAACTGATGGAGCGCGCCGGCGGCTTTCGGCAAAATCCCGGCGAGGTCTTCTGGCTCGAGGACGCGGCGTACATCGAGGACATCGCGAAGCTCGGGTTCGAGGCGGCGTACCTCGAGGACACGCAGCTCAAGCACGCCGGCGGCGCCTTCTACGCCAAGCCCACCCGCGAGAAGCACGCGTACTGGAAGGCCTACTGGGAGCGCGAGATCCGCAAGAACCGCGTCAAGCGGGCATTGCTCGCCGTGCCCGGCGTGCGGGGCCTGAACGAGCGCCACGGCTGGTTCCGGCTCGCCGACATCCCGGACTTCCCTCCGGGTTGGCGCAAGTATCCGGGCTGACGCGCCTTTATGAGAGGTCCCGGGCGAGTTGTGCCGGGGCCTAAACCGTCGGCCAGTGAAGTCGCTCAAGATCCGCGATACGGTCGCGGTGATGAGGGGGTGGATGTGCCTGCACGGCAGCACGCCGGCGCGGCTCGGCGGGTGGCTGGTCGCGCTTGTCGCGGCGTCCGCCTTGTTCGCCGCCTCGGCACAGGCCGCACCGTCGGCGCCTGACGCCTTGCCGCAGACGTGGGGTGTGCAGGTGGACGCCGCCCTGGCGCGTGCGCTCGATCGCCCCGTCCTGCGGCAGCTGCGCGCCGTGGGCATGACCTTGGTGGCCGCGCCCGGTCTGGACGCGGCGACCGGGCGCCGGCTCACGAGCCTGGCGCAGCGCGAGAAGCTGCCGCTGATTCAGCCACTCGGCGGCGGTGCCGAGGCGTGCGTTCAGCACAAATTGGCCGAGCCGGGCCATCGGTGCGCGGTCGCCGCCGCCTCGCCCGCCGCGGCGCGAGCGCTCGCCGCCGGAGGCGACGCCGACCTCGTGGTGGTTTCCGCATCCACCGGCAGCGGTCTGAACGCCGGCGCGAGCCGTGTCATGGCGGTGGTGCCGCTGCGTGGCAGCGGCTATCGCGCCGCGACCTGGCGTCGCGAGATCAACGCCGCGCGGTCGGCCGACGGGCTTGATCTCGCCGTCCTCCCCACCGGCTCCGGTGCGCAAGCGGCATTGATCCGGTACCTCAAGCAGTTGCGGCCTCTCGCGCGCGGCGATCGGTCGGCGCCGACCCGGCCCGCAACGCCACTCGTCGTCCCTTCGGGCGGCGGCGGGCTCGCGGTCTCGTGGAGCGCGGTGAAGGACGCCGTCGCATACGCGGTCTACCTCGACGGTCGCCGGACGTCAACGGTGGCGTCTCCGGGCGTTCAGCTGCCCAGCCTGGCGTGCACGCCGCACCTCGTGGAGGTCGACGCCGTCGACAAGGCGGGCAACCGGTCGGCGAAGGCGTTCGCGACCGCGACGCCGAGCGGGTGCGGAATCGCGGCCCCACCGAGCCCGATCAGCATCTTGCCCGGGCCACCGGCGCCCGGGATGCCCACGCCGACGCCCACCGCGACGGCCGCGCCAACCCCCGAGACGACGATCACGAGCGGGCCGAGCGGGCCGACGAACCGCGCGGACGCCTCGTTCACCTTCACCGCGACAGTGCCCGGCGCCACGTTCGAGTGCCGGCTGGACACACCCGCCGGAGCGGGTACGTTCAGCCCGTGCACCTCCCCGCGCAGCTACGCGACGAACGTCGACGGCGACTACACGTTCGTGGTCCGCGCGGTAGACGCCGCCGGCAACCCCGACCCCACGCCGGCGACCCGCACCTTCACCGTCCAGACCACACCCTCGGACACCCAGCCGCCGACCACGCCGGGCCAGCTCGGGTATGGGACTCGGAGTCAGACGTCCGTGCAGATCGAGTGGGAGGCCTCGACCGACAGCGTGGGAGTCGCGGGGTACCGCGTGTTCCGGGACAGCACGCTCGTCGGCACGACCCAGGCGCTGACCTTCACGTATTCGCTGCTTACCTGCGGGACGTCGTACTCGCTCGGCGTCGAGGCGCTCGACGGGGCCGGCAACGTCTCGCAGCGGGCGACGATCGTGGTCGGGACCGACGACTGCCCTGACACCTCGCCGCCCACCGCCCCGGCCCGGCTACGGGCGCTGTCCGTCGGCGAGACGTCGATCCGCCTCGCCTGGGAGCCGTCGATCGACGACATTGGCGTGACTGGGTACTACGTGTATCGCGGAGGCTCGTTGGTCGACGCCACCACCGGCACCGAGATCGAGATGTCGAATCTGCAATGCGGCGCGCCGGTCGAGGTCGGGATCGTCGCGCGGGACGCCGCCGAGAACTTGTCCCAGCGCAACACCGTGACGGTCTCGACGGCAGAGTGCTCGGACAAGACGCCGCCCTCGTCCCCGGCGGGACTGAAGCTCATAGAGGCGACACCGGAACTGGTGTCGATCGCGTGGGACCCGTCGACCGACGACGTCGGCGTCACCGGCTACCGGGTCTACATCGACGGCCGGCTCACCGACACGGTGGATGGGACGTCGGCGATCCTGCCGGTCCCTGCCTGCGACACGGCGTACCAGGTCGCGGTCGAGGCGCGCGACGCGGCCGGCAACGGCTCGGTCAAGGCGACGCTCGCGGTGCGCTCCGCGATCTGCCCGGACACCTCGCCCCCGACGCCGCCGCGAAGCCTGCGCGCGACCGCCAGCACGGAAACGACCGTGACGCTGGTGTGGGACGCCGGCACGGACGACCGCGGTGTCGCCGAGTACCGGCTCCATCGCAACGGCGTGCGGGTCACGAGCACATCCGGTACGAGTGCGACGGTGACCGGGCTCAAATGCGGGACCACGTACGAGGTCGGCGTCGTATCCGCCGACGCGGCCGGTAACACGTCCGCATCCACGGTCGTCTCAGCGTCCACGAGCAACTGCACGTCGCCCGAGCCGGAGCCGGCCACGCTGTTCGTCTCACCCACCGGATCGGACCAGAACGAGTGCACGCGCGCCGCCCCGTGTGCCGGCTTCGACCGCGCGTTCCGCATCTCCAAGCCCGGCGACGTCGTCGAGGTTGCGTCGGGGCGCTACGGGTCGCAGATCATCAAGCAGGCGCCAGGCCACGAGAACGGGCCCGACATACTCTTTCGCCCCGCCAAGGGCGCACGAGTCGTGCTCGACGAGCTCGCGTTCGGCTCCGACGAGACCGGCCCGGACCACATCGCGGTGCGAGGCATGGAGATGAGCGTCAAGGCCACCGAACCGGGCGTCGGTAACCAGGTGGGCATCTACGTCGGACCGGGCTCGACCTTCATCACGCTCGACGACATGGACGCCGGCAGCGTGCACGCGTGGCTCGTCGACCATCTGACGGTCCGCGGCGGCGACTACGGCCCTTGCCACGTCGTCGCGCCGATCACGCAGACCTGCGGAAACTCCAAGCTCGATCTCGCGACCAACGTGACCATCGACGGCGCGACGTTCCATGACTACCGCTTCGACGAGACATGCTTCGAAGCGGGCTTCGAGTGCCACTGGGAGTGCATGTACATCAACGCCGGCCACAACATCTCGATCGTCAACTCGAAGTTCCGCCAGTGCGCGATCTTCGACATCTTCGCCACGATCTCTGGCCCGCAGGCGGGAGAGATGGGGCATCGTGACCTGACCATAGAGAACAACTGGCTGGCGGCGCCCTGGGCCGAAACGCCGACGGGCGGAACACCCACAAGAGCCTCCGCCGTCGCGCTCTCGTGGTGTCAGAACGGGCCAGAAGTCGCCTTCGACGGCGTCCGTGTGGCGTTCAACTCGTTCGCCGCCGACACCACGCTCGAACTCGACACCAATCCCGAGTGCACCTGGAAGGACGTCGACGTCGTGGGCAATCTGATGATGTGGGACGGGTGCCATCCGGGCGACGGCTGGACGTACGCCTACAACGTCTGGTCCGACAGCCGCCGCCGCGGCACGTGCGCGGCCACCGACAGCACCATCGGCTCAGACGCCTTCCCGTACGCAGACGCCAGTACCGACGACGAACTCGACTTCCACCTCGACCAGCAGAGCGTCGCTGACGACCATGTCCCGGCGGTGGCGGGCTGCCCTGCGAAGGACATCGACGGACAACCCCGACCGGCGGCCGGTAGTCGCTGCGACGCGGGCGCCGACGAGCGTTGATGTCCACGCCCGGCAGAGGTCGCGAAGACAACTGTTCGGACGTCGAGGAGATTGCGTTGGCGAGCCGCTGGTCCAGGACTATGTTCCGAACAGGATGAATGTGGACGAACGACGGCCGCGGGTAAGCGTCATCACGCCGGTGCGCAACGGCGCGAAGGACATCGCCGAGCTCCTCGCGTGCTTGGAGCACCAGACCTTGAACCGCGCGGACTTCGAGATCGTGATCGGCGACGACGGCTCTACAGACGGTGGCACGACCGGCATCGAGACGCCGGACGGCCATGTGCGGGTCGCGTTCGGCCCGCCCCGCAACTCCTACGCCACCCGCAACATGGCCGTCGCGGCCTCGCGCGGCGAGGTGCTCGCGTTCTGCGACGCTGACTGCCGGCCCGAGCCGGACTGGCTGGAGCGCGGTCTCGCAGCGCTCGAGGGCACCGACCTTGCCGCCGGACGCTTCCGCTTCACGCTTCCGGAGCGCATCACCGCCTGGACCTTGATCGACATGGACGGCTCGAAGGACCACGAGCATTCCGTGCGGCTGGGCCTCGCCGAAACCGCCAACCTCTTCTGCCTGCGGGCCACGTTCGACCGCCTCGGCGGCCTCGACGGCTCCATCAAGGAGTACGGCGACTACGAGTTCTCCGAGCGTGCCGTCGCGGCCGGCGCCCGTCTGACCTATGCCGGCGACGCCGTCGTCTGGCATCCGACGCGTGACGAGGGCAAGCCGTTGCTGCGCGCTCTGTGGAAGTACAACCGCGGCTACGCGGTCCACGCCGGCCGCGCCGGAACGGTGGCCGACGGCATCAAGCTGCGCGAGTGGGTGCCCGTGGTGCAGACGTACCGCTCGCGGCGTCGCTTCGGCCGCTCCATCGGCCCCGACCGGCGGTGGATGCGCGACAACGACGTCCACCCGTCGCCGGTGCTCACATTGCAGTCGCTGCCGATCCTGTACATCGTCGTCCCGTACCTGCGATGCGCGGCCCAGCTTGCCGGCTGGCTCGAGGGACGCCGGATGCGGGGCACGAGTGGCCCGGTGAGGGTGGCCGATGAACTCGTCGACACCGCCTAGTGCCATGACGCAAGCTTCCGCCACTGCCGGCCGCGGCGTGCGCGTGCTGCACAGCTTCCCGCATCGCCTCGGCGCGGGCCGGATCTGCGACACGGCCTTCTACGAGGTCGCGGGCGCGGCGAACGCCGGCGCCGACGTCACGGTGATGCCTGCCTCGCTCGCCCGAACCGTGCCCGACGGCGTCACCGTCCGCCCGACGCTCGCCCGCGGCTCGGTCCGAGTGCCCTATCGCGTGATCGGGGAGCTTCGGGCGCTGCGCGCGCACGATCACATCGTGGCCCGCCGCCTCGCCCGCTCCCGGCAGCGTCCCGACGTCGTCCACGTCTGGCCGCTCGGCGCGCTGCGGACGCTCGAGGTCGCCAAGCGCCTCGGGATCCCGACCGTGCTCGAGCGCCCCAATACCCACACGCGGTACGCGTACGAGACCGTCCGCGCCGAGTGCGAGCGTCTCGGCGTGCCGCTTCCCGCCGATCACGAGCACGCGTTCAACGAGACGGTGCTGCGGATCGAGGAAGCCGAGTACGACCTCGCCGACCACCTGCTGTGCCCGTCGGACTTCGTCGCCGGGACGTTCGAGCGCGCGGGCTATTCGCCCGACCGGCTCGTGCGGCACCTCTACGGTTACGACCCCGCGGTCTTCACTCCCGGCGAGCCGCCTGCTCCCGGACAACCGCTGCGGATGCTGTACGTCGGTGTGGCTGCGGTCCGCAAGGGACTGCACTTCGCGCTCGAGGCGTGGCTACGGTCCCCCGCGTCGAGTTCCGGCACCTTCACCGTCGCCGGCGATCTGCTCCCCGCCTACGGGGAGAAGCTGAAGGACCAGCTCGCACACCCCAGCGTCCAGGTGCTCGGCCACCGCAGCGACATCCCCGAGCTGATGCGCTTGCACGACGTGCTCGTGCTCCCGAGCATCGAGGAAGGCTCCGCGCTGGTTTGCAACGAGGCGATCGGCAGCGGCTGTGTGCCGCTCGTGTCCGACGCCGCCAGCGGCGTCTGCCATCACGAGGTCAACGCGCTCGTGCATCCCGTGCGCGACGTCGACGCGCTCGCCGCGCACATCACAGCGGTGAACGCCGACCGCGGGCTGCTGCGCGCGCTGCGCGAGCAGGGCCTGGCGCACGCCGCCGACATCACCTGGAGCGCGGCCGGACGGCGTCTCGCTGATATCTACTCGGAGGTCGCTCTTGTCCCCGCTCGCTGATCACAAGGTCGGGCAGCACGCTTCGACGCTGCTCACCTACGGACGCGAGGCGCGCACGCCGCGCGACTTCTGGCGCGTGCTGCGGGTCCGCCTGAGCCAGAGCAAGCTCGGTCCGGTCGTCTGCCGGCGGCCGATCGCGGTGGACGTCAACCTGCGAAGCCTGGGCCGCGTCCGCCTGCGCAGCCACACGTCCGACGTCGTCGTGCTCGGCGAGTTGATCGAAGGCGGCTCCTACGAGCCACTCGCCGCCGCGGCGGGTGAGCCCGTGCGCACGATCGTCGACCTGGGTGCCAACACGGGTCTCGCGGCACGCTGGCTGCTCGGGCGTTTCCCCGGCGCGCGGATCGCAGCCGTGGAGCCTGAGGACGGCAACCTGTCCGTGCTGCGCCGCAATCTCGAGCCGATCGGCTCCGCCGCCCACGTAGTCGGCGCGTGCATCGGCGCCACACCGCGACGCGTCGTGATGGTGGGCGCCCGCGAGGACGGCTTCCGCATGTCCGACGACAGCGACGGCACGACGGACGTGGTGACGATGGAGCACGTGCTCGAGACGCTCGAGGCCGACCGCGTCGATCTGCTGAAGGTCGACATCGAGGGCGCGGAAGAAGAGCTGTTCGACCACTGCGGCGGATGGATCCACCGCGTCGGCGTCGTGTCGGTCGAGTGCCATCACCCGTTCACGGCCGATTCGCTGCTCGAGCGGCTCGAGCGCCACGGCGCTCAGCCCGAGGCGCTGTCGATCGAGCGCACGCCACTTGGATACGACATGGCGCTGGTGCGCATCGGCGCGCGCGTCTGAGCGCTCAGCGCTCGTCCGCGCCGGCGTCGCAGCCCGTCGCCGGCCGGGGCTGACCGTCGATGTCCCGCTCCGGGCACTCGGCGGCGACGAAGCCGTCCAGCGGCCCGCGCGGACCCTTGAGATGCGCGTCGGGTGCTGTCGCGGAGTTGCTGGCGACCAGCGGGTCGAGCGCCGTCGCGGCCACGCCAAGCGTGCGAGCGTCGCGAGCGCACGTGACCGCCCCCCCGTAGAACACCTCGTTCACCGACGTCGGCGGGAGCTCCCATGCGCCGTCGGCTCCGCACGAAGACTGCGCGCTGTTCCCCAGTCGGACATTGCCGGAGAGCGTGACTCCCGGATTGCCCTGGGTGCATCCGCCGCTGCTGTCGAACCCGGCCCCGCCCAGGAACGTGTTGTGGCGGATCACGACGTCGGTCAGGTCAACGCCGCCGTAGAGGTTGCAGTGACCGCTGATGCCGAAGGCGAAGTCCGCGCGGCCGCCACACGGCGGCGATGAGCTGTCGCACGTCGTCGTGAACACGTTGTTCTCGATCACCACGTTCGTGTAGCCGTAGTCGGCCTCGAACGTCCCGCCGCCGTTGGCGTACGTGAAGAAGATGTTCCCGCCGTTGGCGCAGTTGACGAACGTGTTGCCGCGGATGGTCAGGTTCCTCGGGTAGGAGACGTACATGCACTCCCAGTGCGGATCGTTGGAGCCGCCGCCGGTGTATAGCGAGTCGTCGGTTCCGAAGTCGTGGATCAGGTTGCCCTCGACCACGTGTCCCTCGTTGTAACCCGTGCAGGCGCGGTCGGCGCCGAGCGCGAGCCCCGGCTCGCAGTACTCGATCGAGCCGTTGTCGCAGTCGTTGCCGCCGGCGTCTTCGTCGACCGCATCGCACGGGCCGATGTCGTTGTCGCGGATGGTGACGTTGGTCGAGTTCTCGATCTTCCACCCCCCGACGTCGGTGCCCTGCACCGTGACCGACGAGGACTGCCCACCGGCGTTTCCGCCTCCGATCACCTCGAGCGGGTACTGGTTGCGAGGCGAACCGCTGTTCGGGATGGTCGACGTGACGAGCCGCGCGCCCACTCCGTTGCGGGCTCCACCACCGCCGAGATGCACACGCGCGGCGCTCTCGAACATCAGCGCGCCGTTGAGCACCATGGCCTCACCGATCACGACCCACAGCTTGCAGTCCGCGGCGCGCCCGTTGTCGCCGGTCACGTGCTGCTCCGGGTAGGTCCCTCCCTTGATGAGCACCAGGTCGCCCGCCTGGCACACGTCGTTCGCGGCGTCGAGCGAGCCACATGCGGCTGCGTCATCGTATGGTGCGGGCGCCGCCCGCCGCGCGCACGAGCCGCCGCTGGCGTCGACCCAGAGGTTCGCCGCGGTCGTAGCACCCGGGTCCGCGGCGGCCGTCGCCGGCGCCGCACATCCCTCGGCGGCGACTCGCACGGACGTCTTCGGCGACCGGTTCCCAACCGCGTCGACGGCATCGACCTCCAGCAGGTGCGGCGCGCACCGCAGGCCGGTGAGCGTCGTGGCGGCCGTGCTCACGCTGCGTATGTATGCGCCGTCCCGGTACAGGCCGTAGCGCACGACCCGCCGGTCGTCGCTTGAGCGCGTCCAGCGCACGTCGGCGGAGCGGCGATCTGCCCGCGCGATCGAGACTCGGGTCGGCGCGGACGGCGCGCGACGGTCAGCGCCACGTTGGCTCGCCGTCAATGCGCGCGTGAACCGATCCAGTGCGGCGCCGCGGTGATTGCCCACGGGCCGGACCACCAGGTCAAGGTTGGAGCTCTGCTGGGCGGTCCGCACCGCAGCGCGCCAGCGGTGGGCGCTGTAGCCGGTCGAGCGCAAGTCGACGACTCCGGCGACGCGGACGCCGTCACGCCCACGCAACCGGCGGAACGCCGCGGTGCTGCCCGCGTGCACGAGGATGAGATCAACCGCACCGCGCTCGGCCAATATCCCGGCGTTGCTAACCGACGTGGCGCGCACTCCACAGCGCAGGCCGGGAGCAGTGGCCTTGTCTGCCGTGCAGACGGCGCTGGCTTCGGCACTGACCGGCGCGATCACCGGCAGGCGCCATCGTCGGGCGCGCTTGACGAGCCGTACTTGTTCCTGCGCCGTCAAGCGACCGGGCGGGACGATCAGGGTCATCCCGACCGCCCGCATGCCTGCTGCGCGCTTGCCGTCGAGCGCCTGCAACGTCTCCCCATCCACCTCAACGCCCCAGAGCTGTGGCATTGCCTTCGGCGCCGTTGGAAGCGAGGCCGGAGTGACCGGCGCGGTGGCGGCGACGCGGGTTCCGAGGAACATCAAGCAGGCCGCGGCCAGAACGATCCGGCCGAGGACCCCGAGACGGCTCCGGCGAGGTTTCATCGCGTGGCGGTCGCGGTCGTCGGACGCCGGCGCGGCCATGACGAAACCGTAGCGCCGCCCGGCCGCCGGACCCCAGCCAGAGGTCCAGCAAATCCGTCTGGCGACCCACCGTTGTGGGCCGCCAGACGTGTGCTCGCTAGCGCTCGTCGGCGCCGGCGTCGCAGCCGGTCGCCGGCCGCGGCTGTCCGTCGATGTCGGTGGCCGGGCAGCTCGTGGCCACGAATGCGTCGAACGGGCCCGTCGAGCCCTTCAGGTGAGGATCAGGCGCAGTGTTGGAGTTCGACATCACGTGCGGGTCGATCGCCGCCTCGGCGGACCCGAGCGTCTGCGGGTTGGAGCCGCACGTCACGGCGCCGCCGTAGAACGTCTCGCGCAGCTGGCTGGGCTGTGCCGGCCAGGCGCCATTGGCGCCGCAGGCGTTGGCGTAGTTGCGCCCGAGGCGGACGTTGCCGCTCAGGGTCACGCCCGGGTTGCCCTGCGTGCAGCCGCCGCTGATGTCAAAGCCCGACCCGCCCAAGAACGAGTTGTTCCGGATAACGACATTGCTCAGGTCCGTTCCGCCGTAGATGTTGCAGTGGCCGGAAATACCGAACGCGAAATCCAGCCGCCCACCACACGGCGCCGACGAGTTGTTGCACGTCTTGGTGAACACGTTGTTCTCGATCGTCAACCCCGTATACCCGTAATCAGCCGTAAAGCCGCCGCCCGCGTTGGAATACGTAAAGAAGATGTTCCCGCCGTTCGCGCAATTGACGAACGTGTTCCCACGAATCGTCAGATTCCGCGGATACGAGACATACATGCACTCCCAATGCGGATCATTCGACCCCCCGCCACCAAAAAACGAGTCATCAGCACCGAAATCGTGCACCAAATTGCCCTCGACCACATGCCCCTCGTTGTACTGCGTGCAATGCGCAAACCCCGCCTCGCAGTACTCAATCGACCCGTTATCGCAATTCCCACCGCCACCATCGCTATCGATCGTGTCACACGGACCGATGTCATTGTTGCGATACGTCACATTGTTGCTGTTGTCAATCTGCCAACCACCGAAATCAGCACCCTGCAACGTCACAAACTTCGAACCACCCGAAGCGTAGGCACCGTACTGATTGCGCTCAGAGCCACTCCCCGAAATCGTCGTGGTCACCAACCGGGCGCCGACACCATTGCGCGCACCGCCACCGTCGAGGACGAGCCGCGATGCGCCGGAGAACCCCAGGTTCCCAGAAACGCGGGCCGTCTCGCCCGTGATGACCTGCATCGTGCAGTTCGCGGAGCGTGAGTTGCCGCCGCTGAGAGTCTGTGCGCCGTAAGACCCGCCCTTGATGAGCACGATGTCGCCGTCGCGGCACGCGTCGTTGGCTGCGTCGAACGAACCGCACGCCGTGCCGTCGTTGTAGGCGGCGAGCGAGGCCTGTCGCGTGCACGAGCCGCCGTTGGGATCGACCCACAGGTTCGCGCTGTTCCCACCGACCGGCGGCGGCGAGACCGTCGGCGTGGCCGTCACGGTCGGCGTGGCCGTCACGGTCGGCGTAGCCGTCACGGTCGGCGTAGCCGTCACGGTCGGCGTAGCCGTGACCGTCGGCGCAGCCGTCGCGGTGGGCGTGGCCGTGACCGTGGGCGTGGCGGTGGCCGTAGCGGTCGGGGTCGGGGTCGGGCATGCGCTCGTGAGCGTGGTGCCCGCAGCCTCGGCGCGATTGGACGCATTCCCGGCCGCGTCATAGGCCTCGAGCGCGAACGTGTATGACGTCGCGCAACTCAATCCTGAGAACGTGTAAGACAGCGACGTCGTCGTCCCTACCGCGACGCCGTTGCGATACAGGCGATAGCCCGCCACGCCGCGATCATCAGTCGACGCGTTCCAACGCAAGCCGACCGTCGTCTGGGTCACGCCGTTCCACGCCATCCCCTGTGGGACGCTCGGCGCCCGCGTGTCCGGCGCGACGGTGGGCGTCGGTGTCGGCGTCGGGCATGCGCTTGTGCTCGTCGTGCCCGTGGCCTCGGCCCGGTTGGACACGTTGCCAGCGGCGTCGTAGGCCTCGAGCGCGATCGTGTACCGCGTGGCGCAGGACAAGCCGGAGAAGGTGTACGACAGCGACGACGTCGTCCCGACCGCCACGCCGTTGCGGAACAAGCGGTAGCCGGCGACGCCCGTGTTGTCCGAGGACGCGTTCCAGGCGAGGCCGATCGTGTTGGGAGTCGTCCCGGTCCAACGCATGCCCTGCGGAACGGACGGACGTTGCGTGTCGGCGGCCAACGTGCTCACCCCTCCGGAGGACGCGTCGGCCTCGGGAGCAAGCGTCGATGCGCAACCGGTCGGCGCGGCCGTCACCAGCGCCTGCGCCGACCGATTTCCCGCGGCGTCCATGGCGTCGATCGCGAGCTGATGCGTGGCGCAGCTGAGGTTCTTGAACACGGTCGACGTGCTCTGCGTGCTGCCGACGTAGCGGCCGTCGACGTAGAGCCCGTAGCCCGTGACCTTGGTGTTGTCGGTCGCGCGCGACCACTTCACCGAGACGGAGTTGAGCGCCGTGGAGGTGACACGCGCAGCGCCCGTCAGGCGCGGCGGCGTCCGGTCGGTGCTGGCGCTTGACGCGGTGACCGCGCTGAGATGGCGCGCGAGCGTGGCCTCGGCGCCCACTCCGGTCGGCTTGATCACGAGGTCCAGCACCGGGCTCTGGCGAGCGACGGCGACCGCCTTTCGCCACGAGGCAGCCGAAGTCGCGCGCTTGAGCTCAAGCACGCCGGCCACGCGGGTCGGCCCATTCGCGAGGCGCTCGAACGCGGCAAGGTTGCTCGCGTCCACGAACGTCATCGTGCGGGCATCAGAGCGCGCGATCCCGCGCACGCCCCACTTGGAGGCCGCAACAGCGAGCTTGCGCTCGTCCGCCGCGGTGAGCGACGAAGCGGCGACAAGAGTCAAGCCGCGCTTACGGAACTCTCGCCCCTCCGCGCGCGTAAGCGATGCCAGCGTGGACGCGTCCACCTCGACGCCCCAGGGTTGAGAAGAGGCCACTTGCGCAGTGCGCGCCGCGGCGTTCGCTTGGCCGACCGTCAAGGCAAGCGAACTGACGAGAACTGCGAATCCCAAAGCCAGCCACAGCTGGCGACGACCAATGCGGAGAGGTTCGCACATGGCGTTTCTTCTCGGCTCCCTTTGAGAATGGCTTGACCGAACCACTCCCCAGATGGGGTGTGGGCCCTAGGCGCCTCGCCACGGGCACACGCGAAGACGCGCGCCCCCGGCGAGGACACCGCCAAGGCATCCGCGAGCACCCCTGTCGCCGATGGCCCTGGTCCGACCGATGTGAACTTTGTGGTCCCCCCGACGCTTATCCGCTGGCTCGACGCGGGTTCCGTGCCGGTATGGAACGCCCGGTTTGTGCCCCCCGTACCGGACCGGCAAACCCAGTACGGGGCCAAACCTCACAAGAAGATGACAACCCTGTTCAACCCCGATCCGGTCGTTAGAATTCCCCGAATCAGGACTATCTGCGCCGCTAGGCGGCGAGCGACGGGCCGGGCACGGTACGGTCCTGTCCATGCCGCCGATAGACGTCGTCGTGGTCTCGTACAACAGCGCGGACGAGCTGCGCGCCTGCGTGGAACCGTTGACGAGGATCGATGGCGTCCACGTCTACGTGGTCGACAGCAACTCGAGCGATGACAGTCTCCAGACCGTGGCCGACCTGCCGGTGACGACCATCGCGCTGGAGGTGAACCGCGGGTTCGGCTTCGGCTGCAACGCCGGCGCGCGTGCCGGGAGCGCGCCGTACGTGCTGCTCCTGAACCCTGATGCGACGATCGACGGTGAGTCGCTGACGCGCATGGTCGCCGTCGCCGAAGGCGACGCGCGGATCGGCGCTGTCGCACCGCGCATCATCGAGCCTGACGGCACGCTCGACTGGTCACAACGCCGCTTCCCACGGCTGCGCTCCACGTACGCGCAGGCGTTGTTTCTGCATCGTTTCTTCCCCTTGGCGCCGTGGACAGATGAGCTCGTCCGCGATCCGGCGGCATACGCGTCACCCGCCTCGCCCGAATGGGCGTCCGGCGCCTGCCTGCTCGTCCGCCGGTCCGCCTATGAACGGCTGGGCGGACTCGACGACGGGTTCTTCCTCTACTGCGAGGACATGGATCTGTGTCGCCGGCTGCGCGATGCCGGGCTCGACATACGATTCGAGCCGGCGGCGGTGTGCGTGCACCAGGGCGGGATGTCCGCGCCCCGCGCCGCGCTACTTCCCGTGCTGGCGGCCAGCCGCGTCCGGTACGCGCAACTTCATCGATCCGCCCAGGTCGCTTTCTTGGAGCGGCTCGGAGTGGTACTGGGCGGACTATCCCACGCGCTGGTCACGCGCGGCGGCGGCGAGGCTAGGCGCGGCAACCTGCGCGCCGTCCGACGCGCGCTGTCCCCGCGACCGCGGATGGGCGTCGACTGAGCTGCGGCGTCGGCTTCGCGGGCGTTCATCCGGGCCGCGGCCGCGAGGCCGAGGATCAGGAACAGCACGAACGTCACCTGAGAAAAGCCGAGCGCGTCGAACGTCACCGACCCCACCGCGTAGGCAGTCACCGATGCCGTCACTGCGACCTGCAGCCATCCCGCGGGTGAGTCGTCGTACTTGGACCCGCGTCCGAACCGCCTCGCCACGCGGGTGAACAGCAGCAGCCACGCGACGAGGCCGAAGTAGCCCACCTCGTATGTGGTGCCAAGCCATTGGTTGTCCAAGATGCACGCGTTCGAGGACGGTCCGGAGATGACGCGTGTACCGTACCCGTAGCCCAGGAACGGCTTCTTGGCGACCTCAGCCAGTGTCGGACCGATGTCTGCGACGCGCCCCGAGGAGGCGCAGTCGCCTGCGAGGGCGCTCTGTTGGCCCACGAGCCCGCCTTCAGGGAAAAACGACTCCTTCAAGGAGCCCAAGGTTCCGGGCATCGCGATCTGTGTCACGAGGATCACCGGCAGCAGCAGCGGCCACATCCGCTTCATCTCGGCCGTGCGCAGCCAGAAGAAGACGATCAACAGCGTGAGCAGCATCATGATCCCGGTGCGCGAGACCGTCGAAAGCACTCCGAGCGTGATTGCGGCCACGGCGAAGTACCACTTCGAGCTGCTGACGCGGGTGACGTAGACGCCCAACGGAATCAGCATCACCAAGACCGCGCTCAGAGCGATCGGATGCTCCGCCGGGCCTACGGTACGCGTCGCGCTGCCGCGGCCCAGGCCCGACTCGAAGCTTGGATCACCGACCAGGATCGGGATCACCTTGTCCACGTACGCGAACGGTGAGAACCCAGTGCGCGACTCGACAATCGCCAACAAGCCGATGATCGCTCCGCCCATCACCAGCGTCTTCGCGAGCAGATCGATCGCGGACTGCGTGCGGACGACGCTGACGACGACGTAGAAGACGACCATGAAGCTCGCCAGGAACGTGACCGCTTTCAGCACCTCAGACTGCAGCGGGCCGGCCCGCTCAGGGTTGGTCAGCACCGAGCCGACGACCACGAGCAAGATGCACGCGAGCGTGCCGTCGATGCCACTCTTACGGACGCGCACGCGCGAATCGACCAGCAGTGCCCCGAGCCAGCCCGCGACGATGAGCGCGACCAGAAGCCGATAGGGCTCGAGCGAGATTCCCGCGTCGCCCGGGAACTTGTACCGGCGCAGCGGGATGAACAGGATCACCAGCACCAGGACCATGAGCACCCGGTCCCAGGGCAGGAACGGGCGCCTAACCACAAGGGCGCCCGCGAGCAGCACCGTGCCCACGGCGCCGCCCAGGATCGCAGTCTTCATATTGCCGGCCCCACCGACCCCGCCGACCAGGCACGCCAACGCGACCATGACCAGCGCGATGCCGGCCCGTCGCTCAACGGCCGTCGGCTCCGACGGACCGGACTGAGCTAGTGCAGCCATGACTCAGGCTGCGACCTGGTGACGCTCCCGCTCCGCCCAGTGTTCCTCCGTCGGCGCGTCGCCCTGACGCGGCGCCGGAGGGCCCTTGCGCTTGGACCGCGGGCGCAGGTTCTCGAGCGCGAACGCGAGCGCGAGGAAGCCGATGTTGATCAGCAGGAAGAGGAAGATCGGACGCACCATGGAACGCTTCTCGAACAGCTCGGGATTGGTGGCCTTCTGCGTGACGACCACCTCCACGCGCTTGTCCTTCGGGATGTTGCTTGCAGCTTGCTGACGATCCAGGAACTCCCGGAACGCCTTGCTCGAGCGCATGGCCACATCCATCGCGGACTCGGGCGTCGGGCCGAGGCCCTTCATCGTGATCAGCGGCAGCGTGGAGTTGGTCCCAGGCGGCTGGACGACCATCGGGACGACCGATTCACCGGGCTTGGAGTTCTTCATGACCTCCGCCTGCACCTCGTCGCTCTTGGCGAGTTCTGCGTAAAGCCCCGCGAGGCCGGAGTAGCGGCCCGGATCTCCGTACTTCGGGATCAGAATCGGGTCGTCGGTGCCGGAGTCGACCTGGATCATGTCGTCGAGGATCGCGCGGCCCCACGGGAAGCCGGCCTGGGTGATCAATAGCGTCGAAGCGCTGGCCCAGACTTCCTGCTCCCGGTAGGTCAACGTGGGCTTGCCGCCCTCGACACTGATCCGCGCCGAGGACATGACCGCGACAAACGTCGCGAGCATGAACCCAATGACGAGCACCACCTTGAAGCGCCACGCCACGGAAAGGAAACGTGCGAGGTCCACGGGCTCAGCTCACCGTCCCGCGCGAAGACAGGTACAGCGCCGCGGCGCCAGTCCGGTTGCGCACTCCCAGCTTGTGGAAGATCGAGCTCAGGTGAAACTTGACGGCGTGCACGGTGACACCGAGTCCCGCGGCGATCTGGGCGTTCGTCTCGCCGTGCGCGGTGCGATGAAGCACTTCGCGCTCTCGGACCGTCAAGCGCGCCAAGCTGGAGTTGTCCACATCCATGAGGCGACTGTAGACCGGCTCCCGCCTTCTCGTATCCGCCGTTGGACCAGCCCCTGGACCCCAACCTAGCCGTTCCGCTAGGTGCGGTCCTCGTCGTTTCCCCGAAGACGCCGGAGGCCTGCAGACATAGCCTGGGCGCAATGGGTCAGGAGCTATCGAGCAGCGTCATCCGGCGACGCGCCAAGAGCGGCATCTTCTTCGTCGGCTCGTGGGGCGTGATGAACCTGATCGTGGGATTCGGCGGCAACATCGTGCTCGCGCGACTCCTCGAGCCGCGCGATTTCGGCATCGTCGCCATCGGCGCCACGCTGATGATGTTCACGACGTCTATCGCGGACGGCGGGCTCGGCAGCGGGTTGATCCGGCGCGAGCACGACCCGGACAAGCCGGAGCTCCGCGCCACGCTCGCGCTGCAGCTCACGCTCACGAGCACGCTCGCGGTGCTCGCCGCCGCCATCGGCTGGTTGGTCGGCGGCGCCGGGCTCGTCGTGGCGATGATGATGCTGGCGCTGCCCGTCGCGGCGTTCCAGACGCCCGGCCGCGTCGTCCTCTCGCGTGCGATGCGCTTCAAGGCCCTCTCCACCACGGAGGCGGTCTGCAACCTCCTCTACTACGTGTGGTCCATCGGGCTCGTGGTGTTCTTCGACGCGGGTGTCTGGGCGCTGGCCTCGGCAGTCGTGATCCGCGCGCTGACCCTTGCCGTGGGCATCACCGCCGTCGCGCGCCACGGGGTGCTCATCCCCTCGTTCAGCGCTGCCTCCAGGCTGCGTCCGGTGATCGCGTTCGGACTGCGCTTCCAGGGCGTGAGCCTGGCGGGCATGCTGCGTGAGCAGGGCCTGAACGCCGGCATCGCCGCCATCGCGGGCGTCGGCACGCTCGGCTTTTGGACGCTCACGAAGCGCCTGCTCGAGCTGCCGGCCCTGATGTTCGAGCCCTTGCACCGCGTGTCGTTCCCACTGCTCTCGCGCGTCCTTGCCGACAAGCAGGATCCGGCGCGCATGCTCGACCGCGGTGTTGCGGTCGCCAGTACCGCCTCCGGTGTGGTGCTCGTCGGTATGGCCTGCTCGGCACAGGAGCTCGTCCCGTTCGTCTTCGGCGAGCAGTGGCGAGCAGTCGGGGAGATCATCCCTTGGATCTGCGGTTCGCTGCTGGTAGCGGGTCCGCTCTCGGTCGTCGCCGTGGGCTTCCTGTACGCCAGCGACGCCCCTCACGTCGTGCTGTGGTCGACGGTCATCCATACCGCCGTCCTGTTCGCGGTCGCGTTCCCGCTGCTCGACGTCGTCGGCCCGGCTGCCATCGGGGTCGGGTCGCTCGCGGGCGCGATCGTTGATGCCGCAATCATGGCGCGTGCGATCAGCCAGCGGTCGTCGGCACGTCCCCTCGACGGCCTCCTGCCGACGGTAGCGGTCGCGGTGGTCGCGGCGGCGGCCGGGCTTGCGGTTTCGGCCTGGGCGGGGAACGGCGTCTTGGCCGGCATCGCGGCCGGAGCCACCGGTGCGATGGTGTACCTCGTCGTCATGGCGATCGTGCGGCGCGCGGTCGTGACCGACACGCTGCGCCTGATCGGCGACGCGGTCCGCTCCGGGCTTACGAAGGAGACCCCGCTCGCCGCGGGCGAGGCGAGCTAGAGCTAGCCGCCCGAGCGACCACTGCGTCGTATAGCGCCGACAGCTCGTTGATCAGGCGCTCGCTGGAACAGCGGGCCACGACGTCAGGGTCGGGCACGGCCGATGCCTTCCCAGCGCGCCAGCGATCGATCTCCGCCTCCAAGTGCGCGGCGATGGCGGCGGTGTCGGAGGGCCGGCTCAGGCGCGCCGCGCCGGACGCCTCCAGCAGGTCGCGCGCGTCACCGTCGGGAACGGCCGCGAGAATCGGGCGGCCCGCCGCGAGATACTCGTAGGTCTTGTGCGGGATCAACCCGGTGCGACGGCCCGGCGGCAGGTCGTACAGCGGCAGGAAGAGCAGGTCGGCGGTCCGCATCAGCTCAAGCGTCCCGGCGTGCGGGACGAAGTCCCTGAGGGTCACGAACGGGTAGCGCGAGGCGACCTCACGATCGGGGCCGGTGAAGACGCCCGCGAGCACCACCTCGACGCTGCGCGTGAGCTGCGGCCGGCGTGCGAGCAGGGCTGCCATCGCTTCGAGCAGGTAAATGTGCGAGCGCGTGAGAAAGTCGACCCCGGGCGCGCCGCCGCCGAGCGCGCGCCGGAGGCGGGACGCGTTGCGCTGCTCGAGTCCGAGCTCGGTGTGCAGTGAGCCTGCGTGCAGGATCCGGAAGCGAGCATCGTCGCGCGGCGTCACGGGACCCGCGAAGTCCGTCGGGTCGAACGCGTTCGGGATTGCGACCACGCGCTCGGGATCCAGACCCGGGAAGGCGTTCAGGACGCGCACGCGCGCCTCGGGCGCGTTCATCACCACCGCATCCGCTGCGGCCAGCATTCGACCCATCTCCCGCACCTCCAGCCGGCGGTGCCAGCGGGTCGTGTAGACCAGCATGTCGTCCAACGCCCACGGATCCTCGAAATCCATGACGAGCGGCAGGCCGAGCCGCCGCGCGATTCGGATCGCGGTGCTCGCTGTGTAATAGGGCGCGACCGACGCGTGAACGAGGTCCGCGTCACGGCCGACCTTCGCGGCCAGCTCGGGCGCCTCGGCGTTCCACCACCGCTCCCACCGTGCCGGCCGACGCAGCCAGCGCTCGAATCTGGCCTCCCAGGCGTTGCCGTGCGGCGGCTCGGTGGTCGGCAACCGATGGATCTCGGCTTGCACCCGCGCGTCCGACAGCGCGTCGTCGGCGGGCATCCAGCGGTACTCCACCGTTCCCGGCCCAGTCACCACGATCGGGCGAACGCCGGCCGCGGGCAGGTGCCGGGCCAGCTGCAGGTTGCGCTGCACGCCCGCCCCACCACTAGGCGGGAACCGGTGGGCAAGCATCAACACAGAGTGGCGCGGATCGCTCGAAGGCGCCGACGATTGCGGCATGGACGGCAGCCTACCCTCGGCCGACGCGGCGCTCAGGTCTCGCTCACGGGTGTCGCCACGTGCCGGCTCGGCGCGCGCGGCGCCCGCGCGGCAGTCTCGAGCACGTGCTCGAACTCGGCGGTTACGCCGTCCCACGAGAAGTGCTTGGCGGCACGTGCGCGTCCCGCCGCGCCAAGCGCCGCCCGGCGCGCCGGATCGTCGACCAGCGCGACGATGGCCGCGGCCAGCCCGTCGACGTCGCCGCGCTCGACGAACAGCCCCGTCTCCCCCTCGACCACGCTTTCGTTGGCCCCGCCCACTGGCGAGGAGATCACGGGGAGGCCGGCGGCCATGGCCTCGACCGGCGGGATGCCCATCGACTCGAAGTAAGACGGGAAGACGAACAGGTCGGCGGCGGCGTAGTGGCGCGCCGTCTCGCTGTGGTCGATCCTCCCCACGAACTGGGTCCGCTCGGCCAGCGCCTTCGACATGCGATCCTTGATCTGCTCCAGATAGCTTGAGCCATAGAAGCGCTCCAGGTCCCGGATCACCGGATCGGACGAGATCCCTACTGCCCACTCGATCGGGATCACGGACTCCTCCCCGACAAGGACGAGCCGCACCTGCGGGTGGTCGGGAAGCACCTGGTTGAGCGCGTCAAAGAGCACGTGGTGGCCCTTCTCGGGTGAAATTCGGCCGACGTGGAGCAGCGTGACGGTTCCGTCCGCCTCGCGCGGTGCCGGCTCGGGACCGATCTCCACGCCGTTGGACACTGTGTGGCACCGGTCGGCGAGATCCGGGAAGCGCTCGCGAATGGGTTCGGTGATGTGCCGGCTCACGCCGAGGATCGCGTCGGCGTGCCGCAAGCGGCGCGCGACCAGGCGACGGTCGAGTTGGATCAGCCACTCGCAATGCATGTGAAGCACGAGCCGTATGTCTGGGTTCAGGCGCCGGATCACGGGAAGCGCCTGCGTCAGGTTGGCGACGTGGACGACGTCATAGCCCTCGCGGCGAATGTCGGACGCGACGCGCAGCCAGTAGAGCAGCGAGTTCAGCGGGGACGCGAAAAAGCCCTTGTCCGCCGGCCGCAACCGGTGCAGCGGACGGAACACGCGTCCGAGCTTGGCGTCGGCGCCGTGCCGGATGAAGCGGTAGCGGATTCCGGCGTCGGTGGCGTCCTCGCGACCCGGGGCGGAGGAGCCGTACACCGTCACGGCGTGCCGCTCGGCCAGCCGCCGAGCGACCTCATGCGTGCAGATCTCGACCGAGCCGGCGGGCGGGAGCACGGCGTAGCCGGGATGACTGACGAACGCGATCTTCACGGAACGTGGCTCACCCGAGCGGGGCGACCTGCGTGACGGTGGCGTTCCCGAACGTGGCGTCCGCCTCGTGCGCGAGCAGCACCGCCGAGCCTGAACGCTGCCCGGTCGTGCCCGGCCAATCCGGGATGTCCGTCTGTAGATCCCAGGCCGCCGGCTCGGACTGGTCCGCACGCCAGACCTTGCAGCTGTAGCGCGTCAGGCCTGCCGACAGCCCTTGCTGGCGGAACCGCATGACGTACTGCACGCCGTGAGCCATTGAGAAGTCCTTCGACGCCAGTGTCGTGTCGTCCACCGGACCCGGGCTGTACCCGATCTGGAGCTTGAAGGGCATCGGCTCCGACCCGCCGCGCGCGTACAGGCACAGGCCGCCGCCGGGATGGCCGTGGCGCGGTTGGCCCCAGGCATTGTGACCTTGCCACCCGACCGCGAGGCCAACGGCGGCGCCCTGCGATGTGGTCGGATCGAACGAGTTGATCGTGATCGGTGCTCGCACGTCGTAGTTGATCCAGTTGATGTCGCCGATCAGCAGCGCTCGGTCGAAGCCCGTCGTGAGCGGACGGACACCGCCGGCCTCGTATCGCCACTGCCCCTCGAGCACCTGCGCCTGCTGAGCGATCGACGCGTTCGAAGTCCAGTTGGTCGTGTACGGACGCGACCAGGTGCGGCGGGAGCCGAAGTCGTAGCGCCAGAAGAACTCGCTCTTCTTGACGAACGCCCGCATGTAGCCGCAGTTGACGTGGTACTCCTGGGGGTTCGTGCAGTCGATCTGCGACTCGTGCTCGCTGATCGCTTGCCACTTCTTGTTGGTCGCCTCCGAGGTCGTTTGCATGCTCGCGGGAACGGTGACGATCTCGTTCGGGTCGCCCATCGGGCCCCAACTCGCCTGCGTCTGCGACGTGTCGCAGGGGAACGCCGGCGGGGCGCTGAAGTCGATGGTCGGCGTGAAGCGCGCGAACGGGTTGTTGTTGGCCAGCGCCGGGTTGGGCCAGCGCGCCGACGAGAGCGCCATGCAGTCGCGGTCTCCAGCCGGGTGCTGGATCGTCATGTGCACGCGGGCGGGCGTGTTCCCGCGGCGCACGGCCGCGAGAAGCTGCTTGCCGATCTCCGAGTGGTCGGGGTGACCGTCGAAGATCGCATGCGTGTAAATGTCGCTCGCACCCGTGAGCGCCAGCAACGAGTCGAGGTCCGCGCGCAATGCCTGCGCCGTGAACTGCGAGTGCGTGCCACTCAGCTTGTGGCGGAAGTCGCCGTTGCAGGTGGTGACGCTGGCGTCGAAGTCCTCGGCGTAGGTACGCTGCACACCGGTCTGGCTGTTGGTGATCGGCGTGTCCGCGGAGGCGACGTCCATGATGCGCCCGCCCGGATATCCGAGGAACATGAGCTCGGTCGTGCTCAGGCTCGACGTCCACGTCAGCCCGAGCACAGTCATCGCGGCGCGAGCCTCCGCGTCGCGCATCAAGCCGTAGCGCGCGGCCGGGGCCGCGTCCGCCGGAGCCCCGCAGTCGTTGACCGCGCCGGCCACGCCACCGCCCTCGCCGTTGGTGACCATCGCGACATAGACCCGGCGGCCCTGCGACTTGGCGCGATCGATGATCCCCGCCATGCCGAGGGTCTCGTCGTCCGGATGTGCGACGAGCACGAGCACCGGCCCGGTAGCCGAGGGCGCCGAGCCCGCACCCTGACCCGCCCAGTTCACGACGACCGTGCGAGTGGTGACCCGGCCCCCGGCGTCGGTGGCGCGCAGCGTGACGTAGTTGGCGCCGGGGATGAGCTCGGCGATGTTGACCTCGTAGTTGAAGTCGCCCGCACGCTGGACGCGCCAGCCGTCTGGCACGGTGCCGAGGGTCTCCCAACCACCGCCGTTGAGCGAGCCCTGCAGCGACTGAAGGCCGTCTGGGTCGGACGCGTTGCCATTGATGTTGACCCAGGTCTGCGGGATGCCGACGGCGCCGAAAGTTTGTGTGTCGCCGTTCCAGACGTCGATGTCGGGCCCACCGGTCGCGGTGCACGCGGCGGTCGTGAGTGAGGACTCACCCGAGGTGGCCAGGTTGCCGTTGGCGTCCGCGGACTTGACTCGAATCGTGTAGGTCGACGCGCAGGCAAGCCCGGTGACCGCGACGCTGTGCCGCGTTTCGAGTGGCTCGCTGCCGGATCGTGTCTGCCACGCGCCACTCCCCTGGCGATACTCGACAACCGAGCTCGACGGCTCGTTCGTCGTCCACGTGACCTGAGCCTGCCGGCTCAGCGGTCGCGAGCCGATCTGCGTGATGGCGGGCGGCGTGCGATCCGTGATCTCGTGGAAAAAATCGATCTGACTCTGGAAGGCCGGTTTGCTGCCGCCGTTGCCCACGTACGGGCCGATCGCCGAGACGGCCATCGTGTGGTTGAAGCCGTGCGAGCGCCAGCCTTCGCCGTCGTTGGAGTAGCTCAGCGTCCACTGGTTGCCCACGCGCCGGACCTTCAGGTACGCGGGCGCGCCGCTCGGGACGATGCTCGAATGCAGGATCTCGGCGTTGGCGCCGTTGATCGCGGCGATGAACATGCGCGTCGAGCCGCCGTCGGAGTAGGTCTCCAGACGCAGGAGCTTGGTGGCCGACTCCTCCACCACGATGCCCTGCTGCTGGGTCGTGACGCCGACGCCGGTGTTGAACTTGGTGACGACCTCGAAGTCGCCGTTGGGCGCGGCCTGCAGCAGACGGGGCACCGAGTTCACGTTGGCCCACAGATCGTGGGCCTGCCCCGCGGGCACCGAAAGCAGCGCCGCTCCGGCACCGACCGAGACGGACGAATCACCCAGCGGGTCGACGAACGCCCACTTGGACATGTCCAGCGCGGTGGTGTTGAACTCGTCGGATTCGAGCAGCGTCGGGCACGGCGCGCTCGTGAAGGTCTTGTCCGCCCCGTTGGTGGCGTTGCCGGACGGGTCGACCGAGCGTACGCGGTAGTGGTAAAGCGTGTTGCACTTGAGCCCGTGCAGGACCACGGTGTGGTCGGACACTTCGGACGGGCCCGCGACGATGCCGCCGGCGTAGCTCGTCGTCTCACCGTAGGCGACCTCGGAGCTCGACGCCTCGTCCGTCGTCCACTGAATGCGTGCCGCCGAGCCGGCGCCCGCCGTGGCAGTCACGCTGGGAGCGGCAATCACCGGCGGCGTGCGGTCGGGCGGTGTGTAGTGGAACCAGTCCACGCGAGCCTGAAAGAACGGCGCGAACGAGCCGCTGTTGCCGAACAGCAGGCCAACCGCGGTGACGGTCATCGCACGCGTGAAGGTCGTGCTGCGCGTCCACACGGTGCCATTCGGCGAGTAGGAAAGCGTCCACTGGTCGCCAGACCGCCGTAGCCGCAGATAGACGGGCGCGCCGTCGGTGACCGTCATCGAGTTGCCGACCACGGAGGCGATGCCGTTCGCGATCGACGCGGCGAACAGGTTCGTGTTCGGGCCCTCGGCGTGGACCTCGAGCCGCAGCAGGTCGTTCGCGTCCTGTTGGACGACGAAGCCCTGCATCTGGTAGGTCATCTGAACGGCCGAGTCGAACTTCGCCGTCATCTCGAAGTTGTCGTCCGGCGCGGGCTGCAACAGGCGCGCGAGCGTGTCGGAGCCTGTCCAGATGTCGTGCTGGATGCCCGCCGCGAGGTCGACGACGGCCTGGCCACCGCTCTCGGCCAACGTCACTCCACCGACCGGGTTGGTCAGCGTCCAGCGGTTGTCGATCGAGGTGTCGTTGAACTCGTCGCTCTGCGTCATCACCGGACACGCGGCCGTCGTCAGCGTGCGGTTCGCGCCCGAGGCGGTGTTGTTGGACGCGTCCTTGGACCGCACCTGATACTGGTAGGTCGTACCGCACGCCAGCCCGTGGACGACGACGCTGTGGTTGGTCACCAGGCCGTCGTTTGCGACCTTCGCATTCCCATAGGCCGTCGTGGCGCCGTAGGCAACCTCGGACGTCGACGGTTCGTCGGTGGTCCACGTCACGGTGGCGTCGATGGTGCGAGCGCTGTGGGCGACGTTGCTGAGGACGGGCGCGGTCGTATCGGGCAGGACCTCGCGGAAGGAGTCGATCTGGCCGGCGAAGGACGGGCCGTTGCTGTTGCCGACCAGCGGACCCATACGGTTGACCGTCAACGCGAGCGTGAACGGCTCGGTCGTCGTCCAACTCTCACCATCGCGCGAGTACCGGACCCGCCAGACGTCGCCCTGCCGCACGACGCGCACGTACTGTGGCGCCCCTCCGGTGACCGTGGAGTGATGACGGACCTCAGAAGCGCCGTTGGCGATCGTCGCCACGAACAGACGCGTCCCGCCGCCATCGTGATGCACCTCCGCGCGGACGAGATCGTTCGAGTCCTGTTCGACGATGATGCCCTGCATCTGGAAGCCGCTGCCAACGGCCGTATTGAATTTGGCCTCGACCTCGAAGTCGCGGTTCGGCACATTCTGGCGCAGACCCGTGCTTGTGTTCACGTTGCCCCACACGTCGTGCGTGCTGTTGGCGGGCAGCGACACAGTGGCCTGGCCACCGCCGACGCTCACGCTCGCGTCACCCGCCGGGTTGACAAACGTCCACACGGTCGTGTTGAGCGTGGTACCGGGGAACTCGTCGGCGACGATGGTGCCCTGGGCGGCGGCGCTTGCAGGGGCGGCGGCGGCAATCCCGAGTGCCGCGCACGCCAGCCATCGAGCCGAACGACCGGAAACTGAGCGGGGGAAATGTCTGAAGGCGAACACGATAGTTCCGGCAACTGTCCCGCAAGCGGGCGCGCGAAGCCACCCCCTAACGTCGAGGATGAGCTCCGGGGAGAGAAGAAGGCGCCTAGGCGGCCTGGAAGGCGAGCGCGCGGCGCTCGGCGATGACGTCGGCGACGATCTGGTCGAGATCGCGCTCAGGAGCCCAGCCGATGGCGTGGCGAATCTTGTCGATCGCCGGCTCGCGGTGAAGCATGTCCTCGATGCCTTCGCCGTAGACGCGGTCGTACGGCACGAAGTTGAACTCGGTGTCGATCCCGACTGCCGCACAGATGCGCTCCGCGAGGCCGAGGATCGTGGTCTTGTTCTTGGAGCCGACGTTGTAGATCTCGCCACGCGTCTGCGGCGTCTCCATGAGACCACGGAGGGCGCGGACGACATCGGCCACGTGGCAGAAGCAGCGGGTCTGCTCGCCGTTGCCGTGAATGTCGATCACTTCGCCGTCGAGCGCCCGTTGAATGAAGCTCGGGACGACCATCCCGTACTGGCCGGTCTGACGCGGCCCGACGGTGTTGAAGAGGCGAGCGATCACGAAATCGAGGTTCTGCTCGGCGCCGTACGCCAGCGCGAGGAATTCATCCATCGCCTTCGAGTCGGCGTACGCCCAGCGGCGTTGGGTGGTCGGGCCGTACACGCGGCGGTCGTTCTCGTGAAGCGCGCGCTCCTTGCGGTGGTCGCCGTAGACCTCGCTCGTGGAGGCGATCAGCACCCGCTTGTTGAAGCGGTTGCACTTGTCCAGAACGACCTCGGTGCCACGGATGTTCGTGACGATCGTGTGCACCGGCTGCTCGACGATCAGCCGCACACCGACGACGGCCGCCAGGTGGTACACGACGTCGCACTTGTGCACGAGCTCGTTGACGACCGCCTCCGAGAGGACTGAGTCGACCACGAGATGGAAATCGCGGCGGTCGAGCAGGTGGCTGATGTTGCTCAGCGAGCCGGTCGACAGGTCATCGAGGACGTAGACCTCCCAACCATCGGCGAGCAGCGACTCGGCGAGATGGGAACCGATGAAGCCGGCACCGCCGGTGATGAGCGCCTTGCGGCTGGTTGGGATGGATCGCATATCGATGACGATTGTCCGACCCCGCTCCCAACTCGACCACCGACAACAGTCCAGGTTTTCATCCCGCCGCGCCCCATCTCCCTACCAGGCTGTACGCGCTCGCTCTCCGGCCTAGCCTTTTGGGTCGCGTACGTCCGCAGGCACCAACTTACTGTCGCCTGCATGACTCGATTTGCGATCGTCGGACTCGGCTACTGGGGCCCAAATCTCGTCCGCAACCTGCACGAGCTTCCCGACGCCGAGCTCGTGACGGTCTGCGACCTGAGGCCCGAAGCGCTCGAATCCATCCAGCGACGCTACCCCGCCGTCGGCACCACCCAGGACTTCCAGGACGTCGTCGGCGACGACAGCATCGATGCGGTCGTGATCTCGACGCCGGTCTCCACGCATCACCGACTCGCCGCTGCCGCGCTGTCTGCCGGCAAGCACGTCTTCGTCGAGAAGCCGCTGGCCGCCTCCTCGGCCGAGGCGCTCGACCTAGTCGAGATCGCCGACCGCAACAACGTCGTGCTCATGCCCGGACACACGTTCCTCTACAGCCCGCCGGTGATGCTGATCCGCGACCTGATCCGGTCGGGCGAGCTCGGGGAGATCTACTTCATCTCCACGAGCCGCGTGAACCTTGGGCTCCACCAGCCCGACGTCAGTGTCGCCTGGGATCTGGGTCCGCACGACTTCTCGATCCTGCGCTACTGGCTCGGCGAGACGCCCTGTCACGCGAGCGCGCTCGCCCGCGGCTGCGTGATCCCGAACACGCCCGACGTCGCGTTCATCAACCTCGAGTTCCCCTCCGGAACGGTCGCGCACGTGGAGCTGTCCTGGCTCGCACCCAGCAAGCTGCGCCGGACCACGGTCGTCGGCTCGCAGAAGATGGTCGTCTACGACGACACGAGCTCCGAACCGGTTCGCATCTTCGACTCAGGCGCGGTGCTCCCGAACCCCGAGACGTTCGGCGAATACAAGCTGACCTACCGCACGGGTGACATCGTGTCTCCACGCGTCGACGCCGCGGAGCCGCTCTTCCGTGAGCTCGAGGACTTCCAAAACGCGATCAAGACGGGCTCCACGCCCCGGTCCTCCGCGCACTTGGGTGTCGAGGTGGTGCGCATGATCGAGGCCGTCGATTCCTCGCTGGACTCCGCTGGCTCGCGCGTCTCGATCGGCGCCAGCGCGCCGCACGCCGCGGCCGCGTAGGCCCGCAAACGTTCAGGAAGCGAGGCAAGCCGGACGAATGGCTCGGCTTCATGCCGCGTCGGACGCTGGCCTTGCGGCGCGATTCCGGCGTGAACACATCCAGGCGACACCGCGAACGCACGAGCGGTCCGCAGCCATCAGCAGGTTACGAGCCGGTTGAGCAGCGCTCGGAGCCGGCGTCGGTTCCCGCGTCCCGCAGCGGGGCGGGTGACCGGAGGCCCGGCGCGTGGCGCGCTGGCGCACGCGACCGAGGCGTCATAACCACAGCTCTCGAAGTTCCCCGTAGATCAGATGGTCAGAGCTCTCGACAAGTGCGCGGATCCGGATGATCTGCATAACGCGACGGCGCCCTGAGTCCTGACTCTCCCGCCGACCGTTTGCGTCAGCCGCGATGGCGCCGCTTGACAGATGGGATGCCGGGCCGAGTAGATTCGCTGTAGGCACGATGCCGCCCCGACCCAGACTGATGATGGACCCGCAAGGACGACGAGTGGACCACTGGCGCGCCTCCTTGGACGCGATCGAAGCCCTGCGCGCCGAGCTGGCGAGCCCGGAGGGCACCGGCACGGACGCGTTGATGGCGCAGGTCACGAACGCGAAATCCTCGAGCTTCGTTTGTCTGCTCGACGCTGACGGGGCGGTGCTCGACGCTAACCCGGCGGCACTGATCGCCGGTGGGCTGGAGCGGACCGAGGTCGTCGGTTTGCCGCTATGGGCGGCGCCGTGGTGGACGGGCACCGGCGCGGACACCCTGCGCATGCTCAAGGAGTCCCTGCGGTCCGCGACCCGCGGGCGATTTGTGCGGTTCGATATTGACATTCGGCTCGCCGGGGCAGAAGTCGCCGCCGAGACCCTCGATCTGATGCTGCGACCGCTGCGCGGGCGGGACGGCATCGTCGCATTCATCGTCGCCGAAGGCCGCTCGATCGGCGATCGCAAGCGGATCGAGCAGCGACTCGCGCGCAACAACTCCGAGCTGTCAGCGCTGACGGAACGCCTGGCGCGGGTGCACAACTACCGCGAGCGTCTTCTCGGCGAGCTGTCGCACGACCTGCGCGCTCCGTTGCAAGTCGTCGTCACGCGCGCCGAACAGGTGCTGCGCTCCCAACCCGACGACGAGTTGCGCAGTCAGGTAGCCGGCATGCGGTTCGCCGCCCTGGACGCGCTCGAGCAGGTCAACGACATGCTCGAGCAGGTCAAGGCCGACCACGGGGAAGCGCGCCTGACGCTCGTCGACGCCGACCTCGCGCAGGCGCTGCGGACGGTCGTCGAGCAGTTCCAGCCCCTGGTGGCCGACCGAGGGCTGGAACTGATCGTCGACGCGCCGGAGATGGTGCCGGCGCGCTTCGACATCGAGCGAGTGAGCCGCGTCATCTCGAACCTGCTCGCGAACTCCATCCGGCACACTCCACCCGAGGGGGTGATTCGCTGCACCCTGCGTGCGGGAGACGCCGCGGCCGCCCTGGAGATTGCCGATTCGGGGCCGGGCGTGCCGCCGGATCAGCGTGAGAAGGTCTTCGGTCCCTACTCGTCCGGCGGCAACGGGGACGGCCGCTCCGGCGGTGCGGGAGCCGGGCTCGGTCTCGCGATCGTCAGCGAGTTCGTCGAGCTTCACGGCGGGGACGTGTCCTTGGGCGACGCGCCTGAAGGCGGAGCTCTATTCGTCGTCACGCTGCCGTTGAGCCCTCCGCACGGCTCCGCCTCGCCCGCGACACTGAGCCAGCACGTCGCGGCGGCGCAACGCACGCAATACGTGCGTGCCCACCTCGAGGCCGAGCTCGCGGGCGCTCCGAAGCAAACCGCGGTTCCGACCGTCGTGATCGTGGAGCGTGTCCCCGGACGCGCCGAGGAGATAGTGACGGGCATCGGCGAGGACGCCGTGACGTGCGTCGCCGCCGACGCCGAAGAGGCACTGACCGTCGCGGTGGAGCTGCGTCCGAGCGCAGTCGTGGTAGGCACCGCGACCGGTGACTACTCCCCGCCCTGGTTGCTGCGGCGGCTCGCTTCGGACCCACGACTGCTCAGTGCGCGCCGCATTGCGCTGGCCGGCGAGCGCGAGCAGGACCCGACGCCCGAGGCACTGCTCGCAGCCGGCGCTCAGGTCGTCTTGCCGGCCGCGGCTGCAC
The DNA here is from genome assembly GCF_027587175.1 of Solirubrobacter deserti. GTDB lineage: Bacteria > Actinomycetota > Thermoleophilia > Solirubrobacterales > Solirubrobacteraceae > Solirubrobacter > Solirubrobacter deserti. The sequence goes on from NZ_JAPCID010000015.1 coordinate 123,452, forward strand.
AGGAGCTCGGCGGGCGCCTGCTGGCCGCGCTCGGGCGCTCCGGCTGACGCCGGGCGAGGAGCGCGAGCGCCGGCGCGAACAGCAGCCAGCCCGCCAGCTCGGTGCCTTCCTTGAACGCTATCAGCGCTTGAAAGCGCCACAGATCAAGCCGTTGACGACTTTCCGGCCACCACCCCAGCTCGGCGCCCGCGAGCACGACGACATGCACTGCGAGCGATACGAACAGCAGGCTGAGGCCAACTCGCACCGCCGAGTCTCGGCCGGCGATACGCAGGCCTCCAATAGCCAAGGCCAGCATCAGCGGTGCGAACACCAGCGGCCACGCGGGCACGGACTCGTGTAGCCGCGTCACGTTGTCCACAAGTAGGACGCTCGCGACAACGGCGATCACCCCCCACGCGCGTCGACGTGTACGTTGTACTGCGAGATAGCCCGCGCCCGCAGCGAGTGCGAAGCCGAGCGTCGCCACCACGTGCGAATAGCTGTACTCCATGGCGGAGTCCAGGACGTAGATCGGCGGGTCGAACATGGCGAAGTTGACCAGATGGATGGCCGACTCCGCCCCGATGATCACCGCGGCGAAACGCAGATGACGCAGTTCGCTACTCGACGGTGACGGTCTTGGCCAGGTTGCGCGGCTGGTCGACGTTCAGCCCGCGCAGGCGCGCGATCCGGTACGCGAGCAGCTGCAGCGGGATGACCGCCAGCAGTGGTTGCAGCATCCAGTCCGTCTGCGGGACGACGAGCGCCTCGGCGGCGTGCTCGCCCAGGTCGGCGCCCTCGCTCACGACCGCGATCACGTGCGCGCCGCGGACGCGGACCTCCTGCATGTTGGAGATGACCTTCTCCAGCACGGGCGAGTCGGTGGCGACGACGACGACCGGCGTGTCCTGGTCCAGCAGCGCGATCGGGCCGTGCTTCATCTCGCCGGCCGCGTACGCGTCGGTCGCGATGTAGGAGATCTCCTTGAGCTTGAGCGCGCCCTCGAGGCCGACCGGCAGGCCGACGTGACGGCCGAGGTAGAGGAAGAAGTCCTTCGCGTAGTGGCGCTCGGCCACCAGGTCGATCTTCTCCGTGCCGCGCTCGAGCATCGCGCCGATGTCGTGCGGGATGCGCTTCAGGCGCGTCACGAGCTCGGTCCGGCGCTCGTCGTCGAGCGTGCCCTTGACCTCGGCCAGCCGCAGCGCGAGCAGGTACATGACCGCCACCTGCGCGACGAACGTCTTGGTGGCGGCGACGCCGATCTCCAGGCCGGCGCGCGTGTAGACCGTCGCGTCCGCGTCGCGCGTGGCCTGGGAGCCCATGATGTTCGTGACCGCGATCACCGTCGCGCCGCGCTCGCGGGCGAGGCGCATCGCGGCCAGCGTGTCGAGCGTCTCGCCGGACTGCGTGATGCCGATCACGACGTCGCCGGGGCCGACCACCGGGTTGCGGTAGCGGAACTCGGACGCGACGTCGGTCTCGACCGGTACGCGCGCCCACTCCTCGATGGCGTACCGGCCGATCAGGCCCGCGTGGTAGGAGGTGCCGCAGGCGACGACGATGATGCGCTTGACGCCGCGCAGCAGCTCGTCGTCGAGCTCGGGGAGGTCGACGCCGTCCGGGCGGACCGTGCGGTCGGCGATCGTCTCGGCGACGGCGTCCGCCTGCTCGTGGATCTCCTTGAGCATGAAGGTCTCGAAGCCGCCCTTCTCAGCGGCGTCCGCATCCCAGTCGATCTCGTGCGTCTCGCGCTCGAAGGCGACGCCGTCCGCGGTCATGAACTGCGCGCCTTCGGCGGTCAGCACGACGAGCTCGTCGTCCTCGAGCGCCTGCGCCGTGCGCGTGTGCGCGAGGAACGCGGGGATCCCCGAGGCCAGGAACTGCTCGTCCTCGCCGCGGCCGACGATCAGGGGGCACTCCTTGCGCGCGCCGACGAGCGTGCCGGGCTCTGCGGAGGACTGGGCGACGAACGAGTAGTGGCCACGCAGGCGGTTGTAGGTGCGGCGCGTGGCCTCGACCAGGCCGTGCTCGTCGAGGTCGAGGGCGATCAGGTGCGCGATCACCTCGACGTCGGTCTCCGAGCTGAAGTGGGCGCCCTGGTCCTGGAGCTCGGTCTTGAGCTCCATGTAGTTCTCGACGATCCCGTTGACGACGACGTGGACACGGTTGTCCGGGTCGTAGTGCGGGTGGGCGTTCTCCTCGGTGACGCGGCCGTGCGTGGCCCAGCGCGTGTGACCGATGCCCGTCGTGGCGGGCGGGGCGAGCACCGCAACGCCGCCGTCACCGTTGGCCTGCTCGGCGACCGCGGCCTTCAGCGCGGACAGGTTGCCGACGGCGCGCACGACCCCCAGCCCCTGGTCGCCTTGGATCGAGATGCCCGCGGAGTCGTACCCGCGGTACTCGAGCTTCTCGAGGCCGGCAAGGAGGATCTCCTGTACCGACCGTTGTCCGACGTATCCGACGATGCCGCACATGGCCGTCCTCCTTCCAAGGAAATTCGAGCGCACCAGACCGCGCGCCCTCCAGTCTAAGTCGGCCTTCAGCGGTGTTCGCTGGCCGACCGTCCAGGCCTGCCCTTAACCGAGCTGCGCCTGGACGAGCGCGACCAGGCGCCCGCAGACGGCCTCGGCCTCTTCGACCGAAGGCGCCTCGACCATCACGCGCACCAGCGGCTCGGTGCCGCTGGGCCGCAGCAGCACGCGGCCACGGCCCTCCAGCGCCGCAGACTCAGCCTCAACCGCAGCGTGAACCTCGGAGGCCTCCCTGAGGGCGTCGCGATCCCGAACCCGCACGTTGACGAGCGTCTGCGGAAGCTTCTCCATGCCGCTGCGATCGGCCAGGTTGGTGGTACCGAGGGCTTCGAGCGTGAGCAGCGCGGACGCGATGCCGTCGCCCGAGGGCACGAAGTTGCGGTCGATGATGTGGCCGGACTGCTCGCCGCCGAGCGCCCACTCGCGCTCGCGCAGCGCCTCGAGCACGTAGCGGTCGCCGACGGACGTGATCGCGACCTCGATGCCGTGCTCCTCCATCGCCGTGTGGAAGCCGTAGTTGGTCATCACCGTCACGGCGACGCCGTTGCCCGGTAGGCGGCCGTGGTCGCGGAGGTGGATCGCGGCCAGCGCGATCAGCTCGTCGCCGTCGACCACGACGCCGTTGCGGTCCACGGCGAGCATCCGGTCGCCGTCGCCGTCGAAGGCGAAGCCGATCTCGTCGTCGCCCGTCTGCATCGCGGCCTGGAGCCGGCCCAGGTGGGTGGAGCCGCTGTCGCGGTTGATGTTCCGGCCGTCGGGCTCGTGGGCGATGATCCCGATGTCGGCACCGAGGCGGCGGAAGATCTCCGGCGCCGCGCGGAACGTCGCGCCGTTGGCGCAGTCGAGCAGGATCCGGCGGCCCGTGAGGTCCAGCCCGGAGAAGCGCTCGTGGAGCGCACGCAGGTAGTCCTCCAGCGCCCCGTGGAACTGGCGCACCCGGCCCGGATGCTCCGGGACCACCGGCGGCTGCTCGAGCGCAGCCTCGATCTCCGCCTCCGTCGCGTCGCTCAGCTTGTAGCCGTCGCCGCCGAAGAACTTGATGCCGTTGTCCTGGTACGGGTTGTGCGAGGCCGACAGCACGGCGGCCAGGTCGAACCCGTGGCGCTGGATCAGCAGCGGCGCGCCGGGCGTCGGCAGGATGCCGCCGATCAGCGCTTCACCGCCGGCGGCGGCGACACCCGCGGCGACCGCGGCCTCGAGCATCTCGCCCGACTCGCGCGTGTCGCGGATGATCAGGACGCGCGCCGCTCGCCCCTCGAGCTGCTGGACGCGCGCGGTCGCCGCGCGCGCCAGGGCCAGGGCGAGCTCCGCCGTGAGGAACTCGCCCGCGACACCGCGAACACCGTCGGTGCCGAACAGCTTGCGGGCGGCGCGGGTCGGCGCCGCCGACACTAGCGCTTGGAGAACTGCGGCCGCTTACGAGCCTTCTTGAGGCCCGCCTTCTTGCGCTCCTTCACGCGCGCGTCACGCGTGAGGAAGCCGCGGCGCTTGAGCTCGGACCGCAGGTTGGGGTCCGCCTCCAGCAGCGCGCGCGAGATGCCGTGGCGCAGCGCGCCCGCCTGCGCGGAGACACCGCCGCCGTGCATGGTGGCGATGACGTCCATGCGATCCTCGTAGCCGACCGTTTCCAGCGGCTGGCGGATCGTGCGCTGCAGCGTGTGGCGCGGGAAGAACTCCTCGAGCGACTTGGCCCGCTTGGCCACGCCCGTGATGTGGTACTCGCCCGTGCCCGGCTTGAGCGTGACACGCGCGACGGCGGTCTTGCGCTTGCCGGTGGCGCGGTAGCGAGCGCCGGCGGCGAGGTCGATCGAGGCGTCCGCGATCGTCTGCGGCAGCTCTTCCTCGGTCTCGGTCTCCTCGGACTCCTCGGCGTCCGGGTCCTCGTCCTCGCTGTAACGCGGACGGCCCCCGAGGACGTCTTCGCCCTCGCGCACGATGTTGACCTCGAGGTCCATGCCCGGGATCGCCGGCTTCACGCGCGGCGTCTCGTCTTCCTCGATGTACTCGAGCTCGTCGTCCTCGGCGGACTCCGCGGCGTTGGTGAGCGAGGTCTCCTCGGCGGCGATGATCTCGGACTCGCCGGGGGACTCGTTCACGATCGCCTGCTCGCGATCGAGGGCGTCGGGGCTCGGGGTCTCCTGGCCGCCGACGACGTCCTCGGAGGAGATCTCCTCCGGCTCGGGCGTCTCGTTGACGTTGTCGTTGCTCTCGGCCATGACTCCTACTTCTTCTCGATCAGCGCCATGGGCTGCGGCTGCTGCGCGGTGTGGGGATGCTCCGGACCCGCGTAGACCTTGAGCTTGGTGAGCTGCTTGCGGCCCAGGCGGTTGCGGGGCAGCATGCCCTTGACCGCGAGGCGGATGACCTCTTCAGGCCGGCGCTCGAGCATGTCGTTCAAGGTGCGGGACTTCAGACCGCCCGGGTAGCCCGAGTGGCGGTAGTACATCTTCTCCGTGCGCTTGGAGCCCGTGACCGCGATCTTCTCCGCGTTGATCACGACGACGAAGTCGCCCGTGTCGATGTGCGGGGTGTAGGTCGGCTTGCGCTTACCGCGCAGCGCATCGGCGATCTGGGTGGCGAGACGCCCGAGGGTCTGACCCTCGGCGTCGACGACGAGCCAGTTGCGCTCGCGGTCAGTGGGCTTGGCGACGTAGGTCTTCATTCTTTACAGGGCGTGGACACACCACGCGAAGGCCGCGCGGCGACGGAGCATGATAGCGAGGGCTCAGCGCGCGGCCAGCGCAGCCTTGAGACCGTCGATCGCCGGGATGTCCACCGGATCGGCCTCACGCAGGACCGCTGCGTACAGGCTGACGAGGTCGCCGAGCAGCACGAGCGACACGAGCCGCTCCATCGCCGAATGCCCGCGGGCCGGGACACGCAGCACGGGATCCGCGCCCGCGCGCGCGATGTCGGCCGTGAGCTCCGCGCGCAGCGCGTTGCGCTCGTGCGCCCGCGGATCCTCGAGCGACACGTACGAGAAGCGCCCCAGGGCACGGGCCGCGTCCCAGCCGACGACCTCGTTGTGGTCGGCCTCGGGCAGGATGGACGCGAACGCCGGGAGCGCCGCGTTCTCGTTGAACTGACACTTCCATCGGTACGCGGCGGCGCCCGCGAGCTCGGCGCCGGCGAACACGGGGATCGTGCCGTGCACCGCGCGCGCGATCGACTTCGCGAGCGAGTCGTCGGGTGACTCGGGCCCCCACTCCTCGACGAGGTCGGCCGCGAGAACCGCCGCCGCGATGATGTCGTGCCGGACCGAAGGAGCGGCACCTGCGATGGCCGCGGCCTCGAGCGCGGCGACGAGCGCATAGCCGATCGTGGCGCGCGGCTGGAAGCCGGTCGGGAGGGCGATCACCGGGACGCCGTCGGCACCGGCGCGCTCGGCCAGCCCGCCGCCGGTCGTGGCCGCGATCCGCGGCGCACCCCGTTCGGCGGCCTCGTCATAGGCCGCGAGCGTCTCCTCGGTGTTGCCGCTGTAGCTGGAGGCGAAGACGAGCGTGTTCGGTCCGGCCCAGCCGGGGAGGCGATAGCCGTCGCTGACGACCAGCGGTGCCGTCAGGCGCTGCCCCAGGGCGGCGACGGCAAGCCGTGCGCCGGCGGCCGAGCCGCCCATGCCGGCGACGATCACGCCTCCGGGGGCGGCGATCGGCGTCAGCTCCGCGCGGTCCACCCGCACCAGGGCGTGGGTGAGCTGGTGGGGAAGTCCCAGCACGGCATCGAGCTGGTTCGTGCTGTCGAACTCCTCGATCACTGAACGTTCGAGCGACGCGCGCGAGCGCACTTCGGGGTGTCGGGTCGCGGCCATGCTCGTGAACGTAGCCCTGCCCCGATCCGGTGCTCAATGGCCGATGGTCTAGCCCGGGCGCTGTTCAGGAATCCTGTGGCGCCTGTTGAGCGTGTATGTTCTCCGCCGGTCGTCTTGGTCCGTCGGCCGGTTACGCATCGAGGGGGACAGTTCTGTTGGGTCGCAGTCTGCGGACAACCGCATACGCAGTCGTTGCCGCGGCGTGGCTTGCGCCGGCCGCCTGGGGTCAGGCGCCGCCGCCCGTGCCCGCTCCTCCGGCCGCGTCCGCCCCCGTCGTGGCTTCCTCGCCCGCCGCGGTTGCGCGCCTGGACTGCGTGCAGGCGTGCGGGACGGCGGGCGCGTCCCGCGCCGGGTCCTTGCTCCGTCTGCGCGGCAAGGCGCTCGCCCAGGCCGACGAAGTCGTGTTCATGGGCGCGCCCGGTGACGGCGACGACGTGATCGCCGAGGCGCTCGTGGGTCGCAAGACGTCCGCGGACGTGCGGGTACCGATGGGCGCCGTGAGCGGGCCCGTGGCGGTCGTGGACAGCGAGGGCGCGCTGACCGCGCCGTCGGTCGCACCCGTGCTGGTCGAGGCGACGCCGCCCACCGGTCCGGTGTCCTTGGGCGTGCGCGCCCCCACGTTCTTCTACGACGCGGCGAAGCCGGCCACCCTCGGCTACACGGTGCACGGCGCCGCGCCCGTGCCGGTGACCGTGGACCTCGCGCGCGTGGACGACGGCGCGGTCATCGCCCACTGGGACCTCGGGGCGGTCGCGCCCGAGGCGCCGCAGCAGCTGACGTGGAACGGGCTGGCCAACCGCAAGGTGCAGCGGACCGGACGCTACGAGTTCCGCGTCGTGGCCGGCGGCGTCGCGCAGCCGCCCGTCGCGTTCGAGTTCGCCCGGGACCGCTTCCCGATTCTCGGCAAGGCGACGTTCGGCACGGGCACGGCCGCGTTCGGCGGTGGGCGCGGGCACCAGGGCCACGACGTCTTCGCCGCGTGCGGGACGCCGCTCGTGGCCGCCCACGGCGGAGTCGTGAAGGTCGCCGGCTACCACGGCCGCGCCGGCCACTACCTGGTGATCGACAACGAGGGCACGGGCACCGACTACGCGTACATGCACCTGCGCGAAGCGCCGCTGATCCAGACCGGCGCGCGCGTGTACACGGGGCAGCCCATCGGGTTCGTCGGCGACTCCGGCCACGCGCACGGATGCCACCTGCACTTCGAGGCGTGGACGGCGCCCGGCTGGTACTCGGGCGGCCGGCCGCTCGATCCGCTCCCGCTGCTCCGCGCCTGGGCTGAAGCGTCGTAGTCTGCGCGCCGTGCGCGTATTGACGGTCGTGGGCAACCGCCCGCAGTTCGTGAAGGCCGCGGCCGTGTCGTCGCGGCTGCGGGCGGTCGGTGAGGAGGTGCTCGTCCACACGGGCCAGCACTACGACGACGCGCTCTCGCGCGTGTTCTTCGACGAGCTCGAGCTGCCGCGGCCCGAGCACCGGTTCGAGCTCGGCGGCGGGTCCAACACCGAGCAGACGGCGCGGATGCTGAGCGCGATCGCCCCGCTGCTGGGCGACGTGGACGCGGTGCTCGTCTACGGGGACACCAACTCGACGCTGGCCGGGGCCTTGGCGGCGGCGCAGGCCGGCGTGCCGGTCGCGCACGTGGAGGCCGGCATGCGCTCCTACGACCGCTCGATGCCCGAGGAGCTCAACCGCGTGCTGACCGACCATGCGTCGTCGCTGCTGCTGTGCTCCTCGGAGGCGGCGGCGGAGACGTTGCGGGGCGAGCAGGTGGTCGGCGCCGTGAAGGTCGTCGGGGACGTGATGGTGGACGTGTTCGAGCTGCTCGCGCCGCGGGCCGATGCTTTCGTGCTCGGCACGCTCGGCGTCACGCACGGCGAGTATCTGCTGGCCACGGCGCACCGGGCCGGCAACGTCGACGACCCAACGCGGCTGCGCGCGCTGGTCGACGTGCTCACCGGGATGCCGCTGCCGGTCGTGCTGCCGCTGCACCCGCGCACGCGCGCGCGGTTGGACGCCGCCGGCCTGCTCGAAGCCCTGGAGGGCGTGATCGTCGCTCCGCCGCTCGGGTACCTCGAGTTCACAGCGCTGGTGGTGGGCGCGCGCGCCGTGCTGACCGACTCGGGCGGCGTGCAGAAGGAGGCGTACCTGGCCGGCGTGCCGTGCGTCACGCTGCGAGCCACCACGGAGTGGCGCGAGACGATCGACGCGGGGTGGAACGTGCTCGTCGATCTGGACGCCGACGCCGCCCGCGCCGCGCTGGCCCGGCCCGTGCCGGCCGAGCGCCCACCGCTGTACGGCGACGGCCAGGCCGGAGCCAGGGTCGTCGACGCGCTCGTCAGAATGGTCGGCTGATGCTCGACCCGACCGCGGTGATCGCTGACGATGTGGTGCTAGGTGAGGGCGTGCGCGTGGGCGCCTTCGTGGTGATCAAGCCGGGGACCGTGATCGGCGCCGGCGTGGAGATCCAGGACGGCGCCGTGCTCGGCAAGTCCCCCTCGCTCGCGCGCACCTCGACCGCTCCGCGCGACCCGCTGCCCGGCTTGACCGTCGGCGACGGCGCGGTCATCTGCTGCGGCGCGATCGTCTTCGCGGGCGCGTCGATCGCCGCGGGCGCGATCGTCGGGGACCAGTCGTACGTGCGCGAGCGCGCCGTCGTGGGCGAGCGCTCGGTGATCGGGCGCGGCTCATGCGTGGACAACGACGTGCGCGTCGGCGCACGCGTGAAGGTGCAGACCAACGTCTATCTGACCGCGTACACGGTGGTGGAGGACGACGTGTTCGTCGGGCCGGGGGTGTGCACCACCAACGACGACACGATGAGCCGTCACGACCGCGCGTACCAGCTGCGCGGCGCGACGCTCCGGCGGGCGGCGCGGGTCGGCGGCGGCGTGGTGCTCACTCCGGGCGTCGAGGTCGGGGAGGAGGCGTTCGTGGCGGCCGGCGCGCTGGTGACCAAGGACGTCCCGCCGCGCACCGTCGTGATGGGCGTGCCCGCCCACGTGGTGCGCGACGTGCCCGACGCGGATCTGCTCGAGCACTGGCGCTGACATCCCCCGAACGGCCAACGCGCCACATCGAGGCCTGTTCCTTCGTTCAGCCGGGTACGTGCGCCGACATGACGGTGCTGCTGGTGATCGCGATGGCGTGGCTCACGCTCGCGCTCGCCTGCTACCTGGTGCTGCTCTTCCAGAGTCAGCGGCCCGTCACGGAGACCGACCGGCGCTGCTCGCGGATGGATGACCGCCTCCGCCGCCAGCACGGCTCCAGGCTGCACTGGGAGCGCTAGACGCGGACCGCGGTGAGCGCGGCGACGACCTCGTCGGCTTGCGCGCGGTCGAGCACCGGGCTCATCGGCACCGCGAGGTTCGTGCGTGCGGCCTCGGCCGTGCCGGGAAGGTCGAGGCCCTCGCCCCACTCGCGCATGGCCGGTTGCAGGTGGGCCGGCGTGCGGTAGTACGCGCGTGCGCCGATGCCTGCGTCGTTGAGCACCGTGCGCAGCTCGTCCGCGCGTTCGGAGCGCACGACGTACAGGTGCCACGCGGGCCGGGCGCCGGGGGCGGTCTTCGGGAGCGTGACGAGCTCGCCGAGGCCGGCCTCCTGGTAGTGGCGGGCGCCGGCGCGGCGGCCGTCGGCCCAGCCGTCGAGGTGCGGGAGCTGGACGCGCAGGATGCCCGCCTGCAGCTCATCGAGGCGCGAGTTGTGGCCCACGAGCTCGAACGTCTGCTTGTCGCGCGAGCCGTGGAAGCGGAGCGTGCGGACGGTCTCGGCGAGCGTGTCGTCGCTGGTCGTGATCGCCCCGCCGTCCCCGAACGCGCCGAGGTTCTTGGACGGGTAGAACGACCAGGTCGCGATCGTCCCCAGCGCGCCGGGACGGCGGCCGTCGTCCAGGACCGTGCCGGCGGCCTGGGCGGCGTCCTCGAGCACCGGGACGCCGAGCGCCTCGATCTCCTCCACCGGCGCGACGTTGCCGAACAGGTGGACGGCGATCACGGCCTTCGTGCGCGGCGTCATCGCGGCCTTCACCGTCTCGGCCGTGATGCAGAACGTGTCCGGGTCCACGTCGCAGAAGACGGGGCGCGCGCCGGTGTGCGGGATCGCCTCGGCGGACGCGTAGAAGGTGAAGCTCGGGACGATCACCTCGTCGCCCGGCCCGACGCCGAGCGCGCGCAGCGCGAGCACGAGCGCGTCCGTGCCGTTGGCCACACCGACCGCGTGCGCGGTGCCGGTGTAAGCGGCGAACTCCGCCTCGAACGCCCGCACCTCCGGGCCGAGCACGTAGACGCCCGCGTCGAGGATCGAGCTGACCTTCGCGCGGATGTCGGCGTCGATCGCAGCCAGCGGGGCGGACGTGTTGAAGAGCGGGACGGCCATGCCCGTCACCCTAGCGACGCTGCTGGCGGCGCCGGCGCTTGCGGCGCTCGTCGACTTCCTTGAGGATCAAGAAGACGACGACGCCGCCGAGCAGCCCGGAGAGCACCGCCGGCAGGTCGTTCTGGCGCGGCATGAATGTCGCGACGTAGAGCCCGGCGAAGACCACGCCCACGAGCAGGCGCGGCCAGAACCCGAGGAGCTCGTCCCCGGGCTGTTTGTCTTCGCCGTCTACTCCCACTCGATCGTGCCGGGCGGCTTGCTCGTGATGTCGAGCACGACGCGGTTGACCTCGCGGATCTCGTTGATCATCCGCGACGCGATCTGCTCGAGCAGGTCGTACGGCAGGCGTGCCCAGTCGGCGGTCATCGCGTCGTCGGACGTCACCGCGCGGATCGCGACGACGTAGCCGTAGGTGCGCTCGTCGCCCTGCACGCCGACGGTCCGGATGTCCGGCAGCACGCAGAACGACTGCCACAGCTCGCGGTACAGGCCGGCCTTGCGGATCTCGTCCTGGAGGATGAAGTCCGCGGCGCGCAGCGTGTCCAGGCGCTCCTTGGTGGCCTCGCCGCCGACGACGCGGATCGCAAGCCCCGGCCCCGGGAACGGCTGGCGCCAGACGAACTTCTCGGGCAGGCCGAGCTCCGCGCCGACGGCGCGCACCTCGTCCTTGAACAGCGCCCGCAGCGGCTCGACGAGCTGGAACTCCATGTCCTCGGGCAGCCCGCCCACGTTGTGGTGGGACTTGATCGTCGCCGCGCCGGTGCCGCCGCCCGACTCGATCACGTCCGAGTACAGCGTGCCCTGCACGAGGAACTTGGCGTCGCCGATCTTGGCCGCCTCCTCCTCGAAGACGCGGATGAACTCGGCGCCGATCGCCTTGCGCTTGGCCTCGGGCTCCGACACGCCCTTCAGGCGCTCGAGGAACCGCTGCTCGGCGTCCACCGCGACGAGCGGCACGTGGAACTGGTCGCGGAACGCACGGATGACCTGCTCGCCCTCGTCCTGGCGCATCATCCCGTGATCGACGAACACGCAGGTGAGCTGGTCACCGACGGCCCTGTGCACCAGCAGCGCCGCAACGGACGAGTCCACCCCGCCCGAGAGCCCGCAGATGACCTTGCTGTCGCCGACCTGCTTGCGGATCGCGTCGACCTGCTCGTCGATGATGTTCGCCGCCGACCACGTGCGCGAGGCGCCCGCGATGTCCTCGAGGAACGTCGTCAGCACCTGCTGCCCGTACGGCGTGTGCACGACCTCCGGGTGGTACTGGATGCCGTACAGCCCGCGCTCGGGGTTCTCCACCGCCGCCACCGGCGACTCCGTCGAGGACGCGAGCGCCGTGAAGCCCTCAGGCGCCTCGTACACCGTGTCCCGGTGCGACATCCAGCACTGCTGGGTCTCCGGCGTGCCCGCGAGCAGGCGGCCGGGCTCGGCCACCGTCAGCGTCGAGCGGCCGAACTCGCCGATCTCGGCGCCTTCGACCTTCCCGCCGAGCGTGAGCACGAGCGCCTGCATCCCGTAGCAGATGCCGAGCACCGGGATGCCGAGCTCGAGCAGCTCCGGGTCCAGCCGCGGCGCGCCCGGCGCGTACACCGACGCGGGCCCGCCGCTCAGGATCAGGCCCTTGGGATTGCGCCGGCGCACCTCCTCCACCCCCACGTGATGCGGGAGCAGCTCGGAGAACACGCCGAGCTCGCGCACGCGGCGCGCGATCAGCTGCGAGTACTGGCCGCCGTAGTCGAGGACGACGACCTCATCGGCGGCGACCTCGCGCTCGAGCGCGAGCTCCTCTACCGGCTGGTCAGCCGGCAGTGAGGAGCCATGCCCGAGCGACCTGGCCTCAGTCTGCGACAAGCGCGACATCTCCGCCGCGAACGCCCATGCCGATCGCCTGGTCGCGCTGGAGGTGCTTGCCCTCGGTCTGCAGCGCGGGGGCGATCATCAGCTCGGCCCGGTTGAACTCGGCGATGTCCTGGTAGCCGCAGGTGGCCATCGACGTGCGCAGGCCGCCCATCAGGTTGAACGTGCCGTCGTTCTCGCGCGCGGGGCCGGAGATGATCTCCTCCAGCGTGCCGTTCTGCGTGGTCTTCACGCGCGCGCCGCGCGGGAGCGTCGGGTGGAACGTCGCCATGCCCCAGTGGTAGCCGTGGCCGGGCGCCTCGTAGGCGCGGGCGAGCGGAGAGCCGACCATCACCGCGTCGGCGCCGCAGGCAATGGCCTTCGAGACGTCGCCGCCGGTGCGCATGCCGCCGTCGGCGATCACGCGGACGTAGTCGCCCGTCTCGAGCATGTGCTGGTTGCGGGCGGCCGCCACGTCGGCGATCGCGGTGGCCTGCGGGACGCCGATGCCGAGCACGCCGCGCGTGGTGCAGGCCGCGCCCGGGCCGACGCCGACGAGCACGCCCGCCGCGCCCGCGCGCATCAGGTGCAGACCGGTCGAGTACGAGGCGCAGCCGCCCAGCACCGTCGGGATCGGGAGGTCGCGGACGAACTCCTTGAGGTTGAGCACGTGCCCGGAGGACGAGACGTGCTCGGCCGAGATGACCGTGCCCTGGATGACCAGGATGTCCAGGCCGGCGTCCAGGCAGATCTCGTAGTACTGCTCGACGCGCTGAGGAGTGAGCGAGGCGGAGGCGACGACGCCGTGGGCCTTGATCTCCTTGATGCGCTGGACGATCAGCTCTTCCTTGACGGGCTCCTGGTAGATGTCCTGCATCTCGCGCGTCGCCTGCTCCTTGGGCAGGGAAGCGATGCGGGCCAGGATCGAGTCCGCGTCCTCGTAGCGGGTCCAGATGCCCTCGAGGTTCAGGACGGCCAGGCCGCCGAGCTTGCCGATGATGCCGGCGCTCTCCGGCGAGACGACGCCGTCCATCGCGGACGCCAGCAGCGGCAGCTCGAAGCGGTAGGGACCGAGCGTCCAGGTGATGTCCACATCATCGGGGTCCCGCGTCCTGCGCGAAGGGACAATTGCGATGTCATCGAAGCCGTAGGCGCGGCGCGCCTTCTTGCCTCGGCCGATCTCGATCTCCATGGCGAAATCCTAGGGATAGGGGCGGACGGTGACCCCGGGCGGGTCCTCTTACGTTAGAGCGTCGTTATGAGTCGCCGAGTGACGCTCGACGTCCACTTCCCCGAGCAGGCGCTGAACGCGGTCGGGATCGACCAGACCGGCGCCGAGATGCTGCGTGGATTCCGCGCCGCAGGCGACGGCGAACGCGAGCGCCTCCTCGACCGGCCGGCTCTGATAGCGCGCGGCCACGTAGCCCGCCAGGAACGCGTCGCCGGAGCCGACGGTGGCCCGTGGCTCGATCGCTCCCCCGCGGACGCGCACCCGGTAGATCACCGGCTCGGTCTCGTGCGGCGGGTGCATCCGGGCGAAGCAGCCGTCGGGCAGCGTCATCAGCGCCTCGCGCGCGCCCATGTCGCAGACCTCCTTGACGGCGTACGTGCGGTCCTCGTCGTCGTTGAACTCGTGCCCGACGAGCTCTTCGGCCTCGAGCATGTTCGGCGAGACGACGTCGGGTTCGGCTCTGACCGCGCGCCGCAGCGGGTCCCCGTCGGTGTCCACGACGGTGGTCACGCCGAGCTTGCGCAGCTCACGGATCAGGAAGGCGTAGATGTCCGTGTCGACCTCGCGCGGGAGCGAGCCGGCGAACACGCACAGGCTCGCGCCCTTGGCCAGGTACAGGAGCTTGTCGACGAACAGCTCGACCTCCTGCGGCGTGACCTTCGGGCCCTTCTCGTTGATCTCGGTCTGCTCGCCCGTCGTGGGGTCGATCACGGCGGTGTTCGTGCGCGACTCCTCGCGGATGCGGACGAAGTCGGACAGCACGGAGAGCTGCGTGAGCTGGTCGACGATGCGCGTGCCGGTCGCGCCGCCGGCGAACCCGGTCGCGATCACGGGGGCGCCGATCGTCTTGAGCACGCGGGCGACGTTGACGCCCTTGCCGCCCGGCATCGTGGTCTGCTCGACGGTCCGGTGGCGGCGGCCGAGCCGGAAGTTGGGCACCGACAACGTCTTGTCGATGGCCGTGTTGAGCGTGACGGTGACGATCATGCGGCGCGGGGTGCTTCGCGGCGGTTGGTCCGCCGCCGGCCGGTACGGGCGCGACGGGTCACAAGCAGGACCGTAGCGACTAGCGCCACCGCGACGCCCACGACCACATACGGCCGGGCGGCCCACGATTTCGCCTTCACCGCCGGCGTCGGCGCGGCGACGGCCGACTTGGCCACCAGCGCGACGGTCGCGACGAGCTTGCCCTGCTGGCGCACCTCCACGCGTCCGAGCCGCTGGCCGCTGCGGATCGGGCCCTCGACGACGTCCGGCGCGACCACGTCGGTCGTGATCTCGTCGCGCGTGCCGCGCGGGATGATGCGGCGCACCGTTCGGTCCGGGGCGAGGCTGAGCGTCGCGCCCTGGCGGTCCCGGATCGGTACCCGCGTGATGACCTTGCCCTCGACCACCGCGCGAATGCGCTGGAAGCGCGGGATCGCGAACTTGAGCAGCTCGAGCGTGTCGTGGTCGCGCGCCGCCTCGCTGGGCGTGCCGAGCACCGCGGAGATCACCTGGATGCCGTTGCGGCTGCCCGAGCCGACGAGCACGTAGCCCGCGCCGCGGGTGTGGCCGGTCTTGACGCCGTTGACCCACGGGTAGCGGGCGACGAGCCGGTTGCGATTGCGGAACGTGCGGGGATGGTCGCCCGTCTTGAGCGTGCCGACCGGCGAGTCCACGATCTTGGTGAAGAACGTGTTCTCGCGCAGGACGGCGGCGAGCTTGACCAGGTCGCGGGCGCTGGAATAGTTGCCCTCCTGGTCGAGCCCGATCTCGTTGGAGAAGTGCGTGTTGGTGAGGCCCAACTGGCGGGCGCGGCGGTTCATCTCGCGGTAGAAGCGCTTGCGCGTTCCCGACACGCCCTCGGCGAGCGCGACCGCGGCGTCGTTGCCGGACTCCAGCAGCAGGCCTCGCAGCAGGTCGGAGACCTTCATCCGCTCACCCGGGTTGAGCCGGATCTGGGACTCGATCGGCAGCGGGCGGTAGTCGGAGGCCGCGAAGGTGTCGCTGAGCTTGGCGTTCTCGAGCGTGACCAGCGCCGTCATCAGCTTCGTGGTGGAGCCGATCGAGAGCCGCTTGTCGGCCTGGCGCTCGCACGCGACGGTGCCGGTCGCGACCTCGATCACGATCGCGGCCTGGGCGCCGACGCTCTGCGGGCAGTTGCGCGCCTCGGCTTCGGCTGGGTTGGAGAACAGGAGGAGCGCCGCTACCGCCGCGAGCGCCGCCGCAGCGGGGCGCCTCAATTCTCGAGCCTGATCTTCTGGCCCGGCGACAGCGTGGACGCGTCGATGTCGGGGTTGAGCTCCAACAGCGTCTCGAGGTCCACGCCGGTCTTCTCGGCGATGCCGGACGCGGTGTCGCCCGACTTGACCGTGTAGGTCTTCGCCTTGGACGACTTCTTCTTCTTGCTGGTCTTCTCGGCGGTCGCGCTCGGCGTCGCGGTCTGGCTCGCCGGCGTGGAGTTCGTCGGCTCCTCGTCGCTCGAGACGACGGAATAAAGCGCGAAAGCGAAGGCGATCAGCGCGATCGGCGCCAGAAAGCGCGCGGGATTGCGGCCGGCCATCGAGGTCCAGTCTAGTGGGCTTCAGGCGAGGCCCCATGCCTGCTCGCGAAGGCGCTCGGCTTCGGCGCGGGCAGCATCGGACGGAGTCGCGCCCGTGGCCTCGTGGGCGTTGGCGATGGAGCGTGAGGCGGTGACGAGCCCAGCCGCCCGGCCCGGCGCGAACGCGGGCGCGACGCTGGCGATGTCCCCGCCCTGGGCGCCGATGCCCGGCAGCAGGAACGGCGTGTGCGGCATGAGCTCGCGCAGGCGCTGCAGATGTTCGGGCTCGGTCGCCCCGGTGACGGCCCCGATGTCCTTCAGGCCCGCCGGACCGGCCTGGCCGAGCTCGTCGACGAGGCGCGCCAAGTGCTCCCACAGCCGCTCGCCGGTCGCGAGCTGCGCGTCGAGGATGTCCGCGGCGCCCGGGTTGGACGTGCGGACGAGCACGAACACCCCCGCACCGTGCTCGCGGGCCGCCTGCACGAGCGGCTCGAGCGAGTCGCGGCCGAGCAGCGGGTTCGCGGTGAACGCGTCGGCTCCGAGGCCGTCCACGTGGCCGAACGGCGACGGCGTGGACGCGACCAGCGCCTGGCCGTAGGCCGCGGCGGTGACGGGCACGTCGCCGCGCTTGCCGTCGGCGAGCACGAGCAGGCCCTGCTCGCGGGCGTAAGACGTGATGTGCTCGAGCGCGAGCCAGCCCGGCGCGCCCAGGCGCTCGAAGCAGGCCAGCTGCGGCTTGACGGCGACGACGGCCGGTGCGACCGCGTCGATCATCGCCCGGCAGTGCGCGAGCACGGCCGCGGCAGTCTCCAATCTGGCGACGACACCGGGGCGGGGCGGTTGCTCGCCCGCGGCCTCTTCAGCGTCGGAGAAGGTGAGCGCGAGCCGCGCTCGCGCCTCGCTCGTGCGGTCGATCGCGGCCGGCCAGAGCTTCGCCGGATCGGGATCGATGCCGAGCACGATCTGCGACTCGCGTTCGGCGACGGCCGTGCTGAGCCGATCGCCGAACGTCGGACTGGGACTCGGCCCTCCGTTGCCCGTTTGGGTCATGTGGGTTGACTACAGGCCCAGCCGGGCGCCGGCGATAGCGCCGGCGCCCCTCGTGGTCGCGACTACTTGACGGCCTTCTTGAGGCCCGAGCCGGCCGTGAAGCGCGGCACCCGGCTGGCAGAGATGGTCATCGTCTCGCCCGTGCGGGGGTTACGACCCTCGCGCGCGCCACGCTCCGCGACATGGAACTTGCCGAAACCGGTGAAGTTGACCTCTTCGCCCGAGCCGAGAGCGCTCTCGATCGAGTTCAGCACTGCATCGACGGCAGCGCCCGCGTCCTTCTTGCTGAAGCCGGTCTGCTCGGCGACCTTGTCGACGAACTCGTTCTTCGTCATGCGTCCTCCTGTGGATCCCCAAGTGGGATTGCTGGTGGAGGCCCGAAGCTAACAGTGGCTTCGGACGGGGTCGGCGCACCATAGCGAAAAAACCCGCAATTTGCGAAGATCTGCGGGCGAAAAATGGTCTGAGAATCCACGCTCTAGGGCCGAAAAGCGTCAGCAGCAGCTGTCACGACAGCCTTCACAAGCGCCTCGCCCGGGCGTGCGGACGGGGTTTCCTGCGCGCTTTCCGGCGCGGTTCCGCACAGCGCCGTGCGCAGGTCACGGCGGATCGGGCCCGGCAGCGCGTGCGGGCCGGTGAGGACGACGAGCGCGCGGTGTCCGTCCCGGATCGCGAACACCTGGGCTCCGCTTTCGGAGCCGTGCAGCTCCCGCGCGTGCGGGTGGCCGGCGAACAGCTCCCTGGCCGGCTCGGCGAGACGGGGGTCGCCCGCGAGCACCTCGCCGGTCACGGGATCGAGCACGATTCCGGCGCGCACGTCGGCGGACAACTCGCGCACGTACGCGAGGGCGAGATCGGGCGTGAGGGAGGACATCAGGTGCGTCCGCGACAATAGGGACTCGTGTCCCAGCTCAATCGAGTCGCATGGATCGTCACCGTCGGCAGCTGCCTGGTGGCGGCGCTGATCCTGGTCTTGTCCGGATACACGGGGTATGCGGGCGTGACGCTCGCCGTCGCGATCGCGGCGGCGATCAACCTGTTCTGAGCTCGGCCGCGTCGTTTCGGCGAACGCCGCGGCCCTCGCGAAACGAACACGCGCCCAGGGTGGGTCGGCGACGAACCTTTCGCTATTCGAAACCTTCGTCGCCCACCCGAGTGCACGCGCGTTCGGACACGCTCCGGGACTAGGCGCCACGCCCCTCGAGCCAGGCTGCCATCGCCCGCGCGGCCTTGCCGCGGTGCGAGATCGAGTCCTTCTCGTCGTCGGTCAGCGCGGCCATCGTGCGGTCCGGGAACTCGACCGGCACGAACAACGGGTCATAGCCGAAGCCGCCGCCACCGGCGGGCTCTTGCGCCAGCGTCCCTTCGCACGTGCCCTCGAACAGCTCCTCGCGCCCGTCCGGTGCTGCGAACGCGATCACGCACACGTAGCGGGCCCGCGAGCCGGCCGGCGCCTCGCGGTGCAACTTCGCGAGGTTCTCGCCGTCGGTCGCGTTCGGCCCGGCGAACCGGGCGGTGTAGACGCCGGGGCGCCAGTCCAGCGCTTCGGCCTCGATGCCGGAGTCGTCCGCGAAGGACGGCTCCCCCGTGGCCTGGGCTGCGCTGCGCGCCTTGATCAACGCGTTCTCGGCGTAGGTCGACCCGGTCTCCTCCGGCGTCGGCGCACTCTCCGGCAGGGGCGCGATGTCCACGCCGGGGAGCAGGCGCTCGAACTCGCGCACCTTGTGCGCGTTACGGGTGGCGAGGACGATCGCGGTCACAGCGCCAGCGCCGCCTCCTGCGCGGCGCGCAGGCCTTCGATGCCTGTCTGGGCGAGCGCGAGCAGCTCGTCGAGGTGCGCGCGGCTCAACGGCGTGCGCTCGGCCGTCGCCTGCACCTCGACCAGCCCGCCCTCGCCGGTCATGACGACGTTGGCGTCCACCTCCGCGGTGGAGTCCTCGGGGTAGTCGAGGTCGAGCAGCGGGACGCCGTCGACCACGCCGCACGAGACGGCGGCGATCGTCCCCGTGAGCGGCGAGCGCTCCAGCAGCCCTTCGTCCTGCAGGCGCCGACAGGCCAGCGCCAGGGCGACGTACCCACCCGTGATCGACGCGCAGCGGGTGCCGCCGTCAGCCTCCAGCACGTCGCAATCCACGTAGACCGTGCGCTCGCCGAGCGCGTTGAGGTCGGCGATCCCGCGCAGGCTGCGGCCGATCAGGCGCTGGATCTCCACGGTACGGCCGTCGGCGCGGCCCTTCGTGACGTCGCGCTGCTTGCGGTCGCCCGTCGAGGCGGGGAGCATCCCGTACTCGGCGGTCATCCAGCCGCGGCCCTGGCCGGCCATCCACTTCGGCACGGACTCGTGCACAGAGGCCGTGCAGATCACGCGCGTGCCGCCGCACGAGATGAGCGCGCTGCCGGTCGCGGTCCTCACGAAGCCGGGCTCGATCGTCACGGGCCGAAGCTCGTCCGGCGCGCGGCCGCCACTTCTCTCGCGGGTCATCCTGCGCCTCCTGGCGTGCGGGTCTGGGCGCCGCGCGAGCGCGCGGGCGTGGGGAACGGAGCGACCACGCCGCCAGTCTGGCAAAGCCCTCATCGGCAGCCTCCGTCCCCCTTCCCTCAGCGCCCGTTACGTGATGCCGTTGATCGCGCCCTTGAGCTTGTTGACGATCGTCGCCGCGATACCGGCGTCCTTGCCCGCCGCCGCGACCACGGCCATCACGGCCGCCAGCAGCATGATCAGGCCCACGTACTCGACCGTCCCCTGCCCTCGTTCCTGCGCCAGCCACGCGTGCGTGCGGCCCATCAACTCGTACATCTCGCGACCTCCGAAAGGGTGGTTGCCCGCACCGGTTGCGGGCTGTCGGCAGTGTCCGGGGAGGGGCGGCAACGGCTCTACGCGTACTTGCAACAAATCTGTGCCGACTTCGTAGAAAAAGACGCGCGGGTAGCGTCTTGCGCCGTGCGAGCGTTGATCGTGTCGAACATGTACCCCACCGCACAGCGCCCGGCGCTCGGCCCCTTTGTGCGCGATCAGGTCGAGGCGCTGCGGCGCCGCGAGGACGTCGAGGTCGAGTTGTTCGCGTTCGGGCCGGGGCCGCGCTCGCTGGTCAACGCCGCGCGCGTGCTGCGCTCGCGCTACCGGGGCCAGCGGTTCGACATCGTCCACGCGCACTTCGGGCTGACGGCGTGGCCGGCCGTGCTCGCCGGGCTCGGGCCCGTGGTCGTCACCTTGCACGGCAACGACCTGCTCGTGCGCCGCTCCTACCTCGCCACGCGCGCGATCCTGCCCTTCACCGCGCTCGCCGCCGCGGTCTCGCGCGAGTTCAGCACGAACCTCCCGGGCGCCGGCACGCGGCGGCGCGTCGCGGTCCTGCCCGTGGGCATCGACCTGCACCGCTTCCGCCCGATCCCGCGTGCGGAGGCCCGCGCCCGCCTGGGGCTGGACCCGGACGGCCCGTACCTGCTGTTCCCGCACGACCCGTCGCGGCCGCTCAAGCGCTACGACCGGGCGGTCGAGGCCGCGGGCGAGGTCCCGCTGCTCACCCTCGGCGGTGTCCCGCCGGACGAGGTCCCGTACTGGATCAACGCCGCCAACGCGGTGCTCGTCCCGTCGTCGAAGGAGGGGTTCGGGCTGGCCGTGATCGAGGCGCTGGCCTGCGGCGTGCCCGCGTTGGGAACGCCTGTCGGCATCCATCCGGTCGTGCTCGACGGGATCGAAGGCGCCTACTGCGGCGAGTGGGACCGCGACGCCTGGCGTGCCGCGCTCGCCCCACATCTCGCCGCCGCCGACCCGCGCGTGGACGGGCGCGGCCGCGCGGAGCTGTTCTCGGCCGACGCGATGGCCGCGCGAGTGGTCGACGCGTGGCGAGATCTGCTCTTAGAGCGAAGCGAATGAGCCGCCCATCCGTTGAAGTCGGTCGCGGTGGCTGAACCCGACCCTATACTCGACCTCTCGGAGTCCCGAGCGGAACCCGACGACTTATGAGCGGCCTGTTTCGACGCTTGTCCGGCCGGCGCTCCGAGGGTCCTGAAGCGAACGAGCCGCAGACCGCGGCCGAGCCGGGAGCCGCGGACGCGCCCGCCTCCAACCCCGCCGAGGAGAGCGGCCATCGGTCGCTGCTCGCAGACCCGGCGGCGTCCACGCCTGGGCCTGCCGCCCCGGGCGGTCAAGACCCGGCGACGGGCTACGTCCCAACGTCGTTTCCGCAGCCTTCACCGAGCGGCGCCGCCGCCACGCCGCTGACGTCCGGCGATCCCCTCGCCTCCCCCGCGAGCAACGAGCCGGCACAGCCCGCGGCGGCCCACACCGGCCCCGCCGAAGCCGGTGCCACTCATCCCACGGCGACTCCGGACCAGCCGACCGCCATCATCCCGCCCGGCGCGGGGCAGCCGCAGAGCTACCCGACGCAGGCCGGCGCTCCGCAGCCCTACCCGGCACAGCCGTACTCGCCGCAGCCGGGCGCGGTTCCCGCGCAGCCCGGGTACGCCGCACAGCCCGGCACGGTTCCGGTCGGCTATCCGGGGCAGCCCGGCGTGCCCCCGGTCGCCTACGGAGCGCCTGCCGCCTTCACCGGTCCGTATCCGCCGCAGGCCGCGGCGTATCCCGGCGCCGTCGGCCCTCAGCCGCCCGAGGCGCTGCCCGTCGCGGACCTTCCGGCGGGCCTGGACCCGGACGAGCTCGCGGCCGCCCCGCCGACCAGCGCGCGTCGCAGCAAGTTGCGCCGCCGCGCGGCGTTCCTGCGCGCTGCGCGTGAGGTGCTGCTGCGCGACCTCGGCGGCTTCGTCTACGAGCTCCACCGGACCGCGCACGACATCGAGCACGAGGCGCACCGCCGCCTGCGCGAGACCAAGCTCACGCGCCTCGGCCGCGTGGACAATGAGCTGCACGAGATCGAGACGCGGCTGGACGACGTCCGCCGCCAAGTGATCGTCCGCGAGCCCGGCATCGGCGGCGAGTGCCCCCAGTGCGGCGAGCTCTTCAGCAGCTCCGCGCACTTCTGCTCGAACTGCGGCCTGCCGCTGACCGAGTCCGCGCGCAAGGCGAGCGCCAGCGCCGCCGCCCCGGAGCCCGCACCCGAGCCGGTGATCGCGCCGGTCGCCCCGGCCGTCGCGCCGGTCGACCAGCCGACCCAGGAGATCTCGCCGCTGGACCCCGACCACCCGTCCGCGGGGGCCGACTTCCAATGGCCGCGGCGCGAAGCGTCGTCCGGCTCGACCGGTGAAAGCGCGCCGGCGACCCCCGACGCAACCACCGAGGCCCTGTCCACGTCCGCCGCCGCCCAGACGCCGGCCGACACGACGAGCGAGCCCGCCGCCGAGTCGCCGCCCGCCACGGGCACGAGCGAAGACGCACGGAGCGAGCCACAGGCCGTCGCCGCGCCGAACGAGGCCGCGCCGGCCGCCACGAGCGCGACCGAAGCCGCGGCCGGCGAGCCGCAGGCCGCCACACCCGTCGAAGGCGAGCCGGCCGAGGCGCGGGCCGAGACGCCGGCCGCCGCCGGCGCAGGCGAAGACGCGCTGGGCGAGCCGCAGAACCTTGCCGCGCCGAACGAGGCCGCGCCGGCCGCTACGAGCGCGACCGAAGCCGCGGCCGGCGAGCCGCAGGACTCGTCGCCGGCCGACACGCCGAGCGAGGCCGCGCCGGCCGAGGCGCCGGCCGCCACGAGCGGGACCGAAGGCGCGCCCGGCGGGGCGCACGACGCGGGGGCGGGCGCCGAGACCGCGCGTTCCGAGGACGCGACGGGCCCGGG
>NZ_JAPCID010000016.1 GCF_027587175.1 Solirubrobacter deserti
CGCACTCAGCGATCGGCAACCGACCGCCTATCAGCCGCGTTCACAACCTCTAGAGGCAGGACACCTAGCTACTCACCGCGCGGCGCGTAGCGCCCGTGCAGCATCAGCGGGTTGCCGTCCGGGTCGGCGAAGAACGCCATGTGACACACGCCCGTGTCCACGATGTCGCCGAAGAACGTCACGCCCTTGCCCTCGAGGTGCCCGCGCAGACCCTTGACGTCGTCGGTGTGCAGCGCGATCGCGTTCGTGTTGGCCGCGAAGTCACGGCCCGCGGTCGACGGGTCCCACACGCTCAACGTCGTGCCGTCGAGGTCGAACTCCGAGAACGGCTTGTCCAGCGTGTGGTCCGACTGGACGAGGCCGAGCGTGTCCGTGTAGAACGCGGTGGCGCGCTCGGCGTCCTGCGTCGGGATCGGGACGAAGTCGACGCGCGTGATCGCGGGCGTGGTCGTGGTCATGCTTCGAGGCTACGGGCGGTTGCGGTCAACTTCTGACCGCAACAATTGCCGTTACCCTGCTGACCGAACCTGCGTACCGACTCGCGGATCGTGACAAAGTCAACGCACGTCATGACCCGCTTTGAAGCTCCCCCGCGCTCAGAGTTGCTCCGCCGTGTGCTCGGTTGTCTGTGCGATCACCCGCACGACAACACGCCCGAGTTGCTGTCCGCGCGGATCGCCGTCTTCGACACCGAAGCCGTCGCCGCCGCGTTGGAGGCGCTCGAGCAAGACTCCTACGTGCTCTCAGCCGGCGACCACTGGTCGCTCACGCGGCGCGGCTGGCTGGCCGCGCGCGCGTGCGAACAGCAGGTCGCCTAGGCCGCGGTCACATCCGCGCCGGCACGGTGATGCCGAGCAGGCCGAGGCCGCGCTCGAGCGTCGCCGCGGTGAGGTCGCACAGCGCGAGCCGCGACGCGCGCCGCTCCGGCGTGTCCGCCTTGAGCACCGGGCACGCCTCGTAGAAGCGGGTGTAGAGTCCGGCCAGCTCGTACAGGTACGTGCACAGCCGGTGCGGCTCGAGCGTCTCCGTCATCAGCTCGAGCACGTCGCCGAAGTCCGCGAGCTTGAGCACGAGCGTGCGCTCGATCGGCTCGTCCAGCGCCGTGACAGCGGTGGAGTGCTCGTCCGCGCGCTCGGCGATCGACGCCGCGCGCACGCACGCGTAGAGCATGTACGGCGCGGTGTTGCCGTCCAGCGCGAGCATCCGGTCGAAGCTGAAGATCAGGTCGCGCTGCCTCGACGTGGACAGGTCGGCGTACTTGACGGCGCCGATGCCCACCGCGCGCGCGATCGCGGCGCGCTCGTCCTCGGGCAGGTCGGCGTCGCGCTCGTCGACGATCGCCCGCGCCCGCTGCACGGCGCTGTCGAGCAGGTCGGTGAGCGGGACGGTGCCGCCCGCACGGGTCTTGAACGGCTTGCCGTCGTCGCCGAGCATCGCGCCGAACGGGACGTGCTCGGGCCGGACGCCGTTGATCCAGCCCGCGGTGCTCGCCGCGTCGAAGACCATCGCGAAGTGCTGGGCCTGGCGCGCGTCGGTGACGTAGATCATCCGGTCGGCCTTGAGCTCCTGCGCGCTGTGCCGGATGGTGGCGAGGTCGGTCGTGCCGTAGCCGTAGCCGCCGTCGGACTTGCGGACCATCAGCACGCTCGGCCGGCCGTCCTGGTCGGTGAAGCGCTCGGAGGCGACGACGACCGCGCCCTCGCTCTCGGTCGCGACACCGGCATTGAGCAGGTCCTCGACCGTGCCGGGCAGCAGCGGGTTGTAGAAGCTCTCCGCCATCAGGTGCTCGTCGGTGAGCGTGACGTCGAGTTGCGCGTAGATCGCGTTGATGTGCGCGAGCGAGACGTCGACGAGGTCCTGCCACAGGGCGAGCGTCTGCTCGTCACCGGCCTGCAGCGCGACGACGCGGCGCCGCGCGGCCTCCTTGAACTCGGCGTCCTCGTCGAAGCGCGCCTTGGCCTGGCGGTAGAGCTCGCCGAGCGCGGCGAAGTCCCGCAGGTGCTCGACGCCCGTGTCGAGCATGTGCTGCGTGAGCATCCCGAACTGCGTGCCCCAGTCGCCGAGGTGGTTGGCGCGGATCACGGTGTGGCCCTCGAACTCGAGCGCGCGCACGAGCGCGTCGCCGATCACCGTCGAGCGCAGGTGGCCGACGTGCATCTCCTTGGCGACGTTCGGCGCGCTGTAGTCGACATAGACCGTCTGCGGGTGCTCGGCGAGCGGCACCCCGAGCCGCTCGTCGCCCAGCGCGAACGTCGCCCACCTGGCGAGCGCGGCCGGGGCGAACGCGAGGTTGAGGAAGCCCGGGCCCGCGACCTGGACGCTGGTCAGCAGGCCGCCGGCGTCGCCGAGCTCGGCGGCGACCTTCTCGGCGATCGCGCGCGGCGGCTCGCCGACAACCTTGGCGAGCTTCATCGCGAAGTTGGCCTGCCAGTCGACGCCCGGCTGGCGGCTGGGCACGAGCAGCGGGTCGACGTCAGGCTGGCCGACGGCGCGCTCGATCGCCGCCGCCAGCGCTGCCCGCACGCCGTGGGAAGGCGGAAGAGGCGGCACGCGCTAAGACGCTAGCGCGCGTTGCCCTCAAATCCAGCCGAGCCGTCTCGCCGTCGCGACGGCCTCGTGGCGGTTCGCGGCGTCGAGCTTGCTCATCGCGTTTGAGAGGTAGTTGCGCACGGTGCCGGGCGAGAGCGCGGCGCGGTCGGCGATCTCGTCGATCGGCGCGCCGCTCGCGGCCAGCTCGAGCACGTCCGCCTCGCGCGGCGTGAGCGGGCTGTCCCCGGCGGCGATCGCCTCGGCCGCGAGCTCCGGGTCCACATGGCGCCCGCCCGCCTGCACGGTGCGCACGACCGAGGCGAGCGTCACCGACGACGTCGTCTTAGGCAGAAAGCCGCGCACCCCGGCCGCGAGCGCGCGCTTGAGGTGGCCCGGCCGGCCGTGGCTGGTCACGATCACGCACCCGCAGCGCGGCAGCCGTTGCGCGAGCTGCTCGGCGACGGCGATCCCGTCCAGCCCGGGCATCTGCAGGTCGAGCACGGCGACGTCGACGGCGTGCTCGACCGCCAGCCGCACGGCCTCGTCGCCGCGCGCGGCCTGCGCGACCACGTGCAGGTCGTCCTCGAGATCGAGCATCTGCCCGAGCGCGGTGCGGATCAGGTGCTCGTCGTCGGCGAGCAGGATGCGGATCATGCGGTCTCCTGGGAGCTGAGCGGGCCGGCGCCGGGGAACCGAGCCACCACGATCCAATGGTCGCCCTCGGCTCCGGCTTCGAGAGAGGCGCCGAGCGGCGCGAGCCGTTCCCGCAGGCCGCGCAGGCCCGAGCCGTCGGTGCCGTCGACCAGGTGGGCGCCGTCGTTGTCGATGCGCAGCTCGCCGTCGGCGAAGGCGATGCGCACGCAACCCGCGCTCGAGTGGCGCAGCACGTTGGTGACGCTCTCGCGCACGACCCAGCCGGCGGGCTCGTGCCACGCGCGCGGCAGCGCGCCGACGCTGAGCCGGACGTCGATGCCGGCCGAGCGCAGCAGCGAGCGCGCGCCCTCGAGCTCGTTGAGGAAGTTCGTGGACCGGTAGCCGCGTGCGAGCTCGCGCGCCTCGCGCAGCGCCTCGTGGGCAACCGTGCGCACCTCCAGCATGCGCCCGGCGGCGCGTTCGTCGCCGCGGGCCGCGAGCGTCGCGGCGAGCTCGGCCTGGACCGCGATCGTGGACAGCTGGCGGCCGAGGACGTCGTGGACGTCGCGCGAGAAGCGCAGCCGCTCTTCCACGACGGCCAGCTCGGCCTTGGCACGGCTGGCGTCGTCGAGCTCACGCACGATGCCGAGCAGCCACAGCGAGGCGCGGACGGTGAACACGAAGAAGGCGCTGACGAAGATCCCGGCGGCGACGCTGATGGGCTGGCCCCCGGTGATCCCGAACACCGCCGTGGGGACCAGGATGAGCGCGGGCAGGATGCGCCGGCCCGGGACGACCGCGAAGACCAGGATCGCGCTCGCGACCGCGATCAGGACCGCGGAGCCGCGCGGGTCGCCTTCCAGCCGCAGCTCGGCGAGCACGACGTACGCGGCGCTCGCGACCAGCAGCGGCGCCAGCCGCGGCCACGGCAGCGGGTGCACGTCCGGGAGGCGGTTCAGCAGCGTCTGCAGCGCCACGTGCGCGCACACGGTGACGACGAGCCCGCCGCCGAGCAGCTCGGCGACGGGCGTGGAGTCTTCGGCATTGACGACCGCGGTCAGCAGCGCGGAGGCGTTGAACCCCCACAGCACGGTGTACAGCGACCAGCGCGTGTAGAGGCCGACGCGCCCGACGCGCGACAGCTCCGACCAGCGCGGCCAGCGCACGTTCAGGACCGCGGCTCCCACCGCATCGAGCGCGAGGCCAGCGAGCACGCGGCGATGGTCCAGGCGGCCATGACGATCAGCGGCGGGCCGGCGGCGCTCCACGTCTCGGCGAAGCTCAGCGTCTTCTCCGTCGCTTCCGCGCCGTCGAAGCCGAACCAGCCGACGCGGACGAGCTCGTTCATCGCGGCGCCCGGCGTGGCGTCGATGATCCGGGCCAGCGTCTCGTTGCTGTCGGCCAGCGACGCGCCGAGCGGTCCGAGGGAGGCCAGGAGGATGATCGGCATGCTGGTCAGCTGTGCGGCTTCGGCGCTGCGGGTCCAGGCGGCGGTCCAGTACGCGAACGCCGTGAACATGATGACCGCCAGCACGGCAGCAGCGGCGTAGAGCACCGGGTTGACCGGCAGCGGCTGCTCGAACAGCTGCGACAACGGCACGACCACGGCGCTGATGACCAGCGCGCTGACGATCCCGGGCAGCGCGATCGAGACGATCATCTCGGCGTCACGCGTCTCCCCCGTCCGCATCCGCTTGAGCACGAGCTCGTCGCGGCGGCTGACGAACTGGGAGAGCACGTTGTAGTAGACGGGGAACAGTCCGACGACCAGGAACACGGTCGTGATCGAGGTCGCGCCCACGGCCGGGTCGCCGCGCTCGCCGGCGAGCATGATCAGGATCGGCAGGACCGGCAGCACGACGGCGTAGACGAACGCGAGCCGGTTGCGGGTCAGCAGGACCGCGTTCCAGCGCGCGAGGTTGAGCGTCCGCTTGAGGGAGAAGGCGGAGGTCATGCGAGGCTCCTTTCGGGGGTGCTGCCCGCGGGCGTCTGCGGGACGTCCGGATCGCGGCCGTCGGCGATGGCGAGGAAGACGCTCTCGAGGCTCGGGCTGCGGGCGTCGAGGTCGTCGAGGCGGACGTCCTGCGCCCGTGCCCACAGCATCAGCTCGGTCAGCGTCTCCTGCAGCGCGCTCGTCTCGAGCGTCGTGCGGTGATGCTCGCGCGTGACGCGCGTGAGGCCGGGCAGCTCGGGGACGTCGATGAGGCCCTCGAAGCTGATCATCGACGGGTGGCCCTCGGCGATCTGCGTGGGCGTGCCCGACCGGACGATCTCGCCGGCGTGCATGATCTCGAGCCGGTCGGCGAGCGTCTCCGCCTCCTCGAGGTAGTGCGTGGTGATCAGCACGGTTGCGCCGTGGTCGCGCAGGTCGGACACGAGGCGCCAGACCTCGCGCCGGCTCTCGGGGTCAAGCCCGGTCGTGGGCTCGTCGAGGATGACGAGCTCGGGGTCGCCCATCAGGGCGCAGGCGAGGTCGACGCGGCGCGTCTCGCCGCCGGAGAGCGCGAGCATGCGCACGTCGGCGCGCTCGGTGAGCGAGAGCCGCTCGAGCATCTCGTCGACCGGCAGCGGGTCCGAGAGCGTGCCGGCCCACTGGCGCAGCGTCTCGCGGACCGTGAGGTCGCCGGAGAAGCCGCTGCGCTGGAGCAGCACGCCGGTGCGGCGGCGGATCGCGCCGCGCTCGGAGATCGGGTCCATCCCGAGCACGCGGATCTCACCCGCGGTCGCGGGCGCGAGGCCTTCGATCACTTCCAGCGTGGACGTCTTGCCCGCGCCGTTCGTACCGAGCAGCGCGGTGATCGAGCCCGTGGGGACATCGAGGTCCACACCTCGGACAGCCTCGTAGGCGGAGGGTCCCTGCCCGTAGGTTCGACGCAGGCCGCGGACCTGGACCGCCGGCTTGGAACCTGGGTTCGTGTTCATGCCCCCAAGGTCGCGAGCCGGCGGCGGCCCGTGTAGTACCGAGACTCACCAATTGCCCATGACGTCTGTCATGGGCGCGGCGGCGTCAGCAGCCCCAGCGCGGGTTGCAGATGCCCCCGTCGCGCATGATGATCCCCTGGGTGGGGACGCCGGCGGGGTTGACGTTCGCCGTGGCGCCGGAGACGGCCACGGGCGAGGCGGAAACAGGCCCGGCGAGCAGCGCGAACGCGGCCGTCGGGATCACGAGTGCGGCGAGCAGGCGGCGAAGCATCGAAGCGTCCTCTCGGAGGTGTGCGGGAACGCTGCGCAGCCTCGCGCCGCCTCCGGGGAGCAACCATGGGGGAAACCCCTTGACTTACACCCCGGGGGTGCGCAGGAGCGCTTCGATCTCGGCCGCGGTGTACGGGCGGTCGCGCAGGAGCGTGTGGAGGCAGATGCCCTCCACCAGGGCCTGGAAGGCCTGCCGGTCGGTGCCGGTGAGGGTCGGCGCGAACGTGTCGGCGATCACGTCGAGCCACGCGAAGGCCTGGTCGCGCAACTGCGGGCGCCGGATCGCGAGCAGGTACAGCTCGTAACAGGCGATCCACTGGCCGCGGTGGTCGCGCACCTCGTCGGCGAGCAGCTGCGCGAGGCGGCCCAGGCTGCGGTCACCCTCGGCGCGCAGGGCGGCGACGAGATCGTCCGTGACCTGGTTGAGCGCGGTCGCGGCGAGCTCGTCGATGCCCCGGAAGTGGTAGCTCGCGGAGGCGAGCGGGACGCCGGCCTGCTCGGCCACGGCGCGGTGCGTCAGGCCGGCGAGGCCGTCGCGCTCGATCACGGCCAGCGTGGCCTCGATCAGCTGGTGGCGGCGGGCCTCGCCGCGGGCGCGGCGCCCGTCGGGCTCGGTCAATGCGCGCCTCCGGCTTCGAGCGCGAACACGCCGGCGACGACCAGCGCGAGCCCGCCGATCTGGATCGTGGTCAGCGTCTCGCCGAAGATCGGGACGCTGAGGATCGCGACGGCGGCGACACCCACGGCGGCCCAGATGCCGTACGCGATGCCGAGTGGCAGGTCCCGCTGGAGCGCGAGCGTGAGCAGGGTGAAAGCGGCGATGTAGCCGACGACGACCACGACGCTGAAGCCGAGCTTGGAGAAGCCCTCGGACGCCCGCAGGCTCATGGTGGCGATGACTTCGACGCTGATCGCGCCGGCGAGGAAGACGTATCCCATGTCGAGCACCCTTTTCTGAACGATCTTCTAGGAAGTTCGTTCAACTTTAGCGTGTCACGTTGTGGCGTTCAACCGGAAGAGTTCAGTGGTGGCCGATTTCAGCCAGCTGAGCGACGAGGAGCTGCTCCGGCGCACACCCCGTGACGCGGCGGCGTTCGACGCGTTCTACGTGCGCCACGAGCGGCTCGTGCTCGGGTACCTGCGCAAGCGCACGGCGTCCGCGGACGTCGCGATCGACCTCGCGGCGGAGACGTTCGTCGCCGCGCTGGCGTCGGTGAAGCGCTACCGCGCGTCCGAAGGGCCGGCCGTCGCGTGGCTGCTCGGGATCGCCCGGCACAAGCTGCTGCGCTCGGTCGAGCGCGGCCGGGTGCAGGAGCGCGCGCGGCGCAAGCTGGGCGCGCCGCGCCTGGAGCTGATCGACGAGCGGCTCGAGCGCGTGGACCAGCTCGGCAACCGGTCGGTGGACGACCTGCTCGCGCAGCTGCGCCCGCGGGAGGCGGAGGCGATCCGCGCGCGGGTGATCGAGGAGCTGACCTATCCGGAGCTGGCCGAGCGGATGCGCTGCTCGACGCTCGTCGCGCGCAAGCACGTGAGCCGCGGGCTGCTGACCCTGAGAACGATCATGGAGCACGACGATGTCTGACGTCCCGGAGCTGCGCGCGCTCGTGCGCGAGGTGGCGGAGCGGCGCGCGCGCCGCCGGCGCACGACGCTCGGCCTGCGGCTGGTCGCGGTTCCGGCCGTGGCGGCCGCGGCGTTCGCGTACGTGGCCGGCGGGGACCGCCGCAGCGACGAGCGGCCGGTCGTGGCGGGGCCGACGACCACGGCGACGGCGACCCCCGCACCGAATCCGTTCACGCCGAACCGCCGCGATCCTTCCACCCCGCCCGCGACGCTCGCCCAGGCGCGCGCCCAGGCCGAGGCGGCGTTCGGCCTGTTCCGGCGCGCTGCGCGCGCCTCCGACCAGCCCGCCTCACGCCTGAAACCGCGCTTCGTCGTCCCGCAGCAGCCGGACTGGGACCGGGCGCGCCTGGTCAAGCAGCGCGGCGACGTCCGCGAGTTCGTCATGCCGGGCCTGTGGGACGGCATCCCGGGACTGTGCACGGTCGGCCAGCGCGGGCAGCGGACGCTGGGCGTGATCTGCAACCCCGGCTTCCCGCGCGTCGACTTCCCGTCCTGGACGCGCACGACGCACCGCGAGGGCCCGATCTACCTCCTGCTGTTCCCGGACGGCGTCGAGCGCGTGACGCTGCACCTGAAATCGGGCAAGACCGTCGAGAAGCGCGTGCGCGGGAACGTCCTCGAGTTCCAGCAGCGCGGCCTGCATGAGATCGTCTGGCGCGATGCGTCCGGGACCGAGTACCGCAAGCGGCTGGTCATCTAGGGACCGCGCCGCGATCCGGCGCCTGCTCGGGGACGTCGAGATCGTCCCGCTCGGCGCGGGCCTCGACCACCGCGCCTACGCGGTCGGCGACCGGCTGGTCGCACGCTTCGGCGACGGCGTCGAGCAGGAGGCGAGGCTGCTCGCGCAGATCGCGCCGCAGCTCCCCCTCCCCGTTCCCGAGCCGGTGATCGTCGGCGCGGGCTGCATCGTCCAGCGGCGCATCCCGGGCCGGCCACTGCTGGAGCGCCCGCGCGCCGACCGTGTCGCGTTCGCGCCGCAGCTGCTCGAGTTCGCGGCCGCGGTGCACGCGCTCGAAGGCGTCGACGCGCCGCTCGACGACACGCCGCCCGAGGCCTGGCTCGACGACCGGGCCGGCGTCGCGGTGCCCGCCCCGGCCACGCGGCTCACCTTCATCCACGGCGACCTCGGCGCTGAGCACGTCTTCGCCGACGGTGACCGCATCACCGGCATCATCGACTGGGGCGACGCCGCGATCGGCGACCCCGCGATCGATCTCGGCCGGCTGATGCGCGACTTCGGCACGCCCGGCGACGAGCGGGCGCGCTTCTACGCGATCTGCACCGCGCTCGAGGACCTCGACTACGGCGTCCCGCTGTACGTCGAGAACGCGCGCGCCGCACTCGCGGCGCTGCACTGATCAGATCAGCGCGAACGAGTCGTGGGAGATCGCCCGCCAGCGCTCCCCCTCGCGCCGCAGCGAGACGCTGAGGATCGGCCCGGGCTGCAGCCCGGTGAACCAGACGCTCGCCGTCCCGTCCTCGCGCACCGCGATGCTGTTGAGCTCGAAGTCGCCCTCGGCGTGGACGCTGCGACCGCGGATGAGCTTGCGCACGTGCGCGGTGGCCACGCGCGCGACGAGCTGCTCCTCGGCCGTCTCGGGAAGATGCCGCTCACCCAGATCGGATTCGCCGGCCGGCCCCGACGTCACGGCCGCGACGACGACGAAGCCCGCGAAGCCGAAGGCCGGTACCAACGCGAGGACCAACCAGCGCATCACCGGTACTACGCGCGCGGCGCGCGTTCGTCACGCGATGTTCGCCAGCCGCCCCGCGAGCGCCTCAGGCGCGCGGGCGAGCTGGACGGCGGCCGCGCCGAGCACCTCGGCGTGCTCGCCGAGGCTGCCGCGCACGACGCGGACGGCGCGCGCCGCGGGCAGGATCGCGCGGCGGTCGACGGCCTCGCGGATCGGCTCGAGCAGCGTGTCGCCGGCCGCCGCCAGCTCGCCGCCGATGATCACGAGCTCTGGGTTGAGCAGGTTCACGACGCCCGCGATCGCGCGGCCCACCGCCGCGCCGGTGTCCGTCACCGCGCGGCGCGCACCGCGGTCGCCGGACTCGAGCAGCTCGAGGACCCGCGCGAACGTCATCGCCTCACCGCGGCTGCGGCCGAGCAGGTCCGCGACCGCGTCCGACGTCGCGAGCGTCTCCAGGCAGCCGCGATTGCCGCAGCGGCAGATCAGGCCATCCTCGATCACCGGCGTGTGCCCGAGCTCGCCCGCGACCCCGGCCACGCCGCCGTAGGACTCGCCGTTGAGGATCAAGCCGAGCCCGACGCCGCCCGAGAGCTGCAGGTAGACCAAGTCGCTGACGCCGCGGCCCGCGCCGAACAGGTGCTCGCCCATCGCGCCGGCGTTCGCGTCGTTGACGACCTGCACGGGCAGGCCCAGGCGGCGCTCGAGCTCGGCGGCGGGCTGCACGCCGTCCCAGCGCGGCAGGACGCCCTCGGCGTAGATGAGCCCGGTGACGGCGTCCACGGGTGCGGCCAGGCCGACCCCGGCGCCGACGACGTGCGCGGGCGACACGCCCGCCTCGGCCAGCGCGGCGCTCGTGAGTCGATGGGCGACGTCGAACGAGCTGAGCGGGTGCGTGTCGGTGTCGTTGGCGGCCCACTGGTCGCCGACGATCCGGCCGCCGAGGTCACAGACCGCGCTGCGCACGTGGCGGTGCCCGAAGTCGAGCCCGACCGCGTACGCGGCGCGCGGCGCGAGTGAGACCTGCAGCGGCGGGCGGCCGATCGCGGGCGGCCGCTCGTCGTCGAGCTCGTAGCGCTGCTGCTCGACCATGCCGGCCACCTCCAGCTCGTGGAGCAGCGCGGTGACCGTCGCGCGCGAGAGTCCCAGCGAGCGCCCGAGGTCGGCCCGGCTGCGCGCGGGATGGCGGAGCAGCGCGTGCAGCATCCGCACCCGGTTGGCGTGCCGGACGCTCGGGGTCGGTGACTCGTTTAAGCTCACTTCGCCAGCAGAAGGTAGACGGTTCGGCGACTGCGCGCCCGCACGATGCTCACGCACGCTCGTAAACGTCAGCGAAGCGGCACGATCACCTTGTGCGTACGGCGGCCGGTGAGGGCACGGACGCGAACCGTGACCCAGCGCACGCGCGCGGCGTCGTCCAGCACCAGGCGGTAGCTGCGCCGCCGCCCACCCCACAGCGCGTTCAGCGCGACCGCCTCGCCGCCCTTCGTGAGCATTCCCTCCACCGACAGCAGCGTCTCGGTCGCGGACCCGGTCATGCGCCAGCGCACCTCGACGCGGCCGCCCGAGATCCGCCGGGCACGCACGTCGGTCACGCGCGGGAACGGGAGTGCGGGCACGCGCGTCAGCGACACGCGTCCCGTCGCGCGGGCGACGATCTGCGAGCCCGGAGCGCTCGCCCGCACGACGATCCGGATCGGAGCGGCCCGCGGCGCGGCGATCGCCCGCGCGAACGGCCGGAAGCGCACGATCGCGGTGCCGGCACGGGTGAGCGAGCGCTCGACGGCCTGAACGCCGCGGCCCGGGATGGAGACGCGCAGGTCGCACGCGGCGCTGCAGCGGACGGGCAGCACCAGCGGTTGTCCGGGTCGCAGCGCGCGCTCGCGCGGCCGGCCGATCGTCACCCGGGGCGCCGGCCGCTGCGCCGCGGCCGGGCGGCCCTCGACGGCGTAGTGCAGGCGCGCGGGGCCGCTCTCGCGGAACCGGTCGTGGTTCGTCCACGCCAGCGCGCGCCGCCCGTCGGGGAGCATGAGCAGCGACAGGCCATCGGCGGCCCGCAGCGTTCCGCCGAGCCGCTGGCGCTCGACGATCGTCGTGCCCGAGAGCGTCACGATGCGGGCGCCGTCGTCCGGCCACGCCACGAGTGCGCGCCCGTCGGGCGCGATCGCGGCGTGCAGCGGCGACGCCGGGAACACCACCGGCTCGCCGGCGCCGAAGCCGAAGCTCTGGTCCGCAGGCGCGGGCACGATCACCACGGGCGGGCCGAAGGCACCGAGCGCCTCGCGCGTCGCCGCGCCGGTCGTGCCTTGGCCTTCGGTGTGCCACGCGACGACCGCGCGCCCGCCGGGGCCGAACCCGACCGCCATCAGATCCGCGTTGATCGCACCCGCCGGGTCGGTGAGCACCTGCGGAGCGCCGAAGGCGCCGCCGGGAGGCCGCTCGAGCACGGCGACGCCCGCGCCCGTCGAGGCGGCGACCAGCGCCCGCCCGTCCGGCGCGACGCCGAGCGCGAGGCCGGAGAAGCCCGGCGGCACCGGCGAGGCGGGACCGAACGGCGCGTTCGCTGGAGCGATGCGCAGCGTCTGCACGCTGTCCGAGCCCCGCGGCTCGCGCAGCATCAGCACCGTCTCACCGTCCGCGGCCATCCCGACCGCGACGCCGGCCGAGCCGCCGAACGAGCGCCACGGCACGAGGTCCTCGGGCGGGCCGAACACGCCACCCGCCGGGCGGCGCGCGATCCGCATGCGCAGCCGCCGCGGCGGATAGGCCATCTCCGCCCACGCCACGACGGCGTCACCGCGCGGCGAGACAGCCACGCTGAGCTCGAAGACGTCCCGGGCGGCGGCGAGCGTCACCGGTGCGCCGAATCCGCCGCCGCCCGGCTCCCGCAGGGCCACCCGCACCGCCCGGTCTGTCGCGCCGGCCGCCACCGCCGCGCCGCTCGCATCCGCGGCGACGCGTGGGCATCCGGGGAGCCGGCCGAACGGCACACGGACCGGTGCGCCCACTCCGTCCACGCCCGCCACCAACACCTCGGCGCCACCCGCCGCCCAACACGAGAGCTCGCCAGGCGCACCCGTCGGCGCCAGGCACCCGGTGCCCTTCGCCAGGTCCTGATAGGACACCTCGCCGAGCGGCGCGGCCGCGGCGCTCCCCGGAAACGCGAGCGCCAGGAGCATCGCAAGTTGACGGAGCGCGCTTGAGGTGCCGATCACGCGGGAATCCTCCTACACAACAGCTTCTAGGAGGATCACATGGCACGTACCGAGACCTACGACGACACCGTCAAACCGCGCAAAGGGCTGTCCCTGGCGAAGGGACCCGTCGCGATCGTCGGCATCGCCTCCCTCGTGTTCGGCGTGCTCGGGTTCATCTTCGCGAACCAGAGCTTCACGATGGACATCCCCGACGGGACCGTGAACGGCAGCACGTTCCTCGGCGTCGAGGGCAACGGCTGGACGTGGGCGCTGTTCGCCGCCGCCGGTCTTCTGCTGCTGCTCGGCGCGCCGGTGCACTGGGGCGCGAAGTCGATGGCGTTCATGGTCGGCGTCGCGATGATCGTCGGCGCGCTGATCGCGCTCTCCGACGGCACGGACAT
This sequence comes from Solirubrobacter deserti, assembly GCF_027587175.1. GTDB lineage: Bacteria > Actinomycetota > Thermoleophilia > Solirubrobacterales > Solirubrobacteraceae > Solirubrobacter > Solirubrobacter deserti. The sequence goes on from NZ_JAPCID010000016.1 coordinate 13,265, forward strand.
CCTCGGCCTGATCGCCACCAACAACTGGACCAAGCTCATCATGGGCGCGATGGGCGCCGGCCTGATCCTGCTCGCGATGATGCCGCGCATCGGCAAGCGCCGCGGCGGCGCGCCCCAGAACGTGCGCCGCGAACGTGAGCTCGAGTCCGAGCGCCGCTTCGACCGCGACCGTGACCAAGACACGGTTTCGAACGGCCGCGCAACCGCCTCGCACAGCTCGCACGAGGACCGCCGGTAACTGCTGGCCACCGCGGCCGGCCCGGGGAGGAGTACCCGGGCCGGCCGCGGCCGCCTGTCTGTCCACGGCGCCGTCGTAGACAAATTCGATGGGATCATCCACAAATCCACCGGCCGGGTCAATGGGGCCGGGCGATGAGTTTCGGCGAGGCGCGTCGTCTTAGTCGGTGACATGAACAAAGACGCCGTGCTGATCGTCAACGCCGACACCGACGAGGTGCTCGGCTACGTCGACGCGACCCGCCCCGATCTGGCGCTCGTCGACTCACTCGCGCGCATGCAGCTGCGCGCCCGCCGGCGCGGTCAGCGCGTGCGGTTGCAGAACGTGTCCCCGGATCTACGCGGGCTGCTGGAGCTCGTCGGCCTCACCGACGTGCTCGCCGTCGAGCCGCAGCGGGAGCCCGAACTCCGCGAACAGCTCCGGGTAGATGAAGTGGTGCAGCCCCGAGATCCGCCCGGCTGAGGTCTCCATCACGACGACCGCCCAGCCGGCGTAGTCGCCCTCCGGCGTCGGGTTGTAGATGCCGAACGCCGGACCGCCGTTGGCCGACGTCACGAGCACCTTCGAGCCCTCGCACTTGGCGCCCTTGCCCCGCATGAAGGCCTCGATCTGCTCCGGCCCGACGACCCACAGCGGGAACGGCGGCATGCTGAACGCCGCGTCGTCCTTGAGCAGCGCGGTCAGCGCCGTCATGTCGTAGGCCTCGAACGCCTTGACGTACTTGCTCAGCAGCTCCTTCTGCTCGGCCTCGTCGACCTCCGCGGCGCCGCTCTCGTCGAGGTCCAGCTGCTCGATCGTCGCGCGCGCCCGCTGCAGCGCGCTGTTGACCGAGGCGACGCTCGTGTCCAGCAGGTCGGCGACCTCGGACGCCTGCCAGCGCAGCACCTCGCGCAGGATCAGCACGGCGCGCTGCTTGGGCGGCAGGTTCTGCAGCGCGGCCACGAACGCGAGCCGCAGCGACTCCTTGGAGGCCGCCAGCTCGGCGGGATCGGCGGTCGGCTCGAGCACCTTCACATCCGCGATCGGGCGCACCCACGCGCTGTCGACGATCATCTCGCCGAGCGGGCCGTCCGCGCTGGAGCTCGGCCCCATGTCCATCGGCGTCGCGCGCCGCTGCGCGCTGCCGAGCATGTCGAGGCAGACGTTGTTCGCGATCCGGAACAGCCACGCCTTCAGCGCGCCGCGCTCCTGCAGCTTGTCCGCCGACTTCCACGCCCGGACCATCGTCTCCTGCACCGCGTCTTCGGCCTCGGCCCCCGATCCGATCATCCGGTAGCAGTAGCCCGTGAGGGCCTTGCGGTAGGTCTCGAGCTCCTGCTCGATCGGGGCTTCGGCGGTCCGCGGCATCACCCGGAACTCTAACCGGGGTGGACCTCGGATCCACCCTGGGTGGCTTCGGTGTGGCCGGGCGGGGTACGACCGTGGTCGGCATGCGCCTGATCGAACCGCTGCTGGCCGCGGCCGTCGCCGCCGCACCCACCTGGTCGCACGAGCGCCTGACCAGCGCGCTGGACGGACGCGGCGCGAGCTACGACGCCATCGTCGCCGGCCTGAGCGGCGGCCTGATCGGCGCGACCTTCGGCGACTGCGCGAGCGGCTTCGCGCCGTTGGCGGCAACCGCGCCGCCGCCCGTGACCGAGCTGCGCGAGGAGCTGTGGGCCGGCCCGATCGCCACGGCCGACCACTACACCGCCGTGCTCAACACCCAGCGCTGCGGCGGCACGAGGATGGACCTCGCCGCCGTGGCCGCCGACGGGCGCGTGCTCAGCCGCGCCCCGCTTCCGGTGCGTGGGTACGCGCAGCCCGTCGAGCTCGCTCCCGGCGCCGTCGCGTGGGCGGAGCACCTCTCCGACACGCGCGTGCGGGTGCGCGCGCTCGTCGGCGGCAAGGCCGTCACGCTGGCGAGTGAGCCCGACGCAGGCGACCTCGATCCCGGCGTGGACGAGCTGACCGTGACAACGGCGCCGGACGGCCGCGTCCTCGTGGCCTGGTCCACGCAGGACCACGTGCGGGCGGCGATCGTCTCGCGGTCCGGGAAGCCGGGGCTTCCCGTCACCGTCGGGCGCTCGCTGGACATGGCGACCCCGGTCGCCGCCCTCGGCACGGGCGGGCGCGCGGTCGTCGCGTGGAGCACCCGCGACGGCGGCGAGGAGCAGAACGAGCGCACCCGCGTGTACGCGGCCGTGCGCGCCGGTGGGCGCTTCCGGCCCGCCCAGTTGCTGGACCGCGCGCGCACGCTCTCGGCGTTCGCGGACGACCCCGACGGGGACGCGCGCGTGGCGCTCGCGCCGGATGGCCGCGCGCTCGCGAGTTGGACCGCGCTCGTGCGCGGGGAGCGCAAGGCCGTCCGCGTGGCCGCCGCGCGCCCGGGCCAACGGTTCGGCGCGCGACGCACGCTCACGGCGGACGGCACCGGGGCCGACGTCGCGTTCACGGGTGACAGCCGCCCGCTGGTCACCTGGGCCGCCCGCGGCGCGGTCTACCTCGAGCGCAACGGGCGGCGCGAGAAGGTCGCGGCAACGGACGGGCCGCACGCCCCGCGCGTGTCGGTGCTCGCGGACGGCCGCGTGCGGGTGACGTGGCGCACCGGCTTCCAGCCGGCGCTGCACGTCGCCACCGACTGAGCCTAGGCATCACCTATGCAGTAGTCCGATTTTGACTAGGATGCCGGTCATGCGGTTCCGCCTGCTCGCACTCGCCCTCCTCGTGGTCCTCCCCGCGTGCGGCGGGGCCGCCGCGGACACGCCCGTGACCGTCTACGCCGCGGCTTCGCTGCGGGACGTCTTCCCGGCGATCGACAAGGCGCCCCGGTACAACTTCGCCGGCTCCAACCAGCTGCAGACCCAGATCGAGCGCGGCGCGCCGGCGGACGTCTTCGCCTCCGCCAGTGCGAAGGAGCCGACCGCGCTGCACGCCGCCGGGCGTTGCTCGCGGCCGGTGGCGTTCGCCGGCAACGCGGTCGTGCTGATGGTCCCCACGGGCAACCCGGGCAGGGTGACGTCGCTGCAGTCGCTGGCGTCCGGCCCGCGGCGGCGGCTGGCGGTGGGTGCCGAGGACGTGCCGGTCGGCAAGTACACGCGCGAGCTGCTCGACAACGCCGGGCTGAGCGACGTCCTGGCCCGCCACACCGTCTCCAACGAGCCGGACGTGGCAAGCCTCAGCGCCAAGGTCGCGCTCGGGTCGGCCGACGCGGGCTTCGCCTACAACACCGACGCGCGCGCCACGGGCGACCGGGTCGAGGTGATTCGCCTGCCCGCGGACGTGCAGCCGAAGATCCAGTACCTGCTGTGCGCGGTCCAGCGGGAAGGCGCCAACACCGAGGCGGCGCAGGCGTTCATCGACCAGGTGCGGTCGCCGGAGGGCCGGAGCGTGCTCCAGCGCCTCGGCTTCACGCCGCCCCCCGGGGACTGAGTGCGCGCCGGGTTCACCGCCCTGCTGGCGCTGTGCCTGGGCGTCGTCCTGGCCTTCCTGGCGATCCCGATCGTCGCGCTGTTCACGGAGGTCCCGCTCGGGGACGTGCCGAGCCTGCTGGGCGACCCGGCGGTGCGGGACGCGCTGGCCGTGACCGCCCGCACGAACGCGATCGCCAACGGCGCGATCCTCCTCGTCGGCACGCCCGCCGCCTACCTGGTCGCGACCCGCCGGTTCCCGGGCCGCGCGCTGGTGATCACGCTGATCGAGCTGCCGCTCGTGCTGCCGCCCGCGGTGGCCGGGATCGGGCTGCTGGCCGCGTTCGGGGCCGGCGGGCTGCTCGGCGGCGCGTTCGTGCTGCCGTTCACGGAGTGGGCGGTCGTGCTCGCCGTCGTCTTCGTCGCCTCGCCGTTCTACCTGCGCCAGGCGATCAGCGCGTTCGAGAGCGTGGACCCCACCTTGCACGACGCGGCGCGCACGCTCGGCGCCTCCCCCGCGCGCACGTTCGCCCGCATCGCGCTCCCGCTCGCCGCGTCCGGCCTCGTCGCCGGCTGGGTGCTCGCGTTCGCGCGCGGGATCGGCGAGTTCGGCGCGACGATCGTGTTCGCCGGCAACGTCCGCGGCGAGACGAGCACGCTCACGTTGACCATCTACGAGCAGCTCGAGGCGAGCTTCGACGTCGCGCTCTCGATCGGCATCCTGCTCGTGGTGCTCAGCGCGGTCGTGCTGCTTTCGTACAAGCTCCTCTCGTGGCGCCGCTCGAGCTCGACCTCACCGACCTCCTTCGCACGTTCGAGCTCCGCGCCCGCCTGACGGTCGAAGCCGAGACGTTCGCGCTGGTCGGGCCGAGCGGCGCGGGCAAGTCGACGATCCTGCGCCACGTCGCCGGGCTGCGGACGCCGTCCGCCGGCCGGATCACCCTCGGCGACGACGTGTGGTTCGACAGCGCGCGGCGGATCGACCGCGCGCCGGACCGCCGGAGCGTCGGCCTCGTCTTCCAGGAGTACGCGCTCTTCCCGCACCTGACCGTCGCGGCCAACGTGGCCTTCGGCGGCGCGTCGCAGGCACGCGTGGGCGAGCTGCTGGAGCGCTTCCGGATCGGCCATCTCGCGCGCGAGAAACCGACCCGGCTGAGCGGCGGCGAGCGCCAGCGCGTGGCCGTCGCCCGCGCGCTCGGCCGCGACCCGCAGGTGCTGCTGCTCGACGAGCCGCTGTCCGCGCTGGACGCGCACACGCGCGCCGCCGTGCGCGAGGAGCTCGCCGACATCCTCGCCGCGCAGCGCATCCCCACGCTGATGGTCACGCACGACTTCCTGGACGCGAGCACGCTCGCCGACCGCGTCGGCGTGATCCGCGACGGCCGCCTGCACCAGATCGGGCGGCCGGAGGAACTCACCGCGCATCCCGCCGACGAGTTCGTCGCCAGCCTCACGGGCGGCAACCTCCTGCACGGGGAAGCCGAGGGCACGCGCGTCACGCTCGACGACGGCACCGTGATCGAGGTCGCCGAGCCCGCGCGCGGGCGCGTCGGCGTGGCCGTCTACCCGTGGGAGATCGCCGTCACGAGCCGCCCGCCCGCCGCCGGCAACGTGCTCGCGGGCACCGTCGGCGCGATCACGCCCGACCGCGGGCGCACCCGCGTGCGCGTCGGCCCGCTGGTGGCCGAGGTCGGGACCGCCGATGGCCTCGAGCGCGGTGCGCGCGCCTACGCGTCCTTCGCGCCGGGCAGCGCCCGCGTCATCCGCTGAGCAGGCCGTCCACGAACCGGATCGCCGCGCGCGTGCTCTCGAGCCGCCACAGCGCCAGCGTGCGTGCGAAGCCCTCGTCGCGCGCGTCCTCGAGCTCGCGCGCGATGGCCCCGAGGCGCTCGCGTTGCGCGGTCAGCAGCGGCGCCGGATCGACGCCGGAACGGTCCAGGAACAGCAGCTTGAGCATGAGCTCCGCCCGCGCGTCGCGGACGTGCCACACGGGCTCCAGGCGCCACGCGTCCACCCGCGCGCGGCCGTCGGCGGTCACGTCGAACACCGTGCGCGGCGGGCCGCTCCCGCTCGGCTCGGTCCCCACCTCCTGCACGAGCTCCCGCTCGGCGAGCACGTCCAGCGTCCGGTACACGAGCGGGCGGCGCATCGCCCACACCCGCCCGACCTCGCCGCCGGGCGCGAGAGCGCGGGCGATCGCGAAGCCGTGCGTCGGCCCCTCGGCGACGAGCGCGAGCACGGCCCACTCGCCGGTCGCGAGCTGGTCTGGACGGCGCCGCATCGACGCGGGCAAACCTACCGCGCGCGTTGCGATCTGACCATCAGGCCGATGGCGGACCGGCGCTCGGCTACAACCACTGACCGTGTCGTGCATGGACTATCGCGTCATCCAAGAGTTCACCCTGCCGGGCGATCCGCCGACCCAGGACCGCCTCGACCGCCTGCGCGCGCGCCTCACCGCCGCGGCGCCGGGCGCGTCGATCGAGCTCGGCATCGGTCGGATGCTCGTGCACATGACGGTCAGTGCCACGGACGCCGAGCGCGCCGTCGCCAGCGCGCGCGACACCGCCTCGGGCGTGCTCGGCCGACGTGCCGCGCACGCCGAGATCGCTCCCTAAGCTGACGCCCGTGTGGGCGTACGCGATCATCGCGCCGGGACGGCTGGAGCGTGTCGAGGTACCGGTGCCGGTCGCCGGCGCCGGCCAGCGGCTCGTGCGGCTGCGCGCGGGCGGGATCTGCGGCTCGGACCTGCCGATGTTCCGCGGCCGCCGCAGCCAGCACTTCATCGACAACACGGGCGACCCCGGCTTCCCGCTGCACGAGGTGGTCGGGGACGCCGAGGACGGGACGCGCGTGGTCGGCTGGCCGGCCGGGCACCGCGGGCTCGCGGAGTGGTTCGTCGCCGACGCCGACCAGGTGATCGCGGTCGACAGCGACCTCAGCGACGTCGAGGCGACCGTCATCCAGCCGTTGTGCACGGTGCTGCACGCGCTCGACCGGCTCGGCGACGTCACCGGCCGGCGCGCGGCCGTGATCGGGCTCGGCTCGATCGGGCTGCTGTTCGCGCACGTGCTCAGCCGGCGCGGCGCGCTCGTGAGCGGCGTCGACCGCGTGGACCGGCGCGCGTTCGCCGAGCCGTTCGGGTTGCGCGAGGTGCGCTGGGACGACGCCACCGCCCTCCCCCACGACGCGTTCCACGTCGTGATCGAAGCCGTCGGCCATCAGACGCACACGTTGTCGGCGGCGGTCGACGCGCTCGCGCCCGACGGCACGCTGTACGCGTTCGGCGTCCCCGACGACACGCACTACCCGTTCCCGTTCACGCCATTCTTCCGCAAGAACGGAACGCTGCTCTCCGGCGTCACGGTCGAGCGGGCGAGCGCCCTGCGGGCCGCCCGCGCCTACCTGCTCGAACACCGGGAGCTGCTGGGCGCCTACATCACCGACGTGCTGCCCGTCACCCGCGCGCAGGAGGCGTTCGAGCTCGCCGTCGCCCCGACCATCGGCCGCGCGAAGATCGTCCTGTCAGTCGCGGATGTCGATGCCTAGCCCGCGGGCGAGCAGCGGGCCGAGGCTCACGAGCTGCACCGGGTCGATCGTCGCGCCACGCAGCGCCGTGACGTCGCCGTCGGGCTCCACGTCGCTGCCGCGCAGGTCGACGGCCCGCAGCCGCAGGTGATCGACCACCACGCGCCGCATCGCGCACGCGGCGAAGCGCGACTCGCGGATCTCCGCCCCGCTGAGGTCCGCGTCGTCGAGCACGCAGTCCTCGAAGCTGACGTGGCGCAGCTTGCTGGCGCGCAGGCTGGCGAGATCGAGCTTGCAACCCACGAACGCGACGTCCTCCAGCGTCGCCTCCGCCACCTTGAACCCGGTCATCCGGCAGCGCTCGAAGCGCACGCGCGTGAGCGCCCCGCCGCCGACGTCCGCGTTGGAGAGGTCGGCGTCGGTGACGACCACGTCCGCCAGCCGCAGCGAGCGCAGCCGCGCGCTCGCAAGGCGCGTGCGGTCCAGCCGGCTGCGCAGCACGCGCGCGCCCGCAGCCTTGAGCTCGCTCAGGTCGAGCTCGCCCACGAGCGCGTCCTCGACGTCGAAGCGCCCGTCCGGCGTCCACGGCGTCAGGTCCTCGTCGTCGAGGACGTCCGGCTTCTCCACCCGCATCGTCTGGGAGGCTACGACGTCATGAACCTGGTCGCGATCGGACGGGTGCAGTCGCCGCTCACGCTGCGTGAGGACGCGCCCAAACAGGGGGACGAGGGCGCGCCCGACGCCTGGCTGGTGTTCGACGAGGCGGTGGCGGAAGGCCTCGACGGGATCGTGGCGGGCGACGAGCTGCTCCTGCTGACGTGGTTGGACCAGGCCGAGCGCGACGTGCTCAAGGTGATCCCGCGCGGCGACCGCTCGCGCGGCGTCCAGGGCGTGTTCAACACGCGCTCGCCGGACCGCCCGAACCCGATCGGCCTGCACCGGGTGACCGTGCTCGAAGTGAACGGCCCGCGCCTGCACGTGCGTAACCTGGAAGCGCTCGACGGCACGCCGATCGTCGACGTCAAGCCGTTGCTGCGCAGCATCGAGGAACGATGAGCCGACCTTCCCCACCCGCCCCCGGGCCGTACCTGCAAACCGTGTCGGGGCGATTCGTGAACCCGTTCGACCCCGACCCCGAGCAGCTGGACCCGCACGACATCGCCCGCGCACTGGCGAACGTCTGCCGCTTCGGCGGGCACTGTCGGCCGTTCTACTCCGTCGCGCAGCACTCGGTGATCGTCAGCGAGCTGGTGGAGGCGCGCGGCGGCGACGTCGAGGACGTCTTCGCCGCGCTCATGCACGACGCCAGCGAGGCCTACCTCGGCGACATGCCGCACCCGATCAAGCACCGCTCCCCGCTCGGCGCCGCGTTCAAGGAGGCCGAGGGCCACCTGGAGGGCGTGCTGCGCGAGCGCTTCGCGATCAAGTCCGACGTGCCGGACATCAAGCGCGTGGACCGCGCGCTGCTCGCCACCGAGCGGCGCACGCTCAGCGGCGAGAGCTGGGACTGGCCGGAGCTCGAGGGCGTCGAGGCGCTCGACCTCGAGCTGGTCGCATGGCCGCCGGACGAGGCCGAGCGCGCGTTCCTGGCGCGCTTCGACGCGCTGCAGGCGCGCCGCTCAGCCGAGCCGTAGGAAGGCGTCGACGACGTCCGGGTCGAACTGGCGGCCGCGCAGGGCGACGATCTCGTCCCGGGCACGCTCCGGCGTCCAAGCGTCTTTGTACGGGCGCGGCGAGGTGAGCGCGTCGTAGACGTCGGCGAGCGCCACGATCCGGCCGGCCTCGGGGATCGCGGTCCCGGAGAGCTCGTACGGATAGCCGGTCCCGTCCCACCACTCGTGGTGGGAGCGGGCGATTGCGCGGCCCATCCGCAGCACGTCCGAGTGCGCGCCGTCGAGGATCGAGGCGCCCGCCTCGGCGTGGCCCTTGACCTGCTCGAACTCCTGCTCGCTGAGCCGGCCCGGCTTGAGCAGGACGGCGTCGGAGATCGCGAGCTTGCCGATGTCGTGCAGCGGGGCGGCGAGCCGCAGCAGCGCGACGCGGTGCGGCTCCCAGCCGAGCTCGGACGCGATCCGCGCGGCCAGGTCGGCGACGCGCTCGGTGTGCTCGTAGGTCGCGCCGTCGCGGTACTCGGCGGCGCGCGCGAGGCACTGCAGCGTCTCGGTGCGCGCCGCGTCGAGCTGCTCGTAGACCTGCACGTTCTCGATCGCGACCGCGGTCGAGTCCGCGAGCGCCTGCAGCAGGTCGAGCTCGTGGTCGCTCGGGCGGCGCATGTCGGCCCAGTAGTTGCCGATCGCACCGACCGGGTCGAGCGTGCGAATCGGGACCATCGCGAGGCTCTTGACGAACGTCGGCCGGTACGCGGCGTGCGGGATCCGCTCGTCCACGTAGATGTCCTCGATCGCGACCGAGCGCCGGTTGTTCATCGCCCAGCCCGAGATGCACTGGCCGAGCGGGAAGCGCTGCCCCTTCCACAGCGGCTCGATGGCGTCCTCGTCGGCGTAGAAGCACTTGTCGCCGTCGCGCAGCACGAACGTCGCGCCGTCGGCCCCCGTCAACCGGCGCGCGCCGGTGCGGACGATCGACTGGATCTCGGGGAGCGAGCGGGCCAGCGACAGCCGCTGGACAAGGCCGATCAACTCCTGGGCCGGGTCCGACTGGGTCTGCATCGGCGGTGAGTATCGGCCGATCGCCGCGCGAACTTGAAGGCATATGCCGGAAATGGTTCGCACGCTGACGAAGTGGCAACTTCCGAGCGCTCACACGGCATTTACATCTTCGGCCCGTCGAGCGAGGAAGCTGGTCGGAGTGGACGTGGTCCGCGTTCTGGCGAAGCTCGAGCCGGGCGGCGCGCAGCTGAGCGCGCTCCGGCTGAGCGTCGCGCTGCGCGAGCACGGGATCGAGACGCGGCTGCTCGCGGGCGAGGCCTGCCGTGCGGGCCTTCAGCTCGCGCGCGAGCACGGCTTCGAGCCGGAGTGCCTGCGCGGCGAGCTGGGCCGGCTGCAGTGGGCGCCGTCCCGCGCGTTCGCGGCGTGGCTGGCCCCGCGGCTGGCGGGGGCCGAGCTCGTGCACGCGCACATGTTCGGCGCCTGGTGGGCGGCGGCGCAGGTGCTCGCGCCGGAGGTGCCGCTGGTGGCGAGCGAGCACAACGCGCTGACCTGGCCGGGCCCGCCGCAGGAGCGGGAGCTGCGCGCGGCGCTGCCACGGGTCGACCACTTCTTCGCCCACGGTCCGGCCGCGCGCGCAACCGTGCTGAAGGCGGGCCTGGCGCCGGAGCGCCTGGCCCCCGGACGCTCCCCGGTCGTGGGCCTGGCCGCGAGTCCGCGGCCCGGGCTGCCGTCGCCACGGATCGTGTTCTGCGGGCGCCTGGCGCCGGACAAAGGCCCCGACGTGCTGGCGCGCGCGCTGCGCCGCGTGCCGGCCTGCCCGCCGGCGTACTTCGTCGGCGACGGGCCGCTGCGCGAGCATCTGGAGGCGCTCGCGCCGGACGCGGTGTTCGCGGGCTGGCAGCGCGATCCGGCGCCGTGGGTCGCCGGCGCCGCCGTGCTGGCCGCGCCCTCACGCGCCGACGCGTGGTCACAGAGCGTGGTGACGGCGATGGCGCTGGGCACGCCGGTGGTGGCGGCCGCCGTGGAAGGGCTGCCGGCGGTGCTCGCCGACGGGCGCGGGATCCTCGTCGCGCCCGAGGACCCGGACGCGCTCGCCGCCGCGCTCGACGACGTGCTGTGCGGCCGCCGCCGGCCGGATCTGGCGGCGGCGCGCGAGTACGCACTCGGCTTCACGCCCGAGCTGGTGGCCGAGCAGTACGCCGCCGTCTACGCGCGCGTCAGCGCGGAACTTCGATCGTTCGCATGACGATCCGCGTCTCGGTGGCGGCGACGCCGCCGCGGCTGCGCAGCTCGCGCACGGTCTGGTCGAGGTCTGCCGCGTCCTCGCACGCGAGCTGCACGATGTAGTCGAAGCGGCCGGTGACGAACGCGATCGAGCGGGTCGCGGGCAGCGAGCGGGCCAGACGCTCGAACGTGTCCGGGTCGGTCGTGGGCGCGAGCCGCACGTCGATGTAGGCGCCGAGCGAGCGCCCGAGCTCGCCCTGGTCGATCAGCGCCGTGTAGCCGCGGATCACGCCGCGCGCCTCCAGCCGCCGGACGCGCTCGGCGACCGCGTGCGCGCTCAGGCCCACCTCCTGCGCGATCTGCGCGAACGGCGCCCGTCCGTTTCGGACGAGCTCACGGATGATGTGGTTGTCGATCTCGCCGGACACAGCCGAAACCACAGCAGATGACCTTCACATCTTGCAAGTCGGTCGCGTGGGGGGTGACAGTCCCGCAATGACCGTCGTCGGCGTCCCCACAGAGATCAAAGTCGATGAGCACCGCGTCGGGCTGACCCCGGCGGGCGCGCGCGAGCTGACCGGCCGCGGCCACACCGTGCTCATCCAGGCGGGCGCGGGCGCCGGGTCCGCGATCCCGGACGCGGACTTCGTCGCCCAGGGCGCGACGATCGTCCCCGACGCCGACGCTGTGTTCGCCGACGCCGACCTCGTCGTCAAGGTCAAGGAGCCGCAGCCGGCCGAGGTCGCGCGCCTGCGTGAAGACCAGACGCTCTTCACCTACCTGCACCTGGCCCCGGACGCCGAGCTCACCCACGGCCTGATCGCCTCGGGCGCGACGTCGATCGCGTACGAGACGGTGACCGACCCGCGCGGCCGGCTCCCGCTGCTGGCGCCGATGAGCGAGGTCGCGGGCAAGCTCGCCACGCAGGCCGGCGCCTACACGCTGCACAAGCACTCCGGCGGGCGCGGCATCCTGCTCGGCGGCGTCGCCGGCGTGGCCGCCGCGAAGGTGATGGTCATCGGCGGCGGCGTGGTCGGCACCAACGCGGCGCGGGTCGCGATCGGCATGGGCGCCGACGTCGCGATCTACGACCGCAGCATCGAGCGCCTGCGCGAGCTCGAGCAGACGCTCGGCGGCGCGGCCGACACGTGCTTCGCCTCGACGCTGGACGTCGAGCAGGGCATCGCCGAGGCGGACCTGATCATCGGCGCGGTGCTCGTCCACGGCGCCAAGGCCCCGTCCGTGATTCGCCGCGACCAGCTCCCGGCGCTCAAGCCGGGCGCCGTGCTCGTCGACGTCTCGATCGACCAGGGCGGCTGCTTCGAGACCTCGCGCCCGACGACCCACTCCGAGCCGACCTACGAGGTCGACGGCATCGTGCACTACTGCGTCGCGAACATGCCGGGCGCCGTGCCGATCACGTCCACGCGCGCGCTCACGAACGCCACGCTGCCGTACGTGCTGCAGCTCGCCGACCGCGGCGTGCGCGACGCGCTGCTCGCCGACCCCGGCTTCCTCGAGGGCCTGGCGACCATCGGCGGGCGCCTGACGAGCGAGCCGGTCGCGCGCGACCAGGGCCTCGACTTCGTCGCGCCGGCGCAGGCCCTGGAGGGCGAGCTCGCGGTCGCCTGACGGCTACCCGTGGAGGCGGGCGATCGCCGGGTACGGGTTGCCGATGTCCTCGCGGTACTCGAAGTCCTCGTCGTAGACGTTGCCCGCGACGACGATCCGCCCGCGCCGGTCGACCGCGATGTGGCCGATCGTCGACCGCCCGATGTCGATGCCCGCGGGCCGGCCGAGCCGGAACTCCTTGATGCCCCGCCGCGCGAACGTCCGGTCCAGCCGGCCGCGCGCGGTGAGGCGGTACAGCGCGGCGACGTACCCGTCCGCGAACACCGAGCCCCCGAACAGGACGCGTCCGCGGCGATCTACCGTAACGGCCGAGAACTCGATCTCGCTCTTGAACGTCCGGTGCCGCGCGAAGAAGCCGCGCGCGGCGAAGCGCCGGTCGAGCCTGCCGTTCGGCCGCAGCCGGGCGACGAAGGGAAGCTCGTAGCCGGAGTCCGAGCCGAGGATGGTGAAGGTGCCGTCCCGGCCGCGCGCGAACCCGTCGATCCAGCGCTCGTCGTAGTGGCCCGCGGGCCACGGCAGGCCGGTCCGCGTGAAGCCCGGGAGCGGCTTGCCGGAGGCGTCGAGCCCCACCAGCCGGCGCGGCTCGATCGCGTACACGCGGCCGTCGCGCTCCACGATCATCTCCCACGCCGCGCGCAGCTCCGGCACCTCGACCGTCCCGTCGCCGCCGTAGCCGAGGTCGGGCCGGCCGTCGCGCTCGAAGCGCCACAGCGTCACGCCGGCCTGCCCGGCCCGTGAGCCGGCGACGACGATCCGGCCGCGCCCGTCGACCCCGAACGCGTCGATCCCGCCGGCCACCATGTCGACCGTGATCGTCACGCCGGCGGCCGCGCCGGCCGGGAGCACCTGCACCTGCCTGGTCCCGGCGAGTCGGTTCTGCACCAGCCCGAACCGCCCGGCCGTCCGCTCGAAGAAGTACGCCGGAGCCGCGAGCGGCGAGCGACGCACCGAGGGCCGCGATGGTCAGTGCGCGCCTCACAGCCATTCGGTCCTGAACACCGGGCTGGCGTGGATGTCGACGGTGATCAGCCGACCCGTGCCGGTGTTCTTGAACGCGTGCGGCGTGTTCGGCGGCGCGACCACCGGCGGTTCTCCGCCACGCACCACGAGCGTCTCGTCCCCGAGCGTGAACGTCGCCTCGCCCTCGACGATCACGAACACCTCCTCGTACGGGTGACGGTGCAGCGCCGGCCCCGCGCCAGGCGCCATGTCGTTCGTGATGACGGACATCGTCTCGCTGTGGAAGTCGGCCATGCGGCGGACGCTACAGGGGTCACTATACTTTCTGAAGTATGAGCGACGTGATCAAGGTCGACGTGTGGTCCGACATCGCCTGCCCGTGGTGCTACATCGGCAAGCGCAAGTTCGAGGCCGGGTCCGCCGGCTTCCCGGTCGAGGTCGAGTATCACTCGTTCGAGCTGGCGCCGGACACGCCGGTGGACTTCCAGGGCTCGGAGATCGACTTCCTGGTCGCGCACAAGGGCATGCCGGCCGAGCAGGTCAAGCCGATGCTCGACCACGTCGCGGGCATCGCGGCCGAGGTCGGGCTCGACTACGACTTCGACGCCCTCCAGCACACCAACACCGTCAAGGCGCACCAGCTCCTGCACTACGCGAAGGCGCACGGCCGCCAGCTCGAGATGAAGGAGCGCCTGCTGCGCGCGTACTTCGTCGAGGGCCGCCACGTCGGCCGCGTCGAGGACCTCGCGGATCTGGCCGCCGAGGTTGGGCTGGACCGCGCGGACGTCGTGCGCTCGCTCGACGCGGACGAGCACCTCGCCGCCGTCCACGCCGACCAGGAGCAGGCGATGCGCTACGGCATCCGCGGCGTCCCGTTCTTCGTCATCGACGGCAGGTACGGCATCTCCGGCGCCCAGGCCCCCGAGGCGTTCGCGCAGGCGCTCGAGCAGGTCCAGTCCGAGCGGGTGCCGTCATGAGCGCCTTCGAGATGCTCGGCGACCCGGACGCGGCGGCCTGCGAGGGCGACGCCTGCCTGCTCTCCACCGAGGAGGCGCAGCCGGACGCTCAGACGGCCGCGGGCGTCGCGATCCAGCTGCCGAGCAAGTTGAGCGCCGCTTCGGAGGCGCTGCCCGGCTCGGGCGTGTAGACCGCCATCGGCACGTCGTCGGCCGCGAACGTGAGCATCTCGTAGTTGACCGTCACCTCGCCCACGAGCGGATGCCGCACGCGCTTGACGCCGGCCTGGTGGGCGTGGACGGTGTGCGCCGCCCACCACGTGCGGAACGCCTCGCTGCGAGTGGAGAGCTCGCCGACGAGCGACGTCAGCGCGGGGTCGCACGGGTTGGCCCCGGCGTAGCTGCGCAGCGAGCCCACGGTGGCCTTCGCGATCTGCTCCCAGTCGACCCAGAACGTCCGCGCCGCGGGATCCAGGAACAGGAAGCGCGCGCTGTTGGCGCCTTCCGGGCTGTCGAAGAGTGGCTCGAACAGGGCGCGGCCGAGCGCGTTGGCGCCGATGTAGTCGCCGCGCGCGTTGATGACGACCGCCGCGGCCTGGATCGTGTCCAGGACGCGCTGGGCGATCGGGCGCAGCGCGGCCGGCTCGGCGCGCGGCGTGGGGCACGCGGGCCCGGCGGCGCGGGCGAGGTCGAACAGGTGCGAGCGCTCGGTGGCGTTGAGCCGCAGCGCGTCGGCGAGCGCGCCGAGCACGCTGTCGGACGGGCTCGTGGCCTGTCCGCGCTCGAGGCGCTTGTAGTACTCCACGCTCACGCCGGCCAGCGACGCGACCTCTTCGCGCCGCAGCCCGGCGACCTGGCGCCGGCCGTGCACGGGGATGCCGACGTCGGCGGGCGTGACGGCCGCCCGGCGCGCGGCGAGGAACTGCGACAGCTCGCGCGATTGGCCCATCACTCCAATGTACGGCGATCCCTGCGCGGGCCGGGGTGCCCTGCCAGTACCCCTCTCGCAGGGTCCTTTCGCAGCGTGCGCCGCGCTCGCATAGTGGGCCGCGGACATGACCGTTATCACCAAGGCCAAGGCCGTCGGCGCGCTGTCGCCGACCGCCGCACTCGGACCGCTGGAGATCGAGCGCCGCGCGCTCGGCCCGGACGACGTCCGCATCGACATCAAGTTCTGCGGCATCTGCCACTCCGACATCCACTTCGCGCGCGGCGAGTGGGGCGAGATCCCCTACCCGGCCGTTCCGGGGCACGAGATCGCCGGCGTGGTCGCCGAGGTCGGCTCCGACGTGACCAAGTTCGCCGTCGGCGACCGGGTCGGCGTCGGCTGCATGGTCAACTCGTGCCGCGAGTGCGAGAACTGCCAGGCCGGCAACGAGCAGTACTGCATCCCCGGCAACACGCAGACCTACGGCTCGATCGACCGCGACGGCACCGTCACCTACGGCGGCTACTCCGACCACGTCGTCGTCAACGAGGACTTCGTGCTGCGGATCCCGGACGAGCTCCCGCTCGACCAGGCCGCGCCGCTGCTGTGCGCCGGCATCACGACGTTCTCGCCGTTGCGCCACTGGGAGGCCGGCCCGGACAAGCAGGTCGCGGTCGTCGGGCTCGGCGGGCTCGGCCACATGGCGGTCAAGTTCGCCAAGGCGATGGGCGCCGAGGTGACCGTGCTCTCGCAGTCGCTGCGCAAGCAGCAGGACGGCCTGCGGCTGGGCGCGGACCACTACTACGCGACCAGCGACGAGGCGACGTTCGAGACGCTCGTGCACCGCTTCCACCTGATCATCAACACCGTCAGCGCGCAGGTCGACATGGGCGCTCTGCTGAGCCTCGTCAAGACCGACGGCGCGCTGGTCAACGTGGGCGCGCCCGGCGAGCCGCTGCCCGTGCCGGTGTTCTCGCTGCTGCTCCAGCGACGCTCGTTCGCGGGCTCGGGCATCGGCTCGATCGCCGAGACGCAGGAGATGCTCGACTTCTCCGCCCAGCACGGCATCGCCGCCGAGATCGAGGTCATCTCGGCCGGCCAGGTCAACGAGGCCTGGGAGCGCGTGCTCAACAGCGACGTGCGCTACCGCTTCGTGATCGACAACTCCACGCTCTGACCCGGCGCGAGCGGGACGGCGGGTACGCAACGATGGGGGAATCTCCCGCGTCGTGTTCATCGCCGTCCTGCTCGTCGCGTGCGGCGTCGTCTTCCTGCACTTCGCGTTGGGCGGCCTCTCGTGCGCCTGGGACACGTCCTACTGCGCCGAGAGCCCGGACAAGACCACCGAGTACCGCGGCCGGCTGCAGACGCAGGACGGACGCGTGCTCGCCGACACCGAGTTCTCGGTCGAGTTCGAGTCCCGCCTCGACGAGCCGGTCGGCGGCTTCCGCACCGACGCCGACGGTGACTACTGCGTCCGCTGGGCCCGCGAAGCCGTGTCCCCGAACGCCGTTGTCGGCGATGAGCTCGTCGGGCGGCTGGAGATCCCCGAGCCCGAGGAGCTCGTCGACGAGACCGTCGAGTGCCAGAGCAGCGACGCGAGCATCCCGTGGAACCGCACCGAGCAGCTGCGCTCGACCCCGCAGTTCCTCGGGTTGTTCGTGCCGGGCGTCGCCGCCATCGCGCTCCTCGTCTTCGGGCTCGTCCGGCCCCACCGCGCCGTCTTCTACGCCGGCTGCGCGCTGACCGCGGTGACGTGCGTGGGGTTCGCCGCGCTCTGGTTCGTGTGATCAGCCGAGCAGCCGGCGCACTTCCGAGACCGGGAAGCGGCGGTGCCCGGCCGCGGTGCGGTGCGCGCCGATGCGGCCCGTGTCGGCCCAGCGGCGCAGCGTGCTCGTCGAGACGCCGAGCGCCTCGGCCGCCTCGCTGAGCGGCATCGTCGCCTCGTCGTCGTGGTCGGGCTCGGGCACGAGCGTCCACTCGAGGCGCTCAGGCGGGAGTCCGTCGCGCAACAGCGTGCCGATCACATCCGCGGGCGCCGGGCGGGCGAGGCCGAAGCCCTGCGCGACGTCGCAGTCCACGCCGGCCAGCCAGGACGCCTGGTCGAGCCGCTCGACGCCCTCCGCGAGCACCGCGATGTCGAGCGCGCTCGCCATCGAGGCGATCGCGCGCAGCATCGCGCGGTCGCTCTCGTCGTGCGGGAGGCCGGCGACGAACGAGCGGTCGACCTTGATGCCGTCCAGCGGGAAGCGCTTGACGTAGTTGAGCGAGGAGTAGCCCGTGCCGAAGTCGTCGAGCAGCAGCTTGACGCCGAGGGCGTGCAGCGTCTCCAGGATCGCGGCGGGAGAGCTCGTCTCGGCCATCAGGACGGTCTCGGTGAGCTCGAGCGCGAGCCGCTCCGGCGCGATCCCCGCGCGCTCGAGCGTGCGGGCGACCTGGTCGGCGAGCCCAGGCACGGCGAGCTGGCGGCCGGACAGGTTCACGGACACGTAGATCGAGTCGTCCTGCCAGCGCGCGAGCTGACGGCAGGCCTCGTCGAGCACCCAGGCGCCGAGCGGCACGATCAGCCCCGTCTCCTCGGCGACGGGCACGAAGTCGGCGGGCGAGACCATCCCGCGCTCCGGGTGCTCCCAGCGCACGAGCGCCTCGACGCCGACGATCCGCCGCTCCCGCAACGAGACCAGCGGCTGGTAGTGGAGCCGCAGCTCGTCGCCGTCGAGCGCGCGCCGCAGGTCCTGCTCGAGCTGGAGGCGCTGCACGACGCGGCGGCGCATCGCGGCGTCGAACAGCTCGTAGCCGGTGCCGACGCGCTCCTTCGCGCGCCGCATCGCGGTGTCGGCGTCGCGCATCAGGCCCTCCGGGCTCGCGTCGCCGCCGCCGACCGCGACCCCGAAGCCGGCCGACACGTGCAGGCGCCGATCACCGAGCACGATCGGCGCGTCGAACGTGCGCAGCAGCCGCTGCACGACCGCGAGCGCGCCGCGCTCGTCGCCGACGTGCTCGCATAGCACGCCGAACTCGTCGCCGCCGATGCGCGCGAGCGAGTCGGGGGCGCGCAGGGCGCCGTCGAGCCGCTCGGCCAGCGCCCGGATGAGGTCGTCGCCGAGGCCGTGCCCGAAGGTCTCGTTGACGTCGGTGAAGCGGTTGACATCGAGACGGATGACGGCGAGCGTCGTGTTCTCACGCGCGGCGCGCGTCACCGCGTGACCGATCCGGTCGCCGAACAGCGTGCGGGTCGGCAGGCCCGTGAGCGGGTCCAGCAGCGCGCGCCGGCGCGCGCCCGCCTCGGCGTCGCGGCGTTCGGCGGCCGCCGCCAGCAGGTGCGGGGGGGCCTCGACGGACCCGAGGTCGGACCCGGGATCGTCGTCGGTGTGGGTGGGGGGCGCGCGGCAGGTGTGCGGCGTGATCGGCACGACCAGCGCCGTCCGCACGCCGCGCGCCAGCCACACGACCGGCAGCTCGCGCGCGCTGTAGGCCACCGGCCGGTCCGGCAACGGATGGTTGAGCGCGAACGCCGCTTCTCCCGCGATCACGCGCAGCGAGCCGCCCGGCTCGGCCGACAGCACGCACGCCTGGTCGGTGCGCAGCGCGTCGACGAGCGCGGGGAGCGTCGCCGCCGCGAGTCCTTCCCAGGTGGCGTCCTCGACCGCGCGCCGGCCGATCGCGGCCAGCGCGCGCTGGCAGCGCACGTGGCGCTCGGCGCGCGCCTCGTCGCGCCGTGCATCGGTGACGTCGACGGCCTGGCAGAGCCCCAAGCGCAGCTCACCCTGGCCGTCGCGGACGAGCGAGAGCGCGATCTCGCACAGCCGCAGCTCGCCGTCCGCCCGCCGCAGCCGCGCCTCGACGGTGGCGGCCTCCACCTCGCCCGCGCGCACGCGCCGCATGCCCTCGTGGAGCGCGGGCAGATCGTCGGCGTGCACGAAGTCCCGCGGCGAGCTGTGGCGGCGCAGCTCGTCCTCGCTCACGCCCAGCAGCGCCGCCAGGTGCGGGTTGGTCTCGACGATCAGCGCCGCGCCCGGGCCGAGCGAGAACAGCGCGAGACCCACCGGGGCATGGCGGAAGGCGGCGGTGAAGCGCTCCTCGGCCAGCCGCAGCCCCCGCGCGGCGCGGGCCTCGGCGACCTCGGTGCGGCGCAGCTCCCACGCGAGCCACTCACGCTCGAGCGCTTCGCCGATCGCGGCCGCCTCACCCTCCAGGGCTTCGCGGTCGGCGCGGCTGAACGGCGCCTGCTGGGCGTGACGGGCGAGCAGGATCGCGGCACGGACGGCGCCGTCACGCTCCCGGACGGGCATGGCGAGCGCCGAGCACAGGTCGACCGCGCCCGCATGCGGACCGAACCACGCGCCCAGGTGCTCGGGCGTGCCGGACGCCAGCAGCGTCGTGCCCGCGCCGAGCAGCCCGACCGCGCGCGTGCTCGTGAACGAGGACGGCGCGCCGAGGAACTCGCTCATACGGCCGGCGATCCCGGCGTCGTCGTGGTGGCCGGCGACCGGGACGAGCGTCGAGTCCAGGTGCGAGCGGAACAACACCAGGCAACCCCCGTCGAAGCGGGTTGCGAGCATGCGCGCGACCGCCGACAGCCCTTCGTGGCCATCCTGCCGCGCACCCGCGAGCACGCGTGCCGTCTCGGCGGCGAGTTTGGTCATCGGATTCGAATGGTCAGAACATTTCGGAGCTAGCGTTGCGGGATGGACTTTCCCCATGTCCTCGCCATTCCAACCCGCTGGATGGACAACGACGTCTACGGGCACGTCAACAACGTCCAGTACTACGCGTACTTCGACACCGTCATCAACGAGTACCTGATCGCCGCCGGCGGGCTGGACATCCACGCCGGCGAGGCGATCGGCGTGTGCGCGGAGTCCCACTGCACCTACCACGCGCCGCTCGCGTTCCCGACCACGGTCAACGCCGGCCTGCGCGTGTCCAAGCTGAGCCGCTCGAGCGTGACCTACGAGCTCGCGCTGCACGACGGCGACGCGGCCGAGCCCGCCGCCACGGGCTGGTTCGTGCACGTGTTCGTCGACCGGGTCACGCGGCGCCCGGTAGCGATCCCGGACGGCATCCGCGCCGCCCTGGAGCGCCTAGCCGGCGACTGACTCCCACTGCGCATAGAGCGCTTCCAGCGTCTTCTTGGCCTCGGCGTGGCGCGCCGTGGACTTCTCGGCCGACCGCGGATCGTTCCAGGCGGACGGGTCGGCGAGCTCCACCTCGAGCGCGGCCAACGCGGCCTCGGCCTTCTCGATCTGCGTCTCGAGCTTCTTGGCCTTGGCGACCTCGTTCTTGGACCGCTGCGGCGCGGGCTTGGCCGGGGCCGCGGCCTTGGGCGCGTGCTTCTTGGCCTGCTTGGCGCTGCGCTCGGCCTCCGCCCGTTCCTCGCGCACGCGCACGTACTCGGGCCAGCCGCCGACGTAGGAGTGCAGCGTCTGGTCCTCGAGCGCGATCGTGCGGGTGCCGACGGCGTCCAGCAGCGCGCGATCGTGGGAGACCAGCAGCAGCGCGCCCTGGAACTGCTGCAGCGCCGCTTCCAGCGCCTCGCGGCTCTCGAGGTCGAGGTGGTTGGTGGGCTCGTCGAGGATCAGGACGTTCGCGCCGCTGCTCACGAGGATCGCCAGCGACAGCCGCTGGCGCTCGCCGCCGGAGAGCCCGTCGAGCGGCTTCTCGGCGTCCTCGCCGCTGAACAGGAACTTCCCCAGCAGCGACCGCGCCTCGTTGGGCGTGAGCTTGGTCGCGCGCTGGCACGCCTCCAGCACGGTGCGCCCCTGCTGGAAGGCCTCGGCGTGCTGCGCGAGCAGCCCGAGGTTGACGTTGTGCCCGCGCCGCAGCTTGCCGCCGTCGAGCTCGCGCAGCCCGGCCAGGGCGCTGATGAGCGTCGTCTTGCCGGTGCCGTTCGCGCCCACCAGGGACACGTGCTCGGAGCGCTCGAGCCACAACTCGGCGTCGTCGAGCAGCACCCGGTCGCCGATCTGCAGCTTCCCGTCCTCGAGCTCGAACACGACCCGGCCCGAGCGCTGCGGTGGCTTGAACGCGAACCCGAGGCCCTTGCTGTCCTTCGGGTCGGTCGTGAGCTTGTCCATCTTCTCGAGCTTCTTCGCCCGCGAGGAGGCCTGCCGGGAGCGCGTGCCCGCGCTGAAGCGGTCCACGAACCGCTGGAGCTTGGCGATCTCGGCCTGCTGCTTCTCGATCGCGCGGCCGAGCGCCAGCTCGCGCTGGGCCTTCTCGGCCCGCCACTGGTACCACGTGCCCTTGAAGAACTTCGAGCGCCCACCCTCGAGCTCGAGCACGCTCGTGCCCACCGCCTCCAGGAACCAGCGATCGTGCGCCACGAGCACGACGGCCGCGTCCAGCGCCTGCAGGTGCGCCTCCAGCCACTCCAGCGACTCGATGTCGAGGTGGTTGGTGGGCTCGTCGAGCAGCAGCAGGTCGGGGTCGCCGGCCAGCGCGCGCGCGAGCGACGCGCGCGTGAGCTCGCCACCGGAGAACGTCTCCAGCGAGCGGTCCATGTGCTCGTCGCGGAACCCGAGGCCGTGCAGCGTCGAGTTCACGCCTTCGCGCCAGTTGTAGCCGCCCGCGTGCTCGAGCCGCGTCTGCGCGCGCGAGTACGCGTCGAACACGCTCATGTCGCCCTCGGCCATCTTGACCTCGAGCGCCGCGAGCTCCTCCTCGAGCTCGATCAGCTCCTGGCAGCCGCCCAGCACGTAGTCGCGCAGCGTCAGGTCGCGGTCACGCGGCGGCCGCTGGTCGTGCAGCTTCACGCGCACGCCCTTCTGGAACGCGAGCTCGCCGCCGTCCACGCCGGTCTCACCCGCCAGCATGCGCAGCAGCGTGGTCTTGCCGGAGCCGTTGCGCCCGGACAGGGTCAGGCGGTCCTTGCGCTCGAGCTTGAAGGAGACGCCCCGCAACAGGGGCTCGCCCGCCATGTCCTTGGCGAGATCGGACGCGATCACGACAGCCATCGGACAACGAGGATAGGTAACCTCTAAGCCATGGTCCGTACGGCGCTCCTCACCCTCTGGCTGCTCGCCCTCAGCGCGCCCGTCGCGCTCGCCTATCCCGGCAAGGACGGCGGCGAGGGCACCTGGGGCCTCACCAACGACCGCGTGGTCACGATGGCCGGCTTCATCATCATCGCCGGCTTCCCCGTGATCATCACGATCCTCTCGATCGCGTACGACCGGCTGGAGAAGCGCCGCCTGCGCCGCCTGGCCGCCGAGAAGGCCCGCACCGCGCGGGCTGATGTTCGCGGCGGCTGGTGATCCACCCCGAGCGCCGTGGCGATGCGGCGGCGCTCATCACGATCGACCGACCGGAGCGCCACAACGCGGTCGACGTCCGCTTTACGCGCCTGTTCTCCCCCAAGCCGACGATCGCCGCGATCTCCGGCCACCGCCTGGCGGGCGGGATGGAGCTCGACTGCCGGCGCGGCCGCTTCCGTGCCCCGACGGCGGGGACAGGCCGTCTTTAGGTATTCGCTTCGCAGCGCCGCCGGGCTTCAACTGCCCCGGCGGCGGGGACAGGCCGTCTTTAGGTATTCGCTTCGCAGCGCCGCCGGGCTTCAACTGCCCCGGCGGCGGGGACAGGCCGTCTTTAGGTATTCGCTTCGCAGCGCCGCCGGGTTCGAAGCGAGGACCTAAAGACGGCCTGTCCCCGTTGGGCTCGTTGGCTCACAACGTGGTGCGCGGCGATGCGCGCAGAGAAAGTAGGCTCTGAGCCCGTTGAGCGGTCACGGAGGGAGAGAGCGTTGACGACCTACTTCGTCACGGGCGCCACCGGCTTCGTCGGTCGGCACCTCGTGGAGCGCCTGCTCGAGCGCGAAGGCGACATCCACGTACTCGTGCGCGAAGAGTCGCGCGACAAGCTCGCCACGCTCGTCGAGACCTGGGGCCAGGGGGACCGCATCAAGCCCGTCGTCGGTGACCTCACCCAGCCGGGGCTCGGGGTCGAGGTCGACCTCCCGAAGATCGACCACTTCTTCCACCTCGCCGCGATCTACGACATGGCCGCCGACGAGGAGCGCAACGCGGCCGTCAACGTGGGCGGCACGCAGCACGCGATCGAGCTCGCCAACCGGCTCGACGTCGGCCGGTTCCACCACGTGTCCTCGATCGCCGTCGCCGGCGTCTACGACGAGGGGACGTTCAACGAGGACATGTTCGACGAGGGGCAAAAGCTCCTGCACCCGTACCACCGGACCAAGTTCGAGTCCGAGCGCCTGGTGCGCGAGCGCGTCAAGGCGCCGCTGCGCATCTACCGCCCGTCGATCGTCGTCGGCAACTCCAGGACCGGCGAGATGGACAAGATCGACGGGCCGTACTACTTCTTCAAGGTGCTGCAGAAGGTCCGGCACGCGCTGCCGGAGTGGTTCCCGCTGATCAGCCTCGAATGGGGCTGGACGAACATCGTCCCGGTCGACTACGTCGCCGCCGCGATCGACCACATCGCGCACAAGGGCGAGCTGGAAGGCAACACGTTCCACATCGTCGACCCCAAGGGCCAGCGCGTCGGCGAGGTGCTCAACACGTTCGCCGAGGCCGGGCACGCGCCGCGCGCGGTCATGCGCATCGACCGCCGCGCGCTGCAGAACCTGCCCAAGGGCGTGATGTCGTTCGCGCTCAAGCTGCCGGCGCTCAAGCAGATCCGGCGCAACGTGCTCGCCGACCTCGGCATCCCGGACGAGGTCGTCGACTACATCGCGCTCACCTGCCGCTTCGACTCGCGCGACACCCAGCGCGCACTGCGCGACTCCACCATCACCGTCCCTTCGCTGCCGACCTACGCGCACAAGCTGTGGGACTACTGGGAGCGCGTCCTGGACCCCGACCTCTACAAGGACCACTCGTTCGAGGGCGCGGTCAACGGCAAGACGGTCGTCATCACCGGCGCGTCGTCGGGCATCGGCCGCGCCGCGGCGATCAAGATCGCGGCCGCGGGCGGCATCCCGATCCTCGTCGCGCGCACGCTGGAGAAGCTCGAGGAAGTAAAGAGCGAGATCGAGGCCGCGGGCGGCACGGCGTACGTCGCGCCGTGCGACCTCAGCGACTTCGACGCAATCGACGCGCTCGTGGAGAAGCTGCTCGGCGACCATCCCCGGATCGACATGCTGGTCAACAACGCGGGCCGCTCGATCCGTCGCTCGGTCGCGCTGTCCTACGACCGCTTCCACGACTACCAGCGCACGGTGCACCTGAACTATCTGAGCCCCGTGAAGCTGATGCTCGGGCTGCTCCCGCACATGCGCGAGCAGAAGGGCGGCCACATCGTCAACGTGTCCTCGATCGGCGTGCAGACCAACCCGCCGCGGTTCTCCGCCTACGTCGCCTCCAAGTCCGCGCTCGACGCATTCACGCGCGTGGTGTCCAGTGAGACGGTCGGCGACAACGTGACCTTCACGACGATCCACATGCCGCTCGTGCGCACGCCGATGATCGCGCCGACGAAGATGTACGACTCGTTCCCGACGATCTCGCCCGAGGAGGCCGCCGACCTCGTGTGCGAGGCGATCCGGGCCAAGCCGAAGCAGATCAACACCAAGCTCGGCACGTTCGGCGAGGTCGCGTACGCGCTGGCGCCGAAGGCCGTCGACCAGATCCTGCACCTCGCGTACCGCGTGTTCCCGGAGTCCACGGCGGCCAAGGGCGGCTCGGACGGGGACGACAAGGCGTCCGGCGAGGCGACCGCGCTGGCCTATCTCATGAAGGGCGTGCACTGGTAACCCTGCGCTCCGGCGGGCTCGAGGCCGACTTCGAGCCCGCGGCGGGGATGCACTGCCTGTCCCTGCGCCACGATGGCGAGGAGCTGCTGGCGGACGTGAGCGCCCATGTCCCGGACCGGCCGTGGGCGAGCGGGATCCCGCAGCTGCTGCCGTGGGCGAACCGGCTCGGCGGGTTCTCCTACACGTTCGACGGGACCACGGTGGAGCTGGCCGCGGACGACCTGTACCTCGAGGAGCACGACCTGCCGCTGCACGGCCTGCGCGCAGCGGTGACGGGCTGGGAGGTCCGTCATGCGAGCGGGACACGGCTGGTCGGCGGCCGCCGCTTCGCCGCTCGGGCGTTTCCGTTCGAGCACGACGTCGAGGTGGCCGCCGAGCTGCGCGCGGACACGCTCACGCTCTCGACGTCGCTCACCGCGGGGGAGCGGCCCGTGCCGATCACGTTCGGGCATCACCCGTTCTTCCGGCTCCCCGGGGTGCCGCGCGCGGAGTGGGAGCTCACGCTGCCCGTGGCCGAGCGCATCGCCGTCGACGCGCAGCTGATCCCGACGGGCGAGCGCGTCCCGGCCGGCGACCTGGACGGCCGTCTCGGCGACCGCACGTTCGACGACGGCTTCACCTACGCGGGCGGCCCGTTCGTGCTGGCGGGCGGCGGGCGCCGGATCGAGGTCGTGTTCGAGCAGGGCTACGGCTACGCCCAGGTGTTCGCGCCCGCCGTCGCCGACGTGGTGTGCTTCGAGCCGATGACCGCCCCCGCCGACGCGCTCCGCCACTCGCCGCCCGCTGTTGATGCGGGCGACACGTTCACCGCGCGCTTCAGCGTGAGCATCGTGAAAGCGTCAGACCGCTGACGGAATGTCAGGTAGACCCTGGCGAACCGGACCTACCGGTACTAACCGGCACGGAAGCTTGCAGGCTGGGTACTGGCTCTCGGCGACAATGGCACTCGCTACCGTGCTGGGCAGATCAGCGGTCGGCTTACGGGTTGGCGGGGGCCAAACCTGGAGCGGCCGCGTTTCTGAGGTTCAAGGAAAGGACGCTCTAGATGCGTAGGTCCGCACGGACCACCGGGGTCGCTTTGCTCGCGGTCCTCTCTATCGGACTTGCCGCGTGCGGCGGGGGCGACGGCGACAGCGGCGGAGACGCCAAGAAGACGGCGACGGAGAACACGCCGCCCAAGAACGCCAAGGTCGGCGGCAAGCTGACCGCCTTGTGGACCGGCGACGTCGACTTCATCGATTGCGGCCGCACCTACTTCCAGATGGGCTTGTTCATCTGCTCCGCGACGCAGAAGTCGCTGTACTCGTACAAGCCGGATGACCCGGTCAACATGGTGCCGGACCTCGCCGAGGGCGCGCCGGAGGTGTCCGAGGACGGCAAGACCGTCACGATCAAGATCAAGCAGGGCGTCAAGTACTCGCCGCCGTACAACGAAGAGGTCAAGGCGGCCGACGTCAAGTACGCGATCGAGCGCGGCTTCTTCAACTCCGTGGCCAACGGCTTCACCACGTCCTACTTCAGCGACCTCGAAGGCGCCAAGGTCGGCGTCGACTCGGGCACGACGATCAAGGGGATCACGACGCCCGACGACTACACGGTCGTCCTGAAGTTCAAGCGCCCCGTCGGTGGCGTGATGGCCGCGGGGGCGCTCGCGTACCCGGCGACCGCCCCGGTGCCGGAGAAGTACGCCAAGAAGTTCGACGCCGAGCCGCAGACGACCTACGGCGAGAACCAGCTGGCGACCGGCCCCTACATGATCAAGAACGACGCGTCCGGCAAGGCCATCGGCTATGACCCGGGCAAGCGCATCCAGCTGGTGCGCAACCCGAACTGGGACAAGTCGCTCGACTTCAGGCCGGCGTATCTCGACGAGATCGACAACCTTCAGGGCAACGACGACGCCGGCATCGCCATCCGCCGCATCGTCGACAACGAGGGCATGATCAGCGGCGACCTGACGGTTCCGCCGGAGAACGTCAAGCAGGCGCTCGACAACACGCCCGATCAGCTCAAGCTCGCGCCGCCGATCGGCGGCCGCTGGGTCTCGCTCAACACGACGATCAAGCCGTTCGACGACATCAACGTGCGCAAGGCGATCATCGCCGGCATGGATCGCAACGCGCTGGTGCTGACCCGCGGCGGCACGACGGTCGGCGACGTGGCGACGCACTTCCTCCCGCCCGGAACGGCCGGCTTCGACCAGGCCGGCGGCATGAAGGGCACCGGCGTGGACTTCATCTCGCCTGACGGCAAGCCGCTGCCGGAGGTGTCCGCGAAGTACTTCAAGGCCGCGGGCTACGCGTCCGGGAAGTACGAGGGCACCGAGAAGCTCCTGATGGTGGGCTCCAACGCCACCGTGCCGGCCAAGACCGCCGAGGTGGTCAAGGACAGCCTGGAGAAGATGGGCTTCCAGGTGACGATGCGTCTGGTCGCGCCGCAGACGATGTACACGCGCTATTGCAACGTGCCCAAGGCCGAAGTCGCCGTCTGCCCGAACGTCGGCTGGATCCGCGACTTCGCGGATGGTCAGACGATGCTCGCCCCGACCTTCGCCGGCAAGAACATCCTGCCGCAGGGCAACTCGAACTGGTCGGAGCTCGACGACCCGAAGATCAACGAGGCGATCGACAAGGCCGAGGTGGCTCCGGTCAAGGAGCGTGCGCAGCTGTGGGCTGAGGTCGACCGGATGGTCACCGAGAGCGCTGCCGCCATCCCGTGGATCTGGGACAAGCAGGCGCTGATCCAGTCGGCGAACGTCAACGGCGTCGTCGCGGAGTACAACTCCCAGTGGGACCTCGCCTTCACGTCGCTGAAGTAGTTTGCGTTCGGGTTAACCCGAGACTTTGCGGCCCCGCATCCCGCGGGGCCGCTTTGTTTAACCCCCGCATAGGGTCGGCTTCAGAGTCGCTTAGGGATGTGTCCGATGCTCCCCGCCATGCCCACCGCTTCGCCGCCGACCCCGGACGGACGCGAGCTCGGCGACGGCCTCGGAATCTTTCTCCAGCGCATCGCCCGCACGCGGCTCCTGACCCCCGCTGAAGAGCTCGAGCTCGCCCGCCGCATCGAGCGCGGCGACCTTGAAGCCAAGGACCGCATGATCGAAGCCAACCTGCGACTCGTCGTGCACCTCGCCAAGCGTTTCCAGCGCGAGGACTCCGGCATGACGTTGCTCGACCTGATCCAGGAAGGAACGATCGGGCTCGTGCGCGCCGTGGAGAAGTTCGACCACCGGCGCGGCTTCCGCTTCTCCACCTACGCGACGCTCTGGATCCGCCAGGCCATCGGCCGCGCCATGTCAGAGAAGGGCCGCACCGTGCGCCTGCCCGTGCACGTCGGCGACCGCGTCCGCAAGCTGCAGGCCGTCGAGCGCCGCCTGGCCATGTCGCTGGGCGCCACGCCGACGTCGGTCGAGCTGGCCGACGCCCTCGAGTGGACCGAGGCCGAGGTGGCCGACGTCCGCCGCATCGCCATGGCGCCGGTCTCGCTCGAGGCGCCCGTGGGCGACGACGGCGACGCCGAGCTCGGCCACCTGCTCGCCGACGAGGGCCCCACGCCCGAGGAGTCCGCCGCGGTCTCCCGCATGCACGCCGACCTCGGCACCGTGCTCGCTGGGCTGGGCGGCCTGGAGCGCCGCGTGCTCGAGCTGCGCTTCGGCCTCGGCGCCGAGGCCCCGCACACGCCCGGCCAGGCCGCGCGCGTGCTCGGCATCACCCCCCGCCGCGTGCGCTGCGCCGAGGACCGCGCGCTGCGCCACCTGCGTGCGTCGCCGGCCACCGGCGCGCTGCGCGACGCCGCCTGACCCGCTCCGAGGCGAACGAACGTCCCGCCCCTGCAGGGACGTTCGTTTCCGCGGCCCCGGGGTGCCGCCATCGCCCGCCGACAAGACGGCCGGTGGCGGCACCCCCGACCCGCGTCGCGCTCCGCGCGTCTCTCCGGCGCGTCCTGAGCGCGGCCACGCCATGATTCGCGCGTGGCCGGCCGCTACGCCCTGATCGCCGCACCCGCCGACGACGAGGACGCCACCGCGCTCGCCGGCCTGCTCGGCGATCCGCGCCGCGGCGGGTACACCGTGGAGCGGGCGCAGGACGGCGAGGCGGTCATGCGCTTTCTGGCCGCGCGCACGCCGACGGACGTCGTGCTCGTCCACACCGACCGCGTCCCCGTGGACCCCGAGGCACTCGCCGCCTGCCGCAGCACCCACGTGCTCGTGATCGCCGCCGGCCGCCGGCTCGCGCCCGAAGCGGGTCCGGGCCGCGCGGTCCTCGCCGGCGCGTCCACGCGCGCGATCGTGCGCGTGCTGCGCGACGGCAGGGCCGACGGGAACGCCGACGGGGACATCACCGCGCGCGAGCTCCACAACCGGCTCGCGCACACGATGACGCTCGACTTCCGCGACGAGCTCGAGACGCCGTTCGTGGTCACGCACACGCAACGCCACGCGCGGGCCCGCGAGCGCGAGCTGCGCCGCAACCGCCGCGAGCACCGGCAGGAGCTCAGCGTGCGGTCGCTGCGCGTCGCCGCGGCGGCCGGAGGCGTCGCGCTGCTGGGCTCGCTGCCGCTGATGTGGGTCTTCGGCGGCAGCGGCCTCGAGTACGCGTTCGCCGGCGACACGGCGTGGCCGTCGCGGATCGCCCCGCTGCTGTGCCTGCTCACGGCGCTCACCGGCTTGGGCTTCGCGGCCACCCGCCACGGCGACACGGCGCTGGCCGCGCTCGTGAGCGCGAGCGTGGGCGGCATCTACGGCCTCATGGACCGCTTCGCCGAGCCGGACCTCGGCCTGGGCGTGCTGATCGCCTTCCTGGCCCTCGCGCTGCTCGCGCTCAGCTCCCTGAGAGCGATCCTCAGACGCCTGGAGTACGTCGGAACCGCCGCGTTCGGCGCCGCGTGTCTCGGCTACCAGGTCGTCGGTCCGCGCAGCGTCGGCGTCATCGTGGTAGCCGTCTTCCTTCTCGCCGCCGGCCTCGTCGGCACCCGCAACGTATGAACCGCTACGCCTTGATCGCCGCTCCCGACGCGCAACCGCTCGCGCGTGCGCTCCGTGCCCGCGGCGGGTTCGAGGTGGAGCGCACGACCGACCCGGCGGCGATCGAGGCGTTCCTCGCTGCGCGGCGCAAGGACGACGTGGTGCTCGTCCACTTCGCCGGTGTCGCGGCCCCGGCGGGCTTCGCGCGCTGCCGCAGCCAGGCGTTGCTGGCCGTGTTGGGCGACGACGTCGAGCTGCGGCCGGCGGAGGGGCAGGCCGTCATCAGGGGCGTCCCGACCCGCGCGCTCACGGACGCGCTCACCGGCGCCGACCGCAACGGCAACGGGCGGATCAACGCCAACGAGCTGTTCCGCTTCCTGCACGACCACGCGCCTGAGGGGTCCGAGCCGGTGATGGACAACCGGCTGCGTGAGCCCTACCGCGTGGCCGACGTCCGTAGACGGCGGTGGCCGCATTGGCTCGACGTGACAGTCGGCGGCGCGTCCTCGCGCTGGTCGCGGCGATGTACCTGTTCGTGTTCACCGACATCAAGACGCGCGACGTGCACTTCAACCTCGCGATGGGGGCGATGGGTGCGCTGGTGGCGGCCTTCACGCTCGTCGGCCCGGGCTGGATCCCGATGCTGGCCGGGGCGGGCTCGATGGTGCTCCTGACCGGATTCGAGCTCGCCCGGCTGCACAACCTCAACGGCGCCGCCGAACGCGGCGGCGCCTGACGTTCACTCGCTCGAAGCGCTCGCCTCGGCCGCGGCCGAGGCGTGCGCGGCCATCAGCTCGCGCTGGACGTTGCGCTCCTCGCCGCCGTCCGGCGTGCGCCGCGTCCACTCGCCGTCCGTGCCGAGCTCCCACGAGTTCGTGTTGTCGGCGAAGCAGCGGTCCAACGTGTCCAGCAGCTCCGCGCGCAGCGACTCGTCGCGCACCGGCGTGAGGAGCTCGACGCGCGTGTCCAGGTTGCGTGGCATCAGGTCGGCCGAGCCGATGTAGACGAGCGGGTCGTCGGGACGGTCGAAGGCGAAGATGCGCGAGTGCTCGAGGAAGCGCCCGACGACCGAGACCACGCGGACGTTCTCCGACACGCCCGGGACGCCCGGCTTCAGACAGCAGATGCCGCGCACGTTGATCTCGACCTCGACGCCGGCCTGCGAGGCGCGATACAGCGCCCGGATGCTCTCCTTGTCCACGAGCGAGTTCATCTTCAGGCGGATTCGGCAGGCCTGGCCCTCGGCGTGCGCGGCGATCGTCTTGTCGACCTCGTCGATGAAGCCCTGGCGCATGTGCGCTGGCGCGACGAGCACCTTGCGGTAGCCGCGCGGCCGGGCGAACCCGGTCAGGAAGTTGAACATGTCGGCGACGTCGTTGCCGAGCTGCTCGTCGCACGTGAACAGGCCGAAGTCCGTGTACAGGCGCGCGGTCTTGGCGTTGTAGTTGCCGGTGCCGACGTGCAGGTAGTGGCGCACGCCGTCGCCCTCGCGGCGCACCACGAGGATGCACTTGGCGTGCGTCTTGAGGGCGGGAAGGCCGTAGACGACGTGCACGCCCGCCTCTTCCAGCGCGCGGCCCCACTGGATGTTCGCGCGCTCGTCGAAACGCGCCTTGACCTCCACGAGGCACACGGCCTGCTTGCCACGCTCGGCGGCGCGGATCAGCGCCGGCACCAGCGGCGAGTCGTCGCTCGTCCGGTACACCGTCTGCTTGATCGCGAGCACTTCCGGGTCGTTGACGGCCTGCTCGACGAAGCGCTCGACCGAGCTCACGAACGAGTCGTACGGATGGTGCAGGAGGATGTCGCGCTTGCGCATCGCGCCCAGCACGTCCGGCTGCTCGTCCTCGTCGGGCTGCAGCAGCGGCTGCGTGACGGGCGACCACGGCGGGTCGCGCAGCTCGCTGAAGCCGGGCAGGCCGACGATCGCCCACAGGTCCTTGAGGTCGAGCAGCGAGTCGACCTCGAACACGTCCTCGGGCTCGACCTCCAGCGCCCGCGTGATCTGCTCGCGGATCGGCGCGCTCATGCCCGCCGAGACCTCCACGCGCACGGTCTCGCCGAAGCGCCGGGCGCGCAACTCCTCCTCGACGGCCTGCAGCAGGTCGTCGGCCTCGTCGGACACCGTGAAGTCGGCGTCGCGCGTGACCCGGAAGACGGCGTGGTCGAGGATCTCCATGCCCGGGAAGAGCACGTCGAGGTTCTCGGCGATCAGCTCCTCGAGCGTCACGAACGTGCGCCCGTCGACCGGCACGAAGCGGGGCAGCATCTCCTTGGGCACCTTCACGCGGGCGAACGTCTCGACCTCGGTGACGGGGTCGCGCACGATCACGCCGAGCGACAGCGACAGGTTGGAGATGTACGGGAACGGCCGCCCGAGCCCGACCGCCAGCGGCGTCAGGACCGGGAAGATCTGGCGCCGGAAGCGCTCGTCCAGGGTCCGGCGCTCGCGGCTCTGGATCTCGTCGTAGCCGACGATGCGGATGCCGTGCTCGGCCAGCGCGGGCCGCAGCTCGCGGTGCAGGCAGCGCGACTGGCGCTGCGTGTGCTCGCGCACCAGCCTCCGGATGGCGTCGAGCGTCTCACTCGGCGTGCGCCCGTCCTGCAGCGGCTTCTGGATGCCGGCCTCGATCTGGTCGTGCAGACCGGCGACGCGGACCATGAAGAACTCGTCCAGGTTGGAGGAGACGATCGCGAGGAACTTCAGGCGCTCGAGCAGCGGGACGCTGGGGTCCTCGGCGAGCTGCAGCACGCGATCGTTGAACTCCATCCACGAGGTCTCGCGATTGAAGTAGAGGCCCGGATCCTTGAGATCCGGGGCAGGCGGTGTCGCAGGCGGACTGGTGACGTCGGTCACATCGGGCATCATCGCACCCGGCGTCCGGGATCAGTGAATGAGTTGTTACATCCCTGCCAGATCAAGCAACACACCTTCTCGTAGGCCGCCGCGGGCGATGTGGAGCGGCTGTCCGAGCAGGCGGCCGGCGGCCTCCAGCGCGAGCAGGCCCGCCGGCATCAGCCGTACCCGCTGGGGATCGAGCGCGAACCGCGCGGCCACGTCCACGGCCGGCCCGCGCGTGAGCTCGCCGAGCGCCGCCGCGAGGCTCTCGCGGCCGAGCACATCGCCCACCAGCCGCCGCAACGAGGCGGCGCTGCCGCCCACCGCGACCGCGACGTCGACCGGCGGCGGCACGGTCGTGGCCAGCATCTGCGCCGCGTGGTAGCGGACCTCGTCGAGCTGGTCGGGAGAAGGCGGGTCGTCGCCGAGGTAGGCGTCGGCGAGAAAGCCGGAGCCGAAGGCGAACGAGCGCCACCACTCCACGCCGCCGTCGACCGTCCCGACCGCGATCTCGGTCGAGCCGCCGCCCACGTCGACGACCGCGACGCGCCCTTCGAGCCGCTCCGGCAGCGTCTTCGTCGCCCCTAGGAACGCGAGCCGCGCCTCCTCCTCGCCGTCGAGCACCGCCACGTCCACGCCGCCGTACTCGCGCATCGCGCGGCAGAACTCCTCACGGTTGGCCGCGACGCGGATGCAGGCGGTGGCCACCGCGCGAATCGATTGCGCGCCAGCTTGCTCGGCGAGCGAGACCTGCTCGGCCACCACCCCGGCGTTCTCGGCGATCCGGGCCGCCGGAATCGCACCACCGGGCGCGAGCCCGCGGCCCAGCCGG
Source organism: Solirubrobacter deserti (assembly GCF_027587175.1). GTDB lineage: Bacteria > Actinomycetota > Thermoleophilia > Solirubrobacterales > Solirubrobacteraceae > Solirubrobacter > Solirubrobacter deserti. Next base: position 47,075 of record NZ_JAPCID010000016.1, read on the forward strand.
GTGAACGCGCGCCGCTGTAATAGCTCTGTCAGGCGGCCGTCGCGGGCGTCCGCAACCAGCACGCGGGTGGTGTTCGTGCCGATATCTATGCAGCCGCAAACCATGGAAACGCCCGCGATGTTGCCATGATGGGAACGATGACGAGCGGCGTCCCCGCGATCGAGGTCACTGGACTGAGCAAGGCGTACGGCTCGCTGGCGGCGTTGCGAGGAGTCGATTTCACCGTGGCGCGCGGCGAGGTGTTCGGGCTGCTCGGGCCCAACGGGGCGGGCAAGACGTCGTGCGTCGAGGTGCTCGAGGGCTACCGCGACCGTGACTCCGGCGAGGTCCGCGTGCTCGGCTTGGACCCGAAGGATCGCGCGTTGCGCGCCCGGGTCGGCATCGTCCTTCAGAGCTGCGGCACCTATCCGCACCTGACCGTCCGCGAGACGGTCGCGCACTGGGCGGGCATGTACCCGCGCCCGCGGCAGGTGAGCGAGGTGCTCGCGCTCGCCGGCCTCGACGACTGCGCCGACCGTCGCGCGCGGACGTTGAGCGGCGGCCAGGCGCGCCGGCTGGACTTCGCGCTCGCGCTGGTGGGCGACCCGGAGCTGATCTTCCTCGACGAGCCCACCACCGGCTTCGACCCGGCCGCCCGCCGCGCGGCCTGGGACGTCATCCGCGCGCTGCGCGACCTCGGCAAGACCGTCGTGCTCACCACGCACTACCTGGACGAGGCGCAGGCGCTGGCCGACCGCGTCGCGATCCTGCAGGACGGGTTGATCCTGGCCGAGGGCCCGCCGGACCAGCTCGGCGCCTCCCGCTACCGCGTCGCCTGGCGCGCGAGCGACGGCACGCTGGAAGAGCGCTTCACCGAGGACCCGACGGCGCTGCTGCACGAGCTGACCGCCGACGCGCTCGCCCGCGGCGAGACGCTCGAAGACCTGAGCGTCACCCGCCCGTCACTGGAGGACGTCTACCTGGAGCTCACGGAGGCCGTCGCGTGACCGCAGCCGTGCCCTGGTGGGGCGCGGCGTGGCGGCAGTTCCGGCTCGAGCGCCGGATGTTCTGGCGCAATCCGTCCGCGGCGTTCTTCGGCGTCCTGCTGCCGCTCGGGCTGCTCGCGATCTTCGGCGCCGTGTTCGCGGGGCGTGACGAGGACCTGGACGTGATCGTGCCCGGCATCGCCGGCATGAGCGTGATGTCGGCGACGTTCACGTCGCTCGCCTACAACCTCACGACGCTGCGCGAGCGCGGCATCCTCAAGCGCCTGCGCGGGACGCCGATGCCAACTTCGGCCTACCTCGCCGGCCTCGCCGGCAACGCGGTCGCCAACGCCGCACTGCAGCTCGTGATCGTCATTCTCGCCGGACACTTCATCCTCGGCGTCGAGTGGCCGCGGGACTGGGGCTCGATGCTGACCTTCGCGGCCGCGGGCGTCGTCTGCTTCACGTTCCTCGGCGTGGCGCTCGCGCACGCGATCCCGAACCCGGAGTCCGCACCCGCGTACGTCAACGCGGTCTTTCTGCCGCAGATCCTGATCGCGGGCGTGTTCTACGACGCCGACGAGGCGCCCCAGATCGTCCGCGACATCGCGCAGGCGCTTCCCCTCACCCATCTGGTCGAAGGGCTCTCGGGCGCGATGATCGACGGCGAGAGCGTCGCCACCAACGCCGTCTCACTACTCATCCTGGGCTTGTGGGGCCTCGCCGGCGCCGTCCTGGCGGTGCGCGGCTTCTCGTGGGAAGCCCGCCGCGATCAGTGAATGTTGCACGCGGTCCGGCCGACGCGATAGGGTCACCGTACGAACAACCCGTCCAAGGAGAGGGATGGCGGCCTTATCGGGCTGGAAGCAGTTGGTCGTCGCGCTCGCGATCGCGGGCGTCCTCATGGTCATCATCCGTCTTGCCGGCGTGCCCGGAGCGTGGGCTCCGTTGGTGATCGGCGGCGCGCTCGGGCTGATGACGGCAGTGGTGGCCGGAGCACCCGGCCGCGACGAGAGCTGATTGCGGCCCGCTGCGGCGGGCCGTTAGCCTTCGTTGTATGCCCGAGGCACAGATCTCGCCGGTGGCGAATCGCCTCGGCGCCGCTGCACTCACGCTGAGCGACAGCATCCGCGACGCGACCGAGGCCGCGACCGGCATGGCCGGCGGGCTGCCGGCGGCCCTGGTTTCGCTGCACGAGTGGGCGGACGGGCGCTCGGTCGACGTGCTGGCCGGCGCGCTGCGCGTCACCCACTCGCGCGCGGTGCGGGTGGTCGACCAGCTGGAGGCGTCCGGGCTGGCGCGGCGGGAGCCCGACCCCGCGGACGGGCGCCGCGCGCTCGTGCGGATCTCGCCCGCCGGCCGGGAAGTGGCCGAGCGGGCGCTCGCGGCGCGCGCCGAGCTGCTCGAGCGGGTCGTGGCCGACGTGGACAAGCGCGCGCTGGACCGGGTGCTCGACGCGATCTTGCACGCCACCACGACCGAGGTCGCCGCCGCGGCGCGCACGTGCCGCCTCTGTGATGCGCGGGCCTGCGGGCACGAGGAGCGCCGCTGCCCGGTCACGCGCGCCGCGGACCGCTACCGCTAGGGAATCCGCGAAGCGATTCCCCAGCCGAAGTGGCCACGCGCCGGCGAAGCCGGCCGCGGCCACGTGGCGCCGTGGTGCGCGACAATGGTGACATGCGTCACCAACCGGCTCCCGGGCTGACGTGACGTCAGTAACCTGGGACGCCTACGTTCGGCTCTGAGGAGAATCGGCATGGCAGCGACGGAAGCACTGGTGTTCGACGCGGTTCGCACGCCGCGCGGCAGGGGGAAGGTCAACGGCTCGTTGCACTCGACCAAGCCGGTCGACCTGGTGGTCGGGCTGATGCACGAGACGCTCGCCCGGCACGACGGACTTGATCCCAACCGGATCGACGACGTCGTGCTCGGCTGCGTGACGCCGATCGGCGATCAGGGCGCGGACATCGCCAAGACCGCCGCGATCAAGGCGGGCCTGCCGCAGACCGTGGCCGGCGTCCAGCTCAACCGCTTCTGCGCGTCCGGGCTGGAGGCGGTCAACATCGCCGCCCAGAAGGTCGCGTCCGGCTGGGAGGACCTCGTGCTGGCCGGCGGCGTGGAGTCGATGTCGCGCGTGCCGATGGGCTCCGACGGCGGCGCCTGGGCGATGGACCCGGAGACCAACTACGACACGTCCTTCGTGCCGCAGGGCATCGGCGCCGACCTGATCGCGACCGTCGAGGGCTTCTCGCGCGAGGACGTCGACGCCTACGCCGTGCGCTCGCAGGAGCGTGCCGCGGCCGCGACCGAGGCCGGCTACTTCGCCAAGTCGGTCATCCCGGTCGTCGACCTGAACGGCAACACCGTGCTCGACCGCGACGAGCACATCCGCCCGGGCACGACGCTGGACACGCTCGCGTCGCTGAAGCCGTCGTTCGCGATGATGGGCGAGCACGGCGGGTTCGACGCCGTCGCGCTGCAGAAGTACCACTGGGTCGAAGCCATCGATCACGTCCACACGCCGGGCAACTCGTCCGGGATCGTGGACGGCGCGGCGCTGATCACGATCGGCAACGAGAAGACGGGCGCCGAACTGGGCCTCAAGCCGCGGGCGCGCATCGTCGCCACCGCCGTCTCCGGCGCCGACCCGACGATCATGCTCACCGGCCCCGCGCCCGCGTCGCGCAAGGCGCTGGCCAAGGCCGGGCTCACGATCGACGACATGGACCTGATCGAGATGAACGAGGCGTTCGCCGCGGTCGTGCTGCGCTTCGCCAAGGACATGGACGCCGACCTCGACAAGATCAACGTCAACGGCGGCGCGATCGCCATGGGGCACCCGCTCGGCGCGACCGGCGGCATGATCCTCGGGACGCTGATCGACGAGCTCGAGCGCACGCAGCAGCGCTACGGCCTGGCCACGCTGTGCATCGGCGGCGGCATGGGCATCGCGACCGTGGTGGAGCGCGTCTGATGTCGACGATCCGCTGGGAGCAGGACGCCGACGGCGTCGTCGTGCTCACGCTCGACGACCCGAACCAGTCCGCGAACACGATGAACGACGCCTACAAGGCGTCGATGCACGAGACGGTCGAGCGCCTGGAGGCCGAGAAGGACTCGATCACGGGCGTCGTCATCACGTCCGCGAAGAAGACGTTCTTCGCCGGCGGTGACCTCAATGACTTGAAGAAGGCCCGCAAGGAGGATGCCGCCGAGGTCGCGCAGATGGTGCGCGAGCTCAAGGCCGACCTGCGGCGCCTGGAGCGCCTCGGCAAGCCGGTCGTGGCCGCGATCAACGGCGCCGCGCTGGGCGGCGGCCTGGAGATCTGCCTGGCCACGCACCACCGCGTGATCGTCGACGACTCCAAGGCCGTGCTCGGCTTCCCGGAGGTGCAGCTCGGGCTGCTGCCGGGCGCGGGCGGCGTGACGCGCTCGGTCCGCATGTTCGGCATCGCCGACGCGCTCATGAAGCTCCTGCTGCTGGGCACGCGCCACCGTCCGGCGGCCGCCTTGGAGATGGGCCTGGTGGACGAGGTCGTCGGCTCCGTCGACGAGCTCCTGCCCGCCGCGAAGCAGTGGATTTCGTCGAATCCCGAAGCGGTCCAGCCGTGGGACGTCAAGGGGCACAAGATCCCGGGCGGCACGCCGTCGAACCCGAAGTTCGCCGCCAACCTGCCCGCGTTCCCCGCGAACCTGCGCAAGCAGATCAAGGGCGCGAACTACCCGGCGCCGCACCACATCATGGCCGCGGCGGTCGAGGGCGCGCAGGTGGACTTCGACGTCGCGCTGGAGGTCGAGGGCCGCTACTTCGTGGACCTGGTCACCTCGCAGGTGGCCAAGAACATGATCCAGGCGTTCTTCTTCGACCTGCAGGCCGTGCAGGGCTCACGTGGCCGGCCGGAGTCGCTGGAGCCGACGTCCGTGAAGAAGGTCGTGATCCTGGGCGCGGGCATGATGGGCGCCGCGATCGCTTACGTGAGCGCGAGGGCCGGCATCGAAGTGGTGCTCAAGGACGTCTCGCTGGAGGCCGCGCAGAAGGGCAAGGGCTACAGCGAGAAGCTCGTCGAGAAGGGCGTCTCGCGCGGCAAGACCACGCAGGAGAAGGGCGACGCCCTGCTCGCGCGCATCACGCCGACCGCTGACCCGGCCGACGCCGCGGGCGCGGACCTCGTGATCGAGGCCGTGTTCGAGGACCCGGGCGTCAAGGCGCAGGTGATGAAGGAAATCGAGCCGCACCTCGCCGAGGACGCGCTGCTCGGCTCGAACACCTCGACGCTGCCGATCACGCTGCTCGCGGAGAACGTCTCGCGGCCGGCCGACTTCATCGGCCTGCACTTCTTTTCCCCCGTGGACAAGATGCCGCTGCTGGAGATCATCAAGGGCGAGAAGACGAGCGAGGCGGCCGTCTACCGCGCGCTGGACTTCGCCAAGCAGATCTCCAAGACGCCGATCGTCGTCAACGACTCCCGCGGCTTCTTCACCTCGCGCGTGATCGGCACGTTCATCAACGAGGGCATCTCGATGCTCGCCGAGGGCATCCCCGCCGCCTCGATCGAGCAGGCCTCCTCGCAGGCCGGCTACCCGGCGCCCGTGCTGCAGCTCTCGGACGAGCTCAATCTGAAGCTCATGCGGCGCATCCGCAAGGCGTCCGCGGACGCGGCCGGCGACGCGTGGGTCGCGCATCCCGCCGACGCGGTGATCGACCGCATGCTCGACGAGTTCGAGCGCCCCGGCAAGCTCGAGGGCGCGGGCTTCTACGAGTACGCGGACGGCAAGCGCACGCGGCTGTGGCCGGGCCTGCGCGAAGCGTTCCCAGCTGTCGACGACCCGTCCTCGATCAACCTGCGCGACCTCCAGGAGCGCATGCTCTTCATCGAGGCGCTCGAGACGATCAAGTGCGTCGACGAGGGCGTGATCGAGTCCGTCGCCGACGCCAACATCGGCTCGATCATGGGCATCGGCTTCCCGGGCTGGACCGGCGGCGTCCTGCAGTACATCAACGGCTACGAGGGCGGCGTGCAGGGCTTCGTCGCCCGTGCCCGCGAGTTGGCGGAGACGTACGGCGAGCGCTTCGCGCCGCCGGAGTCCTTGGCCGCTCGTACCGAGCCGTTCTACGACGCGGAGCTCGTCACGGCGTAGTTTCGATCCAGGGGTGATGCACGAACCGGTCCCGACAGGACTCGTTCGTTCATCACCCCGCTGTCCGGGCGGCCTTGCGTCGCCGCACGTGATCCTCGACGATGTGCTGCCGGAGCGTGCGCATGTCTTCAGGATGCCTGGGTAGGGCGACGGCGTGACTTCTCTCGCCTCTCCCCCTGACACCGGCACGTTCGACGTCCTCGACCCGAGCACGGGCGAGGTGATCGAGACGCTGCCGGTCGGTGACGTCGACGCCGCGGTGGCCGCCGCCCGGGCCGCGTTCCCGGCGTGGGCGCGGACCGCGCCCGCCGACCGCGCCGCCGCGCTGAAGGCCGGCGCGCGGCGCCTGCGCGAGCACGTCGAGGAGCTCGCCGAGCTGCAGACGCGCGAGGGCGGCAAGCCGCTCGACGACTCGCGCGGCGGGGTCGAGGCGGGCATCGGGGCGATCGAGCAGTACGCCGAGCTGGGGCCGCTGCACCGGGGCAGGGCGCTGCAGGGCGGCTGGGACGCGGTCGACGTGATGCGGTACGAGCCGCGCGGCGTGGTCGCGCTGCTGGTGCCGTGGAACGACCCGGTGGCGATCGCGTGCGGGCAGATCGCAGCGGCGCTGGTGACCGGCAACGCGGTCGTGTTCAAGCCGTCGGAGAAGACGCCGCTGACGGGCGCGCGGATCGTCGAGCTTTTGGATATACCGGGCGCTCTCCAGCTGCTGCAGGGCGACGCGCGCGTGGGGCGGCCGCTCGCCGCGCACGCGGACGTCGACCTGGTCATGCACACGGGCTCGGTGCAGACGGGCCGCGAGATCGCCGACGTGGTGGCGAAGCGCTTCGGCAAGGCGCTGCTTGAGCTCGGTGGCAAGGACGCGCTGATCGTCGACGCCGACGTCGACCCCGAGTGGGCCGCCCAGCAGGCGGCGCTGGGCGCGTTCGCCAACGCCGGCCAGATCTGCACGTCGGTGGAGCGCATCTACGTGCACAAGGACGTCGCCGAGCCGTTCATCGCCGCGCTCGCCAAGGCGGCCGACGAGTGGACGATCGGGCCGCTCATCAACGAGCGCCAGCGCCGGCTCGTCCACGACCACGTCACCGATGCGCTGGAGCGCGGCGCGCGGCTCGTCCGCGGCGGCGCCGTCCCCGACGGTCCCGGCTTCTTCTACCCGCCCACCGTGCTCGTCGGCGGCGACCGCGACGCGCCGCTCCTGCGCGACGAGACGTTCGGCCCGGTCGCGGCGGTGCAGGTCGTCGACAGCTTCGACACCGCGCTCGAGCTCGCCGACCGCACCGAGTACGGGCTCGCCGCCACGGTGCTCACCAAGAACCCCGCGCACGCCCAGCGCGCCGCACGCGAGCTGCAGGTCGGCACCGTGAAGATCAACGCGGTCTTCGGCGGTGCGCCGGGCGGCGCCGCCGAGCCGGCCCGGCTCAGCGGCAGCGGGTTCGGCTACGGCCCCGAGCTGCTCGACGAGCTCACGCGCACGAAGGTCGTGCACATGGGCATCGCGCCCTAGGCCTTCACCTCGATCCAGCCGTCCGTCACCCGCACGTCGAACACCGGCTGCGGGTAGGCGGACGGGCCGCGCTCCACGGCGCCGTCCTCGAGCCGGAACTCGCTCGCGTGCAGCGGGCACACGACGCATTCGCCCTTGAGCTCGCCATCCGCGAGCGAGCCGCTGCGATGCGCGCAGCGGTCGTCGAGCGCGTGGATGCGGCCGTTGCGACGCGCGAGCACGATCGCTCGGCCTTCGACCTCGACGCCGCGCAGCTCGCCCTCGAGCAGCGCCGCGTCGTCGAGCACGGCGGTCCACTCCTCCGGGCCCGACGCGAAGACCGTGTTGTCCACGCCGACGCCCTCGGCGTAGGAGAGATGGCCGCCGAGGTGACCGCCGACGGTGACGGCGCCCATCCCCGCCAGGCTGAGCGCGACGCCGCGGCCGTGGCTGCCCGCGCGGCGGGCCGCCAGTGACGCGCCGAACAGGCCGAGCGCCGCGACGTTGGCCAGCGCGTGCACCGCGCCGACACGGCGGACGCTGTCACTCGCGGGCGTGGTGTCGGACCAGTCGTTGAGCCCGCTCGCCGCGGTCGGCAGCGACGCCAGCAGACCGGCCGCGATGAGCCGCCTGGCCGCCGGCCGCGACTGCTGCCCGCCGACGAAGTCGAGCAGCGTCGCCGAGCTCCAGGTCCCGATCGGCACGACGATCATCAGCGGATGCGCCGCGTGCCCGATCGGCACGCCGCTCAGCGCGTCCTTGACCGGACCCTTCGGGATCGCCCCGCGGGCCCACTTGGCCACGGCCTCAGCCGGGCCGTCGAGGGCGGCCACCTCCCCCAGGCGCTCGACGAGACGGTGCAGGCGCGGGCGGGCGGCGGGCTGGGTGCTCATGTCCGAGCGCTACCCATTTCGAATCTTCAACCGACTGGTTGACAATGTGCTACTCTCAACCACATGGTTGAGGATCTGGACGCGGTCTTCCACGCGCTCTCCAGCGAGCCGCGCCGGGCGATGCTCGACGCGCTCACCGCCGGGGAGCGCACCGTGGGCGACCTGGCGGCGCCGTTCGAGATGTCGGTCGCCGGCGTCTCCAAGCACCTGAAGGTGCTCGAGGGCGCCGGGCTGGTCGAGCGGCGCGCCGAGGGCCGGACGACCATCTGCGCGCTGCGCGCCGCCCCGCTCGCCGACGCGAGCGCCTGGGTGCGCACGTACGAGCGCTTCTGGGAGGACGCCCTCGATCGCCTGCAGAAGCTGGTGGAGGAATGAGCCGCTTCGCCGTGCAGGTGGCGCGGGTCGTGCGGGCGCCGCGGGTGAAGGTCTACCGCGCCTTCCTGGACCCCGAGCTGGTGGCGCGCTGGCTGGCGCCGGAGGACTCGATCGTCTCGACCGCGACGGTCGACGAGCGCGTCGGCGGCGTCCATCGCGTGGAGATGCTCACGCCGTCCGGCGAGGCGCACATGTTCGACAGCGTCATCTCCGAGCTCGTGCCGGACGAGCGCATCGTCCTGATCTTCAAGTTCGCCCCCAACGCCGAGGAGACGGTGCTGACCGTGACCCTCCGCGACGTCCCGGGCGGCACCGAGGTGGTCCTCGAGCACCGCAACATCACGGCCGAAGGGCCGCTGAACGAGCAGTCGGTCGACGCCGGCTGGAACTCCGTGCTGGACAAGCTGGAAGGAGTCGCACATGCCCTCTGAAGCCCGCCTGAAGCTGCTCGCGCGCGAGAAGGAGCTCACCCGCCTCAGCGACGAGCTCGCGCGCGAACGCGCCGCGCTGCCGTGGGAGGAGGTGACGGCCGACTACGTGTTCGACACCGAGCACGGGCCGCGCACGCTCGCCGAGCTGTTCGACGGCCGCTCGCAGCTGATCGTCTACCACTTCATGTTCGGCCCCGACTGGGACCAGGGCTGTGCGAGCTGCACGTCGATCGCGCACCACATGGAGCTGCCGCGCGTCTACCTCGAGAACCACGACGTGACGTGGACCGCCGTCTCGCGCGCGCCGCTGGAGAAGCTGCTCGCCTACCGCGAGCGGATGGGCTGGACGTTCCCGTGGGCGTCCTCGCACGGGTCGGACTTCAACTTCGACTTCGGCGTGTCCTCGACCGCGGAACGTCCACTGCGCGAGTACAACTTCCGGCCCATCGAAGACCCCTACGAGGAGCTGCCGGGGATGAGCGCGTTCGCGCTGCGCGACGGCAAGGTCTTCCACACCTACTCGGCCTACGAGCGCGGCCTGGACGCCGTGTGGGGCATCTACCACTGGCTGGACCGCGCGCCGCTCGGCCGCAACGAGGCCGAGGGCTACTGGTTCAAGCGCCCGGACGAGTTCGCCGCCGCGGTGTCGTGACGCTCGCCCACGTCGGCGGGGTGCCCGTCGAGGAGCTCGTCCCGCTCGCGCTCGCGAGCAGTGCGATGGTCACCCACGCGCTGCGCCGGCTCAGAAGCCGGGTTAGGTCGAGTATCTCCGGGCGCTGGGTAGAGAGCGACTCGTGCACGTGCTCGGGTCGGCGTTGCGGCGGTTCTGGGAGCAGAACATGTTCCACCACGCCGCGGCGCTCACCTACCACGCGCTCCTCGCCCTGTTCCAGGTGATCCTGCTCGGCGTCGCGCTGCTCGGCCTGCTCGGGACCGCCGGGACGGTCGACGACGCGCGCCGGTTCCTGGTGGACCGCGGCGCCGATCCCGACGTGGTCGGCGCCGTCACCGCCGCCGGGCGCCACGCCATCGAAGCGCGTGGCGCCTCCGCCGCCGCGCTCGCGGTCGCCGTCGTGTTCGCGCTCTTCATCGCCTCCTCGGCGTATCTCGCCGCGACGGTCGCGTTGAACGTGGTCGTCGAGGCGCGCGACGACCGCAACCCGTTCCGCCGTCGCGCCTGGGCGCTGTTCGCGGCCGGCGTCGGCATCCTGCTCGCTGTGGGCGCCGTCATCGCCGTGTTCCTCGGCGGCACCCTGGCCGAGGAGACGGCGGAGGTGTTCGGGCTCGGCGACACGGCGGCCTCGGCCTGGCGGTTCGCGCGCCTGCCGCTCGCCGCCGTGCTCGCCATGACCGGCTTCGCGTGGATGTACTACTCGGCGCCGACCGTCGACGACCCGCGGTGGAAATGGATCTCCGCGGGTGCGTGCGTCGCGGTCGCGGTGTGGCTGGTGGCCTCGATCGGCCTGTTCCGGTTCGTCGCCGCGTTCGGCACCTACAACGCCACCTACGGCACGTTCGCGACCGCGATCATCCTCGCCGTCTGGCTGTGGCTCACGAGCGCCGCGCTCCTGCTGGGCGCGGAGGTCAACGCCGCGGGCCGCTACGCCGACGACCACTCGCACCCGCTCAGCCGCTCCGGACACAGCCCGGAGACCGCGCAGCACGAAGCGGCCCGCACGGAAGGCCGCTAGCCCAGCAGCCGGGCCACGCCCTCGGCGAGCCGCTCCGGCGGCTCCGCGGCGAACGTGAGCCGCACGAACGGACCGGGCGGCTCGGCGGCGAAGAACGGCCGGCCGGGCGAGACGATCACGCCGCTCGCCGCCGCCCGCGCGGTCAGCTCGCGGTCGTCGGTGCCGGGTTCGAGCGGCACCCACAGGTTCATCCCGCCCGCCGGCACGTCGACCGGCACGGGGAGCGCCGCCGCGAGCGCGTCTCGCCGCTCGCGCAGGACTTTGCGCAGCCTGCGCAGGTGCGCCCGCCACGCCGGCGCACCGACCAACTCCAGCGCCGCCTCCTGCAGCGGCCCGGTGACGAACAGGTCCTCGACGATCCGCGCCGCCCGAAGTCGCGCCGCCGCCGGTCCGCGCGCGGTGACGGCCGCGATCCGCATGCCGGGCGCCGACGCCTTCGTGAGCGAGCGGATGTGCACGACATGCCCGTCCACGTCATCTTTGAACAGGGGGCTCGGCGCGTCTTGCTGGAGCGCGAAGTCGCGGAACGCGTCGTCCTCGATGATGAAGGCGCCCGCGGCGCGCACGGCGGCCAACACGTCGGCGCGACGCTCGGCGGCCAGTGTCGCGCCGTGCGGGTTCGCGAACACCGGTTGCAGGTACACGACGCGGGCGCCGGACGAGGCGAGCGCGTCGGCGAGGAGATCCGGGCGGACGCCGTCGCGGTCGGCGGGCACGGGCACCGGCACGAGGCCCTGGGCCCGGGCGGTGACCAGCGCGCCGAGGTAGGTCGGCGACTCGACGACGATCGGCGCTCCCGGCGCGGCCAGGCCGCGGAAGCACGCCGCCAGCGCGGCCTGGCCGCCCGGCGTGATCAGCACGTCGCCGCTGCTCGCACCGACCTCGGCCGCGAAGTGCGCGCGCAAGCCCGTCAGGCCCGCCAGCGGCAGGCGGTCCCACGCGCCCGGGCGGCGCGCCGCGCGCGCCAGTGCACCGCCGAGCAGCGCCGTCGGCTGCAGCTCGGTCGGCAGGTAGCCCGAGGACAGCACGAGCGCGCCGGCGGGCGGCGGGCGCAGCAGCGTCTCCAGCGCGTCGGCGTCGATCGAGCGCGCGCCCAGCGGCACCGCCTGCCACGCCGGGTCGGGGACGACCGGCTCGCCCCGCGGCGCCACGAACGTCCCGCGCCCCGGCCGCGCCTCCACGAGCCCGCGCGCCACCAGCGCGCTGATCGCGCGCTGCACCGTCGCCGGCCCGGCGCGGTGGCGGGCCATCAGCTCGCGCACCGACGGCAGCCGCGCGCCCGGCGCCGCCGAGGCCACTTCGGCCTCGAGGGTTGCGATGACGGCTCCCGCTGCGTTATCGTCAAGCATGAGTAACGGCAGTAACGCTACTGGCACAACGTCGATAACGCAACGCGGCGTCGTCTGGGGGTTCGTGGGCGTGCTCGCGTTCTCGTTCAGCCTGCCGGCGACGCGCGTCGCCGTCGAGGATCTGGACGCGACGTTCGTCGGCCTGGGCCGCGCGCTGGTCGCCGCCGCGCTCGCCGCCGCGTTCCTACTGGCCACGCGCGCGCCGCGGCCCGCGCGCAAGGACCTCCCCCGCTTCCTGATCGTCGGCCTGGGCGTGGTGATCGGCTTCCCGCTGTTCACGTCGCTCGCGCTCAAGCACCTGGAGTCCGCGCACGCGAGCGTCGTCGTCGGCCTGCTCCCCGCCGCGACCGCCGTGTTCGCCGTCCTGCGCGCGAACGAGCGCCCGTCCAAGGCGTTCTGGCTGTCCGCCACCGCCGGCCTCGTCGCCGTGCTGGCGTTCGCCGCCACCCAGGGCGTGAGCGGCATCGCGGCCGCGGACTTGCTCGTGCTCGCCGCGGTCGCGTCGGCGGGGCTCGGGTACGCGGAGGGCGGCGCGCTCTCGCGCACCTACGGCGGCCCGCAGACGATCAGCTGGGCGCTGCTCGTCACCGCGCCGTTCCTGATCGTCCCCGTCGCGCTCGCGGCCCGCGAGCCGATCCACGCCGATGCGGAGGCCTGGCTCGGCTTCGCCTACGTCAGCGCCGTGAGCATGTTCCTCGGCTTCTTCGCCTGGTACCGCGGCCTCGCACTCGGCGGCGTGGCCAAGATCGGCCAGACCCAGCTCGTCCAGCCCGTGCTCACGCTGATCTGGTCCGCGCTGCTGCTCAACGAGCATGTCACGGCCGCGATGGTCGTCGCCGCGCTCGCGGTCGTCGCCTGCGTGCTGGCGACCCAGCGCACGCGGGCGTCGGCGCAGGAGGGTCGGGCGCCCGTCAGCGCACGGCGGCTCGCAGGTCGCGAGCGACCCGCGCAGCCGTGAGCGCGCCGTCGTAGAGGCGGGCGTCGTCGGGCCGCCCGGTGGACCCCCCGAGGCGCCGGGCCTGGCCGGCGCGCGGGATGCCGCCGGTGTGGCGTGTGCTGCCGGCGAGCCGGCCGTTGCGGTAGACGCGAAGGGACGCGCCGTCGTAGGTCATGGCGACGTGCGTCCAGCGGCGCTTGGGCACCGAGGCGCGGGCACTGCGCGCCCCGACGTGGACGCCGGTGCTGGAGAGCCCGAAGGCGCTGCCGCGGCGCGCGATCCAGCCGGCGCGCGTGACGTAGACCCACGCCTCGAGCGTGAGCGCGGTGAGCTGCGGCGGGCGCATGCTGAGGTGGTGGCGTCGATCCATGCGGAACGCCTTGCCGTGGCGTCCGGCCACGCAGTCGCGCCCGGCCCGGTCGTCGAAGCCCCACGCGCCCAGCAGCCGCGGCTCCGCGGGGAACCCGCCGAGATCGGGCGGCGCGACGATACCCGGCGGTGCGCCGCACGGCGCGGCGCACGGAGCGACGCCCGTGCACTCGCCGGACGCCGAGCGCACGGCCGGCGGCGCGCACGGCTCGGGCGTCGGGGTGGGCGTCAGCTCGGGCTCCGGCGTCGTCTCGGGCTCGGGCTCGGGGGTCGGCTGGGGCTCGGGTTCCGGCGTCGGCTCGGGCTCCGGCTCCGGCTCGCGGTCGGCCCACACCCCGCCGGACACGTGACCGTCCGTGCCGCTCACGGGCGGCAACCACGACGCGGGCAGCGCGGGCAGCGCGACGGCCGCCACCTCGCCCGGCCCCGCCGCGGCGGCGCGGTCCCGCCACGCCAGCACGCCCGCCGACGCCGGCGGGTGGTGCACCGCCAGCCAGTAGGTGCGGGCCGCTTCGATCGGGACCCCGGCGTCCAACCACGCGGTGTTCCAGGCGTCCGCGGCCGGCGCGGCGACCGTGCCGCTCGCGAGCAGCGTGCCGGGGCGGCCGTCCGCGTCCGCATACAGGCCCAGTACCACCCGTGAGGCCGTGCTCGCGCCGTCGAGGAAGAGCCGCAGCGAGTGGGCCGTGTGCGTCGCCGCGGCGGTCATCGCGTAGATCGCACCGTGCCCGGGCGCGGCGGTGGCGACGTGGGCGCCGACGACCTCGGCGCCGGCGAGGCTGCTCCGCGGCGGCCGGGTGAAGCGCGCGGTGTAGGTCGCCGCACCCGACGCGGGAGCGGTCAGCGTTCCCGTCGGCGAGACGCCGTCGCTCCAGCCCGCGAACGTGTACGTGCCGTCCCCGAGCGCCTGGGACGCGGCCGCGCCGACCGAGTTCCGCGACCGCGCGAGCACCGTGCGGGTGAACGGCGTCACCGCCCGCTCGTCGCCCAGCACCACGGCCAGCCCGGGCGGATCGCTCGTCATGGTCAGGTCGACCGTGCGCGGGTCCAGCCGCGCGACCCTGGTCGTCGTGAGCCCGGCGGCGTCCCGCGCGGTCAACGACAGCTCCAGGTGCGACGGATACTCGTGATCGGGCGCGACGAAGGCGGCGGACGCGGTGTCCGTGTACGTCTGCACGGGGTGGGTGTGGCACTGCGACGCGTCCGTGCGCGCGCAGTGACGGATCGCCAGCGACCACGTCAGCGCCGAGGCCGGGAGCTCCGCCCCAGAGCTGTCGTAGGCGACGCCGGAGAACTGCACCTCCTCGCCGACCGTCCACGCGTCCGGCGCCGTGATCTTGACCGTCGGCGGAGCCCCGACCGTGATCGTCTGCGAGGCCGTGTCCGTCTGCCCCGTGGCGTCGGTGACGCGCACGCCGGCGGTCACGTTGCCCGGCGTGGTGTACGTTCGAGAGGGCGCGGCCTCCGTGGAGTCGTCATAGGCGCCGTCGCCGTCGAGATCCCACTCGTAGATGAGGGCTCGCCCCTCGGGATCGCTCGAGGCGGACGCGTCGAACCGCACCTCCAGCGGCACGATGCCCTCCGTGGGCGTCGCCGTCAGCCGCGCGGTCGGCCGGTTGACGTGCGCCTCGATCCGGACGATCGACCCGCGTTTGAGATCGCCGTAGTAGAGCGCGCCGTCCGGGCCCTGCGTCAGCGTGACCGGGAACTCGGCGCCGGTGGCGAACGGCTCGAGCGTGCCCATGTCGGGCAGGCCGTCGGCGCCCTCGTACGCGACCCAGATGCAGCCGCGCGTGTAGTCGCTGAAGAACAACGCGTCGCTGTAGCGGGCCGGGAACGCGGCGCCCGTGTAGAAGGCCACGCCGGAGACCGACCCCTGCCCCACGGGGCAGCCGTCGCCGGGCACGACCGGCTGGTCGTGGTCGTACAGGAAGTACGACGAGCGGGCTCCGCCCTCCGCGTACAGGCTCTCGCACGCGGCGTTCCCGAGCGTGCCGAAGGACCAGTGCCGGTGCTCGCCGTCGAAGCACGGCCAGCCGAAGTTGGGCACCTCGGGCCGGTCCTCGACGCGATTGATCTCCTCGACGAAGTCCGCCCCGACCTCGCCCACCCAGAGCTCGCGCGTACCCGGCCGGAACGTGAAGCGGAACGGGTTGCGCAGCCCGTACGCGATGATCCGGCGCCGGTTCTCGTCCGGGTCGCCGGCGGCGGGGTTGTCCGCCGACGCGTCGCCGGTCCGCGGGTCGACGCGCACGATCGAGCCGTTGAGCGAGACGTCGAGA
The DNA here is from genome assembly GCF_027587175.1 of Solirubrobacter deserti. Taxonomy (GTDB): domain Bacteria; phylum Actinomycetota; class Thermoleophilia; order Solirubrobacterales; family Solirubrobacteraceae; genus Solirubrobacter; species Solirubrobacter deserti. Next base: position 62,992 of record NZ_JAPCID010000016.1, read on the forward strand.
CCGGGCATGCGCCGGAACGACTGTGAGCGCAGGGAGCCGCCGAGCGAGGTCGCGGCGTCGAGCACCTTCCCCGGCGGGTCGCCGCACGGGTTGCCGTTCTGGCCGTAGTCGCCCCACAGGAACGACGCGCCGTCGCCGGCCGAGGCGTACAGCTGCCCGTCCGGCCCGAACTCGAGCCAGCCGACCGAGTGGCTCGGGAACTGCTGGCACCAGTCCTCGATCAGCACGGTCTCCGAGCCGTCCGGCGCCAGCCGCGAGAGCCGGCCGCTGACGACGCAGCCGTCCTCGGTCGGCCCGGGCGGTGACGGGCACGTGTCCCCCCAGCGCGGCTGCAGGTCGCTGTCGGGGGCTTTGTCGTACGGGTAGAGCACGTAGACGTCGGCGCTCGCGGGGTCGAGCGCCATGCCGAGCAGGCCCCGGTCCCAGTAGTCGTGCACCTTCTCGCTGAGGTCCGCGAACTCCGTCGGCGTCCGGTCCTCGAGCGAGTCGTAGACGTAGATGACCCCGCGCTTGTTCGCCACCAGGACGCGGCCGTCGGGAGCGAAGCGGATCACCGTCGGAAGGCCGACGCCGGTCCAGACCGTCGTCGCCCTGAACCCCTCGGGCAGATCGACGGCGCTCGCGGACCCCGCGTGCCCGACCAGCGCGGCGAACATCAGCACGAGAGCGAGCGGCCACCGCATCGCCTGGAACGTACCTCAAGGCGCTCACCGCGCAGGGAACATTCGTCCAGTGACTGGGCCTCAGCTCACGATGAACGCGGGCGGCGGCGTGCCCTCGATGCGCACGGGCACCTCGGCCAGCGCGCTGCGCTCCCAGACGCCGCGCACCAGTGCGAACACGACCACGTCGTGCATCTCTTCACCGTGCCGGTGCCACGCGCGCAGCACGCCCTCGCGCCGGAACCCGACGCGCTCCAGCGCCCGCTGCGAGCGCCCGTTGCGCGTGTTCGCCCACGCCGTCAGCCGCTCCATCCCGAGCCGCTGGAACGCCAGCGCGGCCACCATGGCCTTTGCCTCGAAGTTCACGCCCGACCCCCAGTACGGCTGCCCGAGCCAGGACCCGACCGTCGCCCGCCGGTCACGCCGCGCGATCTCCGTCAACCCGGTCACGCCCAGCGCGCCTTGCTCCCCCACGACGAGGAAGTCCATGATCTCGCCCGCCTCGCGCCTGGCCGGCTGGGCGTCGATCCACGCCGACGCCTGCGCGACCTCCGTGTACGGCCCCCACGAGAACCAGCGCGTCACCTGCGGGTCCGAGGCGAGCTCGAACAGCCGCGCCGCGTCCTCGGCCCGCGGGTAGCGCAACTGCAACCGCGGGCCGTGGACGACGAGCGGGTCGCGCTCGTGCGGCGTCAAGAATCCATCGCGTCGTACGCCTCGCGGTCGACGGTCTGGTGGACCTCGTCGTCGTCGGGCGTCTCGTCGTGCTCCTCGGTCAGGTGATCCTTGAGCTGGCGCGCCAGCTCCTCGTCGTCAGCCGCCGACAACGTCTCACCACAGATGTTGCACTCGATGGTGCGCAAACCAGATCCCCCTAGATGTCGTCCCGCAGGAACTCACGCTCGATGCCGTCGATCTTCGCCAGGCGCCGCTGATGGCGGTCCTCCCCGGTGAAGCCCGCGGCCAGATACGCCTTGATGATGTCCGCGGCGAGCGCGGGACCGATCACGCGGCCGCCGAGGCACAGGATGTTGCAGTCGTCGTGCTCGACGGACTGGTGCGCGGTGTAGGTGTCGTGGGCCACGACGGCCCGCACGCCCGGGAACTTGCACGCCGCGACCGCCACGCCCGCGCCCGACCCGCACACGAGCACGGCGCGGTCGGCGGCGCCGGTGCGCACGGCCTCGGCGGCCAGCCGCGCCGTGTCGGGGTAGTCGACGGGATCGGTCGACCAGGTGCCGAGGTCGGTCACCTCGTGCCCCGCCGCCTCGACGGCCTCCAGCACCATGGGCTTGAGCGGGAACCCCGCGTGGTCGAACGCGCATGCGATCTTCAACTCAGCCGCCCTCCCCCGAGATGGCGCCCTGCAGGTTGCGGCCCGTGTCCTCGGCGTACTCCTGCGCGGCGATCAACGCCGCGCCCAGCACGCCGGCGCGCGGCCCGTGGCGCGCGATCCGGATCGTCGTGTTCAGGCCCAGGCCCGGCACGACGTGGCGGAAGGCCGCGTCGCGCGCCGGCTCCAGCAGCAGCGCGCCCGCGCGCGAGACGCCGCCGCCGAGCACGACCTCCAGCGGGTCGAACGTGTTGATGGCGTTCGCGATCCCGATGCCGATCCGCTCGCCGAGCACGCGCAGGCACCACAGGCACGCGTCGTCACCCGCTTCAGCACCCGCGACGACGTCGTGGCCGTCGACGTTGCCCTTCTTGGCGGTCACCTTGCCCAGGTGGGAGTCGGGGTACTGGATCGCGGCGTAGTCGGCGAGCCGGTCCAGCGCCCGCCCGGAAGCCAGCGTCTCCAGCGACCCCCGCTGCGGGAACGGGTCGCCCGGCACGTGGTTGCCGAAGTCGACGTCGCGGCCGATGATCGTGTGCCCGACCTCGGCGGCGCTCGTGGTGGCGCCGCGGTAGAGCTTGCCGTTGAGCACCCAACCGCCGCCGACGCCCGTGCCGATGGTCAACATCACGAGCGAGTCGACCACGATCCGGCCGTCGTCGAACGCCTCGGCCAGCGCCGCGCAGCCCGCGTCGTTCTCGACGTAGACCGGTACGCCCAGGCGATCGGTGAGCAGCGAGCGCAGCGGGATGTCGTGCAACGGGATGTTGACCGACGCGAGGATCTTGCCGGTCTTGAACTCGATGATCGACGGCATGCCGATGCCGACCCCGCGCGTCCCGGGCGTCACGGCCGCCTCGATGGCGGTCGCGATCTGCTCGACCAGCGCCTCCTGGGAGGCCTGGTTGGTGGGCGTGACCACGGACTCCGAGAGGACGCCGTTCTCCAACACGGAGACCGCGATCTTGGTCCCCCCGACATCCACACCGATGAACTGATCGCTCATTCGAGCTCCTTGGCCGCAGCCGGATCCAGTACGACGAGCAGCTCCCCCGCGCTCGGGCGCACGGACGCCGCGGGCGAGCTGAAGTCGGGTGTCTTACCAAAGGCGCGCGCAACCGCCTGCGCCTTGTCGGCTCCCGTCACGAGAAACACGGTCATCCGAGCGCTGTTCAAAGCCGGCAGCGTCAGCGAGATGCGCGGCACCTGCGGCTCCATCCCGGCCAGCTCGACGCCGGTGACGAGCCGCGAGCGCTCCTCCACCTCCGGCTTGCCGGGGAACAGCGAGGCGCAATGGGCGTCAGGCCCGAGCCCGAGCAGCAGCAGGTCCCAGCGCGGGTCCGCGCCCATCCGCTCGCGCACGGACGCCTCATACGAGGCGCTGCCCGCATCCGGCCCGAGCTCGCCTTCCATCCGCATGACGGTCGGCCGCACGCCGCGGTCCAGCCGGCCCAGCAGCGCCTCGTTCGCCATCCGGAAGTTCGACAGCCCGCTCTCGGGCGGCACGCAGCGCTCGTCGCTGAACCAGACGGTCGCGTTGCTCCAATCCGCTCCCGCGCGCGACGCGATCTCGTACGCGAGCTTGGGCGTGGACCCGCCCGTGAGCACGACGTCCCCACCCGCGGACGCGGCCTCCGCCAACAGGGCGGCCACCACCTCCGCCGGGTTCTCCTCCACTCGGAATTCCACTAGACCACCATTGCTTCGGCCGATTTGAGGGCCGGACGATAGGTGGGATCGCGCAGCAGTGCTTGCCGGACGCCCTCACCGAGGATCCCGCCCTCGCCGCGCGAGGCCCCCATGACCGTCCACGCGCGCTCGACGCCGTCGCGTTCGCGGCGCGACGCGCGCAGTCCGCCGGGCGCGCGGTCGAGCGACACCGTCTGCCCGCTCGCGAGCTCGATCGTCACGCCCGCGAGCCCGGGCGAGCTCATCTCCACCGGCTCGAGCGTGAGCTTGATGTCCTGCCGGCGCGTGTGCGCGGTCCCCGTCCACCGGCCGCGGCCCTGCGTCACCGCGCCCGGCTCCCACCCCAACCGGGACGCGAGCCAGCCGCAGAACAGCAGCCCGGACGCGAGCGAGTCCTCGCGGTGGCGCACGTGCACGGCGCTGATCGCCTTCAGGTCGGGCCGCCGGCGCGGCGAGTCGAACGCGGCCGCGATCCGCTCGCGCCACGGCGTCGAGCGCAGCCAGGCGAGGTCCACCACGTAGGTGTCGTCGGTGAGGCTGTCGGCGCGCAGCAGCGCGCGCTCGACGCCCTGCTCGTCCTGGGAGTCGATCAACACCACCTGCGCCAGCGACCGCAGCTCGTCGACCGCCTCCGGGTAGCCGTGCGGCGACCACACCATCGTCGCCAGGTCGGTGACGACGAGCGGGTCGACGATCGTGTCGAGCTTCTTGAGGTGCTTTTCGCCGACGAGCAGCGACACGCGCTCGCGGCCCACGCTGATCGAGCCCGCCTTCTGCGCGTCCACGGTGCCGACGCGCACCGACGCCGCCAGGCGCGTGCGACCCGGGTCGACGAGCACGAAGACCAACCGCGACGGGTGGAAGCGCCCGACCCGCTGCAGCCGGTTCTCGATCTCGCCGCGGAACTCACGGTCGGCGATCACGACCATGTTCATCACGCGCGCCGGGACGTACGCGCGCTCCTCCTTGTGGCGCTCGGCGAACATGCGCCGCAGCGCCGCCTCGATCCGGCCGGGCGTCGTGTCGTCCTCGCGCCACAGGTCTTCCACTAGAGCCCCCTCCAGCGGTGGGGAGCGATCAGCTCATCCGCGGCCGCCGGCCCGCCCGTGCCCGACTCATAGGTGTGCAGCGGCTCGTCGTCGGCCGCCCACGCCTGCAGGATCGGGTCGATGATCGACCACTGGGCGATCACCTCGTCGTTGCGGGTGAAGAGCGTCGCCTCGCCGCGCATCGCGTCCAGGATCAGGCGCTCGTAGGCCTCCGGCGACTGCGACATGAACGCCGAGCCGTACAGGAACTCCATGTTCACCGGCCGGATGCGCATGCTCGAGCCCGGGATCTTCGCGCCCAGCGACAGTGACACGCCCTCGTTGGGCTGCATCGTCAGCACGAGCTGGTTGGGCTTGACGCCGACCGACCCGTGCGACTGGAACGCGAGGTGCGGGACCGGCTTGAGCTGGACCGCGATCTCGGTGACCTTGCGCGTCAGCCGCTTGCCCGTGCGCAGGTAGATCGGGACGCCCGCCCAGCGCCAGTTGTGCACTTCGAGCTTGAGCGCCGCGTACGTCTCCGTGCGCGAGTCGTCGGGCACGCCCTCTTCCTCGAGGTACCCGCCCACGTCCTCGCCGCCCTCGGTCCCCGCGAGGTACTGCGCCCGCACGGTGCACTGGCGCACCTCCTCGGCCGTCGGCGGCGTGATCGACTGCAGCACCTTGACCTTCTCGTCGCGCACCTTGTCGGCCTCGAACGACGCCGGCGGCTCCATGCACACGAGCGTGAGCAGCTGGAGCATGTGGTTCTGGACGAGGTCGCGCAGGGCGCCCGCCTGGTCGTAGTAGCCCGCGCGCGTCCCGATGCCGATGTCCTCGGCGGCGGTGATCTGGATGTTCTCGATGTAGTTGCGGTTCCAGACCGGCTCGAACATGAAGTTCGCGAACCGGAACGCCATCACGTTCTGGACGGTCTCCTTGCCCAGGTAGTGATCGATGCGGTAGACCTGCTGCTCGCGGAAGACGTGCTCGACGACGCGCTGGAGCTCCAGCGCCGACTCGAGGTCGGTGCCGAACGGCTTCTCGATGATGCAGCGGACGTCGACGTCGGGGTCGTAGTTGAGCTCGGCCTCGCGCAGCGCCTTGACGATCACCGGGAAGAACTCGGGCGCCGTCGAGAGGTAGAACGCGCGGTTGAGCTTGCCGCCGCCCTCCTCGTCGAGCGCCTCGATGACCGCGCGCAGCTTCGCGTAGCTCTCCACGTCGGCGAAGTCGAAGCCGACGTAGCGGACGCGGCCGAGCAGCCCTTCGAGCACCGTCGGGTCGGTCTCGCGGCGCGAGTACTTCTCGATCGCGGCCCGCATCACCTCGCGGAACTCGTCGTCGGGCATCTCGCGGCGCGAGACGCCGATCAGGTTGAAGCGCTCGGGCAGCGCGCCCTCGTGGGCGAGGTTGTAGAGCGCGGGCAGCAGCTTGCGGTGGGCGAGGTCGCCCGTCGCGCCGAAGATCGTCAGCGTCGTCGCCGGCACGGGCAGGCGCTCGAGACCCTCGATCAGCGGGTTCTCGCCGATGGCCTGCGGGTCGGGTCTGACGTCCACCGCCATATCAGGTCTCCTCGACCTTCTTGACCGCGTGGCCGCCGAACTGGTTGCGCAGCGCGGCCAGCACGCGGGCCGCGTAGTCGCCCTCCTTGCGCGAGTAGAAGCGCGCGTAGAGGGAGGCGGCGAGCGCGGGCGTCGGGACGGCCATCTCGATGCCGTCGTTCATCATCCAGCGGCCCTCGCCGGAGTCGTCGACGTAGCCGACCAGGCGGCTGAGGTCGTTGCCTTCCTCCTCGAAGGCCTTCTCGGCGAGCTCGCACAGCCATGAGCGCACGACCGAGCCGCGGTTCCACAGCCCCGCGACCTCCTTGAGCTCGATCGGGAAGGGCGACTGGTGCATGAGGTCGAAGCCCTCGGCGTAGGCCTGCATCATCCCGTACTCGACGCCGTTGTGGACCATCTTCACGAAGTGGCCGGCGCCGGCGGGGCCGAAGTGGCGCCAGCCGTCCGGCGGCGCGAGCACGTCGAGGATCGGCGACAGGCGCTGGATCGACTCCTCGGGACCGCCGGCCATCATGCAGTAGCCGAGGTCCAGGCCCCAGACGCCGCCGGACGTGCCGACGTCGGCGTAGCGGATCCCGCGCGGCTCGAGCTCGTTCGCGCGGCGCTGGTCGTCGTGCCAGTTCGTGTTGCCGCCGTCGACGATCGTGTCGCCTTCCTCGAGCAGGTCGGCGAGCTTGGTGATCGTGTCCTCGGTGATCTTGCCGGAGGGCACCATCAGCCACACCAGGCGCGGCGCGTCGAGCTTGGACACGAGCTCCTCAAGCGACGACGCGCCCACGGCGCCGTGGCTCTCGGCGGCGGCGACGGCCTCCGGGTTCGGGTCGAAGGCGACGACCTCATGGTCCGAGTCGCGCTCGATCCGATGGACCATGTTGCCGCCCATCTTGCCGAGGCCGACGAATCCGATCTGCATCTACAGCTCCTTGAGGTCCTTGACGTCGATGCGCACGGCCGGCAGGCCGTGGTTGCGAAGGGTCTCGAGGTCGCCGTCGGCCTGGGCCCGGATCAGCGACGCGAACGTGAACGGCTCGTCCGGGACCTCGAGGTCCTGCTGGGGCTCGTCGACGATCTGCAGGAACCGTCCGGTCTTCGGGCCGCCCTTGTGGAACTGGCCCGTCGAGTGGAGGAAGCGCGGGCCGTAGCCCCACGTCGTCGCCACCTTGTGCTGCTCGATGAGCCGCTGCCGCACGCGCGCGACGGCGGCCTCGGTCTCTTCGGAGTACGGCAGGTAGCCCATGATCGCGTAGTACGCCGGCGGTTCGAGACCCTCGGTCAGCTCGCCCAGCGTTCCCGGTTCCAGACCGCCGGAACCCTCCTTGAGGACCCGGCTGGTGTTGTCCTTGGCTTCCTGGACGTTGGGCTGGTCGAACGGGTTGATCTCCAGCACCCAGCCGGCGACGGCCACCGCGAACTCGCTCAGGTAGAAGATCCGGCCGAGGTCGGTCGCGCCGAGCGCGTGCAGCGTGATGACCGGGTGGCCGGCGTCCTTGAGCGCGCGCAGCTTGCCCGCGTTGCCGCCGCCCTCGACGGCGACGTGCAGGAACACGCGGTCGTCGCCGTAGGCCTCCGGCGCGAGCAGCGGCTCGTCCGCGATCGGCAGGATGCCCGTGCCGTGCTTGCCGGTGGACTCGGCGACGAGCTGCTCGGCCCAGACGCCGTAGGAGCTCAGCGGGTCGTCGGCGACGAACGTGAGCTTGTTGCGGCCGGCCCGGGCGAGCTCGCCGAGCGCGGCGCCGAGCCACAGCCCGCCGTTGCCGCCGGACTCCGAGCGGCACTCCTCGCCCGCGGTGATCGCGCCGTCGAGCACGGCGGCGACGTCATAGCCCGCCACCACCGCGGGAACGAGGCCGAACGCGCTCAGCGCGCTGTAGCGGCCGCCGATGTCCGGGTCGCCGTGGAACACGCGCCGGAAGCCCTTCGTGTTGGCCAGCGTCTCCAGGCTCGTGCCGGGGTCGGTCACGGCGACGAAGTTCGGGGCGGGCATCCGCGCGGCGAACGCCTTGTACATCGACATCGGCTCGATCGTCCCGCCCGACTTGCTCGACACGATCGCGAGCGTCTTGCTCAGGTCGAGCTTGTCGAGGTACTTGGCGACCTCGTCCGGGTGCGTGGAGTCCAGCACGTGCAGCCTGAGCCCGTTCTCGGCGGGCCGGAAGGACTGGCGGAAGACCTCGGGGGCGAGGCTGGAGCCGCCCATGCCGAGCACGATCGCGTCCGTGAAGTTCTCGCGCAGTAGCTCGTCGCGCAGCTGCTCGTAATCGGCGAGCTCCTCGCGGGAGCGCTCGGCGATGTCCAGCCAGCCGAGCCGGTTCGTGACCTCGGGCGTGCCCTCGGGCGCCCACAGCGTCCCGTCCCTGCGCCAGAGCCGGCCGACGATGTCCTCGTCGGCGGCTCGTCTGAGCCGGGTCTGAACCGCATCGGCGTAGCGCTCGGGGACGTCGGCCTCGATCGTCGTGACGTCACTCATGGCTTCCAGTTCCTTCCCGTGGCGGCTCCAGGACTTGCGTTCCGGACGCTAGCGAACTGCGCGTCCGCGACGTGTCGCGGACGCGCAGCCGGGAAGGATCAGCGCTGCCAGACGGTGGCTTCGGGTGCGGCCGCCGTGAGGTTCACGGTGCCGCGCCACTGCACGAAGGACGGCAGCGGCAGGTAGTCCTCGCCGAGGAAGAACCCGCGGTTGACGGCGCGGAACACCGCCTCGGTGCGGGTCGCGGTCGGGACGAGGATGGCCTTGATCTCCTCGACGTCGGCCTCGGTCGTGCCGGCCGGGAGCTCGATCGTCGTGGCGGCGCTGCCGTCACGCTCGATCGACCAGCCGGGCTGGAGGTGGTCGGCGCGGTACCAGACGCCGTCGACCTTGGCCGCCAGCGTGACCGGCGCGCCGGTCTTCTCCAGCTCGAGCCACAGGTAGTTGCGCTGGTCGGAGACCTCGACCGTCGCCGGGTTCGACGTCGCCTCGAGGCGGCCCTCGCGCAGCATCTCCTTGGCCATGACCTGGTAGGTCCAGGGCTCGGCGTCCATCGCGGCCTCGCGCGTGCGGCCGGCGGGCAGCGTGCGGCTGGTGTCCAGGAAGAAGCGGTAGCCGGACGTCTCCGCCAGGTTCGTGACCTGGGTCATGTTGTTGTTGGAGCTGTTGACCTCCAGGAGCGGGTGGTCGCCCTCCTTGAGGCCGGTGAACGGCGTGGTGACGTGGTTGAGGCCGTGGAACTCACCCGCGATGGCGTTGCCGGCCGCGTCGACCTTCACGCGGTAGAGCCATTCGATGTCGGTCGTGCGGCCCCAGCGCGCCATCAGCGCGGGCGAGTTGGTGCCGCCGTCCTCGTTGGACCAGATGACCGTGTACTCGATCGTGCGCGTGCCGTCGGCGTGCGGCGTGATCGTGTGGTAGGAGAGCAGCGGCACGTCGGTGCGCGCGTTCTCCCAGCGGCCGGCGACCTCCGGGATGTCGCGGCCGTAGAGGATCGGCGCGTGGCGGGCGACGAGGTCGCCGACCGGGCTGAGGCTCGGCTTGAGGTTGCTCACGTTCACCGGGCCCACCGCGGGCGGCGACATGCGGTCGTTGAGCACGATCCGGATCTGGTGGTTGCCGGACTGCACGCGGCCGAGCGCGACCTCGTAGGCGAACTGGCGCGCGCCCTGGTGCAGGACGACGTCCTGCGTCTTGACGCCGTCGACCAGCACCGACACGACCGCGGCCTCACGGCCGTTGCGCGCCCAGTCGGTGTCCGGCGCGGAGGCCGTGAACGTGAGCTTGGCCTCCGTCGCGCGCGTCGCGCGCAGCGTCGTCTTGGCCAGCACGCCCTTCTCCGGCTTGACCTGGAGCTTCGCGCTCACGGGCAGGTGGTCGGAGGCGGGCGTCGGGTGCACCTGGGCCTTCTTGACGTCCACGTCCGGCGAGACGAAGACGTAGTCGATCCGGCGGTCCGGCGCCTCGGCCGGGTAGGTGAAGCCCTCGCCGACGCCGCCGAGCGTCCAGGCGTCGTCGAAGCGCGTGTACAGCGGCGCGAGCTCGGGCGCGGTCGGCAGGGCGTTGAGGTCGCCCAGGAGCACGGTCGGCTCCTCGGCCGGCTCGAGCAGTTCGAGGATGCGGTTGACCTGCGCCGTGCGCTCCACGTCGCTGTTGTGCTGCAGGTGCGTGTTGGCGACGCGCACGCGCGCCTTGCCGACCTTGATCACGGCCTCCAGCAGCCCGCGCTGCTCACCGTTGTTGGGACGCGGCAGCAGCGTGTTGCGCGAGCTGACGATGTCGTAGGAGGACAGGATCGCCGTGCCGTACTGGCGGCGCGGCTGGCCCGGGTTCAGCGGCTCAAGGTCGAGGTTCGGTGCGTACACGACCTTCATGTCCAGGCGCTTGGCGAGCCGCTCGGCCTGGTCGACGAACTCCGACCGCGCGCCCCAGTGGCGGTCGACCTCCTGCAGGCCGATCACGTCAGCCTTGGTCTTGCGGATCTCGTTCGCGATCCGCGGGATGCTGAGCGTCCCGTCCACGCCCTCGGCGTGGTGGATGTTGTAGGTCGCGACGTTCAGCGACGCGGCCTGCGCGCTCGGCGCCGCGGCGGCGGCCAGCGCGACCGCGCCGGCCAGGACAAGCTTCTTCATCGAGTCTCCCGCTCGTGTTGACCCGGCAACCCCTTGCCGGACGTTCGGGTCGCGAGGCTAGGCCCCGCGACCCCGAGCGATGTGAACGGCGAGTGACTCGCGCTGTGCGCTCGCACTCGCTGGGGGAACTCGCCCTTACGGCTCGCTCCCCTGCCCCGCTTACTTTGCCAGCACCCCGCGGGCGACGTCGGCGACGTTCTCGCCGGTGAAGCCGAAGTGCTTGTAGAGCGCGCCGGCCGGCGCGGAGGCGCCGAACGTGGTCATGGCCACGACCGCGCCGCGGTCACCGACCCAGCGGTGCCAGCCGAGCGGCGAGGCGGCCTCGACGGCCACGCGCGCCGTCACCGACGGCGGGAGCACCGAGTCGCGGTAGGCCTGGTCCTGCACCTCGAAGCGGTCCAGGCACGGCATCGACACCAGGCGCACCTTGACGCCCTCGCCGTCCAGGATCTTGAGCGCGTCGTGCGCGATGTGGACCTCGGTGCCGGACGCCATCAGGATCAGGTCCGGCTCGCCCTCGCTGTCGCGCAGCACGTACGCGCCGCGCTCGATCGCGTCCCGTGGGACACCGGCCGGGTCCCACACGGGCACGCCCTGGCGGGAGAGCGCGAGCGCCGTCGGCGTCTCGGTGGCGGACAGCGCGAAGCGCCAGGCCAGCGCGGTCTCGTTGTAGCCCGCGGGCCGCACGACGTTGATGTTCGGCGTCGCGCGCAGCGCCGCGAGCTGCTCGATCGGCTGGTGGGTCGGGCCGTCCTCGCCGACGCCGATCGAGTCGTGCGTGAACACGAACGTCGACGGGATGCGCATGATCGCCGCCAGGCGCAGCGACGCCTTCATGTAGTCGCTGAAGATGAAGAAGCCGGCGCCGTACGCGCGGAAGCCGGAGAGCGTCAGGCCGTTGACGATCGCGCCCATGCCGTGCTCGCGGATGCCGAAGTGCAGGTTGCGGCCGCCGTAGGACCCGGCCTGCACGGAGTCCGCGTCCTTGATCAGGGTGAGGGTCGAGGGCGCGAGGTCGGCGGAGCCGCCGATCATCTCCGGCACCTGCGCGGCCGCCCACTGGATGATGTCCTGGGACGCCTTGCGGGTGGCGATCATACCGGCGTCCGGGCCCTTGGTCGGCACCTCGGCGTCCCAGTTCTCCGGCAGCTTGCGCGCGAGCTGGCGCTCGAACTGCTCGGCCAGCTCGGGGTGCGCGGCGCGGTAGGCCTCGAAGCGCTCCTTCCAGGCCGACTCGAGCTCCTCGCCCTTGGTCTCGCACTCGCGGAAGTGGTTGAGCGCCTCCTCCGGAACGAAGAACGGCTCCTCCGACGGCCAGTTGTAGGCCTGCTTGGTGAGCTTGATCTCCTCCTCGCCGAGCGGCGCGCCGTGCGCCTCGTGCGTGTCCTGCTTGTTCGGCGAGCCGGGCGCGATGTGCGTGCGGACGACGATCAGCGACGGCTTGTCGGTGACGTCGCGGGCGTTGGCGAGCGCCTCCTCGATCCGGTCCAGGCCGATGTCCTCGCCGAGGTTCTGGACGTGCCAGCCGTACGCCTCGTAGCGGGCGGCGACGTCCTCGGTGAAGGAGATCGCGGTGTCGCCCTCGATCGAGATGTGGTTGTCGTCCCAGAAGGAGATCAGCCGGCCGAGGCCGAGGTGGCCGGCGAGCGAGGACGCCTCGGAGGCGATGCCCTCCTGCAGGTCGCCGTCGGACGCGATCACGTACGTGTAGTGATCGACGATCTCGTGACCCTCGCGGTTGTAGCGCTCGGCCAGCATGCGCTCGGCGAGCGCCATGCCGACGGCGGTCGAGATGCCCTGGCCGAGCGGCCCGGTCGTGGTCTCGATGCCCGCAGCGTGGCCGTACTCCGGGTGGCCGGCGGTCGGCGAGCCGAGCTGGCGGAAGTTCTTGAGGTCGTCCAGTGTGAGGCCGTACCCGGTCAGGTACAGCATCGAGTACAGGAGCATCGAGGCGTGGCCGCAGGACAGCACGAAGCGGTCACGATCGGCCCACTTGTCGTTCTTGGGGTTGTGCTCCATCACCCGCGTGTAGAGCACGTACGCGAGCGGCGCGAGCGCCATCGGCGTGCCGGGGTGGCCGGAGTTGGCCTTCTGCACCGCATCCATCGAGAGGGTGCGGATCGTGTTCACGCAGAGCTCGTCGAGGGTGGTCCGATCTTCTGCGACGGACAACGCTGGCCTCCAGTGGAGTTCGGAAAGTAAGGTCGGATGATCGGGGTGGGGCGGAGGGGATGCCCCGCCTTCCTTTTCGGACCCGAGAAGCTAGCGCGACGCCTCGTCCAAGTGCTTCGCGATCACGACGGCGGCCTGCTCCTGCGCGGCGTACGCGGCCGCTATGTCGGCGTCGGGCGGATGGGGCGCTCGAGCATCCGGCCGACGTCGATCACGAGCGCCTCGCCGCCCACCGCGTCGGCGAGGTGGTTGAGCGTGCCGGCCCGCACGTGCGCGCCGTCGACGAACGCGGCGTTGATCGTGTCGGCCGACAGCGGCGCGCGACCGAAGACGCGGCCGTGCAGGACGGCGGCGTTGGTCCGGTGTGCGCTGACCTGCTCGGCGTGGGTGTCGATCCCGGCCGCCTCGCCGAGGTGGTCGAGCGCCTGCGTGATCCCGGTCGCGTCGACCGGCAGCGACGCCCGCAGAGCCGGGGAGAGCTGCTCGAGCAGGGCGGTCCGCTCCGCTCTCGCGCCGGCCAGGATGGCTTGCACCTGCGCCTGATGCGTCATGCCTTCGAAGCGTAAGGGAGGGGGCCGACGGCCCTAAGGGGTGTGGCGCGCGAGCGCGCTCCGAACGCCCGATGTGGGGGTCGCGTCGGAGCTTGAAGATGGCTCCCATGCACCCCCAGTTGATGACGATGTACGCCGAGGCGCAGAGCCAGGCCCTGCTTGAAGCCGCCGCCACGCGTCGCCGCGGCCGGCTCGCCGTACCCTTGAAGGCATGGCCACGGAGATCGAGAAGACTGACGCGCAGTGGCGTGAGGAGCTGACGCCGGAGCAGTACGCGGTGCTGCGCCAGGCCGGCACCGAGCGGGCCTTCACGGGCAAGTACTGGGACTGCCACGACGACGGCATGTACCGCTGTGCCGGCTGCGGCGCGGAACTGTTCTCCAGCGACACGAAGTTCGAGTCGGGCTCGGGTTGGCCGAGCTTCACGGAGCCCGCGTTCGCCGAGAACGTGGAGACCAAGCAGGATGTCTCGCACGGCATGATCCGGACCGAGGTCGTCTGCAAGCGCTGCGGCGGGCACCTCGGCCACGTGTTCCCGGACGGCCCGCGCGAGGCGGGCGGACTGCGCTACTGCATCAACAGCGCCGCGCTGGACCTCGACGCAAAGTAGGCGCACCCGCCTGAGCGCGGCTTTATAGAGCGGCCTACGGTGGGTAGATGGCCGCCGTGATCGCCGCCACCGGCGTGGTGAAGACCTTCGGGGAAGGCCGCGCCGCCCGGCGGGTGCTGGACGGCGCCGCCCTGCACGTCCAGCCCGGCGAGGTGGTGGCGATCCTCGGCCGCTCCGGCACGGGCAAGTCGACGATGCTCAACCTCGTCGGCGGGCTCGACCGGCCGGACGCGGGCACGATCACGGTCGCGGGCGAGCCGGTCACGGGCGTGAGCGAACGCGCGCTCTCGCGCCTGCGTAGAACGCACATCGGGTTCATCTTCCAGTTCTTCCACCTGCTGCCGGAGCTCAGCGGCGAAGCCAACGTGCTGCTCGCCGGCCGGGTCCGGGGCGCGGCGCCGGACGCCGCGGAGCGCGGGCAGGCGTTGATCGACCGGCTCGGGCTGCGCGGGGTGGCGCGGTCGCTCCCGCACCAGCTGAGCGGCGGTGAGCAGCAGCGCTTCGCGATCGCGCGAGCGCTGGTGAACGACCCGCCGGTGCTGCTGGCCGACGAGCCGACCGGCAACCTGGACACGCGCGCCGGCGCCGAGGTGCTGCGCCTGCTGCGCGCCGGGGCCGAGGAGGGCCGGGCCGTGGTGATGGTCACGCACGAGTCGGCCGCCGCGGACATCGCCGACCGCGTCCTCACGCTCCGGGACGGGCGCCTCATTCCGTGACCGCGCGCCGGGACGTCGGCCGCGCGAGGCGGCGCGCGTGATCCGCGACGCCCTCGCGGCACTCCGTGCCCGTCGCGGCCGCACGCTGCTGGCCGCGCTCGGCGTGCTCGCGGCGTCGCTCGTGGTGGGCACGAGCGTGACCGTCGGCTACTCGCTCGCGACCGGCTTCCAGCGCTCCGCCGAGCAGGCGCAGCTGCCCGACGTGATCGCGCGCTTCGACGAGCAGCCGCGGCGCCGGATCGACGCACGCGTGTCCGCTCTGCCGAACCTCGAGGCCCGCTCCTACCGGTTCGAGGACCTCAACGAGGACCTCAGCGCCGGGCTCAACTCGACGGGCAAGGGCGCCGTGACCACGGTCTTCAACGGGCGCCGCGGCTACAAGGTCGTCGAGGGCCGCGACATCCGCGACGGCAGCACCGGCGAGGTCGTGGTCGAACGCGGCGTGGCGCGCGAATGGGACCTGCGGGTCGGGGACGACCTGTTCGTCGAGGAGCACGGCACGCTCCGCATCAGCGGCATCGCGGTCTCGCCCGACAACGTCGCGTTCCCGCTCGCCAGCACCGCGCGCGTCTACGTCACGCGCGCGCAGCACCGGCGCGTCGCGCCCAACGTCGCGCTGCTATGGCTCAGCGACCCCGATAAGGCCGACGTCACGCTCGCCCAGGCGCGCTCGGTCACGTTCGGCCTCGGCAAGCTCCAGTTCATCACCCGCACGGGCGTCGAGATCCTGCTCTCGCAGGCGGCGGGGATCGTGATCTCGCTGCTGATCGCGTTCTCGCTCGTCGCGCTGCTGGCCGCCGGCACGATGCTCGCCGCCAGCGCGCACGCCGACGTCCAGCGCCGCCTGACCGGGCTCGGCGTCCAGCGCGCGCTCGGCTTCGGCCCCGGGCGGATCGCCGCGCAGCAGGCGGTCGAGTCCGCGCTGGTCGCGCTCCCGGCCGCGCTCGCGGGGATCGCGATCGGCGCGCTGCTCGTCGCGCGCCCCGCGGCGGAGCTGATCGCCGCGCTCAACGAGCTCGGCCCGGGCGCCACGCTGCTCGGCCCGCTAACTCTGGCGGCGGCCGCCGTCGTCGCGCTCGTCGTCGCCGCCGCCACCTGGCCCGCGTGGCGCGCCGCGCGCCGCCCACCGGTCGAGATCCTGCGCGGCGGCGACCTCGCGAAGCGACCGCGCCGCCGCACGAGAGCGTCCGCCACGGCGCTCCAGCCGGCCGCGCGCGGCCCCCGTACGCGCGGAACATCCCCCTCTTTCGGCGAAGCCGGTTCCGCGCTTCGGGGGTCGCGCGCGGCCGGCCCCCACGGCGTCGGCGCCCCCACCGGGCGGCCGACGTCGAGCGACTCCGGCCCCCACGGCGGCGGCTCGCTCTTCGGCCTCGGGGTGCGGTTCGCCACCGCCGCGCGCGCCCGCTGGTTCGCCGCCGTCGCGACGATCGCCGTCTGCGCGGGCGTCGTCACGCTCATGCTCGCGCTCGCCAGCCTGCTCGAGCGCCTGCGCGAGGACCCCGGGACGGTCGGCAAGCGCTACCAGCTCGCGGTGCAGCTCGACTCGTCGCAGCTCGACGCCGCCCGCGCGCTGCCGGGCGTGGCCGACGTCGGCGAGCGCTACTCGATCGACGCCGCCGACTCGTTCCGCCTCGGCGAGCCGATCCGGCTCGTCGCCTATCCCGGCGACCACACCCGCT
Organism: Solirubrobacter deserti; assembly: GCF_027587175.1. Taxonomy (GTDB): domain Bacteria; phylum Actinomycetota; class Thermoleophilia; order Solirubrobacterales; family Solirubrobacteraceae; genus Solirubrobacter; species Solirubrobacter deserti. Next base: position 79,596 of record NZ_JAPCID010000016.1, read on the forward strand.
TCGAGAACCCGCCGCTCGCCGAGGGCCGCCGGATCGCGAACGCGAACGAGGTGGAGGTCGGCCTCGGCATGGCGGACGCGCTCGGCCTGCGCCCCGGGAGCACGCTCGCCGCCCAGATTCCCGACGGGGGCGAGGTGCGCTTCAAGGTCGCAGGCATCGTGCGCGCGCTCGAGAACGACGGCCGCATCGCGTGGATCCAGCCTGACAAGCTGCTCGAGACGCGGCCGGACCTGACGCCCCAGGTCGTCGTGCGCCTGGAGCCCAACACGGACCCGGCGACCGTGACGCGGGAGCTGGTGAACCTCGGCGCCAGCCTCCAGCCCGTCGGCGCCGCGCAGACCGACAACGCCGCGTTCCTGGCCGTGCTCGCCGCGGTGCTGCGCGGCGTCGGCCTGGCGGTCGGCCTCGTGTGCCTGTACGCGCTCATCCAGGCGCTCACGGTCACCGCGCGCGAACGGCGCGGCGCCGTCGCGCTGCTGCGCGCCACCGGCGCCGACGCGACGACCATCGGCCTCGTGCTCGCGGGCGTCGCCGTCGCCGTCGCCGTCCCGGCCGCGATCGCGGGCGTCGTGCTCGAGCTCACCGTCTTCGGCCCGCTCGTCTCGCGCCTGGCCGCGAGCTTCGCCTCCCTCCCGCTCGGCGCGTCCGCGGGTGAGATCGCGCTGGTCATCGGCGGCCTGCTCGCGCTCTCCGTGCTGGCGACCGCGTTCGTCGCGCGCCGCGTGATGAGCGAGCCGATCATCGCGGGGTTGCGCGAAGAATGACCGCGCCCCGCGCCGCCCGCCGCGCGTTCGCCGCGACCGTCCTCGCGGCCCTTGCCTTCGCCGCGTGCGGTGACGACTCGCCGCCCGCGGCCGGCGGCGACTCGACCCTGCGGTCGACGCTCGTCGACCCCGACCGCGACGGCTTCCTCGACGCCGGACCGGCCGAGCCGCTCACGGACCGCGGCACGCCGTCACGGCTCGGCGAGACCCTCGTCACGTTCGGCCAGCTGACGGACACACACGTGCGCGACGAGGAGTCGCCGGCGCGGGTGCCGTTCCTGGACCGCATCGGCACCCCGTTCACGTCTACGTTCCGCCCGCAGGAGGCGTTCAGCGCCCAGACGCTGGACGCCGCGATCCGCGCGCTCAATGCGCAACGACCCGACGCCGTCTTCCTCACGGGCGACATCACCGACAACGCGCAGCGCAACGAGCTCGAGCTCGCGCTCGCCACGCTCGAGGGCGGGCGCGTGAACCCCGACAGCGGCGGCCCGGGCTATCGCGGCGTGCAGCAGCCCGACTCCGCCGACCCGTTCTACTACCGCCCCGACTTCGACGCGCCCGCGCACCCCGGCGCGCTCGCGCAGGCCCAGCGCGCGTTCACCGCCGAGGGCCTGAAGGCGCCGCTGTACCCGCTCGTCGGCAACCACGACGTGCTCGCCCAGGGCGAGGTCCAACCGACCGAGCAGATCAACGCCTACGCCACCGGCGACGAGCTCATCACCGCGCTCGACCCCGAGCTGCTCGACCAGCTCCCGCGCGCGGAGATCGACGCCCAGCGCGCGACCGCCGCCCTGCTCGGCAACCAGTTCTTCCTCCCGAGCGTCGACGTCCCCGCCGACGACACGCGCCGGCTGGTCGGCTCCGGTGAGTGGGAGCGGGCGTTCCGCCGCGAGCGCTTCGACTACACGGTCGACCTCACCGACCGCGTCCGCGCGATCACCGTCGACACCGTCAACCGCGACGGCACCAGCCGCGCCCGCATCAACCCCGACCAGCTGCAGCGGCTGGACGAGCAGCTGGACACGGATCGCCACGCGATCGTCTTCTCCCACAACCCGCTCACGCCCGAAGCCCTCCAGATCCTCGACCGCCACCCCAACGTCGTCGCCGCGATCTCCGGCAACAGCCACCGCAACCGCGTCACCCCGCGCGGCCGCTACTGGCTGGTCAGCACGAGCTCGCTCGCCGACTTCCCCCAGCAATCGCGCATGTTCCGCCTGCGGGAGACGGCGGACGGCGCCGCGCTGGAGACGTGGATGGTCGACCACGACGGCCGGGGCCTCGCCGGCATCAGCCGCGAGCTCGCGTTCCTGGACGCCCAGGGCGGGCGCCCCCAACGTTTCGCCGGCGAGAGGCAAGACCGCAACGTCCGCCTGTTCGTGAACGTTTCATAACCCGCAACCAATTCCGCTCGCAGCCGCTTCACCGGCAAGCATCACAGCGAGAGGAGAAGTACGTGATTTCCAGGGCTTTTCTGGGCACTTGCGCTGCCCTGAGCCTGGCCGCGGCATGCCCTGCCGCAGGCCACGCCGCCGTGCAGGTGAGCCAGTCGGGCTGGCAGTGGGGCAACCCGACGCCGCAGGGCAACACAATCAGGGCGATCGACTTCGCCCAGGGTCGGGGGTACGCGATCGGCGACGACGGCACCGCCCTCAGGACCGATGACGGCGGCGCGACCTGGACCGGTCTCCCGACCGGCACGTCGCTCGACCTCAACCGCATCCAGGCCGTCACGCCGGACGTCGTGACGATCCTCGGCGGTGACGGTTGCGTACTGCGCCGCTCCGACGACGGCGGCCGCACGTTCCGCCGCTTCTACGTGCTGACCGAGATCGACTGCCCGGAGCCCGTCGCGGCGACGTACTTCGTCACCCCGCAGCTCGGCTACATCCTGCTGCGCAACGGCAACGTCCTCAGGACCACCGACGGCGGCGAGAGCTTCAGCCGCGTCACCGCGATCCCCGGCACGCCCGGCAGCGCGGGCGGCGGCAACGCCACGCCCGCGGACGCCATCTTCACCTCCCCCGACGCGGGCATCGTCTTCCTCTCGGGCACGAACACGGCGTTGCGCACCACCGACGCGGGCGCGTCGTGGACGCCGGAGCCCGACGTCGCGGGCGGCAGCGTCCGGCGCCTGGAGGCGATCGACGCGACCACGTTCTACGCCTTCGGCCCCGACACGCTGCTGCGCTCGACCGATGCGGGCCAGAGCTGGCAGGCCAAGCCCGTCGCCGCGACCATCACCGGCGTGAGCTGCGCGACGCTCGACCTGTGCCTGCTCACCACCGACCGCGGTGACCGCCTCCTCAGAACCGAGAACGGCGGCGACACGACCGAGCCGATCACGGCCGCCACCGCCCCGCTCTACGCCGCGGGCTTCGCCAATCCGGCCCGCGCCGTCGCCGCGGGCGTGGGCGGCGCGACCGCCGTCTCCAACGACGCGGGCCGCAACTACACGCCGGTCGGCGGTGACATCGCGGGCTCGTTCGGCCTCGGCCTGCGGCTCGGCCCCGCCCCGAACATCGCGCTCGCGCTCGGCTCGGGCGGCCAGCTCGCCCGCACGACCGACAACGGCGTCACGTGGCGCGCCATCAACGTCGCCACCTCGTCCAACCTGCGCGACACGTCCTTCAGCAGCGAGAACGAGGGCTACGCGCTCGACTTCCGCGGCGGGCTGTTCCGCACCAGCAATGGCGGCGCGAGCTGGTCACCGATCGACCCGGGCACGACGAGCGCCCCGCTGGCCGTGATCACGCGCGGCGACACGGTCCTGCTCGCCGGCCCGCGCGGCGTCCGCCGGGCTACGGGCGGCGGACAGTTCAGCGCCGTCGAGAACCGCACGCGGGTGACGACGTTCGACCGTGCCGGCAGCACGATCTTCGCCTACGGACGCAACGCCGCGATCCGCTCGACCAACGGCGGTCGGCGGTGGACGACGGTCCGGCGCCCCGGTCGCCTCGCCGACCTCGACATGACGTCCGCCAACGGCGGCTACGCGCTGACCACGGACGGCCGCGTGTGGCGGACCACGAACGGCGGCCGGCGCTGGCGGGAGCTGGCCGCGGTCGGCACCAGCCGTGGCCTCGCGCTCGCGTTCGGCTCCTCCACGCACGGCTACCTGACGCTCAGCGGGTACCCGGCGGACGTCGGCGTCGCGTACGTCCTGCGCACCAGCGACGGCGGCCGGCACTGGCGCCCGCAGCGCATCTCGGCCGGCCAGTTCCCGGGCACGGAGGGCGTGATCAGCCCGAGCGCCTCGCGCTCGTACGCGCTCACCTCCACCCCCGCGGTCAACGCCGGCGTCTTCCGCAGCCTGTTCACGACGGCGAGCGGCGGAGACTTCGGCACGCGCTCGACGATCACGCTCAACCGCGCCCGCCGCAGCGGTCGCACCGTCACCGTGACGGGACGGCTGAACGGCGCACAGGGCGGCGAGCCGATCGTCGTCTCGGCGCGCACCGGCAGCCGCTGGACCGAGCAGGTCGTGACCGCGGGCGCGAACGGGGGCCGCTTCACGGCGAGCTTCCGCCTGCGCGGCCGCGCATCGTTCGTCGCCCGCTGGGCCGGTGACTCGGGCCGTCAGGGCGCCGGATCCAGCGCACTCAGGGGGCCGCGTTAGCCTCAGTACGCATGTCGCTCGCCCGCGCCGTGCTCGGCGCCTCGTTCATCACCACCGGGCTCCTGCACTTCGCCAGGCCCCGGTTGTACGAGGCGATCATGCCGCGCTACCTCCCGGCCCACCGTGAGCTCGTGCTCGCGAGCGGCGTCGCGGAGCTGGCCGGCGGCGCGGGCGTGCTGCACCCCAAGACCCGGCGCGCCGCGGGCTGGTGGCTGATCGCCACGCTCGTCGGCGTGTTCCCGGCCAACGTCGAGATGGCCGTGCACCCGGAGCGCTTCCGGCGCATCCCGAAGTCGTTGCTGTACGCACGCCTGCCGCTGCAGGGTGCGATGATCGCCTTGGTGTGGAAGACCGCGCTGCGCTAAGCGCGGCGGTGGCAGTGGCGCGCGCGCACGGATTGCGCGTGGAGGAGCCCGTCATCCTGCGCGATCAACTGAACGTGCTCGTCCACCTTCGCCCTGCGCCGGTGGTGGCGCGCGTGGCCGGGACGATCGCGGCCGTGCGCCCGGGCCCGGCCTGGCAGGCGCGCGAGCTGAGCGTCGCGGGGCATCTGGCGCGCGCGGGCGCGCCCGTGGTCGCACCGAGCGGAGAGCTGCCGCCGGGCCCGCACGAGCATGAGGGCCGGGTGCTCTCGTTCTGGCGCTACGCGCCGCCGGCCGAGGTCGACGCGGCGCGGGCCGGCGAGGCGCTCGCGCACTGCCACGAGGCGCTGCGCTCCTACCGCGGCTCGCTCCCACTGCTGGGCACGGTCACCGAGGCCGAGGCGCTGCTCGCCCGGCTCGCGGCGGAGGAGCGCATCGCGCCCGACGCGGCGACCGCGTTGCTGCTGCGCTTCCAGGAGCTGATCCCGGTCCTGTCGGAGCTGCGCTCCCCGGTCCAGCCGCTCCACGGCGACGCCCACCTCGGCAACGTGCTGGGTGGACCGCTGTGGAACGACTGGGAGGACACGTGCCTCGGCCCGGTCGGGTGGGACGCGGCCTGCCTGCTGGCCGGCCGCTACGGCCGCGAGCGCCAGGAGGCGGCCTACGCCGCCTCCCGCATGGGCCTCGATCCGGGGGAGCTGAAGCTGTGGATCGAGGCGCGCTCGCTACAGCTCGCCGTGTGGCGTCAGGTCATGACGGGCACGGCGTTGCCGTCCGGCTCGGCGGGCGTGGACGGCGACACCAGGAAGTAGGCCGCCAGCGCGCCGACGATGGCCATCCCGGCCCCGACGGTGAGCGCGAGCTGGAAGCCCTCGGTCATCGCGTTGGGGAGCGCGCTGCCGGCCTCCAGCACCGAGTCGCGGCGCGAGTTGCCGATCGAGGCCAGCACGGCGAGGCCGAGCGCGCCGCCGATCTGCTGGCTCGTGTTGATCATGCCGGAGGCCAGGCCCGCCTCGTGCGGCTCGACGCCCGCCACCGCGGCGATCGTCATCGGCACGAACGCGAACCCGAGCCCGAACGCGCTGACCAGCGACGGCCCGAGGATGTCGGCGAGGTAGCTGCCGCCGACCGAGATCTGCGAGAACCACAGCAGGCCGATCGCCGTCAGCAGCAGGCCCGCGACCAGCACCGGCCGGACGCCGAGCCGGGTGACCAGCGTCGAGGCGATGCCCGCCGAGACGATGATGCCGCCGGCCAGCGGCAGGTAGCCGAGCCCGGTCTCCAGCGCGTCGAAGCCGAGCACCTGCTGCAGGTAGAGCGAGATGAAGAAGAACATCGAGAACAGCGCGGCCGCGACCAGCAGGCCGGTGAGGTTCACGCCGCGCACGGTCCGCAGCCGGAAGATGCCCGGGAACGGGACCAGCGGCGCGCGGTTGCGCAGCTCGAGGACGACGAACACGGCGAGGATGACGAGCGCGACGCCGAGCAGCACGAGCGTCTCGGTCGACGTCCAGCCCGCCTCGTTCGCGTTCACGAGCGAGTAGACGAGCAGCGACAGGCCGGCGGTGACGGTGATGGCGCCCGCGACGTCGAAGTGGCGGTGCCCTTCCTCGCGCGACTCGGGCAGCAGGCGCGGGGCGAGCAGCGCCGCGGCGACGCCGATCGGCACGTTGACGAACAGCACCCACTCCCAGCCGGCCCACTCGGTGAGCATGCCGCCGAGCAGCACGCCGGCGGCGCCGCCGGAGCCCGCTACCGCGCCCCAGACGCCCATCGCCTTGTTGCGTTCAGCGCCTTCCTTGAACAGCACGGTGACGAGCGAGAGCGCGGCCGGGGAGAGCAGCGCGGCGCCGAGGCCCTGGACGGCGCGGGCGATGATCAATTGGATGTCGCTCTGGGCGAAGCCGCCCGCGAGTGAAGCGCCGGCGAACAGGATCAGGCCGAGGATGAACAGGCGCCGCCGGCCGAGCAGGTCGGCGAGCCGGCCGCCGAGCAGCAGGAAGCCGCCGAAGGCGAGCGTGTAGGCGTTGACCACCCAGGACAGATCGTCCGGGCTGAAGCTGAGCGACTGACCGATCGACGGGAGCGCGACGTTGACGATCGACGCGTCGAGGACCACCACGAATTGTGCGGCGGCGAGGAGGACGAGCGCGAGCCAGCGCCGGTCCGTGGAGGTGGAAGACATGATGACCCCTGGGGAGGAAATGGAGGTGGAGTTCCGGTTTCGCTTCGCAAGATACGGAGTTGAAGTTCCGTTTGTCAAGCCCTACAGTCGACCCATGTCCATCCCCACCGAACGCCCGCTCCGCGCCGACGCGCGCCGCAACCGCGAGCGGGTGCTGGAGGGCGCCCGAGCCGTCTTCGCCGAGCACGGGCGAGACGCGCAGATGGACGATGTGGCCCGCAAGGCCGGCGTCGGCGTCGGGACCGTGTACCGCCACTTCCCGACCAAGGAGGCGCTCGTCTCGGCGCTCGCGGTCTCGCTGTTCGAGCAGGTGCTCGCGTCCGCGCGCCGCGCGCTCGAGATCGACGACCCGTGGGAGGCGTTCACGACGGCGCTGTGGGCTGGCGTCGAGGTCCTCGCCTCCGACCGCGCGTTCACCGAGATCATCGGCCAGGCCGAGATGCCGTTCGACACCGACCTGATGGCCGAGATGAACGACGCGTACATGCAGCTCGTGCAGCGGGCGAAGGATTCGGGCGATCTGCGCCCGGACATCGTCCTGGACGACATCCCGATGTTCACCTGCGGCATCGGCATGGCCACCGTCAAGCCTCACATGTGCCAGGCCGCGTGGCGCCGCCACCTGGCGATCATCATCGACGGCCTGCGCGCCACGAACGCTTCCGGGCCACTGCCGTCGTAGCCTTGGGGGCATGAGCGCCCCCGATACCGTGAGCGACCCCGAGCTGCAAGAGGTCGCGTGGGACCTCACCGACCTGTTGAACGGCGCCGGGGAAGACCCGCAGGCGGGCGTCGACGCGCTGCTCGCCGACGCGCAGGCGCGCGCGGACACGTTCGCCGAGACCTACGCGGGGAAGCTGTCGTCGATCGACGGCGCGGGCCTGATCGCCGCCATGCAGGAGCTGGCGGAGATCGAGGAGATCGCCGCGCGTGCCGGCACCTACGCCCACCTCGCCTTCAGCACCGACACGCAGTCCCCGGCGAACGGCGCGCTGCTGCAGCGCGTCGAGGAGAAGGGCACCGCGATCGAGACCAAGCTGCTGTTCTTCCACCTGGAGTGGGCGGCGCTCGACGACGCGAAGGCGGACGAGCTGCTCGCCACCGACGGGCTCGACTTCGCGCGCCACCATCTGAAGACGGCGCGCCGCTACCGGCCGCACCTGCTGAGCGAGCCCGAGGAGCGCATCCTCGCCGAGAAGCAGCTGTCCGGCCGGTCGGCGTGGGTGCGGCTGTTCGAGGAGCAGACGGCGGCGATCACGGTCGAGCTGCCCGACGAGGGCGACGTGCCGCTGGACGCCGCGCTCTCGCGCCTGTTCTCGCCCGATCGCGAGGTGCGCCGCGACACCGCCGAGCGCGTCACGGGCGCGCTGGCGCCCGGCTTGCGCACGCGGGCGTACGCGTTCAACACGCTGCTCGCGGACAAGATGACCGACGACCGGCTGCGCAACTACCCGCACTGGCTGGCGGCGCGCAACCTGTCCAACGAGGCCTCCGACGAGTCCGTGCAGGCGCTGATCGAGGCCGTCCGCGCGCGCTATGAGGTGCCGCGCCGCTGGTACCGGCTCAAGGCCCAGCTGCTCGGGCTCGACAAGCTCGCCGACTACGATCGCATGGCGGCCGTGACACAGGACAACGAGAAGATCGGCTGGCCGCAGGCGAAGGAGATCGTCCAGGACGCGTACTCCTCCTTCTCCGACGAGCTCGGCGGGATCGTGTCGCAGTTCTTCGCGCAGCCGTGGATCGACGGGCCGGTGCGGCCGGGCAAGCGCGGTGGCGCGTTCTGCTCCTACGGCGTGCCGAGCGCGCACCCGTACGTGCTGCTCAACTACACGCACCTGCGCCGTGACGTGCTGACGCTCGCCCACGAGCTGGGCCACGGCGTGCACGCCGTGCTGGGCGGGTCGCAGGGCGTGTTCCACATGGCGACGCCGCTGACGCTGGCGGAGACCGCTTCGGTGTTCGGCGAGACGCTGGTCTTCGGGCGGCTGCTCGAGGCCTCTCCCTCCGCGGAGTCCCGCCTGTCGCTGCTGGCGGAGTCGATCGAGGGCTCGATCGCGACTGTCTTCCGCCAGGTGGCGATGAACCGCTTCGAGCACCTCATCCACACGCACCGGCGCGAGACGGGCGAGCTGTCCGTGGACGACTTCGGCGCGCTGTGGGCGCAGTCGCAGGAGGAGCTGCTGGGCGACGCCGTCGAGGTCACCGAGAACTACCGCTCCTGGTGGTCCTACGTCCCCCACTTCGTCGCCTCCCCCGGCTACGTCTACGCCTACGCGTACGGGCAGCTGCTCGCGCTGGCGGTCTACGGCCGCTACGAGGAGGAGGGCGCGGGCTTCGAGGCCGACTACGTGAACCTGCTGCGCGCGGGCGGCTCCAAGTCGCCCGAGGATCTGGGTCAGATCGTCGGCGTCGACCTCGCCGACCCGGGCTTCTGGGACAAGGGCCTGGACCTCGTCGAGCGCAAGCTCGAGCAGGCCGAGCAGGCCGCGAAAGACGCTGGCCGAATTTGAAGGCAGGACATCCCCTCCGCCCCACCCCGATCATCCGACCTTAAACGGGGGCGCGATTGACGGCCCGCACGATCGTGCGGGCCACCGTGGCGAGCTCGTCGATCGCGACGGACTCGTCCACGGCGTGCGCGAGCTCGATGTCGCGCGTGCCGACCATCACGGCGGGGATGCCGCGGGCGGTGAACAGCCTCATGTCGGCGCCCCACGGGACGCCGGCGAGCGGGGCGCTGCCGGTTTCCGCGGCGAGCGCCTCCTGCACCGTCTTGACCCACGGATGGTCGGGGTCGGTGGTGCCGGGCGCGAACGCGCCGCCCTCCCAGGTGAGCCGGCAGGGGGGAAGCCCGTCGTCGAGCGCGCGATCGAGCACGGCCTGAAGCTCGTCGCGGGCCTGCTGCAGATCGGCGCCGACGGGAACGCCGAGGCGCCCCTCGAACACGAGGCGGTCCGGCACCATGCTCGACCACTCGCCGGCGTGCAGCTGGCCCACGAGCAGCGGGTACGGCAGCGGGAGCTCGCGCATGAGCGGGTGCGCGACATCGGTGTTGACGGCGCGCTCGTGCGCGGCGAAGGCGGCGTGGACCTTGACGTAGCGGTCGATGGCCGAGTGGCCGGAGAGCCGCTCGGCGGCGTGGGCGGCGACGCCGCGGATCTCGCCCTTGAAGGTGAGCGCGCCGGCTTGCGCGCAGACCACGCGCAGGCCGGTCGGCTCGGGAAGCAGGGCGGCGTCGAAGGTCGCATCCCGTTCGAGCTCGGCGAACGTGCCCAGCCCACCGTCCTCCTCGGACGGGACGGCCATCAGCACGACCTCGGGGCGCTCCTGGTCCTTGAGCGCCGCGAGCGCGTGCAGCGCGGCGACGACCGGGCCCTTCATGTCGACGGCGCCGCGGCCGTGCAGCCGCCCACCCTCGACCGCGCCGGACCACGGGCCGAGCCGCCACGGCTCGGTGCCGGGCGAGACGACGTCGACGTGGCCGTTGAGCGCGATCCGGCCGGGCCGGGTGCCGGGCAGGGTGACCGTGAGGCCCCACAGCTCGTCGCGCGGCGCCTCCTCGCCGGGGTGATCCGGATGCGTACGCAGCGCCGCGAGATCGTGCCGGTGCAGGTCACATTCGAGACCGAGCGCGGCGGCCAGCTCGCCGAGCCGTTCGAGCGCCGCGCGCTCGTCTCCGGTCACGCTCGGCACGCTGACGAGCGCTGCAGCATCCCGGACCATTGCGTCCACATCGATGGTCATACGCGGCGAGGCTAGTACGTCCGTCCTCGCCTGGACCATCGGGTAGGGCGACCCACCCGTGCTGAACGGATGATCGGCCCATGCCCGCGCCACTTGTCGAGGCCGCCGCACTGGAACTGCGCTTCGGCCACCGGGCGGTGCTCTCAGGGATCGATCTGTGCGTCGGCGCCGGCCAGGTCCACGGCCTGATCGGCCCGTGCGGGGCAGGCAAGAGCGTGCTGCTGCGGGTGCTCTCCGGCGAGCTCGCGCCGACCGGCGGCGTGGCGCGGGCCCAGGACGTCGTGCTGGTCGCGGACGCCGCCGCCTCGCCGCTGCTGCTCGCGCAGGCGCTCGCGGGCAACCCGTCCGTGTTGCTGGTGGACGAGCCATCCGCGGGCTTCAGCAGCGAGGCCCGCGCGGCGGTGCGCTCGCTCGTCGTGCGCCACACCGCCCGCGGCGGCGCCGCCGTGTGGGCCACGCGCCGCCTGGACGCGCTCCACCGCCTCGCCTCTGATGTCACTTTGCTGGCCGGCGGCCGGGTCCGGTACGCTGGAAGCGTCGAAGTGCTTGTTTTGCGCTCATTGGCGCAGTCCGCCGAGGACGTCGCGGACGAGATCTCCCGCGCCGCGTAGACGTCATCAAACTTCCGCACGGCCCGCTTGACAGTTTTCGGGACGTCGCGCGTTAGTCTGGAAGACGGTGCTTAGCGGCTTCCCTTCCACCAACGGTTTCGAGACCGACCTCGGCGCGCGTGTGCGAACGCTGCGCCGCGAACGCGGGCTGACCCTCAAGGGTCTCGGCCGGCTCGCTGGTCTGTCCCATCCGTTCCTGTCGCAGGTCGAGCGCGGCCTCGCCAAGCCGAGCGTGAGCTCGGTCGAGCGCATCGCCGCCGCCCTGGACGTCTCGGTCGCCCACCTCTGGGCGCCGCCGCGCCAGGGCGAGGCGGTCCGCGTCGTGCGCCGCGACGAGGGCGCGGTCGCCGAGCACCACGGCGCCACCCTCCGCGAGCTCCCCGGCGAGCCCGCCGCCCCGACCCTGCGCGAGTGGACGGCGGCGAACCGGCGCTGGCCCGCCGAGGCCGCCACCGAACCCGGCGAGGTCGCGATCTACGTCGCGCGCGGCTCGATCGAGGTCGACGTCGCCGGTTCGCTGACGACGCTCGAAGAGGGCGACACGCTGCGCTTCGACGGCGCGCTTCCGCACCGCCTGCGCCGCGCGGGCGGCACCAGCACCCGCGCGCTGATCGTCACCTCTTAGGGCCGGTTGGCCAGCTCGGCGGGGGGCTCTCCCCCGCCCAGGAGCGTCTTCGCGGCGCGGCCCAGCGCCGCCATCGCGACGCCGAGCGGCCCCGGGCCGTAGCTCACGCGTGGGATGCCCAGCCGCGCGAGCTCGTCCAGCGTCGGCCCGCCGGCGCCGCCGAACACGCTGATCGGGCCGCGGATCTTGATCACGAGTTGCTCGAGCGTGGCGACGTCGCTCACGCCGGGGATGAAGATCACGTCCGCGCCCGCGCCCAGGTAGGCGCGGGCTCGCGCGACGGCCTCGTCGAACTCGAGGCCTTCGAGAAAGACGTCGGTGCGCGCGTTGATCACCAGCGGCACGCCGGCGGACTCACCCGCGGCGCGGGCGGCCTGCACCGCGGCGACGTGCGCTTGGACCGGTACCAGCGCGCCCTTTCCGTCGGAGTCCTCGAGGTTGCAGCCGACGGCGCCGGCCTCGATCGCGCGGGCGACGGTCGCGCCGGCGTCCCCGAAGCCGCGCTCCAGGTCGGCGGTCACGGGCAGCTCGACCGCGCGGGCGACGATGCGCACCGCGTCGATCATCTCGTCGAGCGGGATCTGCTCACCGTCGCCGTAGCCGCGGGCGGCGGCCACGGACCAGCTCGCGGTGGCGATCGCGCGCGCACCGGCGTCGGCGACCACCCGGGCACTCACGGCGTCCCAGGCGTTGACCAGGACCAGCGGCTCGGGCGCCGCGTGCAGGCGGCGCAGCTCTTCGGCCTTCTCTCGCTGCGTCATTCCTCAAGCCTTTCACGCCCCGGAAAGGGACGACTTCACGATCGCTGCGGCGGCGCGACGCCCCGCCTATCGCCGGAGACGCATGCGGTGGATCGCGCCCTGGGGGATCTCCGGCGCCGTGCGCGTCTCGATGTCGAACACCTCGCCGATGCGTTCGAGGAAGGGGCCGGCCTCCCGCCGGCCGGGGTCCGCGAGCCAGATCTCGCCGCGCGCGTCGATCAGCCGGGGCAGCAGCGGCGCCAGCGCGACCCCGTTGCGCGCCTCGTAGAGCACGTCCGACGCGAGCACGAGCTCCCACGGCGCCCGCTCGACGAGCACGCCCGGCGAAGCCCAGTCCACGCACAGCGCTTCGAGCGTCAGCCCGTTGCGCGCGGCGTTGCGCTCGAGCAGTGCGATCGAGTCGGGCGCCCAGTCGGTCGCGGTCACGCGCGCGCCCGCCGCGGCCGCCGCCAGACCCACCAGCCCGAGTCCGCACCCGAGCTCCAGCGTTCGCCTGCCCCGCAGGGCGCGGGCGCCGATCACCCGCGCGAGCGCCGTGGCGCTCGGCCACAGCTCCGCCCAGTAGGGCAGGAACTCGTCGTGCGCGAAGTCGTCCTCGCTCAGGAGCGCTTCGGCGTCGCGCGGGCGCAGCACAGCGAGGTCGCGCCCCGCCACGCCGACCACTTCCTCGACCAGGTCGTCGTCCACGTCCCTAGGATGGCGGACATCTCCGCTCCGCCCCGCGTCACCAGCGTCGACGTCGCGCGCCGCGCAGGCGTCTCGCAGTCGACGGTCTCGCTCGTGCTCTCCGGCAAGGCCCGGGGCCGGATCTCCGCGCGCACCGAGGAAGCGGTCCGCGCCGCGGCGGCCGAGCTCGGCTACCGCCCGAACGTCGCGGCCCGCGCGCTCCGCACCGGCGTCGCGCGCAGCGTCGCGCTCGTGGTCCCCGACATCACGAACCCGTTCTTCGGCCGCGTGCTGCGCGGCGCCCAGCGCGCCGCGCAGGAAGCGGGCTACACGGTCGTGCTCGTCGACATCGGCAACAACCGCGCGTGGGAGGCGGCGTCGGTGCAGGCGCTGCTGGCCGGGCCCGCCGACGGGCTGCTGCTGTTCGAGTCCGACCTGCCGCCCGGCACGTCCGAGCACGCGATCCAGATCGAGATGATGCCCGGCCGCGGCCTGCCGGTCGTGCGCCTGGACGTCGAGGCGGGCGTCGACTTCGCCGTCGACCATCTGCTCGCGCTCGGGCACACCCGGATCGGCCACGTCAGCTCCAACTTCGACGCGCCGACGTTCGACCTGCGCGCGGCGCGCATGGCGGAGCGCCTCGGCGGCCCGCCGCCCACCGTCAAGGCCCCGTTCACCTTCGAGGGCGCCAAGCAGGCCGCGCTCGACATGCTCGACGAGGGCGTGACCGCGGTCTTCTGCGACGACGACATCCTCGCCGGCGGCGTCTACCTCGCGGCCCGCGACCGCGGCGTGCGCATCCCGGAGGACCTGTCCGTGATCGGCTTCGACGACCTCGACTTCGCACGCGTGCTCGCGCCGCCGCTCACGACGGTGGCGGTCGACGCCGAGGGCCTGGGCGCGATCGCGTTCGAAGCCCTCGCCCGCGACCTCGCGGGCGACCGCCCGCCCGACGAGCAGGTCATGCCCGTCGCGCTGAAGGTCCGCGAGTCGACCGCGCCGCCCTGACACCCGAGTGATCGTTCTGTCAACCAGGGGTTGACAAACCGACCGCTCGGAGGGCTGACCGTCTCAAGTTCTTCACTTGCGAGCCGCCGTCATACGTATTATGCTCATTCGTATGACCAAGACGATCCAGATTCGCCTCGCCGTTCCGGCGGGCATTGCGCTCGCGCTCGTCGCGGGCACTGCGATCGCGAGCCCCGAGGACCATCGGTCCCAGCGGGCGATCGTGGTCGCCGGCGCTGCCGCCACCGACAAGGCCGCGCTCAAGCAGGCGCATGCCGTCGCGACCGCGACGGATGCCGACCTGAAGGTCGTGAAGACCACCGCCGAGCAGCTCGGCGTGATTCACATGCTCGCCGCTCGCGACTACGACGTGGTCGTGACGGTCGGCGTGGACCGGAGCAGCGCTGTCGCGCCGGTCGCGGAGAAGTTCCCGCGCGTCCGCTTCGTCGCCGCCAAGGCCAATGGCCTCGGCGCGGCGATGAGCGGCGCGTAGGACGCGCCTACCTGCCTACTTGTAGCGGTAGACGATGCGTCCGCGGTTGAGGTCGTAGGGCGAGACCTCGACACGGACCTTGTCGCCCGGAAGGACGCGGATGCGGAACCGGCGCATCTTGCCGGCCAGGTGGGCGAGCAGCTCGTGGTCGTTCTCGAGCTTCACGCGGAACAGCAGGTTCGGCAGGGCCTCGGTGACCTCGCCGTCGATCTCAAGCTTCTGCTCTACTGCCATAGACGCCTTTCGTGGGGGAATGCGCGGACGTGCGGAAGCGCAGCTCGCGCGGACATACACCATTCTACCCCTCACGGATCGACCGTCCCAGGCGTTTCACCGGTCATGCACGCCGCACTTCTCCCCTGCCCGGTCGGACCGCTCCACGTGACGCTCGAGGACGGTCACGTGACCGCCCTCTACACGGCCGAGCACAAGCGTCACGTCGCCGTGCAACCGCCGAGCGACGACGCTTTCGACGCCGTCCGCGAGCAGCTCGACGAGTACTTCGCCGGCACGCGCACCGGCTTTGACCTCCCGCTCGCACCGAAGGGCACCGCGTTCGAGCAGGCCGTCTGGCAGCGCCTCACGCAGATCCCGTTCGGCGAGACCACGACCTACGGCGAGATCGCGCGGGAGCTCGGCTCGGTCCCGAGAGCCGTCGGCCGCGCCAACGGCCGCAACCCGATCTCGATCATCGTCCCCTGCCACCGGGTGATCGGCGCCAACGGCAGCCTCACGGGCTACGCCGGCGGGCTGGCCACCAAAGAGCGGCTGCTCGCGCACGAAAGTGTGTGCGCCGGGCGGCTATCGGAGCCGCCCGGCGTCGCGTTCTAACGAGGCGTGGCGTCGAGGGCGCCGCCGCAATGCGGGCAACCTGCCCGCTCTGCAACGCGCGCCTCCGGCCACAGCCGAAGACAGCGAAGGCACAGGATCCTCATAGATCCTCCTTTCATCGGCCGAGAGCGCTGCGATGGCGCTCGATCAGCACTGTCAAGCTTATCGGCAGGCATTCAGGGAACCTGAAGACCTATGCTGGCCCACGTGCAAGCAGGCAGCCGCGACCTGGAGCGAGCCGCCGAGGCGCTCGCTTCTCGCCTTCCAGAACCGTTGGGCGTCTACGCCCGTCTCGCCTATAACTACCGCTGGGCTTGGGACCCGGACGGCCCCGACGTGTTCCGCGACCTGGACCCGGAGCGCTGGGAGAAGGTCGCCGAGAACCCGGTCAAGCAGCTGCAGGAGGCGTCGACCGCCGGCCTGAGCGCCGCGGCGCAGAACCCCGAGCTCCTCGCCCGCGTCGCGGCCGTCGAGGAGCGCGTGAACGCCGACCTCAACCGCCCGCCCCACGACGGCCCCGCGTCGACCGAGCGCCCGATCGCGTACTTCTCCGCCGAGTACGGCTTCCACGGCTCGTTCCCGATTTACTCGGGCGGGCTCGGCGCGCTCGCCGGCGACATCCTCAAGGAGGCGTCCGACCGCGCGTGGCCGCTGGTCGCCGTCGGCCTCCTGTACCGCCACGGCTACTTCCGCCAGCGCATCGACAACCGCGGTTGGCAGCACGAGTACTGGGTCGACACCGACCCGGACCGCCTCCCCGCCGCGCTCGTCACCGACGACGCCGGCAAGCCGATCACGATCTGCGTCCACATCGGCACCGAGGAGGTCGTGGCGCAGATCTGGCGCACGAACGTCGGCCGCGTGCCGCTGTACCTGCTCGACGCCGAGCGCCCGGAGAACAACGAGTCCGCGCGCTGGATCACGAGCCGTTTGTACATCGGCGACGAGGACACGCGCCTGGCCCAGTACATGCTGCTCGGCATCGGCGGCGTGCGCGCGCTCGAGGCGATGGCGATCGAGCCGAGCATCGTGCACCTCAACGAGGGCCACGCGGCGTTCGCCTCGCTGGAGCTGGCCAAGCGCGAGTACAGCGGCCAGGGCTCGCTCGGCCCCGCGCTCGACGTCGCGCGTCAGCGGACGGTCTTCACCACCCACACGCCGGTCCCGGCCGGCAACGACACCTACCCGGCCCATCAGGTCGAGAGCGTGCTCGAGCACATGGCCGGCACGCTCGGCGTCAACGCCTCGGAGGTCATCCGCCTCGGACGCACCAACCCCGAGGAGGAGGCCGAGCCGTTCGGCGTGACCCAGTTCGCGCTGCGCACGAGCCGCGCCGCCAACGGCGTCGCCCGCCGCCACGGCGAGGTCGCGCGCGAGATGTGGAACGCGATGTGGCCGGACAAGGCCGTCGACGACGTGCCGATCACCCACGTCACCAACGGCGTCCACATCCCCACGTGGCTCGGCCGCCCGATGTGGGCGCTGCTGAACCAGCATCTCGGGGAGGACTGGCTCGACCGCGCGACCGACCCCGCCACCTGGGCGCCCGTGGAGGACATCCCGGCCCAGGAGCTGTGGGCCGTCCGCACCCAGCAGCGCGCCGAGCTGATCGAGTACGTGCGCCATCGCGCCGTCGTGGACCGGCTGGCACGGGACGAGTCGCGCCCGTACGCCGAAGCCGCGGCCGCGTTCGACCCGGACGTGCTGACGGTCGGCTTCGCCCGCCGCCTCGCGACCTACAAGCGCCTGAACCTGCTGCTGCAGGACGTCGAGCGCGCGATCCGCGTCGTCGGCAGCGACCGCCCGATCCAGGTGCTGCTCGCGGGCAAGGCGCACCCGCGCGACGACGCCGGCAAGTCGCTCGTCCAGGGCCTGTTCTCGATGAAGCACGCGCCGGGCTTCGCGGGCCGCGTCGCCTACCTGGACGACTACGACCTGCGCATGGCCGCCCATCTGGTCCGCGGCTGCGACGTCTGGATCAACCTCCCGCGCCCGCCGCTGGAGGCGTCCGGCACGTCCGGCATGAAGAACGTGATGAACGGCGGCCTGCAGCTGTCGGTGCTCGACGGCTGGTGGGCGGAGGGCTACGACGGCGACAACGGCTGGGCGCTGCCGGGCGACGTCGACCCCGATCACGGCGCCCAGGACGCGCGCCACGCGCACGAGCTCTTCCGGCTGCTGGAGGAAGAGGTCGCGCCCGAGTTCTACACGGCCGGCGAAGACGGCATCCCCAAGAACTGGGTGACCCGGATCCGGCGCTCGCTGCGCACGCTCGGCCCGGAGTTCGGCGCCGGGCGCATGCTCGAGGACTACGAGAAGAAGGTCTACGGGAAGTGAAGGCGGGCATTCCCTCCACCCCACCTCGATCATCCGACCTCAACTCGCGCGCCGCAAGCGCGGGGGCGCTCCGGCCGAAGCGCCCCCGCACCGCGTCCTAGCTCGCCCGCAGCACCAGCTTGAGCTTCTTGTTGCGGGCGCTCTTGGGCACCTTGACCTTCACCACGCGCGCTTCACCGGCGCGCACGTTGTAGGTCGCACGGCCCACCACACGCGCGCCCTGCTTGAGCTCGATCCGCCCGCGGCAGCGCTCGCCCTCGTCCGGGCAGGTGACCTCCACACTGACCCGGCCCGCGCTGACCTTGCCGAGCTTGGCCCGCACGGGCTTGCGAGTCGTCGGCGCCGGCAGCACGATCCTGTCGCCCGGCGTGTACGCCACCGTGACCGGCGCGCTCAGCGCCTGCGCGCTCGAGCCGGTCGCGTTGGACGCGACCACACCGCAGCGCACGGTGCGGCCGGAGCTGCCCGCGGGCACCGTCCAGGTCGCGCCCGTCGCCGCCTCGGCGCCCTCGACCAGCCACACGTAGGCGAAGCCGGTCGGGTCGTCGCTCCACGTGCCGGGCTCGCACCGCAGCTCCGCGCCAGCGGCCGCCGTGCCCGCCACGCTCGGCGCCGTGATCGCCTCGGGCTCGCGCGCCAGCACCGTCACCGCCGCGCTCGCCGCCGGCGCGCTGTCGCCACCCGCGTTGGTCGCGACCACCTGGCACGTGAGCGCACGCCCGACGTCCTCCGCCGTCGCGACGTGCGTCTCGCCCGTCGCCCCGCCGATCGCCACGCCGCCGCGCAGCCACCGGCGCGCGTACGCCGTCGGCGTGCGCGTCCACTCGCCCGTCGAGCAGGTGAGCGCCTCGCCGCGCTTGGCCGTACCGGAGATCGCGGGCGCGGCCGTGTTGATCGGCGCCGGGAGCGGCACGGTCACCGGCGCGCTCACCGCCGGCTCGCCCGCCCCCGCGTCGTTGGTGGCGGTCACCGAGCACGTGAGTGCCTTGCCCGCCGCGCTCTCCGGGATCGTGTAGGTCGCCGTCGCCACGCCCGGGACGGACGCCCCGTCGACGGACCACGAGTAGACGTACGATGCCGGGAAGTTGCGCCACGTGCCCGTGGAGCAGCTCACCGTCTCGCCCACGCGCGCCGTTGCGCCGATCGCGGGCGGCTCCACGTTCACCGGCGCCTCGGCCTGCACGTACCCGAGCGCGCCCGTCGCGGTGCCGCCGAGGTGGACGAACCAGCCGCCGATCCACAGCTTCGGGCCGTGCGAGTACAGCGCGAAGGCGTTGCCGTCGGCCTGCGCGTCCCAGCCCGCGAGCGTTGCGCCCGTGGCCGCGTCGACCGCCGCCAGGCCACGCCGCTCGACGCCGCCGACGCTGGTGAAGCGGCCGGCCACGAACACCGCGCCGCCGTGGCGCTCGACCGCGGTCACGTGGCCGTCGGTGGTGACCGCGAACCCGGACAAGCGCCTGCCGGTGGCGGCGTCGAGCCGCACCACAGCGCCGGACCGGCCGTTGAGGGCACCGCCGGCCACGAGCAGCGCGCCGTCCGCGTCCGCGCGCAGCACGTCGACCGCGTCCCAGCCCGCGGGCAGCTCGCCCTCGAAGCCGGGCACCGCGGCACCGTCACGGTCATAGGCCCTGAGCTCGAGCCGGTAGGCCTCGTCGACGGCCACACGCGAGACGGCGTACACGCGGTCGCCCGCGGAGAACACACGCAGCACGCGCCCGTCGGTCTCGGCCACGAGCCCGGGCTGCACGCGGCCCGTGCGCGCGTCCAGCGCGGCGAGGTTGAGGCGCCCGACGCCGTCCAGGAACGTGAACTCACCGCCGACCAGCAGCTGGTCGCCCCGGGCCGCGAGTGCGTGAATCGAGCCCGCGACCTCGAGTGCGAAGCTCTCGTCGATGCCGCCGTCCTCTGGGTCGGCGCGGCGCAGCGCCGACCCGTCCTGCGCGACGAAGTACAGCCAGCCGCCCGCCGGCGCGAGCAGCCGCGGGGCGACGCCCGCGAGCGCGAACCCGCGGTCGATCTCGCCCGTCCGGGCATCGAACGCGAACGCGTGCGTCGCGATCCCGGCCATGTCGAACGAGCCGCCGACGACGACGCGTGAGCCCGCAGCGGCGAGGCCGCCCAGCGTCAGCGGCTGCTGCGTAGCCGAGACCGTCGCATAGGCGCCGCGCAGCTGGCCGGTATCCGCGTCCAGCGCCGTCAGCCGGCCCGCCGGGGACGCGTGCCACAGCGTCGCGCCGGCCAGCAGCAGCGGGCCGCCGGACGTGCCCGTGGACGCGCTCGGCACGCCGAAGCCGGGAACCGTCGCGCCCGTGGTGGCGTCCACGGCGTAGACGGGTCCGGCGAGGCCCGCGACCGTCGTGGCGGTGGAGACGTAGACCACGCCGTCGCCGACGGCGAGCCCGCGCACGATCGAGTTCGCGGCGACCGTGGGGATGAACGCCGTGTCCAGCGTGCCGGCGTCGTCGGTGCGGATCGCGGCCAGCGCGCGGCGGGCCGTGCCGTTGACCGTCGTGACGTTGCCGGCGACGAACAGCCGCGTGCCGGAGACGACGAGCTCGTCGATCAGGGCGCCGGCGGCGGTCGGGGCCCACGTGTGGTCGACGGCGCCCGTAACGGCGTCGGCGCGCGCCAGGCGCGTGTGCGTGGCGTCGCCGGCGCGGGTGAACTGGCCGCCCACGTACAGGCGGTCGCCGTCGACCGTGAGCGCCTGCACCACGCCGCCCGTGACGGCGACGGGCGTGAAGCCCGCGACCGGCGCGCCGTCCGCGCCCACGGCGATGACGCCGGACGCACCGCCCAGGTAGACCGTGCCGCCGCGCACCGCCAGCGCGCTGATCGCACCGGTGACCGCCGGGGCCCAGCCGGAGACCGTGCCGTCCGCACGGATGTGCGCCAGCCCGGCGCGGGCGGTCTCGCCCACGCGCGTGAACGAGCCGGAGAGGTACACGCCGCCCGCGCCGTCGGAGACGATCGCGGTGACCGTGCCGTCCACGCGCGGCCAGCCGTCGGCCAGCGCCCCGACGAGCGGGTCCACCACCGCGACCGAACCCGTGTCGCGCACCAGCCCCGAGAGTCCGGAGGTGTTGAAGTAGTCGCCCGTGGCGTACACGCGCGGGCCGTCACCCAGCAGGCCCGTGACCATGTCGCGCGCCTGCCGGCCGATGCCGTGCCCGCGGTCGGACGGCATCGCCCCGGAGGCCGGGGCGCCTGGGCGCGCCGGCGGGAGCAGGCGTCCGAGGTTGCGCAGGATGGACGTCTCGCCCGTCACCCACACGTCGCCTGACGGCGTCACGGCGAGCGTCTGGTCGCCGAGCCCGAAGTCGGCGAACAGCGGCTGATCGCCGATGGTGGTCACGACCTGCGGCTCGAGCGTCGCGCCGTCCGCCAGACCCGCGACCGGCACGCGCCAGACGCTGCGGTCGAACATCCGCGGCTCGGAGAAGTCGCCCTCACCCGTCAACGCCACGAGCGCGCCGTCTGGCGCCGTTGCGAGGTCGAGGATCCGCGCGAGCGAGGTCGGGCGGACGAACGTGCGCGTCGTGCGCGCCGCGACGTCGTAGGCGATCAACGCGAGCTCCGGCGCCTCCAAGAACACCGTGCCGCCGTCGCGCGTGACCGCGAGCCCGGTGGCCACGGCGTCGTGGACCTTCTCCGCCGTCCCGTCGGGGGCGACGCGCAACACTCCCTGCGGCGACGCGACCCACCAGCCGCCGGTGCGCGGGTCACGGGCGAGGTCTCCGCCGTAGTCGAGGTTCACGGGCGCACCGTCGAGCGTGATCGGCGTGGTCTTGACACCGGTCGCCTCGCCGCCGGTGCGGCGCAGCGCGACCTCGAGGATCGCGCCCGGGCCGGCGTTGCCGCCCGGCGAGCCGCCGTGCAGCACCGCGAGGCGCGTGCTGTCGACCGCGGTCAGACCGTGGAGCCGGTAGAGCGGCTCGTCGGCGGCGGCGATCTGACGGCGGCCGTCCGGAAGGTCGCGGCGCATCGCGGCGCGGAAGACGGTGAAGCCGCGCGGGTTGCCCGCGTCGACGGTGAGCAACAGGTTGCGCTGCGGGACGGCGAGGATGCCCTCGGGCTCGCCGCCGCTCGGGAGCGCCTGCATGAGCTTGGGCTGCGTGGGGTCCGTGACGTCGACGAACACGACCGCGTCGCCGCGCTCGGCGCCGATCGCGGCGACGGTCGTGCGCCCGTAGGTGCCGACATCGACGCCCTCGAACTCGGCGCCGTGCGACGTGCTGCGGTCGTCGGGATACAGGCCGCGGTCGGCGAGGTACTTCTCGACGCGCTCCTTGGAGTCGTACACGAGCGTGCCGTCGAGGGCGTGGATCGTGAACGAGCGCCCGCCCAGGCCGGCCTCGCCCTCGTTGGCGAGGATCACGTGCTCGCCGCCGGGCAACAAGCCGATGGCGTCCGGCTCGCGCGGCGCGCCGAGCGTGGCGTCCTGGCGGTCCGTGAGCGGGTCGGTGAACGCGATCCGGTTGGGCGTCCGGTTGCGGTCCGAGAGCTGGTTGTCGGTGCGCCCGGCGCTCCAGATGTCGGTGATCGCGTTGCCCGGGATGTCGACGACCGCGACCGCGTTGTTCTCCTGCAGCGTGACGACGGCCGTGTTGTCGGGCCGGATGTCGATGAACTCGGGCTGGAGGTCGTTCGGGTTCGCCAGCGCGGGGTCGGTCGCGTCGATCGCGATCCCGTTGATCTCCCAGTCCGCCGGGTCGGTTCCTTCCAGCCTCACGCGCGCGAGCTCGCCCTGGACGCCGGCGGGCTCGTTCTCGATGGCGATCAGCGCCCACTGGCCGTCGGGGGAGATCGCGACGCCGTCGGGCTGGCCCGCGAGCGGCCACGTGACCAGCGGCGCCAGCGTGCGCGCGTCGAACACCGACAGGCGCGAGACCTGCAGCGTGCCGCTGGCCTTCTGGGTGACGAGCAGGTGACGCCCGTCCGGCGTGACGTTGACCGAGGTGACGTAGGCGCCGTTGCCGATGCCGATCGTGCGCTGGAACTTCGGCTTGGCCGGGTCGCTGAGGTCCCAGGCGCTGAAGCCACGCTCGCCGAGCGTGGTGAACAGCCGCATGCCGTCGGGCGTGACGTCGGCGATCTCCGGCGTCTGGCTGCCGGACGTCGGACCGGGCGGTGGTCCGGACCGGCTGACGAGCTCGAACGTGTCGTAGGCGGGCGGTTTCGCCGCCTGCGCCGGTGAGGCCAGGATCAGGAGCGCCGCGATGACGGCGCCGAACAACGACCGCATATTCCCTCCGTGGATGGGGACCGGCGAAGAGTCCACCGGACCCAGCGGTCCGCGGCAACGGCCACTTACGGGATGTTCACGCCGCATTCACGGCGTGGGCGCGCTCAGGGTTCGATGATCTCGGGTTCGGTCGGCGTCGGGGTGACCGAAGCGTCGGGGGTCGTCTCGCCCTCGATCGTCGGCTCCGGCGGGAGCTCGCCCTCGGTGGTGGGTGCGGGCGTCGGGGTCTCGGTCGGCAGCGGCGTCACCGTCGGCGTCGGCACCGCGCCCACGCCGCCGGCCGGGATGCGTGCGTCCAGCTCACGGCGCACGTCGGTCTGCAGCTGCTGGAAGTTGCGGTCGATCTCGCCGCGGACCGAGTTCACGCGGTCGTCGACCTCCTGGACGGTGATGTAGAACATCAGGCCGACGCCGGCCAGCACGACGAGCGCCGTCACCACGAGCATCCACGGCGCCACGCCCCCGCTGCGACGGAAGTTCGCCGTGCAGTACGGGCACTGCGGACCGGTCGCCCACGAGATCCGAGCGCACTTGGGACATACGCGCTGCGGAGGCGCGCCGACTGAACCCTCCATATCCCACTAGCGTAGGACAAGGTCCGGGCTCGCCGACGCGCCTCATGCGCAGTTCAGTGCGTCATGGCCGCTGCCACGTCAGCGTGAAGGCGCCGCTGCCGCTGTAGGAGGAGACGCGCCAGTAGTAGTACCCGGGCGTTCCGGAGTAGCGGATCTCCTCCACCGACTGCGGCGAGTCCGACACCGCGACCTGCGTCCAGCCGGAGCCGTTCCACTTGAGCAGCGACACGTCGAAGTCGGTGCCCGCCGGGCCGGTCAGGCACGCGCGGTGCGTGCCGGCGACCGTCGACTGGTAGTAGGTGCCGTTCGGGACGATCACGGACGCGCCGGCGCGCGCGAGCGAGCCCGTCGCGGTCTGGTTCCCGCACGGCGCGGGCGTCGGCGTGGGAGTGGGAGTCGGCGTCGGGCTCGGGGTCGGCGTGGGCGTGGGCGTCGTGCCGCCGCCGGACGCGGCGACGTGCAGCAGCCGGTTCGGCGAGCCGGTCCCCGGGCTGGAGACCTTGCCGGTCGTCGCGGCGCCGATCAGCGCGCTCGCGACCTCCGCGGGGCTCGCCGTGGGGTTGCCCTGCAGGAAGACGGCGGCCGCACCCGCGACGTGCGGCGAGGCCATCGACGTGCCGCTGATCGTGCTCGTCGCCGTGTTGGACGTGTGCCAGGCGGACGTGATGCCGCTGCCTGGGGCGAAGACGTCGACGCAGCTGCCGTAGTTGGAGAACGAGGCGCGAGCGTCGGTGCGCGTCGTCGCGCCGACCGTGATCGCCTCGGCCGTGCGCGCCGGCGACGAATTGCACGCGTTGGCGTTCTCGTTGCCGGCCGCGAGCGCGTACGTCACGCCGGCGTTGATCGAGTTGCGAACGGCGGTGTCGAGCGCGTTGGAGATGCCGCCGCCGAGGCTCATGTTGGCGACCGCCGGCCCGCTGCCCCGATTGCTGGTCACCCAGTTCACGCCCGCGATCACGCCGGACGTGGTGCCGTCGCCGTTGCAGTCGAGCACGCGCACCGCGACCAGCGACACGTTCTTCGCGACGCCGTACGTGCTGCCGCCGACCGTGCCCGCGACGTGCGTGCCGTGGCCGTTGCAGTCATCGGCGCTGCCGCCGTCGACGGCGTCGTAGCCGCTCGTCGCGCGCCCGCCGAAGTCGCCGTGGGTGAGCCGGATGCCGGTGTCGATGATGAACGCCTTCACGTTCTGGCCGGTGTTGCCGTAGGTGTAGGTCGTGCTGAGCGGCAGATCGCGCTGGTCGAGGCGGTCGAGCCCCCACGTCGCGTTCGCCTGCGTCGCGCCGACACTGATCACCTGGTCCTGCTCCACGAACGCGACGGCCGGGTCCTGCTTGACGGCCGCGAGCGCCTTGCCGTCGAGCTCGGCGGCGAATCCGTTGAGCACGCGACCGAAGCTCTCGCGCTGGATCTGCCCCCCGCGGTCGCGCGCCTTCTTCTTGACGGTCGTGGTGCTCGCGTTGTCCTTGAGCACGACGATGTACTGCCCGTCGATCGGCTCCTGCGCGTACGCGCTCGACGGAACGACCACGAGCGCTGCCCCGAGCAGCGCCAGTGCCACTGACCTCAACTTCGGCCTCCCTTTGGCCCCTGACTGTTCAGGACGTCAAACCGTCCCGCTCCCGGGACGCAGGTTAAGCGGACGACGCGCCCCGGCACAAGACAGTGTCCGTGCGCGGACCTACGATCTTCACGTGCCCGAGCTGACCCTTCTCCACAACCCGCACTGCCCGACGTCCGTCCACGCGCTGGATGCGCTGCAGGAGGCCGGGCACGAGGTGAGGATCCGCAAGTACCTGCTCGTCGCGGAGCGCCTGGACGAGGCCGAGCTGCGCTCGCTCGCGGAGCGCCTGCAGGGGGACCCGGTCGACGCGCTGATCCGGCGCGACAAGAAGTACAAGGACCTCGGGCTCGACGCGGACGGCTGGGACGTCGACCAGGTCGTGGCGACGCTGCTCGAGCACCCGTCGCTGCTGCAGCGCCCCATCCTCGACGATGGGACGGCGGTCATGATCGGCCGCCCGCGCTCCCGGGCGGCGGACTGGGCCGCGGCCGGCAAGGTGGCCTAGAACGCCGGGTTGACGCCGTGGGCGAGCGTCCGCACGCGCGGGCGTTCGCGCTTGAGGTCGAGGAGGTCGACCTTGCCGTCGTCGGCCGCGCGCGTGCCGCGCCGCAGCGCCAGACGGTGTCCGTGGGCGGCGAGCTCGAAGCCCGTCAGCCGCGGGAAGTCCTTGAGGACCGTGAACCGGCCGTCGGCGGCGCGCGCGAGCAGGCGCACGTGCGCGGGCGCACCGGGGCGGTCGGCGACGAGCACCGCGACGCGGTCGTCGCCGACCCACGCCGCCGACTGGATGTGCGCGGCGCGGTACGCCGACACCGGCTTGCGCCAGCGCTGCGCGTCCCCGCCGCGCGCGGTGTACACGACCAGCTCGTGGTAGCGGCCGCCGAGCGCGAGGACCGAGCGCCCGTCCGGCGACCAGACGGGCCGCCCGACCGGACGCCCACGCGCGCACGTCGGCTCGCCCGCGTCCTGCGGGTCGAGCACGCAGAGCCGGCCGGCGTCGGCGGGGCCGCGCTTGGCGTCACGCGCGACGAACGCCAGCAGCCCGCGGTGCGCGGAGTAGTGCGGCCGGTGGATGCGTCCGTGCACGAGCGGCTCGACCGTCTTGCCGTCGCTGGAGATCCGCACGAGCCGACGCGCGCCGTCCTCGACGTGCACCGCCGCGTACCCGTCGTCGGTCTTGGTCGGCGTCTCGAGCCGGTACTTGGCGGCGGTCAGCCGGGTCGTCCTCGCGCCGGTCGAGCGATACAGCTGGCCGCTGGTCGACCCGGCGAACACGAGGCTCGCCGGCAGCGCGGCGCTCGCGGCGGCCTTCACCTTCGCTTCGGCCTTCCTGGCGGACCCCGCCTTGGTCTTGGCCGCACCCGCATCCGGTGCCGGCGACGGCTCGGCCTGGGGTGCCGGCGCGGCGGGAACGGTCGGGACCGGCGTCGGAGTGGCCTGGGGCGTGCGGTCCTCGACGGCGAGCGTGACCTTCGTGCCGACCTCGCGCTTGGTGCCGGGCGTGGGGTCCTGGCGGATGACCACCCAGTCGTTGCCCGCGCTCGACGGCTGCGGGTCGTACACGAAGCCGGCGTCGGTGAGCGCGTCGGCGGCCCGGGCGAGCGGCATGCCGTTCACGGGCGGGACCGCGGCCTTCTCGGGCGGCGCCGCGAGCGTGATGTGCACCTCTTCGCCGCGCTCCATCTCGGCGCCGCCCGCGGGCTGCTGGGCGATGACCGTGCCGAGCGGGACGTCCTTGGGGCCGGTCGCGTAGCGCGTGCGGCCGAGCTGCAGACCGTGCTTCTCGAGGATCACGTGCGCCTCCGCCCGCGTGTCGCCCGTGAGCTTGGGCACGTCGGTGTCGCGCTGGAGCAGCACCAGGACGAGCGCGAACGCGGCGACCAGCGCGACGGCCGGCGGGACCCACCAGGGCAGCCACGGCCGCTGGCGGAACGTCACGCGCTGCGGGACCGGGTCGGCATCGGCGCCGCTCGCGCGGTGGGTCACGTCGATGTGGTGGTCGACGGGCCGGCCGCACAGCAGCGGGCGGGGGACGTGGACGCGCACGATCCCGGCCGCGGTCGCGCCGACCGGGATCAGCACCCGCTCCGGGTACACGGTCACCGGGCACCGCGCCTCGGTGTCGCGCGCGCCGATCGTGATCTCCAGCGGGCTGTTGCCGTGGTTGGTGACGGCGACGTCGAACGCGGCGTGCCGGCGCCCGCGGCGGCGCTCCGGGCCGACGCGCATCGCCGTGGCCTCGAACGGCGCGACGTGGAGCGTCGCGGGCGCCCAGGCCACGTCGGTGCCGAGCGAGCGCGAGCGCGCGACGACCATCACCGGCCACGCGCGCGCCTCGGAGGCGGACACGCGCGGCGGGTGCAGCGTGATCTGCAGCTCGCGCTGGAAGTCGCCGGCGGAGCCCCACGGATTCAGGAAGACGGTCGGCGCCGAGATCGTCGCCCAGCCCTCGGGCAGGCCGTCGACGCGCAGGTCATAGGTGTCGACGATCTCGCCCTGGTTGCGGACCGTGGCCAGCACGGACACGTGCCCGCCCGGCACGACGCCCACCGCGACCGCCGCGTTCGGGTCGTCCTGGCGCGCGGGATCGCGCAGCGTCAACAGCGTCGCGCGGCGCGGCTCGGCGGGCGCCGGAGCACGGTAGGTCGCGGGCGCGGCGACGGGCTCCTCCCCGTCGCCGAACGTCAGCTCCCAGCCCAGGTACTCACCGCAGGCGCAGAAGTCGCGGTTGACCGCGACCGTGCCGCACTTCGGGCATTCGAGCTCGCCGACCGCGGGCGAGGAGATCCTGGTGTCGTGCATGCCGCCCGGGGATCGGCCCGGACCGGCCCAACTTGAGGTCCTCCGATCGAAGTTGGGGCGCGGACCCGATCGGGCGCTGCCTCCGCGCGCCTCAAAGGGCGGCGGAGGCCGGCCCGAGCGCGATCAAGGGAGGTGCCAGCCACCACTCATCGCGTACGCCCCTGCAGGGTCACCGTGACGGTGGAGCTCGTCGCCTTCCCGGCGATCGTCGTGGTGACCTCGAGCTTGACCTTCGTGCTGCGTCCGCGCAGGCGCTTGGCCGCCGCGGAGCCGAGCTTGAGCTTGACCGTCCCGGCCCGCCCGGCGCCCAGCCGCGTCTTCGTCGACAGCGTGGCCGCGTAGCGCTTGCCGGCGATCGTCAGCCGCAGCGTCTTGGGCACGCGCACCGAGCAGCCCGCGGCGGCGCCCGCCGGGCACGCGACCGTCGCGAGCGTCGCGACGCGCCGGCTCGACAGGCGCGGCTTGCCGGCCGCCACGGTGGCGACCCGTGCGGCTGCCGGCTCCGGCGTCGGCGCGGGGGCGGCCGGCGTGCTCGGCGTGGGGGTCGGGGTCGGCGCGGGGTCGGCCGAGTCCGGGTCGGTCTGCGGGGTCCCGAAGCGCGCGGCGATCGTGAGCGGGTCGAACGGCTCGCCCTCCGGGTAGCTGCCGAACACCTGCGCGCCCTCGGCGGTGAGCGCGGTCGGCAGCGTGCTCCAACCAAGGCCGCCGTCGATCGGGGTCGCGTCGCGGGCCGTGAGGTCGATCCGCACGACCGGCACGTTCGTGCGCGTGATCGGCGTCGGGTTCTCGAGCGTCGCGCCGGTCGTGTCGGCCATCAGCGTGCCGGTGGCGCCTTCGGCGACGATCCGCAGGTTCGTGAAGCGGGTGTCGAGCTGCGGCGTCGTGTTCCCCGGCCGGTGGTGGTCGTGGCCCCAGAAGCGCACCGTGCCGCGCAGCGAGAGCGACAGCTTCCCGGCGTCGTAGGACCCGCCGCGGATCGGGAAGCGCAGCACCTCCGAGCCCGCGTTGCGCCCCGTGCACAACGGCCCGGTGGCCGGCGTGCCCGCGACCTTCTCGACGCCGCCGGAGACCTCGATCTGCCCGCGCGCGACGTTGCCGACGACGTAGCAGCGCCAGCGGTTGGCGAAGCCCCAGTCGACGGTCCCGCCGCCGAACGTGACGGGCTCGGCCGACGCCTGCGGGGACGACAGCAGCACAGCGAGCACGGCCAGCGCGAGCGCCGCGCCCCAGCGCGGACGACCCGTTCCTTCCATCAGTCGAATCCTTGGTCGGGGAGCGAGTTAGGGCACCCTAACACGAAGCGTCAACTGAGCTTGCGCACGTCGCCTCGGGCCCGGTGTACCGTTCGCCGTTCACGCGAGTCTTCGAGGGAGGGTGCGCATGTGCTTGCCGGGAACGATCGAGGCCGTTCGGGAGAGCGGGGCGACGGTCAGCCGCCGTGGATTGCTGGCCGGGACCGGTGCGGCCGCGCTGGCCGCGCTGCTGCCGGGTGACGCGCTCGCGCAGGCCCCGAAGCCCAAGCCGGGACGCAACCGCGGGCGGGTCGTCGACCTCACCCACGAGTTCACGACCGACTTTCCCGTCTACACGCCGCCGCAGGCCACGCGGCGCACGATCGCCCAGCTGCCGGGCGACGGCTACTACGCGCAGGAGTGGACGTTCGGCGAGCACACCAGCACGCACATGGACGCGCCTGGGCACTTCGTCCAGGGCGGGCGCTTCGTCACGCAGCTCAAGCCCGCGGAGCTCGTCGTGCCGATCGTCGTCGTCGACATCACCGCCAAGGCGCGGCGCGATCCCGACGCCCAGGTCACGCCCGACGACCTGCGCAAGTGGGAGCGCAAGCACGGGCGCATCCCCGACCGCGCGCTCGTGGCCATGAACTCGGGCTGGGCGGCCAAGCTCGGGACGCCCGCCTTCACCGGCCGCGACCCCGGCAACGTCTTCCACTTCCCCGGCTTCAGCGAGGACGCGGTCGAGGCGCTGCTCGAGGGCCGCCGCGCGTCCGCGATCGGCGTCGACACGCTCAGCCTCGACCACGGTCCCGCCCCGGTGTTCGTCGCGCACTCGAAGTGGCTCGGTGCCGACAACTACGGCATCGAGTGCCTGAACAACCTGGACAAGCTCCCGGCCGTCGGCGCCACCGCCGTCGTCGGCGTGATCCCGTGGCAGGAGGGCTCGGGCGGCCCCGCGCGCGTGCTCGCGACCTACTGATCCGGGGACTCGGCGAGCGCGAGCGCGTTCCCGTCGGGGTCCGGCACGCAGACGTGGCGGACCCCGTTCGAGTACGTCGCGACCGGCTCGTGCTCGAGGCCGGCCGCACGCATCCG
This sequence comes from Solirubrobacter deserti, assembly GCF_027587175.1. Classification (GTDB taxonomy): domain Bacteria; phylum Actinomycetota; class Thermoleophilia; order Solirubrobacterales; family Solirubrobacteraceae; genus Solirubrobacter; species Solirubrobacter deserti. The sequence goes on from NZ_JAPCID010000016.1 coordinate 110,121, forward strand.
CTCCAGCAGCGCGTCGAGCCCGGTCACGCCGAGCGTCACCCGCCCCGCGCCCGCCTGCTCCGGGTTGGGCTCGATGAACAGGATCGCGCCCGGGCCGATGTCCCACAGGATCTCGTCGCCGACGCGCAGGTCGGGAGCGCGGCCGAAGAAGCGCGTGTACCAGTCGAGGCTCGCGTCCAGGTCGGACACCGGGACGCCCGCGTAGAGAGCGGTGATCATGGTGCGTTTGACGGGCGCACGGGTGGAAAGTCATCGGTACGGTCACGACATGTCCAGCGCGCCCGAGCCGGCCCCCGCGCCCATGTACCCGCCGCCGCCGCAGCAGCCGCCCAAGCGGCGCACGGGCCGGATCATCCTGATCGTGGTGAGCGTGGTCGTGGTGTCGTTCATCGCGCTCATCGCGGGCCTGTTCCTGCTCGTCAACGAATCCACCGAGGACGCGCAGAAGGTCTCCGACGAGCTCGTCACCGCGGTCCAGGCCGGCGACGGCGCGAAGGTCTACTCGCTCACGGGCCCGTCGTTCCGCGCGGCCACGAACGAGCAGCAGACGACCGAGCTCGTCGACCAGGTCGCGCCGCTGGTCACCAAGGCCAGGAAGTCACCCGACGGCAAGGCCATCAACTCCAGCACCGAGAACGGCACGATCGCCGTCTTCACCTACACGATGGACGGCACCAGCGGCGAGCCCGTGTACTTCAAGACCCAGATCCGCGACGAGGAGGGCCGCTGGCAGGTGATGAACTTCCGCTTCGCCGAGACCGAGCTGAGCACCGAGATCGAATGAGCCGGTAAGCGCGGCGCGGGTCCGGACAGATACGGGCATGAACCCGGTGATCCGCGCTCTGCCGCAACCGGCCGGTGAACGCGAGCGGTTCGCGGCGCTCTACGAGGTCCACGGGCCCGCGGTGCTCGCGTATGCGCGTCGGCGTCTTAGCGCCGACGAGGCCGACGACGTGCTCGCCGAGACCTTCCTGGTCGCCTGGCGCCGGCGGCGGGAGCTGCCCGCCGACGCGCTGCCGTGGCTGTACGCGGTGGCGGGGAACGTGGTGCGCAACCGCGCACGGGCCGACCGCCGCCGCGGCGCGCTGCAGGCGCGGATGGCGGTCGAGCCGGCGCCCGCGGCGAGCGACGAGGCGCCGGACCCGATGCTCGGCGAGGCGCTGGCGCGGCTGAAGCCGATCGACCGCGAGGCGCTGCTGCTGACGGCGTGGGAGGACCTGTCGCCCGAGCGCGCGGCCCGCGCCGCCGGGTGCAGCCGCGCGACCTTTCACGTGCGCCTGCACCGTGCGCGCACCCGGCTCGCTCACGCCCTGGCCCAGATCGAGAGGCAGCGATGAACGACGTGACCGACCGCCTGCGGGCGGCCAACCCCGTCAAGGAGGAGCCGGCGCTGCCGCCGGTCGCGCCGCTGCTGGCCCGGCTGGACGACGCTCCGGCGCCGCGGCGCCCGCGACGCCGGCTGCTGCTCGTCCTGGCGCTCGTGATGACGGTGCTGGCGGCGATCGTCGTCGGCCTCGAGCTGCGCGGGCCGGACGTCGACGTGGTGGCCGAGGCGCGCGCTGCGCTCGGCGGCACGGACGCGATCGTCCATGTCGTGGCCCGCGACGAGCGCTTCAATCCCGACGGCACGCTCGTCGACCGCTCCGGGACGACGTCGGAGATCTGGTCGGCGCGGGACCCGCTGCGCTTGCGCATCCGCGAGGCGAACGTCGAGTCCGCGTACGCCGACGGCGTCATCACCACCCGCGCGGACGGGAAGGTGCAGACCACCCGGCTCGACGACGCCGCGCGGCGTGCGATCGAGGACATGGACAGCAGCACGAGCCTCACCCAGCCGGGCCGTGATCCGCTGGCCGTCGTCCGGCGCCTGCTGGACGAGGGCGCCTTGCGGCCCGACGGGACGGCCGAGGTGGGCGGGCGCGAGGTGCGGCGGCTCGTCGGCAGCCGGCCCGCGCCCGACGCCATGGGTCCGGCGGTGCAGGTCGAGTACCTCGTCGACGCGGACTCCTACGCACCGGTCCGGCTCTCCACCCGGGCCACGCTCGAGGACGGACGCCCCGCGGGTGCGCGCACCCTGACGTTCCTCGAGTACCAGCGGCTGCCGCTCACGCGCGCGAACGAGCCGCTGCTGGCGATCGGGGGTTAGCGGCGGTTGCCGGCGCGGATCGCGCTGTTGGCCATCTTCACGAACGCCGAGCGGCCGCCGAGCGCCTTGGCCTGCAGCTCGTAGCGCACGCCCTTCTGCACCCACGAGATCGACGGCGGCGAGCACGAGCCGCCGCACGACTCCTTCTGGTAGTAGCCCTTCAGGCCGAGCGCGAGCGACACGTTGGTGGACCGGTAGCCGAGCGGCGCGCCCTTGCGCCCGCTGAACTCGGCCAGGAAGCACGCGTTGGCCCCGCCGCAGTCCTCGGCGCCGCTGAGCGACAGCGAGTACGTGCCCTGACGCCGGTTGCCCTCGCCCTCGGCGAAGACCTCGGTGTCGCCGTCGATGTCCAGGTTCACGCGCGACGGGAACAGCACGACGATGCCCGCGTCACGGGCGTCGCCGAGCGCCGGGTTCAGCGCGTCCGGGACGTCGATCACCCGCGCCGAAGCCGGCGCCGCCAGCACCGCGAAGCCGGCCAGGACGAGCACGATCACCCACATGCGCTGCATACACACACTCCCGTCTGAGTTCAGTCGCCGCACATGATCGACTATTTGCGCGCCGAGGACCGGGCGAGCGCCAGCGCCCGTGAACGGGAGCGCCCGGCCAGGCCGCCGCCGGCCATCACCAGCGTCAGCGCGGCGATGCCGCCCGCGATCTCCCACGGCCACGGCGAGGGCGGATGCGCATAGGCGACCGCGGCGCTGTCGGCCTCGTAGGCGTACTCCTCGCGGCGCTGCTCGGCGTGCTGCATGACCTGGAACGGCTGCACCTGCGGCGCCTCGAACGCTTGCACCTGCAGGCCCTGCGGCGGCGAAGGCGGCGCGGCCGGAACCGGCGGCTTGGGCGCGGGCGCAACGGGCGGGCGCGCGGTGTCGGCGGCGGGCGGCGCGACCGGTGCGGCCGGCGCGGGCTCCACCGGCGGGACGGGCGGCACGGACACGGGCGGCGCCGGGTTCGGCTCCGCGGGCGCCGGTTGCTGGGGCTGCGGCTGCTGTGGCTGCGGCTCGGGCTCCGCCGCGGGTGCGGGGTCGGAGACCGGCGGCAGCACGTCGGCGGGCGGCTGGGGCGTCGCGGTGGGCTTCGGGTCCTCGGGGGTCCGCTCGATGTCGGGGAACGCGCACGTGCCCGCGGGCACCGGGGTCGCCTGGATGCCGCGCCCGACCCGCGGGACCGGAATGACCTCGAGCGGGCTCGTCACCCGCCGGCCGAACGCGGTCACCGTGACGTTCACCCTGCCCAGCGCGAGCGGGCACACGAAGCCGCGGGGGTCGTCGACGACGTTCCCGGCCGCGTCGAGGACCACCTCGGGACTGCCGTTGCCCCCGGACCCGCTTGGGCGCACCGCGACGAAGCGGGCGATCCGCGCGTCCGAGGACACGTACGTCATGTTCGTGGCGACGACGGTCCGGCACGACCGCAGAAAGAACCGGCACTGCTCGAGCATCGGCCCGGACGTGGTGCTGGGGCTCGCCGGGCGCGCCGGCTCACCCGGGGCCGGCGACATCAGGAAGCGCCGCGGGCTGAGATCGCTCGCCGTGACGAACAGCGGGAAGGCCCAGCCCAGCGGGACGGTCCGGGAGTTCGGGTCCAGGCCCAGCCCGCGCAGCAGCGGCTCGGCCGCGCCCTCCACGGGTGCGACGCCCGTGGCCGGGTCCAAGCGGCCGACGGCCACGTCGACCAGCAGCAGCGCGGCGCGCGTCTGGCGGATGGAGATCTCCTCGTCGATGCCGACCGAGAACCGGCGCGACGGCGCGTAGCCCAGCGTGGAGGACTGCAGCAGGGTGAGCGGAGCGGCGGTGCCGGGGGCCTCGACGACGCTCTGCGCGAGCGCGCCGCCGAAGTACTCGTCGGCGGGGTCGTCCACGCCGGCGGTGGAGACGTAGGCCGAAGCGCGGCCCGCGAGCAGCGCGATCTGCTCGGCCGCGTCCTCGGCGGGCCTCGCGTCCTGGCTGTCGTCGAGCGGCACGCTGCCGACCACGATCGACGGGAAGCCGTTCTGCCGCGCCTGCTCCATCGTTGCGCGGAGCCACTGGGCCTGTGCGCCGTCCGGACCGCCCGCGAGCCGGCCCGCGGTGTTGTCGATCGCGATCACGCGCACGGTGCCCGCCGCGGCGGCGACGTCGAACGCGAACGCGGTCCGTGGCCCGCCGTCGGCCGCGGCCTCGGGCTGCGTGACGGTGCGCAGGTCGACGCCCGTGGGGACCTCCCCGGTGCCCTGCGGCGCGGGCGCGGTGGCGAAGGCCGAAGCGAACGCTTGCGCGCCACCGTTCGGGAGATCGCCCGGTCCTGGCAGCACGTACGTCGGCACGCCCGCGCCCTGGGTGAGCTCGCGGTAGCGGCGGGCGCCGCCCAGGTCCAGTGGCTCGCCGCCGACCGAGGCCCGTCCACCGCCGATGAGCAGCGCGGCCGGGCCGGCGCCGGCGGCCGTCATCGCGCGCACGCGCTCAGTCGCGGCCTGCAGGTGCGTGTCGGGGGCGTAGCCCTGGCCGGCCGCGCCGGCGCAGCGGTCCAGGCACGCCGGATGGCCGCCGACGGCGAGGCGCACCCAGCCGGCCGGCGGAGGCGTCTCGCCGGCTTGGGACGGGTCGGCGGGCGGGGCGGCGAGCGCGCCCCGCTCCAGCCGGCGCACCGAGGCCACGCCGCCCAGGGTCGGCGACTCCGGGCCGCTGCGCCACGGCGGTGCCATCGAGGGATCCGACACGCCGCCGAGCAGCAGGCCGCTGCCTTCGCCGTCCACGAGCAGCACGCGCGTGTTCGGCGTCATATCCGGCAGGTCGCGGCCGCCCGAGCGCTGGAAGCGCGAGCGGTCCAGGTCGACCCAGCCGTCGGCCGTCTCGCGCAGCACCACCGCGTCGGTCGGGGACGGCGCGGGCCGCGACGGTCCTGGGGGCGGCTGCGGCGGCGGGTCGTCGTCGTCGATCGGCGGTGGCTGGCGGTCCGGCTCGTACGGCTCCGGCAGCGGGGTCGCCTCCGAGGTCGCGGACACGATCGTCCGGACGGCGCCATCCGGGTCGCGGAAGGCGGCGAGGGCGTACGGGTGCAGCTCCAGCGGCGCGGCGGTCGGGCGCCAGGACGCGGTGGCGTTGTCGCGCACGAAGCGGCCGTCGACCGCGACGCCGCCGTCGGCCACGGTCGCCACCGTGCGCACGGCGGCGGGCAGGCCCGCGGTGGCCATCCGGCTCCGCAGGTCCTCGTCGCGCGCGTAGCCGTCGCCGGACGCGTTGCCCACGTAGAGCCCGTCGGTCGTCGCCAGCAGCGGCGTGCGGCCGTCGAAGGCGACGCCCGTGATGTGCGTCGGCTCCGGCGCCGAGTCCGGCAGGGCCTGCAGGCGCCAGTTGAAGCCGTCGCCGCGCGCGATCAGCCCTTCCAGGCCGACGGCGACGCAGTCCAGCGGGTCCGACGGCGTGCACGCGACGGCGAGCACGACGTTGCGGTCGGTCAGCGCGTCGAAGTTGGTGAGCCGCGCGGGCGGCGGGCGCTGGTCCTCGAAGCCGAGGTCGAGGCCGAGCGGGTCGACGTTGGTCGTCGCCAGCAGCCCGTAGCCGCCGCCGGCGATGATCACGTTCGGACGCGGCCAGGCGAGCGCGAGCGGCGGCGAGATCACCTCCAGCACGGGGCTGTAGGCCTGCGTCCAGCCGCGGTCGGGCGCGTAGAGCACCGCGCCCGTCGAGCGGGTGAGGGCGAAGACGCGGCCGTCGCCGGTCGGGGCGTTCGCCGCGGCGACGAGCGCGTCGGGGAAGACCACCGGCTCTGCCGCCGGCGGCGGGCCGGCGGCGTCGCGGCTGACCGCGCCGAACGCGACGGTCCCACCCGTGAAGCCCGTGCCGTCCGCGGAGAAGGAGATCGCCTGCGTCGTCGAGCTGCCGTCCTCGCCGATGCCCGGGCGCAGCGTGAACGCCTCGCCCTCCAGCGCGGCGTAGCCGCCCTGGCGCTGGGCGTCCCGGGCGCGCGCGTCCGCCGCGACACCGCGGTCGACGGGCGCGCTGACGGTGCGCGAGCCGAACCGGGCGGTGGGCGTCGCGGCCGTGGCCAGCGAGCGGTAGCCGCGGCTTCCGCGGGCGAACGTGAAGCCCAGCGGGCGGTCGCAGAGCGGCCGGACGTCGCACCAGCGGCCGTCCAGGACCAGGCGCGGCGGGCCGGCCGTCGGGGTTTCGCTCGGCGTGCCGGTCGCGGTCGCCGTCGCCGTCGCCGTCGAGCTGGGCGTGGCGGTCGCGGTCGCCGTCGAGGACGCGGTCGCGGTGGCGGTGGGCGTGGCGGTCGGCTCCGCGTCCGGCCCCGCGATCCTCAGCCGCTCGGTGAGGTCGATGGGCGCGGTCGCCCCGGTCGGCGTGACGCGCAGGTCGATCCAGACCCCGTCGGCCGTCACCGTGAGCGGGTCGGCGGGCGGTGGAGCGACCTCGACCTTCGCGACGGCGGTGCGCAGCTCCTCGTCGAAGCTCGCGGGCACCCAGCGCGGGCCGGCCGGGTCGCGGCGCAGCAGGACGACGCTGTCGGAGGCCGCCGCGAGCATCCACGCGCGGTCGGGCGCCGCCGCGGCCAGCGCGACGGGGCGGACGGGGTCCGGCGCGTCGATCGGCTCCCGGGCCCATCCGTCGGCATCCAGGCGCAGCACCGCGGTGGCGGTGCCGTCGGCGATGGTCGGCGCGACGAACGTCGCCGGCGCGTCGCCGCCGACGACGGCGAGCAACGTGCGGGCAGTCGACGCCGCGGCCCCGCCTCCGACGAGCTGCTCGTCGGTGGCCAGCGCGCCGCCGGGGTCGGGCGCCGCCGTGAACTCCGCGGCCGGCGCGCGGGTGAACAGCCGCGTCGGCTCGGCCAGCAGGACCGCGCCATGGCCGTCGGCCGTCATCTCCCCCGCGTGCTGCGGCGCCTCGGCACCGACGGGCGGGCCGGCCGCCAGGCGCGTGGCCGTCCAGCCGCCGCGCGGGCCCGGCCGGCAGGACGCCGCCAGGGCCGCCGGCCGCCATCTCCCCCGCGTGCTGCGGCCCCTCGGCACCGACGGGCGGGCCGGCCGCCAGGCGCGTGGCCGTCCAGCCGCCGCGCGGCGCGCGCCGCATGACGACGGTGGCGTCGCCGGCGCGGCCGAGCGCCCACGCGCGCGGGCCGTCGGGCGTCGTCTCGATCCCGAAGGGCACCAGCGTGTGCGCCGCGCCGGGGACCTCCGGGCGGGTGGACAGCGGCGCGGGCGGAGCGGGTTCACCGCCGTCCTGCGCGAGGGCGAGGGCCGCGCCGGCGGTCGCGAGCGCGACCGCACCCAGGGCGAGCCGGCGTCTCACTGCGCCGGGCGCCCGCCGTTGCGCGGCGCGGCGCGGACCGCGGCAAGGTGCGTCGCGAGCTGCGCGTCGTCCAGCGTCTCGTGCGCCACGAGGTCGCGCGCCATCCGCCGGACGATCTCCCAGTTGGCGTTCAGCGTGTGCGCGGCGCGCTCCTCGGCGGCCTCCACGATCACGCGCGTCTCGGCGTCGATGCGTTCCAGCGTGCCCGGTCCGACGCTGCCCAGCTCCTGCAGCGACGCCCCGAGGAAGACCTCCGCGCTCTGCTCGCCGATGGTCACCGGACCGAGCGAGGACATGCCGAAGGACGTGACCATCGAGCGGGCGAGCTGCGTCGCGGTGTGCAGGTCGTCGTTGACCGCCGTCGAGACCTCGCCGAACGCGAGCCGTTCCGCGGCGGCGCCGGCGAGCGCGATCTCCAGCTGGCGCTCCAGGTCGCTGCGGCGCAGCACCGTGCGGTCACGGTCGAGCAGCAGCGCGGTGGAGCGGCCGAGCCGGCGCCCGCGGGAGACGATCGAGACCTGGTGCACCTGCGCGCCGTCCTGGTGCGCGGCGGCCACGACGGCGTGCGCGGCCTCGTGGACGGCGATCGTCTCCAGCTCGTCCGGGCCGAGCACGTGCGTGTCGTTGCGCGGGCCGCCGACCGTGCGCTGGATCGCCTCGTCGAGGTCGTGCATCGCGATCGCCGTGTGGCCCGCGCGCGCGGTGAGCAGCGCCGCCTCGTTGACGACGTTCTCGAGCTCGGCGCCCGTGAAGCCGGGGCAGCGGCGCGCGATCTCGGCCGGGTCGACGTCCTCCGCCACCGGGCGGCCCTGGAGGTAGAGCGACAGGATCTCCGCGCGACCCTCGGCGTCGGGGGCGTCGACGGTCACCTGGCGGTCGAAGCGGCCCGGCCGCAGCAGCGCCGGATCGAGGATGTCCGGTCGGTTGGTCGCGGCGAGCACGATCAGTCCGCCGCCGGCGTCGAAGCCGTCCATCTCCACCAGCAGCTGGTTGAGCGTCTGCTCGCGCTCGTCGTTGCCCTGCCCGACGCCCGCGCCGCGCTTGCGGCCGACCGCGTCGAGCTCGTCGATGAACACGATCGCGGGCGCCGCGGCGCGCGCCTTGGCGAACAGGTCGCGGATGCGGGCCGCGCCGACGCCGACCAGCGACTCGACGAACTCCGCGCCCGAGACCGAGAAGAACGCGGCGTGGGCCTCGCCGGCGGTCGCGCGCGCGAGCAGCGTCTTGCCCGTGCCGGGCGGGCCGACGAGCAGCGCGCCCTTCGGCGGGCGGGCGCCGAGCGCGCGGTAGCGGTCCGGGCTGCGCAGCAGGTCGCACAGCTCCTCGAGCTCGGCGACGGCGGCGGGCGCGCCCGCGACGTCCGCGAACGACGGCCCTTCCGGGTTGCCCGGGCCGAGCTTGGAGCGCCGCCCGGTCCAGCGGCTGAACGCGCCCATCCCGCCCGCGTCGGACTTCTGGCTGATGCGCATGAACAGCGCGAACAGCGACGCGAGGATCAGGATCGGCAGCAGCACCTGCACGATCAGGCGCTTGGCCTGCTTGCCGCTCTGGGAGTCGACCGTGACGTTCCCGCCCGACTGCCGGATCGTGTTCAGCAGCTGGTCCTGGAGCCCGCCGTTGGCCGGGTAGCTCGCCCACACGTCGCGCCCGGCGCGATCGGAGACGAGCACGCGGTGGTCATAGTCCAGCTGGCGCGCCTGGCGGACGTTGCCCGTTCCCGCCATCCGCTGGACCGTCGTGAACGGCACCTCGATCCCCCGGCTGTGCGGCTGCGTGGAGCCGAGCATGACCAGGAAGACGATCAGCAGGACGAGCGCCAGGCCCGCGAACAGCACGGCGAGGGGATCGAGTGAGAGACGGGGCAGGCGCATGGGGAGATCCAGTCGCAGAACGGACGGCGCTTGCCTTAAGTAGCGCGAGATCCGGCCTTTGTGACCGCCTCAGACGAATAGTCGAGCCACCTGCTCCACTTCGCGACCCTGGCAACAGGACGTTCACGACCCCGCCGCGGCTCAGGGCCTGTAGGTCTGCACCGCCCCGGGCAGCCGGCTCCAGTCGGCGTACCAGGCGTCGAAGAGCGCGAGCTGGCGCTCGACATAGCCGCGCTGGCTCGGCGTGAGCTCGTCGGTCTCGTTGAAGTGCAGCGTGTACTCGGCCTCGCCGCGCAGGACGAGCATGTACTTGAAGTAGAGGACCAGGTCCGGCCCGACGTCGAAGGAGGAGAGCACCGCCATCGCCTGCTCGAGCTCGAGCGCGCGCTGGCGCGCCTCCGCCTCTCCCCGGGCCGCCGCCACGCACAGGTTGGTCAGGTGCAGCACCTCGACGGGCAGCACGTTGCCGATGCCGGTGATCGCGCCGCACGCCCCGCAGTTGACGTAGCCGTGGAAGACGTTGGTGTCGACGCCGATCGCGAGCTTGACTTCGTCATCGGCGCTCGTGATGTGCTCGGCGGCGTAGCGCAGGTCGTCCTCGCCGCCGAACTCCTTGAAGCCGACGAGGTTCGGGTGCTGCCGGCGCAGCTCGAAGAACAGGTCGGCACGCGTCGCGAAGCCGTAGTACGGGCTGTTGTAGATGACCGCCTCCAGCTCGGGGGCGGCGGAGAGGATCGCGCTGAAGTGCGCGCGCTGCGCCGCCAGGACCGACCCGCGCGAGAGCACGCGCGGGATCACCATCAGCCCCTTGGCTCCGACCTCCTGCGCGTGCGTGGCGAGCGCGACCGCGGTGCGCGTGTTGACCGCGCCGGTGCCGACGATCACCGGGATGCCCGCGCCCACGAGCCGCTCGACGCCCTCCATGCGCTCCGCGTCGGTCAGCAGCGGCCAGTCGCCCATCGACCCGGCGTAGATCATCGCCGTCATGCCGTGCTCCATCAGCTGCTGGGCCTTGCGCACGAGCGCGTCGAAGTCCGGCGTGCGGTCCTCGGCGCAGGGCGTCATCAGCGCCGGAAGCGTGCCGTTGAAGATCGATGCGGTCATGGTCCTCGTGCTTTCCTCGGGATGCGAGCGACCAGCTTGCCGGGCACCGCGTGCCGCGACCAGCGACAGATGCCGCGTCTTGCATCGACACCTGTCGCCCGCTTCGGCCCCTTCTGCGATGCGCGGGTCAGCGCGCCATGCGCCGCAACAGCCGCCGCGCGCCGAAGACCGCCGCCCCCGCGCCAGCCACCCACGGCCCAGCGACGATCACCGGGTCGAGCAGGTGGTGGCGCCGGTCGGAGCGGCCGCGGCGGGCCGCACCGTCGGCGGAGAACTCGGAGAGCACGCCGGTCTGGGTCACCGGGTTGTCCGGCCGCAGCGTCGCGAACGAGCGCACATGGCTGCCCCAGGCGTCGACCCGGTCACCCACGATGAGCAGGAGCCAGTGCCCCAGCCGGGCCTCGCTGTACCGCGCGTACGCCAGCCGGCGGATGTGGCCGGACACGCCGTGCAGCGGCTGCGCGGTTCCGAACACGGGCGTGACGAAGGCGTGCTCGATCGAGCGTTCGCGCCCTTCGGCCCCGGGCTGGCGCTCGGGGAAGCGCCAGTGCGCGCCCGTGCCGTCCGGGTCGTACCGCAGCTTGGGGTGCGACGGGCGGTCGGCCGGATCCAGGTCCGCGCCCCAGCCGGGAATCCGCGCCCGCAGCTGCTCGGGGGTCTCGCGCAGCTGCGGCCGGTCGGGGACGTAGGCGATCGGGAGCTCGTCCGTGCTGCGGGTGTGCGTCTTGCTCGGATCGGTCATGGTCGGCGCTCCTAGGACGCGCTGGGCAGGATCAGCGGCTTGATGCAGCCGTCGAGCTTCGCCGAGAAGACGTGGTACGCCTCGGAGATGTTCTCGAGCGGGAAGCGGTGGGTCACCATCGCTCGGGGCGTGAGGTAGCCGTTGCGGACGTGCTCGAACATCCGCGGCCACTGTCGCTTGACCGGCGTCTGGTTCATGCGCAGGCTCAGGCCCTTGTTGACCGCGTCCCCGAACTTGACGGCGCTGGGGATCGGCCCGTAGGCGCCGACCACGGCGACCGTGCCGCCCTTTCGCACGCTGTCGATCGCCCAGTTGAGCGCGACGGGTGAGCCGCCCTGCAGCTTGAGCTTGGTCCCCGCGATGTGCTGCAGGCAGCTGCCGTCGGCCTCGGCGCCCACCGCCTCGATCACGACGTCCGCGCCGAGGAAGTCGGTCTGCTGCTTGAGCTCGACCACGATGTCGTCGTACTCGTCGTAGTCGAGCGTCTCGGCGTAGGCCATCGTGCGGGCCTTCTCGAGCCGCTCGGTCAGGTGGTCGACGACGATGACCCGGCCGGCGCCCATCAGCCACGCGGACTGCGCGGCGATCAGCCCGACCGGCCCGGCGCCGAGGACGACCACGGTGTCGCCCTCGGCGATCTCGCCGAGCTGCGCGCCGAAGTACCCCGTCGCGGCGGCGTCGGTGAGCAGCACGGCGTCCTCGTCGTGCATCCAGTCGGGGATCTTTACGGGGCCGACGTCGGCGAACGGCACCCGGACGTACTCCGCCTGGCCGCCGTCGTAGCCGCCGGTCGTGTGCGAGTAGCCGTAGATCCCGCCCACCGCCGTGGCGTTGGCGTTCACGTTGTGGCAGTTGCTGTACAGGCCGCGGGCGCAGAACCAGCAGCTGCCGCAGAAGATGTTGAAGGGCACCATCACCCGGTCGCCGACCTGCAGGTGCTCGACCGAGGACCCGATCTCGTCCACCACGCCGATGAACTCGTGCCCGAACGTGTGGCCGATCCGGGTGTCCGGCATCATCCCGTGGTACAGGTGCAGGTCGGAGCCGCAGATCGCCGCCAGCTGCACGCGGACGATCGCGTCATTGGGGTGCTCGATGCTGGGCTTGTCCTTCTCCTCTACCCGCAGCTTGTACGGGCCGCGGTACGTCATCGCGCGCATCATGCCTCCACACAGCAAGGGACGGGGCTGTCGAGCTTCCCGCCCGGATCTGCGCCGAAACCCGCCGCACCCGCGAACGGACCGCGGACGGTCTAGGCGGCGCCGACGGCGCTGTGCGCGAGAAGCGCGGCGGCCACGGCGAGCGCGGCGAGCGTCCAGAGCAGCGGTGTGTAGCCGACGACGGAGACGTAGAGCGCCGCGGCGAACGGGCCCGCCGCGCGGGCGGCGGTCGTGATGCCACCGGCGACGCTGGCGATGGTGCCGTACGCGCCGGCGCCGTAGAGGTCCGCGATCGAGGTCGCGCGGGCGAGGGTCGCCATGCCGTTGCCCATGCCGAGGATCACGAGCCCGACGAGAACGGCGGCGGTGGAGTCGAGGGTGACGACGATCGTCACGCCCAAGGCGATCAGCGCGAAGACGCTCGCCGTCGCGAGCGGGGCGGGCAGGAGCGCCGCAGCGGGAGCGAACAGCAGCCGTCCGGGGATCTGCGACACGCCGATCAGTCCGACGGCGAAGGCCGCGAAGGCGGGCGAGTGGCCGCGCTCGAGCAGGAACGGGATCGTGAACACGGTCATCGCGATGGTGGCCAGCGAGGCGAGCACGAACGCGGTTGTGAGCAGCCAGAACGGTGTGGAGCGCAGGACGTCACGAGCGGCGATGGACGGCTCGGTGGCGTGCTCGGGCGCGTGCGCGGGCGCGGGGCGCAGGACGAACGCGTGGAGGGGAATCGTGATGACCGCCAGCACCACGGCCAGGATCAGCGCGGCGTCGCGCCAGCCGTGCGCGTCGATCAGCAGTTGCGAGAGCGGGAGGAAGATGAAGCTGGCCAGGGCGGCGACGAGCGTCATCGCGGTCATCGCGCGGCGACGCTCGTTCGCGACCGGGAAGTGCTTGGCGAGCACGGTGAAGGCCGGTTCGTAGAGCACCGCGGCCATGACGACACCGATGGCGGCCCAGACCAGGTAGAACGCGAGCAGCCCGTCGACCTGAGACCACGCGACGACGAGCAGCGACCCCACGACCGACCCGACCGCCATCACCGTACGCGGGCTGTGGCGGTCCAGGTGGCGGCCGACGGCGACGCCCGCCACGGCGCAGACCGCGAGGGCGAGCGAGAACGCGCCCGTGAGCTGCGCCTCCGAGTAGCCGAGGTCCTGCTGCATCGGCACCAGGAACGCGGCGAAGGCGTAGTAGAGGATGCCCCAGGAGACCGTCTCGGTGATCGAGAGCGCGGCGACGATCGCCCACGCCCGGGATGAGGGTTCAGCCGTGTGCGCGGGCGCGCTCAACGCGCTTGCACGTCGACCAGCGCGTCCCTCGTGGAGCCGCTGCCGCAGCAGGCCGACGCCGACGCGCCGGCCGTGGCGTCGGCGTCGGGGACCGGCGACCGGTTGCAGACGCCGGTCTCGGGCAGGACCAGCTCGACGCGATGCGCCGCCTCCCACTCCCCGGCGAGCGCGGCCACGACGGAGCGCACCTGCTCGTAGCCGGTGCGCAGCAGGAACGTCGGGGCGCGCCCGTAGCTCTTCATGCCGACGATGTAGACGCCGTTGTCCGGGTGCGTGAGCTCGTCGACGCCGTGGGGCGGCACCGACCCGCAGGAGTGCAGGTTCGGATCGATCAGCGGCGCGAGCGCGCGGGCGGCTTCCACGCGATCGTCGAGATCGAGGCGCAGCTCACCGAGCACGGTCAGGTCAGGGCGGAAGCCGGTGGCGGCGATCACCTCGTCGGCGACGATCTCGCGCTCACCGTCGGCGAGCACGATCGACCCGTCGCGCGTGCTGACGACGCGTGTCTGGAACCCGCCGGCGAGCGCGATCGAGCCATCCTCCACGAGGCCGCGCACGGCGGCGCCGAGCGCTCCGCGCTCGGGCAGCTGGTCGTCTCCGCCGCCCCCGTACTTGCGCCCCGGCGCCTGGCCGCGGATGGCCCAGACGATCTGCGTCGCGGGCTCGGATTCGCGCAGCGCGACCAGATCGAGGATCGCGTTGAACGCCGAGTGTCCGCTGCCCACGACCACGACCCGCTTGCCCGCGTAGCGGGCGCGGGCCGTGTCGAGCACGTCCGGGATGCCGTAGGCGATCCGGTCAGCGAGCGCGCGCTCACCGGCCGCGCGCAGGCCGCCGGCGCCCAGCGGATTGGGCTGTGTCCAGGTGCCGGAAGCGTCGATCACCGCGCTGGCGACGTAGCGGCGCTCGCTGCCGTCCTCGTCGACCACCAGCTCGAACGGCGCTTCGTCCCGACCCGCGTCCTTGAGCTTGTCGACGCCTTCACGCGTGACGCCGGTGACGCGCGCGCCGAGCCGCAGCGCGGCGGCGATCTCCGGCGTCGCGGCCAGGGGCTCGAGGTAGCGCTCGACGAGCTCCGCGCCCGTGGGATAGCCCTCGCTCGGGGGAGCGTCCCAGCCGTGCCGGTCCAGCAGTTCGACGGCGGCCGGGTCGACGTTGAACTCCCACGGCGAGAAGACGCGCACGTGGCTCCACTCCCGGACGCTCGCGCCGACGCGGTCGCCCGCCTCGAAGACGATGGGCTGCAGACCGCGGGCGACCAGGTGGGCGGCGGCCGCCAAGCCGACCGGACCGGCGCCGATCACCGCGACAGGGTTGGAGGGATTCATGCTCTCAGCGCTCCTCGGGTATCGAGAAATTTCGATGCGTTGCCGGGACCGTAGCGGACGCGTTGCGAGAGATCAAGTTTTTTCGATATCCTGCAGGGCATGACGTCGCTGCCCGTTGTGTCGTGTTGTCCCCCGCTCGGGGCGCCACGCCTGAGCGACGACGAGGTGGTCGAGCTCGAGCGCGTCTTCAAGGCGCTCGCCGACCGGCACCGCGTACGCATCCTCAACCGGCTGCTGTCGGCCGGTGGCGAGGCGGTCTGCGTGTGCGAGTTCGAGGACATGCTCGGCCTCAAGCAGTCAACCGTGAGCTACCACCTCAAGCAACTGCTCGAGGCCGGCATCGTCGAGCGCGAGAAGCGCGGCTCGTTCGCCTACTTCAGCTTGGCCGAAGGCGCACTGGCCTACGTGCGCGGCCTGCTCGGCGAGTAGCTCAGCCGAGCCAGGCGGCCAGCTCGTCGAGCGCGCCCGGGAGGACGTAGTAGTACGCCCACAGGCCCTGCCGCTCGGAGTCGACGATGCCGGCCTCCCGCAACTTCTTGAGGTGATGGCTGATCGTCGGCTGAGCCACGTCGAACAGCGGGATCAGCTCGTGCACGCACACCTTGCCGGCGTGCTTGCGCAGCACGTCGACGAGCTGCAGCCGGATCGGGTCACCCAAGGCCTTGGCGACCTCGGCCATGCGCGCAGCATGCTCGCGCTCGACGTCCGGGTAGACGACCGGCTCACAGCACGGGCCGGAGCCGTTGGGCCGCTTCGTCTTCGGCGTCAGCTCCATATCGATGGCCATCGATGCGATCCTAGCGATCAGCTCGCGTCCAGCTCAGCCACGAGCTCGTCGATCCGGTGCGCGATGTCCTCGCGCAGCTCGCGGACGGCGTCGACGGACTGGCCCTTCGGATCGGGGAGCTCCCAGTCGATGTAGCGCTTGCCCGGAATGAACGGGCACGCGTCGCCGCAGCCCATGGTCACGACGACATCGGCCTGCTGGGCCAGCGCCGGCGTGAGGCGCTGCGGACGCCGGCCGGCGAGATCGATGCCGACCTCACGCATAACCTCGACGACCTCCGGGTGCACGTGCCCGTCGGGATCGGCGACGCTGCCCGCGGAGCTGGCCGTGTGGCGCCCCTCGGCGGCGCGCTCGAGCAGCGCCTGACTGATCTGGGACCGGCCCGCGTTGTGCAGGCACACAAAGAGAACGTGGCTCATCGCTGGACGAAAGATATCGAGAAAAGTTGATGTCCTGTTACCGGCGCGTGTCCTGGGGAACCACGACCTGCTCCGCTTCCGCGGGCGACAACCCGGGGTACAGGAACCGCACCAGCGCGAACGCCACACCCGCGCCGACGAGCTGCGCGAGGACGAACGGCGCCACCGAAGCCGGAGCGATACCCGCGAACGTGTCCGAGAACACGCGCCCGATCGTGATCGCGGGGTTCGCGAAGCTCGTCGAGGAGGTGAACCAGTACGCAGCACCGATGTAGGCGCCCACCGCGGCCGCTGCCATCGCCGCACGTCCCGATCGCACGAGCGAGAAGATCATCACGATCAAGCCGGCGGTCGCGACCACTTCCGAGAGCAGGTGCGCCCCGGTCGAGCGGTCGGTCTCGGAGATGCTCACCGCGGGCAGCTCGAACATGGCGTTGGCGAGGACCGCGCCGGCGATGCAGCCCAGGATCTGCGCGGGGACGTAGAACGCCGCGGTGCGCCAGGGCAGCCCGCCGAAGGCGGCGTCGACCAGCGAGACGACCGGGTTGAAGTGCGCGCCGGAGACCGGCCCGAACATCAGGATCAACGCGAACAGCCCGAAGGCCGTCGCGACCGAGTTCTCCAGCAGTTGCAGCCCGGTGTCCTGAGAGAGCTCCTGCGCCGCGATGCCTGAGCCGATGACGACGGCCGCCAGCAGTGCGCTGCCGAGGAACTCGGCCAGCAGTCGCCGGCTCACGCGGCGGCCAGCAACTTGTCGGCGTACTCGACTGGCAGTCCTGAGGCCCCGACCTCCCGGGCGACGGCCTCGGCGTCGTACTCGACGCGCTCGATCCTCACGTCCACACCGGCGGCGCTCGGGCGCAGGATCGCGAAGGCGCCGCGCGGATCGCCGTCCTTGGGCTTGCCCACCGAGCCGCAGTTGACGAACAGCACGCCGCCATATTCGTGCACCCACGGCTTGTGCGTGTGACCGAACACGAGCACCTTGTCGGTCTCGGCCGCCGCGAGCCGCTCGTACAGGCGCGCGGGCTTGTCCTCGAACAGGTACTCGTTGACCTTGCGCGGTGAGCCGTGCACGAGGTGCACGTCCGTGGTGCCGACCGGGAAGCTCATGTCGAACGGCAGCTCGCGCATGAAGTCCTTGGACGCCCGGTCGGTGTTCGCCAGCGTCCACTCCACCGACCGCTGCCCGAGCTGGCGGTCCTCGGGCGTGATGTACGCGCAGCCGCAGTCGTCAAGGTCGCGGGCGATCGCGTAGTCGTAGTTGCCGTAGATCGTCGGAATCCGGCGCTCGGCGATCAGCGAGCAGACCTCGTTCGGGCGCGGCCCGTAGCCGACCAGGTCGCCGCCGCAGTAGATCTCGTCGATGCCCAACTCGTCGATGCGCGCCAGCGCGGCCTCCAAGGCCGGCAGGTTGCCGTGGATGTCGGTGATGACCGCGACGGCGTCGGCGTCCTGGGTCACTTAGAACAGCTCCTTGAGCAGATCGAGAACATGGTCTGCGATGTCCTGCCGAATCGAGCGGACCCTGTCGAGGCCCCGCCCCGCCGGGTCGGCGACGTGCCCTCCAGATACCGCGGACCGTCGATCACCGGGCACGCCTCGTGACAGCCCTGGTGACCACGACGTCGGCGTGCATCACCTCGTCGTACTCGCACGCCAGCCGAGCGACGACGTCGTCGATGCGCCGCCGGACGACCGGATCCATCGACGCCGGCCGCCTCACGCGGGCTGCACCAGATCGCACGTGTCCTTGCGCAGGCACTGGCGCGCCTGGCGCTCCGCGAGCACCTGCACGTACCCGCGCACGCGCACGTCGTCGAAGCGCGACAGGACCGCGTCGGCGCACGCCCGGATCTCATCCGGCGACTTCGCGCCCTCGAACTCCTCGGCCAGCGCGGGCAGCAGGTGCACCAGCCGGAACTGATGAGCGGTCGGGTCCGAGCGGATCGCGTCGAGCTTCGTGTCGACGAGCTCGCGCACCCGGACCTCGATCGCGTCGCGGATGGGCCGCACCTGCTCGACCGGCAGACCGGCCGGATCGGGAATGTCCCACGACTCCACGGTGGTCGGGACGTACGGGCACGCGTCCCCGCAGCCCATCGTCACGGCCCAGTCCGCGTGCAACTGCATCTCGCGCAGCAACTTGCGCGGTCGGCGCCCGGCGATGTCCAGACCGACCTCGGCCATCGCCTCCACAACGCCAGGCCACACCTCGTGCGCCGGCGTCGAGCCCGCCGACTCGGCCCGCACGTCCGCGGGCGCATAGCGCTCGAAGAACGCCTGAGCCATCTGCGACCGCCCAGCGTTGTGGTTGCACACGAACAGCACGTACCTCATGGAGCCCTCGCCTGGCCTCGGACCTCTGACGGCGCCAGCGTACTCCATTGACCTTTGTCGCTTCAATAGGCGAACGTGGATTGATGTTCGTCGATCCGCGCACAGAAGAACTGCCGCACCGCAGCCGCAAGCACCCGCCCGACGGGGTGCACGCATCGATGTCCCCACACGCAACAGTCGAACGCAGAGCGCGCTGCGACGGCGCGCGAGGTCCGCGAGGTCGGCGCGCTGACGGTTGCGCGCAGCCTGCCCGTGACACACGGCCGAGGGTTCAGTACGTTCGCGCTGCGGCCGGTGGGACCGCGCGGGAGTAGTGAGACGGCGCGTGCTGCGCCACGGCATGGGGGGTCGAGATGAGCATCAAGGCGCTGATCAGCGGCGGCTTGGCGGTGGCCGCGATCGTCGCGCCCGCGACGTCCGCGTTCGCGCAGACGAGTCCGTATCAGCGCGGGCCCGATCCGACCGTCGCGCGGCTGCAGGCGACACAGGGCCCGTTCGCGACGGCCACGACGTCGGTGTCGGACCTGTCGACGCCGGGCTTCGGGAGCGCCAACGTCACCTACCCCACCAGCACGACGGAGGGGACCTTCGGCGCGGTCGCGATCTCGCCCGGGTACACGGCGTCCGAGTCCTCGATCGCGTGGCTGCGGCCTCGGCTCGCGTCGCACGGGTTCGTGGTGATCTCGTTCAACACCAACTCGCGCTACGACCAGCCGACGGCGCGCGGGGACCAGCTGCTGGCGGCTCTCGACTGGCTGACGCAGAGCAGCTCGGTGCGCACGCGCATCGACGTCTCACGGCTGGCGGTGATCGGGCACTCGATGGGCGGCGGCGGCACCTTGGAGGCCGCGAAAGACCGGCCGTCGCTGCAGGCCGCGATCGGGTTGACGCCCTGGAACCTCGACAGGTCGTGGCCCGAGATCCAGACCCCGACGCTGATCGTCGGCGCCGAGAACGACAGCGTCGCGCGGGTGAGCTCACACGCCATCCCGTTCTACACGAGCCTGCCCGGCACGCTCGACAAGGCGTACCTGGAGCTCAACAACGCGTCGCACTTCGCGCCGAACTCGTCCAACACCACGATCGCGTCCACGACCATCGCGTGGCTCAAGCGCTTCGTCGACGACGACACGCGGTACACGCCGTTCGTGTGCCCGAGCCCGACGGCGGCCACGACCGGCTCGGTGTCGGACTACCGCTCGACCTGCCCGTTCTGAGCACGGCTCGGGCGTGGTTCGGTCCCGGACCATCGGGCGCCGGTCGCTGGTCGGTGCAAACCGGCACTCCGTAGTGCGAGTCACGGGCGGTGTTCACCGTCGATCTCCCACCGGAGGACCTCACATGGCCAATGTCGAGCAGTCGATCGACGTAGAAGCTCCGATCTCCACGGTCTACAACCAATGGACCCAGTTCGAGGAGTTCCCGCGCTTCATGGAAGGCGTGGAGCAGATCCGCCAACTCGACGACCGTCACGTGCACTGGGTGGTCAACTTCGGCGGCTCCACGCACGAGTGGGACGCCGAGATCGTCGAGCAGTCGCCTGAGGAGCGCGTCGCGTGGCGCAACACCGACGGCAAGGACAACGCCGGCGTGGTCACCTTCCACAAGCTCGCCGACGACCGCACCCGCGTGATGGTGCAGATGGACTGGGCGCCCGAGGGCGTCAAGGAGAAGCTCGGCGGCGCGCTCGGCTTCGACACGCGCCGCGTCGCCGGCGACCTCGAGCGCTTCAAGGAGCTGATCGAGACCCGGGGCACCGCGACCGGCGCCTGGCGCGGCGACGTCCCGCGCGAAGGCTGAGCGACACCCGCGGCCGCCGGCCCGTGCGCCTCACGGGCCGGCTCGTCGTCGTCATGACGTATGGGTGACGGCGCGCTGGGCGAGCCGGCGGTCGCGCATGATCGACGCGGCCGCGCCCGTGCCGAGGATGGCGAGGATCACCGGGAGGCTGATCTCCGGCTCGACCTTGCCGACGAACTCGCCCCAGACCATCTTCGCGGCGATGAACGCGAGCAGTGCGGCGAGCGCGGTCTTGAGGTAGTAGAGGCGCTCGACGAGGTCCGCGACCAAGAAGAACAGTGGGCGCAGCCCGAGCAACGCGAAGGCGTTGGCGGCGAAGACGATGAAGGCGTCGTCGGTGATGGCGAGGATGGCGGGAACCGAGTCGACCGCGAAGAGCAGGTCGGCGATCACAATCGCGGCGAGCGCAGCGCCCGCGATCGTGAGCCTGCGGCGGCCGCCTTCGCGGGTGAGGAGGCGGTGGCCGTCGCCGTCGTCGGTGGCGATCGGCAGGCGCCGCCGCAGCTTGTCGACGATCTCGCCGCTGTCGTCGTGGTCGTGGCGGTGGCGCCACATGCGCCACGCCGTCCAGCCCAGCAGCGCGGCGAACAGCAGCGAGACCCAGCCGAAGGCGGCGAGCAACGCGGCGCCGGCGACGATGAAGAGCGCACGCAACGCAAGCGCGCCGACGATGCCGTACGTGAGCAGGCGGTGCCGCGCGTGGACGGCGATGCCGAACGAGCTAGAGCGGCGAGTTAAGCCGGTGATCAACCATGCGCTCGCCGCTGCCCAGGCGAACGTTCACCCCGTTCAGCCGCGCGCGCGGGCCGTCGAGCACGAGGTCGAGGCCCAGCGCGAGGTCGCCGGGGGCGCGGGACCGGTGGCTCGTCCTGGCAGTGCCGTCCTCGAGCCTGCTGGTCGTGGCGCTGGACGCCGCGGCTATCGGTGCGCTCGTGCGAACGCGCCGTCTGGTCCCCGTGGCTCAGCTGTCAAAGACGATCGGCCCCGCCACCCACGAACGCGGCGGAGTACCAAGCGTTGATCCGAAGTGTCGCCAGACCCGGAGCGCCGAGCGGCGGCGGTCCGTGGTGACGTGGCGGATGACTACGGTGCGTTCATGCAGACCCAGACGCCCTACCGCCGCGTGAGCCGGCGGGTCCGCGCGCTGCCGGGCCTCCTGGCGCGCGCGCCGTGGTGAGTGCTCGCGGTCACAGGCACCGCGACCACGGCCCTGGGGCTCCTGCTCGCGGTGCGACCGCTCAGTTCGCTGACGGCCCTGGGCATCTACACCGGCGTCAGCTGCGTGGTCTCCGGCCTGGGTGACCTGCTCGCGCGTCGCGACCGGGCCGGGAAGCTGTCGCTCATCATCGGGATCGGCTGGGTTCTCGCTGGAGTGAGCGTTTTCGCGTGGCTGGGCCGGAGCCTGCAGCTGCTCGGGCCCTTCGTGGCCGGCCTCCTCGTCGTCACCGGTGCGGTCAAGCTGCTGGAGCTGCGGCGCGGCCTGAGCACCGACCGGCTGCTCACGGCCGCCTTCGGGTTGTCGGAGCTGGCGTTCGGGCTGGCCGCGTGGGTGTGGCCGGACGTGACGCTGCTGGTCGTCGCCCTCCTCTTCGGCGTACGCACCGCCGGCTTCGGCCTGTCGCTCCTGTGGCGGGGAGCCGTCGCGGCGCGGCGAGGCTCCTCCGCCCAGGTCGCCCTGAGACCCGGGCTCGCTCGCTTCCGGGCCGCCCGCTGGATGGCCGCAGGCGTCGTCCTGCTCCTCGCCGGTGCCACGCTCGTCATCAGCGAGCGGTTCCGGCAGGGAATCCCGGTCCTCGACGGGTTCTACGACGCGCCGGACGTCGTTCCCGCCGAGCCCGGGCAGCTGCTCCGCGCCGAGCGGTACGACGGGGACCTGCCGGAGGGCCTGACGGCCTACCGCATCCTCTACACGACAACTGCGGACGAGGGCGTCCCCGGCTTGGCGAGCGGGGTGGTCGCAGTCCCGGTCGAGCCGGCCGGCCGGCCGACGCCGTTGATCGCGTGGGCCCACGGCACGGTCGGCGTCGCGCGGGCCTGCGCCCCCAGCCTCGGGCGCAACGCGATCTCCACCGAGGGCATGCCGTCGATGGACGCCCTGGCCCGCAATGGGTGGGGGATGGTCGCCACCGACTACATCGGCCAGGGCACCGAGGGTGCCTTCCCGTATCTGGTCGGTCAGGGCGAGGGGCGCTCGGTTCTGGACGCGGTCCGGGCAGCCCATCAGATCGACGGCCTCGACCTCGCTCCCGAGACCGTCATCTGGGGACACTCCCAGGGCGGCCACGCCGCGTTGTGGGCCGGGCAGCTCGCGCCGACGTACGCGCCGGACGTCGAGGTCGTCGGGACCGCGGCGCTGTCGGCGGCGAGCGACACCTTGGGAATGGCCCAGCTCGTCACCGCACATCCCGGTGCGCTCGGCGCCAGCCTCGCGATCTCGTTCGTGCTGGCCGCGTACAGCCGGACCTACCCTGACATCTCCCTCGACGACGTCACCCCGGCGGCGCGGACGCTCGTGAAGGAGGCGGCCGCCCGGTGCACCAGCGAGCCCGGCACGTTGCTGACGGTCCTCACCGGTGTCGCCATCTCCCGGGACACCCCGATCCTCGTGCACGACCCGGCGACCGGCGCTGTGGGCCGGCGACTGCGCCAGAACGTGGCGCTGGGGCCATGGCCCGCCCCCCTGTTCCTGGCGCAGGGCACCGCGGACGAGGTCATCAGCGCCCGGCTGCAGGACGAGTACGTGGCGCGGCTCTGCGCCGCCGGCCGCCCGCTGCGCTATGAGCGCTACGAAGGGAAGACGCATATGGGCATCCTCGAGCCCGACTCACCACTGAACGCCGACCTCGCACAGTGGACCGAGGACCGGCTCGCCGGTCTCCCCCAGCAGAACACCTGTCAGTGACCCGCTGGCCAGGCAAGCCTTGACGACCGACAAAGGGCCGCATGCTCCCGGACAACACGACCTTACACCCGCGCCGATGGCTGGCCGCCGCCGCGCTCGCCGCTGTCCTGCTGGTCGTCACGTACTGGTCCGCCGTGCGGACCACCACCGGGCAGCGAATCGAGAACGCGGCGCTGCGCGGCGCCGACCAGGCCACCGAGGCGGCCCGCATCGCTGCGTCGGACGAACTCTCCTGGATCACCATGTCCTCGTTCGCGTTGATCTCCGTGGTCCTGGTAGCGGCCGCCTGGTGGCGCGCCGGGCTCCGGGCGGCCGTCGGCGTGGGGACGGTCCTGGCCGGATCGACGGTGATCACTGAAACGCTCAAGCGAGTCCTCCCGCGCCCGGAGCTCATCTCAGTGACTGGCAACTACACGCACAACAGCTTTCCGAGTGGGCACACCACGGTCGCGATGTCTGCGCTGTTCGCGCTGCTCATCGTGGTGCCGCATCGCTGGCGCGGCATCGCCGTCGCCGTCGGGTCGGCCTACGCGGTGGCGATCGGCGCCCAGACGGTCACTGCAAAGTGGCACCGGCTCAGCGACACCGTTGGCGCCGACCTCGTCGCGCTGGCCGTCGCGTGCTTCGTCCTCGCCTGGCTGGCACGCGGTGGACAGCTGCAGACGGTGTCCCGGCGCAGACGGCTCCGGGTCTGGACGATCGGTGCGGCCCTGGCCGTCGTGACCGGACTGGCCCTGGCCGCGGGCGGCATCATTCTGGCCCTGGCCGAGGTCCCGACGACCCCCGACCCCGTGCTGGACGACAACTTCTACCTTGCCTCGCACAGCCTTGCGCTGGGCTGCTCGGGCCTGGCAGCCCTGGTCCTGTGGAGCGCCCTGCGACAAAAACAGCTGGGGCCGAGCCGCCGTTCAGACCACCCCCGATCAGCGGCGTGACGCCACCCTCCGGTCAATCCACCCGTGGGGCGGTCGGCCGTCCCTCTCAGCGCAGACGAGTCTCCCGCTCCATCCCCGAGAGCTTCGCGGGGTTGCGGACGGCGCAGATCTCGGTGATGAGGCCGTCGTCGATACGGACACTCAGGACCGTGTCGATGGCGTCGCCGTACCAGAGCACCAGGGCGGGACTGCCATTGACGTGTGCCGGCCGCAACGACGCCGTCGCGGGGATCCCGGTCAGCACCTGCGCCACCCTCTCGACCCCCACGACGGGCGCGAGCGCGGCTTGTACGACGCCGCCACCGTCGGTCACAAGCGCGACGCCAGGCGCGAGGATGTCGAGCAAGGCTTCCGGATTCCCCGTCTCGACCGCGTGCTGGAACGCGGCGAGCGCCTCGCGGGTCTCGGCCGCGGAAACCACCCCGCGGGATCGGTGTGCGACAACGCGGGCCCGTGCGCGGCGGGCGATCTGGCGGACCGCGGCCTGCGTCTTGCCCACGGCGTCGGCGATCTCGCCGTATGGCAAGTCGAAGACCTCGCGCAGCACGAACACCGCGCGCTCGGTCGGCCCGAGCGTCTCGAGCACGCGCAGCACCGCCATCGAGACGCTGTCGGCCAGCTCGACGTCCTCGGCCACATCGGGTGCGGTGAGCAGCGGCTCGGGCAGCCATGGGCCGACGTAGGATTCCGGGCGCCGGCCGAGCATCTCGTACGCGACGGTGAACAGCAGGTTGCGGTGGGCGACGAACGCCTCGGTGGCGGGGTCGATGCGGTGCACTTGCACAAGACGCCGGCCACGCCCGCTCTGTGACACCCGATGCGCGGAGAGGTCACCTGTCACAGACGCCGCGCCGGCGGCATCTCATGGCCGTCAGAGCGCGGCGTGAACGATTCGCCGCGCGATCCCACGAGCGAGGACAACGTGATGGAACCTCGATTCAACCTGTTCGACAGCCCCACCGCCGCCAAGTTCGCGAAGCGCTTCTACGGCACCGCGCTGGTCCTTGACCAGTCGACGCTGCCGAAGTCGCTGCGCGAGCTCGTCGAGCTGCGCGTCAGCCAGATCAACGGCTGCGGCTTCTGCGTCGACATCCACACCAAGGAGGCTGCCGCCGCCGGCGAGAGCGCGCTCCGGCTCCACTTGGTCGCCACGTGGCGTGAGTCGACCGTCTTCACCGGGGCCGAGCGCGCGGCGCTCGCCCTCGCCGAGGAGGGCACCCGCCTGGCCGACGCCCACCAAGGCGTGTCCGACGAGACCTGGGCCGCCGTGCGCGAGCACTTCGACGACGACGAGATCGGCACGCTGGTCTGCGTGATCGGCATGATCAACGCGGCCACCCGGATGAACGTCATCGTGCGGAACCCAGGCGGCTCCTACGAGCCCGGCATGTTCGCCGCGTTCGACGCCGCCTGATCGAGCACCACGGTCCACGTCGATGAAGGGCGCTCAGCCGGCGCCCTTCACCGATAGAGGCCCTAACGTCGACGACGCAGCCCAGGGCCTCGCCCAACCCGGCAGTGGCTCACGATCCGCGCCGGCGCTGGTTCATCGTTCTCTGGTCAGGGGTCGCGGTCGTGCTGCTGTCCTACGCGCGAGAGATCCGCCGGCGACTAGCGGCAACGCCTGCCGGTAACCGACCGTGACGTCCGATCAGGTCGCAGACAGGGACCACCACACCAGCGCGACCATGCCGGCGACGGCGCCACCGGACAAGAACACCAGCACCCGGCGCTCGAGCATGGCCGCGATGAACTCGCGCAGATAGGCGCTGGGCCAGAAATACCAAGCGGTCGGCGCGCCGACCACTTGGGCGTCGATGCCGAGTGCGCGGGCCAGCATTGCCGCGCGAGGGGCGTGGTAGTTGTTGGTGACGACGAGGTACGGCGCCGGCACGCCATGGCGCTCCAAGAGCTGCACGCTGTAGAGGAGATTCTCGCGCGTGGTGCGGGCACGGTCCTCGACGAGGATGTCGGCGTCGTCGATTCCGCGCTGACGAAGCCACTCACCCATGACTTCACCCTCCGGGCGAGGCTCATCCCGTCCTTGACCGCCGCTCGGTACGAAGACGGGCCTCCCATCGGTCTCACGGCGTTCCTCGGCGGCGGTGACTGCCCGCTCCAGACGCGCCGCCAGCAACGGAGGAACCGCACCTCTGACTAAGCCGCTACCCAGCACGATCACCGCCCGGGCGGGAGAGCGGCGGGCGATCCAAGCGTAGAGCGCGGTGTGAGCGGCGAACGCCAGAAAGCAGATGCCGGCACACGCCTGCGCGGTGAGCAGGCCGACGGCCACGCTGCCGGTGACGGGGTTCTCATGGCGCAGGAGGGCCGCGAGAGCAACGGGCAGGAGCATCAGAGCCAGTCCGACCATCAGCGCCAACGAATTGCCCAAGGACCTGCTCTCCCGCCGAATCATCAGGACACCATCGATGACCAGCAGCAGTGGCAACGCCAAGAAGCCGAGCGCCACAGCCCCAGTAACCGCCAAGGAGATGACGCCAACCTCTAACTCCAGGGCGGGCGAACTCGAGGCCAGGACAGCCCCGAACCCGACCAGGTTGTACGCGAACACGATGAGCAGGAACCCGTTGCGCAGCGCTCGGGGATCTCGCCTCAGCGACCATACGAGCAGCCCGCCCCAGAAGAGAACGCTCACGCAAGCGGCGACAATCTGCAGAAGGTTCTCGCCCAGGGTCGTCACGCAGTCAGTCAACCGGCTTTCCGCCCACGGGCGTTGAGGATCAGCCTCGGGCGCGTTCCCTGTCGGCCGGGGTGAACCGTAGCCGTGAAGGTAACGAGCGGTGGCAAACGAGCCTTCGCGCCCGCGGATCGCCTCGAGGCTCGGGGCGCGTCGCGCGCCGCGGGCGAACTCGTTCCCGCACGCGCCGGCGCCGAGCACGACGGCGAGCAATCGCGAGCTCGTCAGCCGACGGCTTCGGCGCGCGCATCAAGACGCCCTGTGTTCGCCGCGTGGAGTACCGCGCGAGCAGGCCGTCGGATGCCTCGACGGTGGAGCCGGAGACGCTCGCTTCGTTGCCGACTTTTTCGGCGACCACTGCGTGCCGCCGTCCCAGGACCGCGCGGAGACACGTCCTGGACAACACCTCTTCGTCGAAAAACACCGCTTGCGCTTCTACCTCAATGCGATCGCGTGGAGCGGTCGCGCCAGAGCGCCACCATGGCAACTCCTACATGTCCGACGACGGCCGGGCGTGCGAGCTATGACGCGAACCGCAAGTCACGCCCCCATCCGGGTGCCGGCGGTGGCGGGCGCCGCGTCGACGCGGTTGCTCCGGTCAGGCGGCCCGCGCGCCGGTGGACAGCAGGGTCGTGAACTCCGGCCGCGAGTGAACTTCGAGCTTGGCGAAGATCACCTTCGTGTAGTCACGCACGGTGTGGCGCGAAAGGTGCAGTGCCCGACCGATGTCGTCCGTGCTGCGTCCATCGGCAAGGAGGGTGGACACTTCGGCCTCACGCGGTGTCAGGCCGTGCATGGCGAGTCGTAGGGGCATCATCTCGGCTCGGCCGGCGGGTCGCAGCGTCAACGCCGTGCGTGGAAGCTCCGTGCCGGTGAGCACGTCGGCCTGCACGACGATCCAGGTTCCGTCGTCAAGCGGCATGCGGACGCGTGCGGGACGGACCACTCGGCCGGTTTCTGTGAGGCGCTCCGCTGCCCGAGCCTGCATGGCAGCCCACTGCATCGATGCCGGGACCGGACCATCGGGAGCCACTCCAAGCCGATCGAGCCAATAGCGCGCATCCCGCGTCGCACCTTCGACGGCCAGCTTTGGATCAAGCACGACCGTGCCGGGGCCGACCGGCGAGTCGTTCTCGCCCGCTGATGCCGTTCGCGAAAGCGTTACGCGCAGAGCATTTCCAACGTCGGAGGCGACAGCCTCCACGAAGGCCATTTCCGCGCTGCTGAACGCCGGGAGGTCCGGGCCTCGAGCGATGCAGGCCATGCCCCAGCTGGCACCAGCGCTCCGGGTGAGGATTCGCAGCTTGTGTCCCCATGTGCCTGTGTCTGCGACGAACGGTTCGGGTCCACCGGCCGCCTGCAGAGCCGACGATGGGTGCGAGGAGATCGCCGCAACACCACGGCCGGCCCGGTCGAGTTCGTCGTAGTAGGCGCTGCCCTTGACCTCGCGACGGACCTCTTCGATGTCGAACTCGAACAGCTCGATGGGCAGGAGCGAGTCCGGGTCTGACACCCACCATCCCGCGGTGTCGACCGGGACGATGCGTCGCACGCGCTCGTCGACCTCATCGAGAAGCTCTCGGGGCGGCAACGGCTGCTCGGCTAGCTCCGCGATGGCCTCGCGTGCGGCCTGGGCCCG
This sequence comes from Solirubrobacter deserti, assembly GCF_027587175.1. GTDB lineage: Bacteria > Actinomycetota > Thermoleophilia > Solirubrobacterales > Solirubrobacteraceae > Solirubrobacter > Solirubrobacter deserti. The sequence goes on from NZ_JAPCID010000016.1 coordinate 138,563, forward strand.
GATTCCGAGGCGTGCTCGATCCATGGGCACCAGCGTATTGCGCGCCGCCGCAGGAACCACCCCGCATTCGTGGGGGGGTCCGTATCGTGCGGCGGCTCCGGCCCGCCACGGAAGACAAGAAAGACCGTCCGGCAGCAGGCGACCGGTTCATCGCCCGCGGTGAGATGTCAGCTGTGGAGTTGGCCCCCGTCTATGACGAGCTGCGCGCCGGTGACGAAGGTGCTCTCGTCCGACGCCAGATAGAGCACCGCGGCGGCGGTCTCGTCAACGTGTCCGAGCCGGCCGAGGGGGATGCCCCTCGCGAGCTCCTTGCGGAGCACGTCCCGCTCGTCGTCGGAGTTCGCTGCCGCCGTGATCCCAGGCGTGTCGATGTATCCGGGAGCCAGAACGTTGACGCGAATACCGCGCGGACTGAGCTCGTTGGCCCAGGTCCTGGAAAGCAGGTGGGCCGCCGCCTTCGACGCCCCGTAGACGCCAAGACGCGGCGTCCCTGAGACCGCCGCGGTCGAGCCGTTGACGATGATCGATGCGCCATCCGCGAGCAGGGGCAGCGCCTTCTGAACCGTGAAGATCAAGCCGCGGACGTTGGCCCCGAAAATTCGATCGACGTGCTCAGGCGTCACGTGCGCCAGTGGCAGGAACTCGCCGCCGCCGGCGTTGGCGAACAGCACGTCGATTCGGTCCCCACGCTCCTCCACGGTGGCGTAGAGGCGGTCCAGGTCATCGAGCTCGGCGACGTCGCCCGAGACGCCCGTGGCCCGCGGTCCGATCTCCCCGACCGCCGCCTCCAGCTCGGCGGGTCGCCTACCAGTGACGTAGACCGTGGCCCCTTCAGCGGCAAAGCGCTTCGCGGCGGCAAGGCCGATGCCGGCGGTCCCACCGGTGACGACCGCGACCTTCCGTCGCAACCGTCCAAAACTCGTTTCGTTCATGCCGACGATGCTGGGTGAAGCCCGAGACGGGCACCACCCCGCACGAGCGGGGACATCACGGACCCCACATCTGCGGGGTCGTCACGTACGAAGACGCGAATTAGGTTCCTCCGCCCCGGGCACCTCCCGTCGTCTCCTTGACGGAAGAGCCCGAGCGACGCGCTCGGGGCAGATCCCGTGAACCGCCCGATTCCCGTTCCTATGAGGTAGCTGCATGAGCGACATCCCGTCCACCGAGCATTTCTCCGCGTCCGACGCCCCCGAGCTGGTCGTCGCTCCCAGCGCGACGTTCGTTGCCACGACGGGGTCGGGGAGACCCGGAAGCGATGCGTTCTACCGCAAGCACGCCCTGATCGCGGACGTTGCTCGAGCGCTCGCCGACAACGGCCTGGCACCCACAACACCTCCGGTCATCGAGATGCTGTTCTGGTACCCCGACCACCTGCCGTCCGCCGACATCGCCGACTTTTACAGCCTCAACCCGATCCCGTCGCTCCTCTATCGCGTCACGGCGCGGATCGACGAGCACGCGTCGGCAGATGACATCGCCCGCGCCCGTAGTGCCGCGGCCAGCGAGGCCGACAGACCCGATGAGCTCCTCGAGCGCTACGTGCTCAAGGAGCACGCCGTGGTCCAAGTCATGCACCACGGTCCCTTCGCGAACGAATTCGCGACCCTTGCCCGGCTCGGTGAATTCGCTCAGCGGGCGGGCCTCCGGCGGGCAGGGCCACACCGCGAAATCCACCTTGACTCCTTCACACGCACGACGCCGCAAGACGGGCTTCGAACGATTCTCCGCGACCCAGTCGCCTGAGGCAACGCACCCGCGCAGCACACCTGACGGGCGAGCGTTGACCCGGGTGTCGTGCTCGGGCGCGCAGCCCGGCCCGTGGAACAACAAAACCCGAACTACCTGAGCGATCGGAGCATCATGGACCTCACCGAAGCCACCGCGACCGCTCACCGCGTCCGCAGCCTCTACCACCAGATCGAAGAGCGGTTCGAGGGCAGCCCTTGGACCGTCAAGGACGACATGCTGGGCCTCGTCAACGACGTCGGGACATTGAGCCGGCTGGTCATGGCCACCGAAGGTCGCTGGGCACCCGAGGGTGACCTCCCTGAACTCCTGCGCGGCAAGCTCGCCGAGTGCCTGTGGTGGGTGCTCGACCTCGCCGACCGCCTCGACGTCGACATCACCGAGGCCTACACGACGACCCTCACCGGCATCGAGCACAACCTCAACGCCTCGATCGCCCGCCTCGACTCATGAATCGCCGGTTGAGATCAGGCTCACGCGATGGGCTTGCCCCGGTCACCGCGATCGTCGCGTGGATTCCTGAGAGGCGAGCAAGACGTACGTCGGGGCGAGCTCGACGGGCTGCGCCGCACGCCCGATCGGCGCCTGCTGGCCAATGACTTGACCTGCTCGACTGGCATCGTCGCCCGGGGATCAGCGGCTGCATGCCATCGCAGACGGTCACCGCCGGCGATGTTGAGGCGGGATCGTGCGGGTTCTGTCGGCGCCGGGTGAAAACTGGTCCACCTGCGCCGGTTGAAAGGTGGGCCACCCGGCGGGTG
>NZ_JAPCID010000017.1 GCF_027587175.1 Solirubrobacter deserti
GTCTCGACCGGGGCCTCGGCGGCCGGCTCGGGCGTGGGCGCGGTCTCGACCGGGGCCTCGGCGGCCGGCTCGGGCGTGGGCGCGGTCTCGACCGGGGCCTCGGCGACCGGCTCAGGCACCGTCTCGACGGGGGCCTCGGCGACCGGCGCGGCCTCGGACGGCGCGGCGGCCTCGACGGCCGCGGCCGGCTCCGTCGCGGCCGGATCCGTCGTGGCGGCGGGGTCCGTGGCCGGCGCGGTCGTGGCGGCCGGGTCCGTCGCCGGGGCCGTGGCGGGGGCGCCGTAGGCCGGGGTGGTGGCCGTGTCCGTCACGGCCAGCGCGGACGGGGCGGTGGCGGCGGCCTGGGCGGCGGGCGTGCTGGCCTCGGCTTCGGCGGCCCAGGCGGCGGCGAGCGTGGCCTCGACCTGGGCGGAAGTGGCAGGGGTCGCTTCGCCCCAGGCGGCCTCGGAGCCGGCCTGGTTGACGGCGAGCTGGGCGTTCGTGGACTTGCCGGCCTTGGGGGCGGCGCCGGCGATCGTCTTGGAGCCGTTCAGGTAGTTGTCGGGGTTGACGGCCTTGCCGTTCTCGCGGACCTCGAAGTGGAGGTGCGGCCCGGTGGAGCGGCCGGTCGAGCCGACCTTGCCGATGACGTCGCCGACGTGGACGTAGGTGCCGACCTTGGTGTCCACGGTCGAGAGGTGGGCGTAGCACGTGCTGACGCCGCCCTCATGCTCGATGCAGACGAGGTTGCCGTAGCCGCCGTTGTCCCAGCCGGCCTTGGTCACGGTGCCGCACTGGGCGGCGCGGACGGCGGTGCCGGTCGGCGCGGAGATGTCTTTGCCGGCGTGGGCGTGCGAGCCGCGGTCCTCGCCGAACGCGCCGGTCGCCGTGCCCGCGACGGGCGTCGCGATCCGGCCCGCGCCGCAGCCGGCGCCCTGGCTGACCGGCGCGGGAGCCGGGGCGGGGGCGTTGACGGCCTGCGTGTTGGTGATCGCGTTGCGGTTGGTCTCGGGATCGGTCGAGGTGGCCGGGGTGGTCGAGCGCGGCGTCGTGGCCGCCTTCTTCTTCGTGCCCGACTTCTTCTTGACCGCCGGCTTGGTCGCCTCGGCCGGAGCGACCTCCACCTCGCCGGCGGGAGCCTCGGCCCCGCCGCCGCGGTGCTTGATCGTCACCGACGTCGACCCGTCCTTGCCCACGTAGGACACCTGCGAGCGGAACATCGCCGCCCACGTCTTGGCGTCCACCTGCCCCGTCACAGGCAGCCCGGCGCGGGACTGGAAGCGCTCGACGCCGCCCCGGGTGACCGGCCCGAAGATCCCGTCGTCGTCCACGCCGACGGCCTGCTGCACGGCCGCGACGGCCGCGCCCGTGTCCCCGTACTCGACCAGCGCGCCCGAGGGGAGCGCGATCGCGGAGCGCTGCGTGTCAGCCGTCTTGGTGGCCACCGCGCGTGGACCCCCAGCCGACGCGACGGCCGCGAACGGTGCGGCGACCGGCCCGGCGGCCATCGACGCCGTCACGGCCACGGCGGCGCTCTTGCGCCGCATGGCGTGCTTGCGCGCCGCCTCCGTGATCTCGCGCCGGTGCACGGAGCGCCGCAGCGACCGTGCCCACAGCTCCGCGTCGCTCAGATCGCGGTTACGGGATGATTCATACGGGAACGACAACTCGTGAGCCGACAACTCTCACTCCTTAGGGCCTCGTGCCTACGGGGTTAGCTGTCGGGCTCGCGCAAAGGCCTGCGCTACGCCGCCAAGCAGGCGGCGATTCGCCCCAGTCGGCCTGACCAAAGCCGCAACACTGGGTCCCCCGTTCCTCCCGTCCAGGGGACGGAAGAACTCGGCGTTACTCGATTTCTGGCCGGGAAGCCTACACGAAGCCCGAGCGGACTTCTGTAAACCTGAGTTACTCGGCCGGAATCGTCACGTTTCGGCCGGACGACTTCGCCGCCGCCAGCGCTTCCTGGGCACGGGCGATCAGCAGCTCGGCCGGCTCCTCGCCGTCCCAGCGCGCCACTCCCGCCGAAGCCGTCTGCCCGCGCGGCGTCGCGCCGCGCACGCGGTCCACGACCTCGACCGCCTCGCTCAGCCCGCAGCTCGGCAGCACCAGCGCGAACTCGACGCCGTCCAGCCGCGCCAGCACGTCCACCTCGCGCAGCTCCGAACGCCAGCGCGCCGCCGTCTCCTTGACGAGCCGGTCGCCCTCGCCCTCGCCGCGCATCATGTTGAACGCGCTCATGTGGTCGAGATCGAGCACGGCCACCGAGACCGGCGTGTCGCCGCGACGGGCGCGCGCGAGCTCCCGCGGCAGCTCCTCGTCGAACACGCGCCGGGTCACGAGCCCGGTCAACGCGTCCGTCAGAGCCAGGGCCGCGACCCGCGCCCGCAGGCCCGCGTGCTCGATCGCGATCGCCGCCTGGGCCGCGACCAGCTTGAGCATCCCGCCCGACGCCTCGGGCAGCTTGTCGAGCGGCCGCTGCCAGATCACGATCAGCACCCCGCAGACGTCCCCGTCGCGCAGCACCGGCTCGAACACGGCGGACCGAGCCGACGTCGCCTCCACCAGCGGCGCGGCCAGCGCCGGATGGTTGCGGGCGTCGGCGACGAAGTAGGCCTCCTTGGCGGTGAACGCCTTGCCGCCCCCGGAGCCGTCGCCACGCGGTTGGATCGTCACGGGCTGCACGTTCGCGCCGGCCATCGCCGTGGACGCGAAGTCGCGGCCCGACGGCTCCAGCAGGAACGCGACCGGCGCGTCCATGACCTCGCAGGCCGCCTCGCAGATCGCCTGGCGGGCATCGTCACCCGCCGCGAGCGCCTTGGCCACCCGGCCGATCGCACCCATTCCCTTGGCCTGATCTCGAAGCATGTCGTTGAACCTGCGCAAATCTCGTGCGTTGGACTCTCGTTCAAGCTCGCCCGCCAGCACCCGGGCCAGCATCACGAACAGCTGCTCGTCGGCAGCTACAAAGGCATTGCGGCGACGGGACACCGCCGCCAAGGACCCGACCCGCGTCCCGTCGGAGAGCTCCAGCGGCACACCGACGTAGGACCGCGCCCCGGTGCGCTGGCGCATCGCCAGCCCCGCGTACTCCTCGACGCCGCCGACGTCACCCGTCAACCGCGGCCCACGGCCCTCGGCCATGTGCGAGCAGAACGCGTCGCCCAGGGGCAGCGCCTGATTCGAGCGCAGTCCGTAGTCTGCGCCCCGGCGTACATCCACGATCCGGTGGATGAACTGGCCCCGGTCCAGGTGCGCCATGAACACCGCGGCATCGGGCACGTGGCGCTCGAGCAGGTCGAGCACGGAGCGCGTCGCGTCCGCGAACGAGCGGTAGGTCGTCGAGGTGGCCGCCGCGGCAGCCTGAATCGCGCTCACATCCACGTCCGACATCATCGACAAAGGAACGCCGTTCCCATAGCCGGTCATTTGTCCAATGAAACTCGCCACGTTCATTCCTCCAGGCGGCACCTCGGGTCTCACGGGTGAGGTTCGCGGCAGCCGCATCGTGACCTTCACCACCGGCGCGTCGCTGCTCGAAACCCTCCAGGACGCCGACCGCGCCCCCGCCACCGGCCCCGACCACGCGCTCAGCGAGGTCTCGCTGCTGGCGCCGATCCCCCGCCCGCCCGCGATCTTCTGCGTCGGCCGCAACTACGCCGAGCACATCGCCGAGCTCGGGTCTGAGCGGCCCGAGAAGCCGCTGATCTTCCTCAAGCTGCCGCTCTCCAGCGCGGCGCCCAACCAGCTGGTCTCACCGCCCGCGGCCACGCAGGCGCTCGACTACGAGGCCGAGCTCGTGCTCGTCATCGGCGACGAGAACCAGATCATCGGCTACGCCGTCGCCAACGACCTCTCCGCGCGCGACCTCCAGCGCTCGGAGAAGCAGTGGGCGCGCGCCAAAGCGTTCGACGGCTCCTGCCCGTGGGGCCCGTGGATCACGACCGCGGACGAGATCCCCGACGCCCTCGGCCTGCGGATCACGACCCACGTCAACGACGAGATCCGTCAGGACGGCAACACGCGGGCGATGATCTTCAACCCGCGCGAGATCGTCGACTTCATCGCCGAGACGTGCACCCTCGAGCCCGGCGCGATCGTGCTGACGGGCACGCCGAGCGGCGTCGGCGAGGCGTTCGATCCGCCTCGCTACCTGCAGCCCGGCGACAAGGTCCGCTGCGAGATCGAAGCCCTAGGCGTGATCGAGCACTCAGTGCTGTGAGATGACCCGGTCGATGAGGCCGTACTCCGCGGCCTCATCCGCCTTGAAGAAGCGGTCGCGCTCCATGTCGCGGTGCACCTGCTCCTCGGGCTGCCCCGTGTGCTTGGCGTAGATCTCGTCGATCCGCTTGCGCGTCTTGATGATCTCTCGCGCGTGGATCTCGATGTCCGTGGACTGGCCCTCGAACCCGGCGCTCGGCTGATGGATGAGGATGCGCGAGTTCGGCAGCGAGAACCGCTTGCCCTTCGCGCCGCCGGCCAACAGCAACGACCCCATCGACATCGCGATCCCGACGCACATCGTCGCCACGTCGGGCTTGATGAAGTTCATCGTGTCGTAGATCGCAAGGCCCGCGTAGATCGACCCGCCCGGCGAGTTGATGTACAGCGAGATGTCCTTGTCGGGGTCCTGAGACTCCAGGTGGAGCATCTGGGCGACGATCAGATTGGCGATCTGGTCGTCGACGGGCTGGCCGAGGAAGATGATCCGCTCGTTCAGCAGCCGCGAGAAGATGTCGAACTCGCGCTCGCCGCGGGCGGTGCGCTCGATGACCATGGGGACGAGAGGCATTACGCCCCACGATAGTGCGCTAGACGGCGTGGGGGCGCGCCGGGCGTAGCCGCGCCAGCAGGCGCTCGATCCGCCGCGCCAGCTTGCGCGGGTTCAGCCGCAGCGTCGCCGCGACCTCGGAGGGCTCCGTCCGGTCCACGAGCATCGCCAGCAGCGCGAGGTCCTCGGGCTCCACACGGTGCGCGGCGGCGTCCATCGCGGCGCGGTCCAGCGCCGGCAGCGCGGTGCCGCCGCGGCCCACGGCACGCAGCGCGGCGTACAGCACCTCGGCGTCGGCCTCCTTGGAGACCAGGCCGTCGGCGCCCGCGACGCGGGCGGTCACGACGAGCGTCGGGTCCTCGAAGGCGGCGTAGAGCACGACGCGCGGCGCGGGGTCGAGCGCGCGCAGCTTGCGGACCAGGCCGAGGTCACCGGCATCGAGCAGCACGACGTCCGGGCGCTGGCGCTCGACGAGCTCCAGTCCGTCCTTGGCTCCCAGGGCCACACCCACCGGAACCAGGCCCGGCTCGGTGCGCAGCATCATCGCGAGTCCGGCGCGAACGGCCGGCTGCGGATCGATGACCACGATGCGCGTCATGTCCGGAAGCATTTCTAAGCCGAATGAACTCACCCTAAAGGGAGGCTCGGAGCTTGGTGATACGCAGGCCGTCGACGTCCTCGATCCGGAGCGTCACGCCGTCGAAGGCGGCCTCGTCGCCCGGCTGGGGGCGCCGCCCGAGCGCGTCGAAGACCAACCCGGCGAGCGTGCGCGGTCCCTCCTGGGGAAGCTCGGTGCCCAGTTCCTCATTGAAGTCGTCGATGCTCATGGACCCGGACACCTCGACGGTACGGTCGTCGATGCGCTCGAGCTCGTTGTTGGGGAGGTCGAACTCGTCCTCGATCTCGCCCACGATCTCCTCGAGCACGTCGTGCACGGTCACGATCCCGGCCGTCGAGCCGTACTCGTCGACCACGACGGCCATCGCCTGCCGGCCCTCGCGCATCTCGCGCAGCAGCGCGCCGAGGTCCTTGGTCTCCGGCACGATCGGCGGCTGGCGCGCCAGGGCGCCCACCAGCTCCCCGCGCGAGGCGAGCAGGTCACGGAAATGCACGACGCCGACCAGGTGGTCCAGCGACTCGCGGCCGACCGGGTAGCGCGAGTGCCCGTGCTCGACGACCAGCCCGAGTGCCTCGTCGCCGGTCAGCGACGCCTCGATCCACACCACGTCCGGCTGCGGGACCATCACGTCCCGCACCTCGCTGCTGGCGAAGTCGAAGACGTTGTGGAGCATCTCTTCCTGGGCGCGCGGGATCACGCCCTGGCCCTCGGCCTCATCGACGAGCGCGCGCAGCTCGTCGGCGGATTGGATCGACTCGCCGGCCATCACCTCGGTGATCCCGAACGGCCGCAGCAGGTAGCTCGCGGTGCCCTGCAACACCCACACCACCGGCCGCAGCACGCGCGCGAGCAGCTCGATCGGGCGCGCCACCAGTGACGCCAGCAGTTCGGCCTTCTCCAGGGTCAGCGCCTTGGGCACGAGCTCGCCGAGCACGACGCTGAGGTAGGTGACGACGCTGAACGCGATCAGGAACGCCAGCCATGACGGCACGGCGTCGCCGAGCAGGTTGCGGATCGCGGTCTCGCCGACGATGCCGCTGAGCACCCCGATCGCCGTGATCCCGACCTGCACCGTGGAGATCACCCGCACGGGGTCCTCCATCAACCGCAGCGCCGCCTGCGCCCCCTTGCCGGTGCGCTGGCGCAGCGCCGAGCGGCGTGCGGTGACGATCGAGTACTCGCCGACCACGAAGAAGGCGTTGCCGGCGATCAGCGCCAGCAACGCGAGCATGCGTAAGAGATCGTCCACGTGGTTCGGCTACCCAGGCTAACGTTCAGCCCCGGTTGTTCGAGCTCAATGTCCCGAACGTCCTGACGCTTCTGCGCATCCTGCTGGTGCCCGTGCTCGTCGCGGCGCTCGTGCAGGAGGGCGGGGGGTTGGACGGAGTCGCCGCTGCGGTGTTCGCATTCGCGTCGTTCACGGACGCCCTCGACGGCTGGATCGCCCGCCGCCAGAAGAGCATCACGACGTTCGGCAAGCTGATGGACCCGCTGGCGGACAAGCTCCTGGTCACGGCCGCGCTGGTGAGCCTGGTCTCCCTGGACCGGGTCAGCGCCTGGGTGGCGATGGTGATCATCGCGCGCGAGTTCGCGGTGACCGGGCTGCGGCAGCTGGCGATGGAGCACGGCGAGGTCATCCCCGCGAGCATCTGGGGCAAGATCAAGACCGCCTTCCAGGTCGCGATGGTGATGGTGCTGATCCTCGTCGACGGCTCGCCCTTGTGGGTCGACGGTCTCGTGTGGGTGACGACGATCATCACCGTCATCTCCGGCGCGGACTACTTCTTCGGCTTCAGGACGCTCGTGCAGGCCCGCCAGGCCCGTCGCGCTCCAAGCTGAGCTCCTCCTCCTTGAACGGGACGTCGTCCACGCGCAGCGGGCCGACGTCGGCGAGCCCGTCGCAGACGACGCCGCGGAAGAACGTGTCCAGCCACGCGCACGCGCCGGTCGGCGCCCACGCGCTCCACGAGCGCGCGAAGCGGGCGGCGAAGCCGACGCGCACGAGGGCGAGCAGCACCCAGGTCGTCTCGATGTCGGACGACAGCGTCAGCGCGTCGACGGCCTGCGCGAGCCCCATCCGCTCGCGCTCGCCGAAGTCGTCGAGCAGGAACGGGAGCGCGGCCGTCCAGGTGATGTGCGGCTGGTCGCGGAAGTAGCCGTCGTGCAGGAACTTCGCCGCGACGGCGTCGCGCAGGTCGCCGCCGCCGAGCGAGCGCACCATGCCCCAGTGCCAGACGGCCTGGTCGAGCCGGGTGGGGACGGCGCTAAACCCGCCGCGCGCGAGCACCGCGTCCAGCGCCGCCTCCCGCGCGGCGAACAGCGACACCTGGTGGTGCTCGCCGAGCTCGATCGCGGGCGTGTACGGGTCGCCGGCGCCGTCCCAGACCGCGAGCCGGGCCTCGGCGCCGCTCAGCGCGCGCATCCAGCGCAGCTCCCGCAGCTTGAGCGCGAGCGGGCCCGGCCCGTCGGCGTACAGCGCGAACCATTGGGCCGCGTAGCGCTCGGCCAGCGCGGCCGAGTCCGTGGTCAGCCGCGGCGCGTGGCGCGCCAGCCAGGCCGCGAACGGCCGCTCGTCCAGCGAAGCGCCGAGCGGGGACCCGCCGCGCAGCGGGATCCGCAGGCCGGTCGCGGGCCCGCCCTCGACCTTCACGCGCCCCGATCCCTCGTAGGACCAGTCCGCGCACAGCACGTCGCCGCGGATGCCGCGGCGCTCGTGCAGCCGCAGCGCGTCCGTGAGCGCATACACGGTCTCCGTGAGGTCGGGGTCCCAGCGGTGCGCGACCACGCGCGGCTCCACCGGGACGCCGTCCACGAGGAACGTCACGCGCGAGCGCGAGAACCCGGGGACGAGCCCCGGGTCGATGCTCACCCCCGGCCCGACGAGATCAGTGCGCGCCGTCGAGCCACTCACGGAGCGACACGTGGTGCGACGAGTGGTCGCCCGTGGCGATCTCGTTGCGCAGCTCGCCCATGAGCCCGAAGCGCTCGGCGGTGACGTTGTGCTGGTGGATCGTCTCCAGGTTCTCCTGGCGGGCCGAGACGAAGTGCCGGTCGCTGAGGTCGCCGAAGCGCTCGACGGTCCCGCGGATCATCTCGCGCACGCAGTCCTCGACGAAGCGCGGCCGGCGGTGCGCCTTCTCCACCACGGCGCCCTCGTCGGAGCGCTTCATCAGCTCGTAGATCTCCGAGGACATCGACTCCTCGACGATCTGGACGAGCCACTGGGCGTCGATGTCGGTGTCGCAGTCCTCGGGGCAGCCGATGTGCAGCGTGCCGAGCCCGCGCTGGTTGTGGGTCGCGACCGGCACGGCCTCGAAGATGCGCGCGATCTCGTCGTCGGAGAAGCCGTCCTCGAGCAGGCGCTCGTGGGAGCGGGCCTGGACGGCGGTCTGCGCGCACGGGCACGCGGTCATCCCCTGGGCGCGGACGCCGATCAGCCGGCGCGTGCCGGCCCCACTGGCGACGGCGGCGCCGAGCAGCGAGTAGATCTCCTGGGTCTGGATGCCGGAGACTGGGGCCGGCTTGTGCTCGGGATAGCGCGCCTCGATGTGGACCTCGGCGCGCAGGGCTTCCTGGCGGTCGCGGACCTTCTCTGCGATGTGCGCGGCGAGCGTCTCGGCGCGGAAGGCGGCCTCACCGAGCACGACCTCCCCGATGGCGTCGTTGACGACCTCCTCGAAGCGGCTCATGTGCGCACCTTTCTGATGCGGGCCGAGGTCGACGAAGCAGTCCAGTTTCGCGTAGAAGAGCTGTTCGGCGCCGTTCGCAGCGATGCGGATGACCTTCTCGACGTTGGTCACGCCCACGCGCGAGAGGGAGAGCGAGAGCGTCGGAGCCTGGCTCTGAACGTCCTCGAAAGGCAGAGTCATGACACCCAGCGTACGGGTTCAGCGTGCGAGCCAGGCGAAGGCGGCGTCCGCGAGCGCGGGCGGGACGACGTGCCCGCCGTCGAACTCCTCGTAGCGGACGTCGTAGTCGGCGCCGTGCAGCCGCCACGCGACCCGTCGACCGCAGCGGTCGATCGGCAGCACCCGGTCCTCGGTCCCGTGCGTGATGAGCACCTTGGGCCACCCGACCGCTGAGCCGCCCGTCGCGAAGCCGGGCGAGAACGCGATCAAGTGCGTCGCGAGGTCGCCGTTGCGCAGGCCCAGCGACAGCGCATAGGAGGCACCGTCGGAGAAGCCGGCGAGGGCGATCCGCGCCGGGTCGACGGCGAACGAGGCGAACACGTGCGCGAGGGCTGAGTCGATGGTCGCGACGTCCGGGCCGAAGTCACGCTCGATCATGTCCCACGTCCGGCCGGCCGACTGCGGCGCGAGGACCGCGACCTGGTGCGCTTCGGCGGCCTCGCGGACGAGCTGGAGCGCGCTCGCGGCCGAGCCGCCGGCGCCGTGCAGCATCACCGCCAGCGCCGTCGGGGAGGGAGCGTCGGCCGGTACGTGCACGAGCGTTCCGGGCGGCAGCGGAGCCGGTCCGAGCGCGGCGTCGGGGCGCGCGTGCAATCGGGCCAGGGCGGCACTCACGGAACTGGGCTACCCCGGTCCGGGGATGCCCGCGGGTCCTGAAGCTGACGCGGTTCGGGCGTATACCGACAAACCTGGACGAATGGACCAAGGTTTTGCCAAAGACAGACCACGTATCCCGTGCTACAAAGCCGGGACGGCGCAGACAGGTTCCCCAGGATCACAAGGGGTAAACCACGAACTCGGCGCCCATTGCGACAACTCGTCGCGGACAGACGGATAGGCACGGATGGGAGCGGCCCCGGGGGCGGGGATCGCTCAAGTTACGTCCCGAAGGACTAGAGGGTTGGGCACCAAGACCGACGCATTGCTGGTGGACGAGGCTCCGATCAGCGAGATCGACGAGCTGAAGCCGCTCATCGCCGAAGGCCAGGAACGGGGGATCCTGACCGTCGAGCAGATCGCCACTTCACTGGAAGAGGTGGAGGTCACCAAGGAGCAGATCGCAGAGCTTCACGCGTACCTGCTGGACCAGGGGATCGAGATCGTCACGGCCGATGGCAAGCCGGTGACCAACTCGGAGCCCGAGGCGCGCCGGGAGAAGGATGCTCCCGAGGGTGCCCGCAAGCCCGAGATCGACCTCACGGTCGAGCCCAGCCTGGATTCGCTGCGGCTCTACCTGCGCTCGATCGGCAAGGTGCAGTTGCTCACGGCCGACCGCGAGGTCGAGCTGGCGCGGCGCATCGAGCGCGGCGACCTCGTCGCCAAGCAGGAGATGGTCGAGGCCAACCTGCGCCTCGTCGTCTCGATCGCCAAGGGCTATCTCGGCCGCGGCCTGTCGTTCCTGGACCTGATCCAGGAGGGCTCGCTGGGCCTCATCCGCGCGGTGGAGAAGTTCGACTACCGCCGCGGCTACAAGTTCTCGACGTACGCCACCTGGTGGATCCGTCAGGCCGTCACGCGCGCGATCGCGGACAAGGGCCGGACCATCCGCATCCCGGTGCACATGGTCGAGAAGCTCAACAAGGTGGTGCACGTCGAGCGCCAGCTCGTCCAGCAGCTCGGCCGCGAGCCGCTGCCGGAGGAGATCGCGAACGAGCTGGAATGCTCGGTGCGCGAGGTGCGCGACATCCTGCGCATGGCCCAGCAGCCCGTCTCGCTCGAGAAGCCGATCGGCGAGGAAGAGGAATCCGAGCTGGGCGACTTCGTCGAGGACGAGGCCGCCGAGTCGCCCTTCGAGGTGGCCTCGGAGAACCTGCGCAAGGAGAACGTGCGGCGGGCGCTGGACGCGCTTCCGCAGCGCGAGCGCGAAGTCATCGAGATGCGCTTCGGCCTCACCGGCGCGCGTCCGTACACGCTGGAGGAGGTCGGGCGGGCGTTCAACGTCACGCGCGAGCGCATCCGGCAGATCGAGAACCACACGCTCAAGAAGCTCGAGTCGCTCCCCGAGGCCCAGCGCCTCCGCGACGCGACCTGACCGTGGTCTGGGCCGCGGCGTCCTACGCCGCGGCTCGCACCGCCACCGCCTTCGAGTCGAAGCTGACCGCGCGGACCAGCCGGCGGCGCTCGAACAGATACACCGACCACACCTCGCCCGCGCCGGTGAAGTGCACGAGCACGTGCTCGCCGATGGACTCGACTCGCACGGGCTGCGGCACCGGCCCGCCCGGCGGCCGCTCGGCCAGGAACGCCCGCAGCTCATGCGTCCCGCGCAGCACGCGGCCCTCGGCGATGCGCGGGATCCACTCGACGTCGTCCGGGATCAGCTCGGCGAGCGCGTCCACACCGCCGCGCACGTACGCCGCGCACAGATCCCGCACGTAGGCCACGTTGTCGGCGGTCTCCTTGTCGCGCCGCGCGCCGTCGGCGAGCGCGCGCCCGCAGCGGGCGCAGCGGAACCCGACGACGCTCGCCGCCCCGTCCCAGCGGCAGTCCCACACCAGCCCGAGCCGGCGGATGATCACGTCGTAGCCGACGGCGACGTCCTCGCCGAAGCGCTCGCGATAGAGGTCCAGCAGCGCCGCCGAGGTCAGGACCGCGTGGTGGGTCCGGCGGGTCGTGTCGTCGAACGCCGGGTCGGGCCCGCTCACGACGGCCCACGGGGGATACGCAGCGTCCGACCTTCGCGCCATCGCTGGAAAAAGGCTAGAGCCGCTCGCGGATCTCCGTCCACAAGTCGGCGTATGCGCGCGCGGCCCGGCTGCGCGGCGCGAAGTCGACCAGCGCGGCCCGTTCAGCGCCCATGCGCTCGACGTCCGCCGAATTCGGGATCACCGTCTCGAGCACGTCGTGCTCGCGCCCCAGCTCCTCCATCAGCTCGCGGTGCAGCTTCTTGCGCCGGTCGGCCATCGAGAAGAAGCCGAGCACCTTGGCGTCGCTGTTGAGCACCTCGTGCAGCTGGTCGAGCGTCCGCGAGCTGAGCGTCGCCGGGATGATCGGGACCAGCAGCGCGTCGGCCGCCTCGAAGACGTTCTCGGACACGAGGCTGATGCTCGGCGGACAGTCGAGGAAGACGTAGCGGTACTCGCTGAGCGGCTTGATGACGCGGTCGAGGCGGTTGGTCTTGGCGCCGTCGAGCGCCAGGTCCATGTGGCGGTAGGAGAAGTCCGCGGGCAGCAGGTCCAGGCCCTCGGTGTCGGTGCCCTTGATCTGGCCGTCGGCGTCCGTCTTGCCGCGCACGAGCTTCGCGCCGCCGCCCTTGATCTTGGGCTTGACGCGGAACAGGTACGTGCTCGCGCCCTGGGGATCGAGGTCCCACAGCAGCGTCTGGTCGCCGCCGTGGGCGGCGAGCGTCGCGAGGTTGACCGCGGCCGACGTCTTGCCGACGCCGCCCTTGATGTTGTACGTCGCCAGGACCTGGCTCACCCGAAGTGCTCCTTGACGACGTCGCGCTGCGCCTTCGACGCGAAGACCGCGAACCGGTCGGCGAACTCGGCCCGCGCCGCGATCTCCTCCTGCATGAAGCGCTCGATCAGCACGCCCATGGCCATCAGCGTGAACGGATGCCCCTTGACCGCAGGCGCCAGGTCGCGCAGCGCGTTGGCCTGCACCTCGCGGTCCTGGAAGCGGCCGAGCTGGTCCTGCAGGCCCTTGAGCGTCTTCACGAACGGCTTGACGATCTCCGGCGGGTACAGGCTGGCGAAGAACTCGAGCAGGTAGCGCAGCTCCTTGCCGACCTTGCGCAACTCGTGCAGGTCGTAGGCGGGCGAGTCGTCGTCGATCGCCCGGCCCATCTTGACCATCTTGCGGTAGACCCGCGTGATCCGGTGCGACGCGAGGTCGGAGACCGTGCGGTCGGACGGGCGGCGGCTCGTGACGAACTCGTTCCACTCGGCGAGCGCGTCGCCCGTGCGCTGCGCGCGCAGGGCCCGGCGCGTGGCCGTGAGCGCCTTGACCCGGCGCTGTTCGAGCACGTCGCGCAGCGGGTCCAGGTCGGCGCGCATCTTCTCCGGCAGCGAGTCGCGCAGCTCGGGGAAGTCGAGCAGGTAGACGTCGAGGTCGCGCAGGTCGCCGGTCACGGCCTGCAGGCGCTTGAACTCGTCGCGGAAGTGCTGCAGGCGCTCGGGGTAGACGCCCTTGAACTGGCGCTGCAGGCTGCGCGTGCGGCGGATGGCGACGCGCAGGTCGTGCAGGAACTCGGAGTCGACGTCGTCGAGCGTGCCGGGCAGGTTGAGGTCGATCACCTCGAGCAGGCGGCCGAATACAGTCGCCGCGGCGAGGCTGGCGGGCTCGTCCGGGTCCAGCGTGAGCGCGAGCTTGGAGCTCGTGCCCGCGGGGTCGCCGCCGGCGGCCGCGATCGCCTCGTCGACGAGCGGGACCGTCGCCTCCGGCAGCGCGAGCGTCTCGGCCAGCGTGGCGCGGACGCGCTCGATCTCGGCCTCGTAGCCGCGCACCGCGGTGGCGGTGACGCGCCCGCGGGTGCCGTTGTCGGCGGTGGTCAGCTCCAGCCGGACCACCGTCTTGGCGTCCCCGTTGAGCACGGCGAGCGGCAGCCGGTGGGTGCGGACCTTCGCCACCGGCAGCAGCGCGCGCATCTCCATCTCGGGTGCGAGCCGGGCGCGCAGCGCCTCGGGCAGGTCGCGGTCGAACAGGCGCTTGGCGGCGGGTGCGGCGGCGCTGGCGAGCGTCGCGCCGGTCTCCCGGTCGAGCAGGACCAGCTCCGTGCCGCTGTGGCGCAGCGTCAAACCGGCCGCGTGCAGGCGGCCGTCGAACGTGTCGTAGAAGGTCGTCGTCCCGCTCGTCGCGCGGTCCGCGCGCACGTCGAGATGCTCGGCCAGCGAGGCCTTCGCCGAGGGCAGGTCGGCCCCCTCCGGTAACACGTGAGTAACAACTTCCATCGGACGCGGCAGTCTCGCAGAACCGGCGTTAACATTCCCAAGTGCGGCGATTTCTCTCTCGCCGGACTCCCTGAGCCGCCGTCCACACCGGTCGCCTACGCGGGAGCAAAGGGGATCCTTGTCCTCGGGATGAACAGTTGTCGTGATCCGCGTTCCCGCACCCGGCGGGCGCTGCGTCGTGTGGAGGCCGGCGCCGGCCGTCCGGAGACCGATCATGACCGCTCGCAAGCACTTCAAGCAGCTCGTCCGCGACCGCATGGCGCGCACCGGCGAGGCCTACACCGTGGCCCGCCGGCACGTCGAGGCCGGGGCGCCCGTCCACTGGGAGCTCCGCGGCGGCGTCGAGGGTGAGACGGCCGCGTTCGCCAACGTCCTCGCGAACCTCGGCGTCGAGCACGACGGCGCGCCGTTGAGCGAGGCGATGATCCTGGGGATCGGCGGCGGGCTCGGGGCCGGCTACATCCTGTGGGAGTTCGACGCGTGGGGTTACCGCGCGCTGACGCTCGGCTTCCGGCGCCAGTGGCAGTACCCCGCCCGCTGGGCGTCCGGGCTGGCCGAGCGGCTCGGGCTGCAGGCGGTGCTGCACGAGACGGGCGGGCGCAAGGCCGCGGCGGCGGCGCTCGACGCCCAGCTGGAGCAGGGACTGCCGGCGATCGCGTGGATCGACCCGTACCAGCTCGGGCACCGCGGGCTGCCGGAGAGCCGCGACGGGTTCGGCGGCTCACCGGTGGTGGTCTACGGGCGCTCGGGCGACTCGTACCTGATCGACGACCGCTCGACCGAGCGCGAGGTCGTCAGCGCGGAGCGCGTCGCGGACGCGCGGGCGCGCGTGAGCTCCTACAAGCACCGGCTGATCACGATCGACCCCGCGCGCGTCGACGTGGGCGACCTGCGCGCCGCGATCGAGGAGGGCCTGCGCCTGCAGGTCGAGCATCTGAGCGAGAAGTCGGACTCGTTCTCGCTGCCGGCCTGGCGCAAGTGGGCGCGGATGATCACCGACACGCGCCACAAGAAGGGCTGGCCGACGGTGTTCGCCGACGGCCGCGGCACCGCGAGCGCGCGCGGCTCGATCTACGCGGGCGCGTCCGGCGGCGCGCATCTGCGCGGGCTCTACGCCGACTTCCTCGACGAGGCGAGCGCGCTGCTCGGCCGCGAGCTGCCGTCGGCCCCGTGGCGCGAGGCCGCGGCGCGCTGGGAGGCGATCGTCGACGCCGCGCTGGAGCCGGGCGACGAGCTGCGCGAGCTCATCGACCGCGAGGACCCGGCGCGCTGGAGCGTGCAGGCCGAGCGCGACGTGGCGGGCGAGATGCCGCCGCTCGCCGACGAGGTGACCGCGATGTACGAGGCCGAGGTGGCCGCGCTGGACCGGCTGAGGGCCGCGCTCTGACGCGTGCGTGGCGGGTTGAGCCGCGTCACAGGGCTCAACCCGCCACCTACCCGCGTTTGAGCTCGATCTCGGCGTGGCCGGACGCGCCGCTGTCCTCCTGCCAGCTCAGCTTCGCGCGCTCGGCGCGCGAGCCCGGCGGCAGGGGCAGCGCGTACCGCATCGTCCGCGCGCCCGGCAGCGCGTACGGCGCGCTGCCGACCTTCTCGCCGAGCTCGATCGTCATCACGCCGCGGCAGCCGCCGGCGGCCGGGCAGACGAGGTCGAGCATCGCCATCTCACCGCGCACGCGCACCTCACGCTCGAGCAGCCGCGGCGCGGTCGCACCCGTCTGCTCGTTCGCGTCGGCCATCACCGCCATGCCCATCTCGTGTGCCGAGCTCAACAACGAGTACGCGCCGAGCCCCACCAGGAGCAAGGCGACGAGGACAACCCATCTCATGCCCGCCAGTCTGGACTGCTCAGGCGTCCCTTCCCATTCCGTTCGTCCTGGGGTCCAGGCCCCAACCGTGCAGTGGCGCCCGCCCGCGCTTGCCCGCGTCGGCGAAGACCTCGAGCGCGCGGCAGCACGCGGCGGCCTTCTGCGCCAGCGGCAGCGGCACCTTCATGGCCGCGGCGAGCTCGCGCGTGGTGAACGGCGCCTGGAGCTCCGGCAGCAGGGTGGCGAGATCCGCCGGGCCGCGCAGCTCGACGCGCTCGAGCACCTCGCGCAGGACGCGCTGTCCGGGGTCGCGCAGGTAGCGGCGGCCACGGACGGGCGCCGGCGCGCGCACGTGGTCCTCGCGGCACAGCAGGACCTCGATCGTCAGGTGCGGGTGGCTGAGCAGCGTGGGGAAGGAGACGAGCCCTTCGAAGATCGTCGCCGCGCCCGGCTTCTTCGGTGAGGGCCGCGTCGAGAGCACTTCGCCGTGTTCGTCCACCCGCACGATCCGTCGCTCCGTCGGGACGGGGTGCACGATCCGCATGCGATGGCGATCCAGCAGCGCGTCCAGCTTCGTTCGCAGCGCGGAGAAACCGCCCGTCTGGACCTCGACGAGTTCCCCGTCCGCCCGCACGAGGTCGATCACGAAGCCGTCCACCCGGACCTCGAACGCGTCGCCGGGCGCGGCCAGACGCCGCTTGAGCTCGCGGTGGAGCGGACCTTCGCGCAGCTCGCCGATCACGCCGTCCAGTTTCGCGCAGAAAGTTCCTTGACCTTTGCTCGGACTCCGTGCATACTGCCGCCCACGGTTTCCGAAACCGTTTTTGGAGATGGAGGAGAGAGTCACTATCCGCGAGCTCGCGCGGCGGTCCGGCGTGTCGGTCGGCACCGTATCGCGAGCCCTCAACGGCTACGCCGACGTGCGTCCCGAGACGCGCGAGCGCATCATGCGCCTCGCGTCCGAGCTCGACTACACGCCGGCCGCCGCGGCGCGCTCGCTGGTCACCCAGCGCTCGCACGTCATCGGCGTGTTCATGGAGACGGGCGAGGGTCATCCGGATCTCCAGCACCCCTTCTTCCACGAGGTCCTCGGTGGTCTCAAGCAGCGCGTCGGCCGTGAGGGCTTCGACCTGTTGCTGTTCGCCTCCGAGCGCCCCGGCGGCGGCTACGGCCCGCACGACTACCTCAAGCGGGCCCGCCACCACAACGTCGATGGCTGCGCGCTGATCGGGCTCGACCCCGACGACGACGAGGTCCGCCGGCTCGTGCGCGGGGAGATCCCGTGCGTCGCGATCGACATGCAGCTCGAGGGCCCGCGCACCGAGGTCGTGATGAGCGACAACGAGGCCGGCGCGGCCGCCGCCGTGCGCCATCTGCACGAGCTGGGCCACCGCCGGATCGCGACGGTCACCGGCATGATCGACTCGCGCCCGGGCGTGGACCGGCTGCGCGGATACCGCGCCGCGATCCAGGCGCTCGGGCTCGCCTACCGTGACGAGTACGTGCGGTACGGCGACTTCTACGCGGAGTCCGCGCGCGAGCAGACCGCTCAGCTGCTCGCCCTCGACGAGCCCCCGACCGCGATCTTCGCCGCCGCCGACATGATGGCCATCGGCGCCATCCGGGCCGCCGCCGAAGCCGGCGTGCGCGTGCCCGAGCAGCTTTCCATCGTCGGGTTCGACGACATCCAGCTCGCCCCTCACGTGAACCCGCCCCTCACCACGCTGCGCCAGGACAAGCTCGGCCTCGGCGCAGCGGCCGGCGACGCCCTCGTGGCGCGCATCGCCGGCGACCCGGACCGCCCCTCGCTCCGGACGCTCCCCGTCGAGCTGGTCGTACGCGGTTCCACCGCGGCTCCTTAGGAGGCTCCACCCAACCCCGCGGCCGCCCCGGCCGCTTTCGTTCGCGCCGTACCAAAACCGTTTTTGTCAGCATCGCAATGGAGGAGGGAGAACCCCATGCCGAAGAGGCTTGCGGTCGCCGTGGCGGCGACCGCGCTCGCGCTCGCCGCGTGCGGCGGCGAGGACAACAGCAGCACGGACAACACCAAGGCCGCGCAGGGAGAAGCGCTGCAGAAGGGCGTCACGTTGACGCTGTGGACGATGCCCAACTCGCCGCAGCCGAAGGAGGACCTGCAGAAGATGGTCGCCCCCTTCACGGCCAAGACGGGCGTGAAGGTCGACGTGCAGGAGGTCGGCTGGGACGTCCAGTTCGACCGCATCCGCAACGCAGCCGTCGCCGGCGAGGGCCCCGACATCACGCAGGCCGGCACGACCCAGGTGCCGTTCTTCGCCGCGCTCGGCGGGTTCATGGACCTGAGCGACCGCGTCGAGGAGATCGGCGGCAAGGCGGCCTACGCCGAGGGCATCTGGAACACCACGCAGGTGCAGGGCCAGGAGGGCACGTGGGCCGTGCCGTGGTTCACGGAGGCGCGCTCGATCTACTACCGCAAGGACGTGCTCGAGAAGGCCGGCGTCGATCCGGCCACGGCGTTCCAGGACCTGGACTCCTTCAAGGCCACGCTGCAGGCCATCAAGGACAAGGTGCCGGACATCGAGCCGTTCGGCGCGCCCGGCAAGAAGGCCTACGACCTCGTGCACCAGGTCATGCCGTTCGTGTGGGACAACGGCGGTGCGGAGCTGTCCGCGGACGCCAAGCAGTCGACGATCAACTCGCCCGAGTCGCAGGCGGGCGTGGAGTTCATGGGCGACCTGATCACGTCCGGCCTGTTCGACAAGTCCCAGCTCGAGCGTGACGGCACGCAGGTCGAGAACCAGTTCAAGGGCGGCCGGCTCGCGGTCTGGATCGGCGGTCCGTGGGTGCTCGGCTCGATCGATCGGGCCGAGGACGACACGTGGTCCGAGGAGGCGCGCGCCAACGTCGGCGTGGCCCCGATGCCGACCGGCCCGGGCGGCAAGGCCTACACGTTCGTCGGCGGCTCGGACCTGATGGTGTTCAAGAACACCAAGTACCCGAACGAGGCGTGGGCGCTGGTGAAGTTCCTCAGCTCCGACCAGACCCAGATCGACTACGCGAAGCTCCTCGGCATGTTCCCGGCGCGGCTGGATCCCCAGCAGCAGGTCGGCGACAGCTCCGAGAACCACAAGGCGTTCTTCCAGGCCATCCAATCCGGGCGCACCTACGCCCCGATCCCGCAGTGGGGCCAGATCGAGAACGCGTACAAGACGCGCTTCGGGAACATTCTCGACAGCGCGGCAGGCGTCGGCACGGACTACAGCGCGGCGACCGTGAAGTCCCAGCTCGACGCCGCGGCGAAGGAGGCCGACGGGCTCTTGGCCCAGTCGGCGGGGTAGTGGCACCCACGACCCTCCAGCCGCCCCCCGAGGCCCGCTCCGCACGCGTTCTCCCCTCGCGTGCGGGGCGGCCTCGCCGCCCGCGCCGGCGCCGGAACTGGTTCGCCTACGGGCTGATCGCCCCCGCCGTCACGTTCATGGTGCTGGTGCACCTGATCCCCACGACGGGCGGGATCCTCCTCTCCTTCAAGCGGCTCAACACCTTCACGTTCTCGCGCCTCTTCGACGCCCCCTGGAGCGGGCTCGAGAACTACCGCGGCATCCTCTTCGACACCGCGAACCCGCTGCACGACGGCTTCTTCGGCGCCGTCCAGAACACGTTCGTCTACACGTTCTGGACCGTCGGCGGCACGATCGTCGGCGGCCTGGCGATCGCGCTGCTGCTCAACCGGCCGATGCGCGGCCAGCGGCTCGTGCGCACGCTGATGCTCACCCCGTGGATCGTGCCGAGCTTCGTCGTCGCGGTGCTGTGGGGCTTCATGTGGCAGAGCGACGTCGGGATCGTCAACAAGATCCTGGTCGACTACACCGGGCTGCTCGGCGAGCGTCCGATCTGGCTGCTGGGCGAGAACTCGATGTGGGCGATCGTGATCCCGTCGATCTGGCGGGGGCTGCCGTTCGCGATGATCTTCTTCCTCGCCGGCCTGCAGGCGATGCCGCAGGAGCTCCACGAGGCCGCCGCGATCGACGGCGCCGGCCCGCTGCGGCGCTTCCGCTACATCACCCTGCCGCTGCTGCGGCCGCTGATCGCCGTGCAGCTGCTGTTCTGCGTGATCTACGCCGCGTACCAGTTCGCGATCCCGTACATCATGCTCGGCTCGAACCCGGGCCCGGACGCCGACCTGATGATGACGCTGATCGTCCGGCAGTCCTTCTCCAACAACCTGTTCGGCTTCGGCGCCGCGGCCTCGGTCCTGCTCACGCTCGCCATGTGCGTGTGGGTGGCCGTCTGGTACCGCGCGTTCAAGCGAGATCTGGAGGCGACATGAGTGCTCGCTTGGTGAACCGGGGCCTGGATGCCCTGACGTGGCTCGTGCTGGCGTTGATGCTCTCGCCGATCCTGTGGCTGGTGCTGTCCTCGTTGCAGACGGACGGCCAGCTCTCCCGCGGGGCCTATGACCTGCTGTCGCCGACGTTCGACGCGTTCACGCGCATGTGGCAGAGCGTCGACTTCGAGCGCTACCTGTTGAACTCGTTGATCATCTGCACGGCCGCGGCGTTGTGCGCGACGGCGTTCGCGGCGTGCGCCGGCTACGCGCTCGCGCGCTTCCAGTTCCGCGGCGGGAAGGCGCTCTCGCTCGGCGTGGTCGGCACGCAGCTGATCCCCGGCTCCCTGTTCCTGCTGCCCGTGTTCATGGGCTTCGTGTGGCTCAAGCAGAACACGCCGATCGCGCTGTTCGACACGCACCTCGGGATGGTGCTGGTCTACACCGCGTTCTTCACGCCGGTGGCGATCTACTTCATGCGGTACTTCTTCATCGCGATCCCGCGGGATCTCGAGGAGGCCGCGATGGTCGACGGGTGCAACCGCTTCGGCGCGTTCGTGAAGATCGTGCTGCCCGCCGCGGCGCCCGGGCTGGTCGCCACGTTCGTGTACGCCTTCCTGTTCGCGTGGGACGAGCTGCTGTTCGTCGCCGCCTTGACGCAGGAGAACGCCGAGACGATCCCGATCGGCATCCGCAACTTCATCGGTAACTATCAGGAAAGGACGGCCCAGCTGATGGCGGCCGGTGTGGTTTCGACGTTGCCCGTTCTGATCGCGTTCTTCGCGACGCAGCGCTGGCTGGTGAAGGGCATCACCGCCGGGGCGGTGAAGGGATGACGGCGACCGCTCCCCAGCCGTGGCTTGCCGCGGCCGACGGACTGCCCGCCGGCTTCCGCTTCGGCGCGGCGACTGCCTCCTATCAGGTGGAAGGTGCCGCGCGCGAGGACGGCCGCGGCGAGTCCATCTGGGATCGGTTCAGCCACCTGCCCGGGAATGTGGTCAACGGCGACACCGGTGACGTCGCGTGCGACCACTACCACCGGTGGACCGACGACCTGGACCTGATGGTGTCGCTCGGGCTGGAGTCCTACCGCTTCTCGATCGCCTGGCCGCGCGTGCAGCCGGACGGGCGCGGGCCGCTGAACGCCCGGGGCGTCGCCTGGTACCGGAGATTGGTGGAAGGGCTGCTGGAGCGCGGGATCGAGCCGGTCGCGACGCTCTACCACTGGGACCTGCCGCAGGCGCGGCAGGAGGCCGGTGGCTGGGCCGTGCGGGACACCGCGCTGCGCTTCGCCGAGTACGCGGACTCGATGGCGTCCGTGCTCGGCGACGTGGTCGAGGGCTGGATCACCCACAACGAGCCGTGGGTGGTGGCGTTCCTCGGCCACGCGCACGGGCGCAAGGCGCCCGGCATCCGCGACTGGCCGACGGCGCTGGCCGTGTCGCACAACCTGCTGCTCTCGCACGGGCTGGCGGTGGACGCGCTGCGCGCGCGGGTGCCGGACACGCCCGTCGGGATCACGCTCAACCTGAACCCCATGCGCGGGGAGCCGGAGGCCGCCGCGCTGATGGACGCGCACCAGAACCGCTGGTTCCTGGACCCCGTGCTGCGCGGGACGTACCCCGCCGAGATGATCGAGGCCTACGAGCGCGTCTTCGGCGCGCTGCCGGTCAATCCCGAGGACCTGGACGTGATCTCGCGCCCGATCGACTTCCTCGGCGTCAACTACTACAACCCGACCTACGTGCGGGCGTCTTCGGAGGCGCCGCTGGGCGCTTCCACCTACGCGCCGCGCGGCGCGCTGACCGCGATGGGCTGGCCGGTCGACGCGAGCGGCTTGCACGAGCTGCTGGTCCGACTGCGCGCCGACTACGGCGACCTCGAGATCTGGATCACCGAGAACGGGGCCGCGTTCGACGACGAGAAGCTGGTCGACGGCGTGGTCGAGGACCCGTCGCGCGTGGCGTACCTCTCGTCCCATCTCGAGGCGTTGCGGCGCGCGGCGCGCGAGGGCGTGAACGTCAAGCGCTACCACGCGTGGTCGCTGCTGGACAACTTCGAGTGGGAGCACGGCTACGACAAGCGCTTCGGGATCGTGCGCGTCGACTACGAGACGCAGGAGCGGATTCTGAAGCGGAGCGCGCTCTGGTACCGGGATCACATCGCGGCGACGCGGGGAGGGGGTGCGTGATGGCGTCGATCGCCTTTGAGGGCGTGTCCAAGGTCTTCGACGACGGCACGAGGGCCGTGGACGAGCTGGACCTGCAGATCCCCGACGGCGAGTTCACGATCCTCGTCGGCCCGTCCGGCTCGGGCAAGTCGACCGCGCTGCGGATGCTCGCGGGCCTGGAGGAGACGACGTCAGGCGAGATCTCGATCGGCTCCCGGGTCGTCACCGACGTGGCGCCGAAGGACCGCGACATCGCGATGGTCTTCCAGTCCTACGCGCTGTACCCGCACATGAGCGTGGCCGAGAACATGGGCTTCGCGCTGAAGCTGCAGAAGGTGCCCAAGGACGACGTGCGCGCGCGCGTCGCCTCGGCCGCCTCCCGCCTCGGGATCGGCGAGCTGCTCGAGCGCCGGCCGAAGGCGCTGTCCGGCGGCCAGCGCCAGCGCGTGGCGCTGGGCCGCGCGATCGTCCGCTCGCCCGAGGCGTTCCTGATGGACGAGCCGTTGTCGAACCTGGACGCGAAGCTCCGGGTGGAGATGCGCGCGTACATCGCGCGGCTGCACCAGGAGCTCGGAACGACGACCCTGTACGTCACCCACGACCAGACCGAGGCCATGACCATGGGCGACCGGGTCGCGGTCATGCGCGACGGGCGCCTGGAGCAGGTCGACACGCCGCAGGCGTTGTACGAGCGGCCCGCGAACGTGTTCGTGGCCGGCTTCATCGGCTCCCCCGCGATGAACCTGCTGCGCGGCGTCGCCTCCGAGGCCGGGGTGATGCTCGGCACCCAACGGCTCGCGGTTCGCACGCCGCACCGCGGCGAGGTGATCGTCGGCATCCGGCCGGAGGCGCTCGAGCCGGCGGGTGAGGACGGCCCGGACGTGCTGTCGCTGCGCGTGGTGCTGAGCGAGATGCTGGGCAGCGACGTGCTCCTGCATCTGGAGGCCCCCACCTCGTCCGTGCTGACCGGCGACATGCTCGACACGCCGGACGAGGAGCTCGTCGACGACACGACGCGCTTCGTCGCGCGCGTCCCGCCGTCCTTCCGCGCGGACCCGGGGGTGCACGTGCACCTGCGCGTCGATCTCGACCGCGTCCACCTGTTCGACCCGGAAACGGAGCGGGTCATCCCGCGTTGACGACCGTCGGTCGAACCGGATTCGGCCCGCATGTCCATGTTCGTCCGCACAACATGCTCACAGAATGCCCCTCGGCAACGAGGGACGGGGGGCGTTCAGTATGCAGGAGGGCATGAAGCGTCGGGATTTCCTGACGCGGGTGGGGCTCGTCGGCGGAGCGGGCGCGATGTACGGGACGATGGATGCGCTCGGGCTCATCGCGTCTCCGACCAACGCGCCGGCCGCCTGGGCCGGTGAGCAGGCGGCCTGGCGACCGCCGCACAAGGCCGACTTCGACTACGCCGGTCACCACGGCCGGCCCAGCGTGGTCGTGCTCGGCGCCGGCGTGGCCGGGCTCGTCACGGCCTACGAGCTCGGCAAGGCCGGGTACCGCTGCACCGTGCTCGAGGCGCGCGGGCGGCCCGGCGGCCGCAACTGGACCGTGCGCGGCGGGACGGAGGAGACCGAGATCGGCGGCGTCCGCCAGCGCGCGGACTTCAGCAAGGGCCAGTACCTGAACGCCGGCCCCGCGCGCATCGCCGGCCACATGGTGACGCTCGACTACTGCCGCGAGCTCGGCGTGCCGATCGAGGTCTTCACGAACGCCAACGCCGACGCCTACTACTACAACGAAGGCGTCGGCCCGCTCAGCGGCAAGCCGATCCGCCACCGCACCGGCAAGGCGGACATGTACGGCTACGTGTCCGAGCTGCTCGCCAAGGCGACCGATCAGGGCGCGCTCGACGGGCGCCTGAACGAGGCCGACCAGGCGCGGCTGATCAGCTTCCTGCGCTCGTTCGGCGCGATCAACGCCCAGAACGCGTACACGGGCGGCTCGCGGCGCGGGTACTCCGTCGAGCCGGGCGCCGGAACCGAGGCCGGCACGCCGCTGGGACCGCCCTTCGCGCTGGAGGAGCTGCTGCAGAGCCAGATCGGCAACAACTTCTCGTTCGAGTTCGGCTGGGATCAGGCGATGCTGATGTTCCAGCCCGTCGGCGGCATGGACCGGATCCCGTACGCGCTGGCCGAGGCCGTCCGGCGGACGGGCGGCCGGATCGTCTCCGACGCGCCGGTCGTCGAGGTGCTCAACGTGGGCGGCGGGGTCCGCGTCGCCTACCGCGACGGCTGGCGCACGCGCGTGGCCGAGGGCGACTTCGCCGTCTGCACGATCCCGCCGCAGGTCATGAAGGGCGTCGCCAGCAACCTCGCGCCGGCGACCAAGGACGCGCTCGCCTACGCCGTCGGCGTCGCGACGGGCAAGATCGGGCTCGAGTACAAGCGCCGCTTCTGGGAGGAAGACGAGCAGATCTTCGGCGGCATCACCAACACCAACATGGACCTGTCCACGATCTGGTACCCGTCCTACGGCTACCTCGGGGACCGCGGGCTCGTCGTCGGCTACTACAACTTCGGCGCCAACGCGGTGTCCTACGGCGACGCGCCGTTGCCCGAGCGGTTGTCGCGCGCGCTCGCGCAGGGCCGCAAGATCCACGGTGACGCCTACGCGCGCGAGCTGCGCACGTCCTTCTCGGTGGCCTGGCAGAAGATCCGCTACAGCGAGGGCGGCTGGGTCTCCTGGCCATCGCGCACCAGCGGCCAGTACACCCGGTTGCTCGAGCCCGACGGCAACGTCTACTTCGCCGGCGACCACCTCAGCTACTACATCGCCTGGCAGTCAGGCGCGATCGAGTCGGCCCGCAAGGTCGTCATGCAGATCCACGACCGAGTCAGGAGCGCCTGATGAACCTGCATCGCGCGGCCGTGCTGGCGGTGGCGTTCGTGCTGGTGTTCGCGGGCGGCGTGGCCGCCTCCGGGCGCCTGGCCCCGGGCTGGGACTTCTCGAAGTTCCCGCCGCGCCCGGACTCGCCCCCGACTCGCCCGGACCAGGCCATCCACAACATCGACACGTCCGTGCCCGACCCGTTCATCGCCAGCGGCGTGAGCGTGGGCGACGGCGTCGAGCTCTACTACTCGAGCGGGATCGGCCCGGGCGCGCTGAACCCGGCCGCGCCGAACGGCACGCCCGAGCGGTACGTCGACCCCGCGCACTTCCCCGGCGGCGTCCTCTCACCCGGCGTCACGATCACCGAGGCCCAGGGCATGAACGCGCTCGCGCGGATCGCCGACAACCTCGCGTCGGTCGGCCTGACGATGCGCGACGTGCTGACCCTGCGCGTGTATATGGACAACGCTCCGGGCTCAAACACGATGGACTTCGCGGGCTTCAACCGCGCCTACCGCCAGTTCTTCGCCAACGTCAATTTGCACACGGGCGCCGTGATCCCACAGCGTCGCGGTACGGGCGAACCCGCGCCGCCGCTGGTGGTCAACCCGGTACGGCCCTCGCGCACGGCGCTGGAAGTCGCGGGCCTGCCGGTCGCGGGGTGGCTCGTCGAGATCGAGGCGGTCGCGAAGCGGCCCTCGGACAAACGGGGCCGTCACGACGATTGAGGGTCGCTAAACTAGCCGCCGCCCGGTGGGATTCCCGAGCGGTCAAAGGGGACGGGCTGTAAACCCGTTGGCTCAGCCTTCGCAGGTTCGAATCCTGCTCCCACCATCTGAAGGTCCGGCGCGTCTTTCGTGCCGGACATCGTGTTTCGGGGGCGTTTGGCGATCACCCGTCGTGCGCATCCTCAGCGCGTGACGGCCACTGTCATCGACGTAATCGAGCGGGTGCTCGGCCCGCTCGACCCGCAGTTGATCGACCGAGCCGAGAGGCTACGATCGACGAGCTGAGCGCACTCGACGCCGAGTACCGGCAGTACGCGAAGGCGTTCGAATCACGGTGCGCGCCGCCGGATGAGTTCTGGCCCGCCGCCCGCTCGCTGGTCCGCAACAACTTCAGGCGGGACCGCGAGGTGGCGGAAGCGGCGCTGCAGCGCGTGCTGAGGCAGCTGCTGTACGCGCACGGCGCGTACGGCAACGACTCGTTGGGTCGCATCCTGAGCAGGGCGCTGAATCCCAAGTACGTCGCGGGATCGGGAACGCCACGCTGGCTGGCGTGCGACTCCGACAAGGCATGGCTGACCAACTACCTGGAGACGCTCGCCTACCTGCGTCCTCTCATCGAGGCGGGGATTCTCGTCCTTGTCCCGCGCGCCGTCGAGATGCTGCCCGGTCCGATGGGACAGGTGGTGTCCGAGGACGCCGGAACGCATCCGGACTCGGTCGCGTGTGCCATCGAGTGGGCTCTGGGTCGCGCGGCACGCGCGGACTACGAGCGGTGGCAGGCGCTCGAATCCGGGCAGCGAGGAACGTACTCCCACGGCGTCACGGAAAGTCGGATGTTCCAACCCTTCGGCTCGGTCCTCGACAAGTTGCTCGCCGTGGAGGCCGGCGAGCCGGGGGACCTCGTGGTGGAGAGCCACGAGGAGGACATCGCGCTGCAGTGGCTGGTCGCGCAGAGCGTCGCCTCGCCGCCGGGTCGGGATTCGAGCAACGCGGCGGCGTTGAATCGCCTCGCCCTCCCCGGGCTCGCTCGGGTCGGAGCCGAAGACGTGCTGGCTCTCCGAGGGCAGGACGCCTGGGTCGACTACCGCCTTGCCCTCAGCCGCGGTCTCGATCGCGTGCGTGGCGAATCCCCGGAGGACATGGCGCGGGTCCTGCGGGAGGAGGTGCAGTCGATCCAGCGATCCGCCGCGCGGACCTCCAAGACGAGCAAGCTCGTGAGGCGCAGAGCAAGGTGAAAGCCGACGTCGGGATGGTGTTGCGGCAGCGTACGCGGGCTGGTTGGCGGCGAAACACGGCGGGTGCGTTGATCGGGCTCGGGGGGGTCACCGCCAAGACGGCGACGGATTTGACCCGCGCGTGGCTCAAGGCGCGCAGCGCCGACGACCCCGCCGCGGCGCGCTGCTACGGGATCTTCACGTGACCAGTTGTCCCTTGCGTCAAGCGACGCAGTCGAGCCGCCGAGCCGGCAGCGCGCGGAGCATCAGCGCGCACTGTGGCGGGCGCGTCGCGCGTTAGTCGCGCTCACGCTGAGGGGACCTCGTCGTCTGATGAGCGACCGGTGGGTGCCCGCACTGTTGCGCCCGCGGCCGTCCGGGCCGGCCGCGCGGGTGGTGGCGTGGCTGCCGGCGTGGCCGCCGGCGGCGGTGTTCGTGGTCGCGCTGCTCGCCGGCTTCGTCGCGTTCGCCGCGGTCTCGGTGCTGCTCGGGACGCTGGTCACCGAGGTGGTGTTGGGCAGCGGCGGTATCCGGGATGCAGACGAGGGCGTGGTCGACGAGCTCGCCGCCGGGCGCACGCCGCTGCTCGACGACGTCTCGTCCGTGGTGTCGTGGATCGGCGGCGGTCCGGCACTGGCCTCGCTGGCGGGGCTGGTCGCGCTCGTGGCCGCCGTGCGCCGCAACTGGCTGATCGCCGTGTTCGTCGCGTGCCTGCTGCCGGTCGAGACGGCGGCGTACCGGCTGACGCTGAACCTGGTCGCGCGCGACCGGCCCGGGGTCGAACGGCTCGACGGCCTGCCTCTGGGCGGCAGCTACCCGTCCGGGCACAGCGCCGCCTCGGTCGCGGTCTACGCGGGCCTGATGCTGCTCGTGATTCCGGCGGTGCGGAGCCGCCACACGCGGGCGATCGCCTGGACGATCGCCGTCGCGGTGCCGATGCTGGTCGCGCTCTCCCGCCTGTACCGGGGGATGCACCATCCGCTGGACGTGGTCGGTGGGGTGGTCGTCGGCCTCGGCACGCTGACCGTCGTCGTCTTCGCGTGCCGAGCCGCCGCATCCGTCACGCGGCCACGGCCTGCGGATCGCTGACGGTCTTCACATCCCGCGGCGCGACCAGCGCGCAGACGATCGCGGCCAGCGCGGCGAACCCCGCCGCGACCAGCAGCGCGACCTGGTGGACGCCGACGCGCAGTCGCTCGGGCCGGACGAGCAGCGCGTCGTCGCGAACTACCTGCAGCGCGTTATCGAGGCGATGGGGCGCCCGCGGGACGTCACCTGAGCGCGCTGCGGCGCAGCTTGCCGCTGACCGTGCGCGGCAGCGCGTCGACGAAGTCGACCCGCCGGGGGTACTTGTACGGCGCCGTGATGCCCTTGACGTGCTCCTGCAGCTCGCGCGCGAGATCCGGCCCAGCGGCGAACCCGTCGCGCAGGACGACGACCGCGCGGACGATGCTGCCCCGCTCGGAGTCGGGCGCCGCGACGGCCGCCGCGTCGGCGACGGCGGGATGCTCGAGCAGCGCGGACTCGACCTCGAACGGGCCGATCCGGTAGCCGGCGGAGACGATCACGTCGTCCGCTCGCCCCTCGAAGTACAGGTAGCCGTCCTCGTCGGCGTGCACGCGGTCGCCCGTGCGCCACGGCCCGACGGGCGCCGGGTGGTCGTGGTAGCCGAGGAAGAAGGTCGGCACCGTGCTCGGGTCGAGCACCAGCTCGCCGTCCTCGATCCAGCAGCGCACGCCCGGGAGCGGCCGGCCCATGCTGCCGGGGCGCGCCGGGACGCCGGCCGGCATCGCCGTGATCTGGCCGGTCTCGGTCTGGCCGTAGCCGTCGCGGATCTCGACGCCGGTCGTCTCGCTCCAGACGCGCAGGATCTCGGGGTTGAGCGCCTCACCGGCGGCGAGGCAGCTGCGCAGCGTCGGCGTGGGCCGCAGCGCGTCGCGCTTGACGATCACGCGGTACTCGGTCGGCGCCATGCACAGCACGTCGACGCGCTCCTCGGCGAGCAGGTGCATGCGCTCCTGCGCGTCGAAGCGCCCGTCGTGCAGGACGGCGGCGGCGCCCTGCAGCCACGGGGCGATGAACGCGTTGCGGGCCGACTTCGACCAGCCGGAGGCGGCGGTGCACCAGACGCGGTCGCCCGAGCGGACGTCCATCCAGTGCCGGCCCTGCAGGCGCTGCCCCCACAGGTAGCGGTGTGCGTGCACGACGCACTTCGGCAGGCCGCTGGTGCCGGACGTGAACGTCATCAGCGCCGGCTCGTCCAGGCCGGTCGCGACGACCGCCGGAGCGGCGTCGGTGTGCTCGGGCAGCTCGTCCGTCCACAGAACCGGGCAGTCGACCCGCGCGGCCTCGAGCTCCGCCCGGTTGCGCGGGTCGGCGACCACGGCGCAGACCGGCACCGTGCCCAGGCGCTGGCGTAGGTCCTTCGCGCGCAGCTGCTCGTTGCACGGCAGGACGACGTACCCCTGCCGGAACGCGGCCAGCATCGTGAACACCCACGCCGGGCGGTTGCCGATCAACGTCAGCACGACGTCGCCGCCCCGCAGGCCGAGGTCGTCGAGCGCGCGGGCGAGCGCCTCGACCCGCTCGCGCACCTGCGGGAACGTCCACTCGCGACGCTCGCCGGAGCGGGTTCGCTCGATCAGCGCGAGCCCGTCCGCCTGCAGGATGCGGGCCGCGAAATTGCTCATCGCGCGGTCGCGGCCGCCTCGAAGCGCCAGCGCACCACGGGCGCGTCGACGAACGGCGACGGGCCGGGCCAGGCGCGGTCCTCGTAGCGGACCTCCAGCAGGCCCGGGCGCGGCAGGTTCGCCACGTGCTCGGCGACCTCGTCGGCGGTCCGCGCGGTCGCCGTGTGCAGGCCGAGCGCCGCGGCGACGCCGGCGAAGACGTCCGGGACGCCGAGCGCCTGGCCGCCCGTGATCGAGTAGTGGCCGTCGACGAGCACGATCGCGAGCAGGTTGCGCGGCGCGAGCCCCGCCAGCGACCACAGCGAGCCGGCGCCCATCAAGGTCTCCCCGTCGCCGAGCAGGGCGAGCACGGTGCGGTCGGGTCGCTTCTCGGCCACGCCGAGCGCCGCCGCGAGCGCGGTGCCCATGGAGCCGCCCATGTACAGGTGCGGGCCGTCGTCGCTGGCCGCGCGCAGCGCTGAAGTGGCGGTGCCGAGCGAGGAGACCGCGAGCGCGTCGGGCGCCGCCTCGAGGATTGCGCGGACGATGTCGGTCGGGTTCAGGCTCACAGCTCCAGCTCCGCCTCGAGGAGGATCGGGGCGAGCACGCGCGCGCCCTCGGCGACCGCCACCGCCCCCTTGACGATCCTGGCCGCGTCGTCGGGGTCGCGCAACGGGAAGGCCTGGACGCCGAGCGCATCCAGCGTCGCGACCGTCGTGCGGCCGAGCGGCATCTGCGCCGGGTTGCGCTCGCCCAGCGTGCCGCGCATCGAGAGGACGACGGGAAACGCGAGGCCGTAGGGGATGACGAGCGAGCCGATGGCGTTGAGCGAATTGCCCAGGCCCGAGCACTGCGCCAGCACGACGGGCAGCCCGCCGGCGGCGCGGTACCCCGCGGCGTAGCCGAAGCACTCCTCCTCGCGGGTCAGCGTGCGCAGCGGGACGCCGCGCTCGGCGAGGCGGCGGCCGATCGGCGCCAGGCGCTTGTCGGGAACCCAGGCCGCCACTTCGACGCCCGCCTCGAGCAGGGCGTCGGCCAGCGTCTGCTGCCATGTCGGTGACGTGAGCACTTATTGGTCATACCACAAATGGCCCAAAGCTGGTACAACCTCGACGTGATGAGCGAGACCCGTGCCTCGCGGTCGTTCGACGACGTCGTCGAGCAGCTGCGCGAAGCGATCTACTCGGGACGAATCCGCCCGGGGCAGCGGCTGCCGGTCGAGCGTCAGCTGTCCGAGGAGCTCGGCGTCGGCCGGCCGACCCTGCGCGAGGCGCTGCGGGCGCTGGAGGCGGTCGGGCTGATCGAGGTCCGCCCGGGCAAGGGCGGCGGCTCCTACGCGGCCGCGCCGCCGGCCTCGACGGTCGGTGAGGCGCTCGCCGCGGTCGTCAACCTGCGCGGCGCCTCGCTCGAGGACCTGGCCGAGTACCGGCTCGACTTCGAGAGCGAGAACGCGGCGTGGGCGGCGCGCCGCGCGAACGCCGATGACATCGCCGAGCTGCGCGCGCTCGTCAGCGAGGCCAAGGCGGCCGCCGGGGACCCTGAGACGCTCGCGGCGGTCGTGGAGGTCGACGTTCGCTGGCACGAGGCGCTCGCCCGCGCCACCAAGAACCGGCTGCGGATCGGGATCGCGCTCGGCATCCACGAGGCGGTGCTGCGGCGCCACCGGGCGGCGACCCGGCCGCATACGGTGGAGCTCGTGCCCACGGTCCCCGGCGACATGGCGGCGATCACCCAGGCCGTGGCGGACGGCGACGCCGAGGCCGCCCGGCGCCTGATGCGCGCGCACCTGGAGAGCTGGAACCGGCGCGGGCTCGGAGATATTGGTATGACCGAAGCGGTGGAGCACGCGCAATGAGAGCAGGAGTCGACATCGGAGGGACGTTCACGGACCTCTGCATCGCCGGCCCGGACGGGATCGTCGCGATCGGCAAGGCGCTCGGCACGCCCGCGGCACCCGCCGACAGCGTCGAGACGGTGCTGCGCGACGCGCTCGAAGACCAGCCGTTCGACGGCGGCGACCTCACGCGGGTGGTCCACGCGACGACGCTGGTGACGAACGCGCTGATCGAGCGCAAGGGCGCGAAGATCGCGCTGCTGGCCACGGCTGGGTTCCGCGACGTGATCGAGCTCGCGCGCGAGCGGCGGCCCGACATCTACCGGCTCGACGTCTGGCGTCCCGACCCGCTCGTCCCGCGGCACCTGCGCTTCGACGTCCCGGAGCGCACGCTCGCCGACGGCACCGTCGAGCTCGAGGTCGACGTCGAGGACGTCGCGGCGCTGGCGGCCGAGCTGGCCGAGCGCGGCGTGGAGGCGGTTGCCATCTGCTTCCTGCACAGCTTCACCAACCCCGCCAACGAGCGCGCCGCGCGCGACGCCGTCCGGCGCGCCGCGCCCGACCTGCGCGTCGCCCTCTCCAGCGACATCGCGCCGGAGATCCGCGAGTACGAGCGCACCCAGACGACCGCGGCGAGCGTGTTCGTGCAGGACCGCGTCGTGCGCTATCTCGACGACCTGGAGGCGCGGCTGAGCGCGCTCGGCGCCGGCGACCGCCTGCGCGTGATGCTCTCCAACGGCGGCGTGGCCACCGCGCGCGACGCGGCCGACCGCCCGATCCGGATGCTCGAGTCCGGGCCGGCCGCCGGCGCGCTGGCCGCCGCCCGCTTCGCCGCCTTCAACGGCTTCCGCGACCTGATGTCGTTCGACATGGGCGGCACGACGGCCAAGCTGTGCCTGATCGAGGACGGCCGCCCGCTCGTCACGCACGAGTTCGAGGCCGCGCGCACCGACCGCTTCACGCGCGGGTCGGGGCTGCCGATCAAGACGCCGACGATCGACATGATCGAGATCGGGGTGGGCGGCGGGTCGCTCGCGCACGTCGACACGCTCGGGCTGCTGGCCTGCGGACCGCAGTCCGCGGGCGCCGATCCCGGACCCGCGTGCTACGGCGGCGGAGGCACCCGGCCGACGGTCACGGACGCCGACCTCGTGCTCGGCTATCTGGACGCCGGGTTCTTCCTCGGCGGCGAGATGGCGCTGGACGTCGAGGCCGCGCGCACCGCGATCAAGACCCACATCGCCGACCCGCTCGGCCTGAGCGTCGAGGAGGCGGCGTGGGGCATCCACCGCCTCGTCAACGAGGACATGGCGAGCGCCGCGCGCGTGCACGCCGCCGAGCGCGGCCACGACGCGACCGGGCTGCCGCTGTTCGCGTTCGGCGGGGCCGGCCCGGTGCACGCGTTCGGCGTCGGCGCCGCACTCGGCACCACCACCGTGATCGTGCCCGCCGCCGCGGGAGTGATGAGCAGCGTCGGCGTGCTCGCCGCGCCGCTCGCGACCGACGGGGTGCGCAGCAAGCTCGAGCCGGTCGACGAGAGCACGCTCGAGCGCGCCGAGCCGCTGTTCGCCGAGCTGGAGGCCCAGGGCGCGGAGATCCTGTCCTCCTCCGGCCTCGCCGACGAGGACATCACGCACGAGCGCTCGATCGACATGCGCTACGTCGGCCAGGGCTTCGAGGTGACGGTGCCGATCGCGCCGGGCGAGGACCTGCGGGCGGCGTTCGAGGCCGCGTACGTCCGCGCGCACGGCCGCACGGGGCCGGACGTGCCGATCGAGGCCATCAGCTGGCGCGTGCTCAGCCGCGGGCCGGACCCGGACCTGCGGCTCGTGGCCGCCCCCGCCGGTGACGGCGACGCCCGCAAGGGCACGCGCGACGTGTGGTTCGAGGACGGCTACCGCGAGACGCCGATCTTCGACCGCTACCGGATGGCGGTCGGCACGCAGGTGGAGGGCCCCGCGATCGTCGAGGAGCGCGAGTCCACCACCGTCGTCGGCCCGGGCGCGACCGCCCGGGTCGCCGAGGACGGCAGCCTGATCATCGAGGGGGACGCATGACTCGCGCTGGGCGCTCGCATGCTTCGGCGAGAACTCGCCTGGCGGCTCGCTCCCGCGTGGCGCGGAAGGAGCGGATGTGACACTGGACCCCGTCACCGTCGGGATCGCCGCGGGCCGGCTGACGTCGATCCTGGACGAGCAGCAGGCGACGCTCGTGCGGACCGCCTTCAGCACGATCGTGCGCGAGTCCGAGGACCTCGCGTGTGGCGTGTTCGACCGCGCGGGCCGGATGCTCGGCCAGTCGCACAGCGGGACGCCGGGGCACATCAACGCCATGGCCACGGGCCTCGAGCACGTCGTCAACGCCTACCCGGCCGACACGCTCGACCCCGGCGACGTGCTGATCACCAACGACCCGTGGATGACCGCGGGCCAGATCAACGACCTGACCGTCGTCACGCCCGTCTTCCGGGGCGAGCGGACGGTGGGCTTCTTCGCCTCCACCTGCCATGCGCCGGACATCGGCGGGCGGCTGCTCTCGGCGGAGGCGTCCGACGTCTTCGAGGAAGGGCTGCGGCTGCCGATCCTCAAGCTCGCCCGCGGCGGCGAGATGAACGAGGACCTGCTGGCGCTGATCCGCGCCAACGTGCGCACGCCGCGCGAGACCGTCGGCGACCTCTACGCGCAGATGGCCGCCAACGACGTCGGCGCCCGCTCGCTGCTGCGCTGCCTCGACGATCTGGGGCTGGAGGACCTCGAGGCGGTCGGCGCCGAGATCCGCCGGCGGTCCGAGGACGCGATGCGCGCGGCGATCGCCAAGCTCCCCGACGGGCGCTACGAGGCCACCGGGTACAGCGACGGGTTCGGCGAGCGGATCGTGCTGCAGCTCGCGGCGATCATCGACGGCGACGAGATCACGCTCGACTTCGCGGGCTCCTCGCCGCAGAGCGAGCACGGCATCAACGTCGTCCTCAACTACACCCACGCCTACGCGTCCTTCGCGCTCAAGGCGGCGGTCGCGCCGGGCGTCCCGCACAACGACGGCTCGTTCACGCCGGTGCACGTGACCGCGCCGGAGGGGTCGATCCTCAACTGCCGCCCGCCCGCGCCGGTCGCCTCCCGGCACGCCGTCGGCCACTTCCTGCCGGGCGTCGTGCTGGCGGCGCTCGCGCCCGTGCTCGAGCGCCACGCCGCGGGCAGCTCCGACGCGCTCTGGATCACGGTCTGGAGCCCGTTCAACCTCACGCTGTTCCAGTCCGGGGGCGCCGGGGCGTGGAGCGGGCGCGACGGGCGCAACAGCAGCGGCTTCCCGTCCGCGGTGGCCTCGGTCCCGACCGAGGTGTTCGAGCTGTCGGCGCCGGTCGTGCAGCGGGAGCGCTCGCTGCGCACCGATTCGGGCGGCGCGGGCCGGTGGCGGGGCGGGCTCGGCCAGACGTCGATCATGAGCCTGCGCGAAGGCGACGCGTGGCGCGTGTCGGCGCTCGGGGACCGCACGACGGTCCCCGCGCCCGGTGCCGACGGCGGCCACGACGGCGCGGTCGGCGAGATCACCGTCGACGGCTCCGCGCTGCCGACCAAGCGCCTCACCTCGCTCGCGCCCGACGCGCACGTGCGCCTCGACCTGCCGGGCGGCGGCGGCGTGGGTGACCCGCGGGAGCGCGACCCGCAGGCCGTGCTGCGCGACGTCGTCGACGGCTACGTCAGCGTCGAGGCCGCCAAGACGCTCTACGGCGTCACCGTCCGGCAAACCCGTGAGGGCCGTGTGCTGGGGCCCGAGGACTTCGAGATCGAGGAGAACGCATGAGCAAGTTGGCCGGCAAGGTCGCGGTGATCACCGGTTCGGGGCGTGCCATCGGCGCCGCGATCGCGATCCGCTACGCGCAGGAGGGCGCAAAGGTGGTCGTGGCCGACATCAACGGCGACAACGCGAGCTCGGTCGCGGAGCGCATCAAGGCCGAGGGCGGCGAGGCGATCGCGGTCACGATGGACGTCTCCGACCCCGCGCAGGTCGACGCGCTCGTCGCCACCGCGGTCGACACGTTCGGCGGCCTGCACGTGATGCTCAACAACGCCGGGCGCGTGCGCGACGCCGTCAAGCACGTCTTCGAGGCCGACATCGAGTTCTTCGACTCGGTGATCGCCGCCAACCTGCGCGGCCACTACCTGTGCGCGGTCGCGGCCGCGCGCCACATGGCCCGCAACGGCGGCGGCGTGATCATCAACACCTCCTCGGGCGGCGCGACCCGCGCGCACCGCGGCATGACCGCCTACGACGCCTCCAAGGGCGGCATCGAGGCGCTCACCCGCGCGCTCGCGCTGGACCTGGCGCCGTACGGCATCCGCGTCTGCTGCCTCGTGCCCGGCTTCATCGCCCCCGACGACGCGCCGCAGGAGGCGCTGGACCGCAGCGCCGCGACGGTCCCGCTCCAGCGCGCCGGGCGCTCGGAGGACATGGCCGGCCCCGCCGTCTTCCTCGCCTCCGACGACGCCGCCTACGTCACGGGCAGCAAGGTGGTCGTCGACGGCGGCGTGCTGTTCCAGCAGCGCTCGCCCGAGGTCGAGACCTTCCCCGTCGAGAACTTCCCGAAGGTCTGACGCCATGGCCCGGCCTCGCGCTCCGCTGCCGTCCGGTGCCGACGTCGTCGTCGTGGGCGGCGGCGTGGTCGGCGCCAGCGCCGCGTTCCACCTCGCGGAGGCGGGCGCGGAGGTCGTGCTGCTCGAGCGCGACCAACTCGCGGGCGGGTCCACGTCGAAGGCCGCCGGCGGGCTGCGCGCGCAGTTCTCCGACGCGCTCAACATCCAGATCGCCAAGCGCAGCCTGGAGGCGTGCAAGGCGTTCGGGGAGCGGCCGGGCTGGGAGATCGACTTCGAGGAGATCGGCTACCTGTTCGTGCTCACCACCGAGGCCGAGGTGGAGGCGTTCGGGCGCAGTGTGGCGCTGCAGAACGAGCTCGGCGTGCCGTCCCGGATCGTCGGCCCGGAGGAGGCGCTGGAGCTCTGCCCGCTGCTCACCGGACAGGACATCCTGGCCGCCAGCTACTGCCCGACCGACGCCCACGCCACGCCCGAGGCGGTCGTGCAGGGCTACGCGTTCGGCGCGCGCGAGCACGGCGCGCACCTCGCCGTCGCCACGCCGGTCGAGGGCATCGACGTGGTCGACGGGACGATCACGGGCGTGCGCACGCCGCACGGGAACGTCACCACCGGCACCGTGATCTGCGCGGCCGGGGCCTGGTCGCGCGCGTGCGGCGCGTTGGCCGGGGTGCACCTCGACGTCACCCCCTTGCGCCGCCAGGTGCTGTTCACCGCCCCGCTGCCCGACCTGCCGGCCAAACTCCCGCTGACGATCGACTTCGCGTCCGGCTTCTACTTCCACCGCGAGGGTCGCGGGCTGCTGATGGGGATGGGCGATCCGGACGAGCTGCCGGGCTTCTCGACCGAGCGCACCGACGACTGGATCCCGGCGCTGCTGGAAGTCGCCGAGCGGCGCGTGCCGGCGATCGTCTCCGCGCCGATCCAGGGCGGCTGGGCCGGGCTCTACGACATGAGCCCGGACCACAACGCGATGATCGGCGAGGCCGAGGACGTCTCGCGCTTCCTGTACGCGACCGGGTTCTCCGGCCACGGGTTCCTGCAAGGGCCCGCGACGGGCGAGATCCTGCGCGACCTCGTGCTCGGGCGCGAGCCGTTCGTGGACGTCGCGCCGCTGAGCGCCAAGCGCTTCGAGCGCGGCGAGCTCGCGCCGGAGCTGCACATCGTCTGAGCCACCGGTGCGCCTACGAGGCGTGCCTGCGGCGGCGCGGTGCGGCCGAGCGGGGCGGGATCGCGCGCATGTGGTCGCGCACCGGCTCCAGCAGCGCGGCGAGCGCCTTGACGTCGGCGCCCGAGAGCGGCTCGAACAGCAGCTGCTGGACGATCTCGATGTGGCCGGGGAACACCCGCGCGAGCCGCTCGCGGCCGGCGTCGGTGATGGTGACCGTGGTGCCGCGCTCGTCGTCTTCGGCCTGTGCGCGGGTGACCAGGCCCGCCTTCTCGAGCAGGCCGGCCTGGTAGGTCAGCGCGCTGCGGCTGTAGACGACGCCGTCGGCGAGGTCGGTCATGCGGTGGCTGCCCGTGGGCGCGTCGCCGAGACGGGCCAGCAGCTGGAACTGGACGTAGCTGAGGTCGCCGGCCTCGCGCAGCTGCTGCTCGACGGCGTGGCGCAGCAGGCTCGTCACCTCGATCAGCGCGAAGTAGGCGCCGAGCTGGACGGGGTCGAGGGACGGTGGCGGATCGGGCATGCCCAGAAGTCTACTTGCTTCAAATTCGAAGCAGTGCTACGGTGGTCGACAGATGCTTCAAATTCGAAGCACACACCGAACACAGAAGCGAGGCGCGACATGAAGGCAGTGCGATTCCACGAGTACGGCGACGCCGATGTCCTCCGTTACGAGGACGTCGAGCAGCCGGTCCCCGGCGCCGGCGAGGTGCGGATCCGCGTCGCGGGCACGTCGTTCAACGGCGTCGACGCGAACATCCGCGCCGGCAACATGCGCGGCCCGATCCCGGTGGAGCTGCCGCACACGCCGGGCATCGACGTCGCCGGCACGGTCGACGCGGTCGGCGAGGGCGTGACCCAGGTCAAGGTCGGCGACGACGTCGTCGGCTTCCTGCCGATGAACGCGCCGGGCGCGTCGGCCGAGTACGTCCTGGCGCCGGCCGAGATCCTGGCGCCGGCGCCGGCGAGCCTCCCGCTGGCCGACGCGGCGGCGCTGCCGGTGGTCGGCCTCACGGCGTGGCAGGCGCTGTTCGAGCACGGCGGGCTCACCTCCGGGCAGCGCGTGCTCATCAACGGCGCCGGCGGTGCGGTCGGCGGCTACGCCGTGCAGCTGGCCAAGCGGGGCGGCGCGCACGT
Source organism: Solirubrobacter deserti (assembly GCF_027587175.1). GTDB lineage: Bacteria > Actinomycetota > Thermoleophilia > Solirubrobacterales > Solirubrobacteraceae > Solirubrobacter > Solirubrobacter deserti. The sequence goes on from NZ_JAPCID010000017.1 coordinate 38,619, forward strand.
GATCGCCACGGCCAGCGCGCGCAGCCGGGACCGGGTCACGGCGGCGCGCGCCGACGAGGTGATCGACCACACCGGCACGGACGTGACCGCGGCGGTGACCGAGCCGGTCGACGTCCTGCTCAACCTGGCGCCGATCGACCCGGAGCAGTTCGCCGCGCTGGCCGGCCGAGTCCGCGACGGCGGCGTCGTCGTCAGCACGACGGTCTGGATGCGGGCGCCCGCCGACGAGGCCCGCGGTGTGCGCGGCGTCGACGTCTTCGTCCGCAGCGACGCCGCGCTGCTCGCCCGCCTGGTCGAGCTGATCGACGGCGGCGAGCTGCGGGTCGAGGTCGCCCAGCGGGTGCCGCTGGCCGAGCTGCCCGCGCTGCACGCGCAGGCGGCCGCGGGCGAGCTGCCCAGCGGCAAGGTCGTCGTCCAGGTGAGCTAGGCGGCCATGGCGTTCTGCTCGGCGTGCTCGGCGTGGGCACGCCGCAGCAGACCCATCAGCTCCTGCTCCTCACGGATGCGCTTGCGGTACTTCTCGGGCAGCGCCTTGAGCTCGTTCTCCTCGGCGCACAGCGCGGCGAAGATCCGCTCGCGGTGCGCGTGGTCGGTCTCGATCTCGATGTACTCCTTGGCGTGGCGGCGGGCGGCGGCGATCGTGTTCTGCGCCCGCCCCCACGGACTCAGCAGCGACGCGATCACGGTGATGACCAGCACGCCGAGGATCACGGTGAGCGAGAGCCCGGTGCTGATCTCGGTGACGTCGACGTGCTCGCCGTTGTTGATGAACGGCACGTTGTTCTCGTGCAGGGCGTGCAGGATGAGCTTGACGCCGATGAAGCCGAGGATCGCAGCGAGGCCATAGCCGAGGTAGACCAGGCGGTCGAGCAGGCCGTCGATCAGGAAGTACAGCTGGCGCAGGCCCAGCAGCGAGAAGGCGGTCGCGGTGAACACGATGAACGTGTTCTGCGTGAGGCCGAAGATCGCCGGGATCGAGTCCAGCGCGAACAGGATGTCGGTGCCGCCGATCGCGACCATGACCAGCAGCATCGGGGTCAGCACGCGCTTGCCGTTCTCGACCGTGAACAGCTTGTCGCCGTCGAACTCCTTGGTGGTCGGGAACAGGCGGCGGGCGAGCCGGACGACGATGTTCTCGCCCGAGTGGCTGTCCGAGCCGCTCGGGCGCAGCATGTTGCCCGCGGTGATGAGCAGGATCAGCCCGAACAGGTAGAAGACCCAGGCGAACGAGTTCAGCAGCGCGGCGCCGAGGAAGATGAACCCGGTGCGCGCGATCAGCGAGAACACGATGCCGAACAGCAGGACCTTCTGCTGGTCCGCGCGGGGCACCGCGAAGCTCGACATGATGATCAGGAAGACGAACAGGTTGTCGACCGAGAGCGCCTTCTCGGTCACGTAGCCCGCGAAGTACTCGGTGCCCATGGTCGTGTCGCCGAGGACCATCACGCCGACGCCGAACAGCAGCGCGATCCCGATGTAGAGGGCCGACCAGGTGCCGGCCTCCCGCAGCGTTGGCACGTGCGCCTTGCGCACGTGGAAGATGAAGTCGAACGCGAGCAGGCCGGCGATGCCGACCAGGGTCAGGGCCCAGACGAGAGGAGAGACGTCCACGGTCGGCATGCTCGCAGTTCCGCGCCGCGAGGCCGACCGTGGGGTCTACACGCTGCCCGTCCAGTCGAAGAGATCGCGCGGCACGCCGGTCAACGCGAGCAGACGGGTCACAGCGGGCGACCCGTCGACGAGCACCATTGTCCAGCCCTCGGCCCGCGCGGCGCGGGACGTGCGGACCAGCCAGGCGAGTCCCGTCGACCCGATGACCTCGACCCGGTGCAGGTCGAGGACGATCTCCATCCAGGAGACGCCGCGCAGCTCGCGGACGGCCGCGTCGAGATCGTCGATCGTGGCGACGTCGATCTCGCCGCCCACCGTGACGACGACACGGCTGCGGTCGGGCCGGACGCTCAGCGCGAGCGACGGCCGACGTAGGGTGGAGGACAACACGGCTCCCTTCTCTCGGACAGGACGTTCGGGAGCGACTGCAAGGCCAAGGGAACCGCTCGAGGTACAGCGTAGGGTGGGCGCGCGCTCGCGCCGGAACGATGATCAGCGCGCTGACCGTGACGACGCGCGGGTCGGCCGTCCGCCTGCGCGCCCACCGCGGCCGACGCGTTCGACCGCGAGTCCGTCCGCGTAGGGTGAAGCGAATGAGCGGATCGACGGCGGGCTGGCCCGCGCTGCGGGTGGACGAGTGGACCGAGACGCGCGAGACGCTGCACATGTGGCTGCAGATCGTCGGCAAGCTCCGGATGGCCGGTGCGCCGATGGTCAACCACTGGTGGCAGGTGACGCTGTACGTGACGCCGCGCGGGCTCACCACGGGCGCCATCCCCGCCGGGGCGGGCACGTGCGAGCTCACGTTCGACTTCCACGACGACCAGCTGCGCATCGACGCCTCCAGCGGCGCGCGGGCGACCGTGGCGCTGGAGCCCAAGACCGTCGCGCGCTTCTACGCGGAGGTCATGGACGCGCTGAAGCGCCTCGAGCTCCCGCTCGCCATCACCGCCACGCCGAACGAGGTCAATCCGGCGATCCCGTTCGCCGAGGACGAGCAGCACAGCGCCTACGACCCGGACGCCGTCCACACGTTCTGGCGCCAGCTCGTCCAGGCCGATCGCGTCCTGCAGCGCTTCCGCAGCCGCTACCTCGGCAAGGTCAGCCCCGTGCACTTCTTCTGGGGCGCGATGGATCTCGCGTGCACGCGCTTCACCGGGCGCTCCGCGCCCAAGCACCCGGGCGGCGCGCCCAACTGCGGTGACTGGGTGATGGTCGAGGGCTACTCGCACGAGCTGAGCAGCTGCGGCTTCTGGCCCGGCGGCGGCGAGGAGGGAGCCTTCTACGCCTACGCCTATCCCGAGCCCGACGGCTTCAAGGCCCACGAGGTGCTGCCGGAGCAGGCGTACTACTTCGAGGACGGCGGGCAGTATCTGCTGCCCTACGAGGCGGTCCGCAGCGCCGACGACCCGGAGGCGACGCTGCTCGACTTCCTGCAGACCACCTACGAGGCGGCCGCCGTCCACGGTGGCTGGAACCGCGCCGAGCTCGAGTACGAGCCCGTTCCCGGCGCGCGCCCCTAGCCCTTCGGCATGAACGGCTCCGGGTAGCGGCTGCCGTACCCGCCCTGCGGCAGCGCCTCGCGGATCGTCTCCAGGTCGGAGGCGGTGAGGGTGATGTCGGCCGCCGCCGCGTTCTCGACCGCGCGCTTGGCGCTGCGCGTGCCCGGAATGGGGACGATGTCGTCGCCCTGGGCGAGCAGCCACGCGAGCGCGAGCTGGCCGGTCGTGATGCCCTTCGTCGCGGCGAGCTGCTTGAGCTGCTCGACCGCGGCGAGGTTGCGCTCGTAGTTGCCGGGCTGCCAGCGGTCGTCCCAGCTGCGCATGTCGTTGGCCGGGTACTCGGCGGCGGGGCGCACGTCGTCGGTGAGGAAGCCGCGGCCGAGCGGCGAGTACGGCACGAAGCCGATGCCGAGCTCGCGGACGGTCGGCAGCACGTCCGCCTCGACCTGGCGCTCGAACACCGAGTACTCGGTCTGCAGCACGGACACGGGCTGCACGGCGTGCGCGCGCCGGATGTTCTCGGGGCCGGCCTCGCTGAGGCCGAACCAGCGGACCTTGCCCTCCTCGATCAGCTCCTTGACGGTCCCGGCGACGTCCTCCATCGGCACGTCCGGGTCCACGCGGTGCTGGTAGAGGACGTCGATCACGTCGACGCCGAGGTAGCGGAGGCTGTTCTCGGTGACCTCGCGGATGCGCTTCGGGCGGCTGTCGACGCCGCTGCCGAGCGGCTCGACCTCCATGTCGAAGCCGAACTTGGTGGCGATGACCACCTCGTCGCGGAACGGCTTGACGGCCTTGCCGACGAGCTGCTCGTTGGAGCCGGTGCCGCCGCCGTAGAGCTCGGCGGTGTCGAAGAACGTGACACCGGCCTCGCGGGCGGCGCGGATGGTCGCGATCGCGTCCGCCTCGCTGCTGCCTTCGCCGTAGGCCATCGTCATGCCCATCGTGCCGAAGCCGATCGCCGAGACCTTCAGGCCCTGTGTTCCGAGTGTGCGCTGCTGCATGGGGGCTCCTTCGCCGAGATCCAAACCAAACTGTTCGGTTTGGACCGTAGCAGCTAGGCTCGAGGTGTGACGAAGGTCGCCACACCCAAGGAGCGGGTGCTCGCTGCGGCGCTCGAGGAGTTCGCCCAGCACGGCGTCGCCGGCGCCCGCGTGGACCGGATCGCGCGGTCGGCGAAGACCAGCAAGGAGCGCGTGTACGCGTACTTCCGCTCCAAGGAGGAGCTGTACGCCGCGGTGGCCGCGGACCAGCTCCAGCAGATCATGGACAGCACCGTGCTCGATCCCGCCGACCTGCCCGGCTACGTCGGCGAGCTGTTCGACTTCTACACCGAGCACCCCGAGCTGCTGCGCCTGGCCGGATGGAGCCGGCTGGAGCCCAACGAGGCGCTCGTCGGCCTCGGCGAGGCGGGCATGGCGTCGCTGCGCACCAAGCTCGACGCGATCGCGCGCGGCCAGGCCGAAGGCGCGCTCGACGACGCGTTCGAGCCGATCGACGTGCTGCTGCTGCTCGTGCACCTGAGCATGGGCTGGCTGTCGGCGATCGAGCTGCACGTGTTCGAGGACGCCTCGGACCCCGGCGTGCTCGCGCGCCGGCGCGCCGCGGCCGTGCTCGCCGCCGAGCGCCTGTTCCCGCGCTCAGGCGAGTGAGCGCCGCCGGGTGCCCGCGAGCGTGATCGCGCACGCCACCGCGGCGAGCACGCCGTAGCCGAGCGCGACGTGGAACAGGCTCGCGCTGCGTGACAATTGGCCCGCGACGAAGTTCGGCAGCGCCGCGCCCGAGTAGGAGATGAGGTAGATCGCCGACAGCAGGCCGGCGCGCTCGGCGGCGGTCGCCCGGCTGAGCAGCGCGCGCATCGACGCGGCGAAGGCGGCGCCCTGCGCGATGCCGGCGACCGCGCTCGCGACCAGGAACCCGGCCACCGCGCCGGCGCTGAGCGAGGCGAGCGCGCCGATCACCGCCAGCACGAACACGACCATCCCGGCGCGCTGGCTCGTCTCCGGCAGCGCGCGGCCGGCGCAGGCGGCGCCCACCGCGGCCGGCGCGTTGAAGGACGCGAACACCGCGGCGGCGACGAACGGGCTGGCGGTGCCCAGCTCGTCCGCGGTCACCGACGGGCCGAACGCCTGGTAGAAGCCGCCGAAGGCCCAGGTCGCAACGAAGATCGAGCACGCGACGGGCAGCAGCGGGCGCGCGCGGGACGGGACGGCCACGCGCGGGCGCAGGGAGGCGAGCAGCCCCGGCACGCGGGCCACGGTCTCCCGGCTCGCGACGATGAGCACCGCGCACACGGCGAGGGCGACGACGAGCAGCTCGTAGACGAGCGTGCGCGGTGCCGGGCCGTACTCCGCCAATGCGCCGGAGCCGAGGGCGCCGATGGTCAGGCCGGCCATCGGCGAAGCGGTGGTTACCACGCTGCCCAGCCAGCCGGGGGACCGCGGTGCGCTGTCGACCACGAAGGCCGCGATCGCGCTCGAGGCCAGCCCGCAACCGAACCCCTGCAGCGCGCGGCCCGCGATCAGCGGCAGGACGCTGTGGACGTCGGTCAGCACGAGCGTCCCGGCCGCCGCCAGCGCGAGCGCGACCAGCGCGGCCGGGCGGCGTCCCACGTGGTCGGACACGCGCCCGAACACCAGCAGCGCGACGATCACGGCGAGAAAGTACGCGACCGCGGTCATCGCCAGGTCGGCGTGCGTCAGGCCGTCCGCGCGCCGGTAGTACTCATACAGCGGGATCGCCGCCGCCGACGCGGCGAACACGACCACCAGCGACGCGGCCGCGCCGGCGAACCCGACGCGCGCACGCACCCCGTCCAGACGAGCTCCCACCGCCTCCAGGCTACGGCGACGGGAGTTCCGCGAGCGTCTGGCGCAGGTGGCCGGCCAGGTCGCCCGACCGCCCAGACCTGACGAGCTCTTATACGACGCGCCCGAAGGATGGGGGTTCCTCTGATGCGAACCCGCCCCGCGCTCGTGTAGATCTCTCTGCGGTCGATGAGGAGGGCGCGTGGGTGAGACGAACGGGCGGCTGCGCTCAGCCGCCGTGACGGCCACGGCCCTCGCGGGCGGCGGCCGGTCGCCGCTGCTCTCGGAGGAGCGGCGGCGGCTGATCGCGGAGCAGCTGCAGGCGGCGGGCGCAGTGACGATCACCGAGGTGCAGGCGCGCTTCGGGGTGTCGCCGATGACGGCACGGCGGGACCTGACGGTCCTGGCGGAGCGCGGCGTCGCGCGGCGCACGCACGGCGGCGCGGTGCTGCCGTCGCTCGCGGCGACCGAGAACTCGTTCGCGCAGCGGCTGCGCGACGCGCCGGAAGCCAAGACGCGGCTGGCGGAGGCGGCGTTCGCGCTGCTCACGCCGGGCGAGACGGTGTTCCTGGACGCGTCCTCGACCACGTACTTCCTCGCGCGGCTGATCGCCCAGCGGGCGCTGCCGCTGCGGGTGATCACCAACAGCCTGCCCGTGCTGCAGGAGCTGTCCGGGGCCGAGCAGGCCGAGGTGATCGCGATCGGCGGCACGTTCCGACGCCTGACGTGCTCCTACGTCGGGCCGGCGGCGGTCCGGGCGGCGCGCGACCACTTCGCCGACCGGCTGCTCATGAGCATCACCGGCATCACGGCGACCGGGGTGATGACCGACGCCGACGTGCTCGAGGCCGAGATCAAGCGAACGATGCTGGCCCAGGCCGAGCAGTCCGTGCTCCTGCTCGACGACTCCAAGCTCAGCGCGCGCGGGCGCCAGGCCGTGGCGCCGGTGGCGCGCGTCTCGCTCGTGCTCGTGGACGGGCTCGCGCGCACGGACGCGGCGCGGCTGAGCGACCTCGGCGCGCTCGTGCTGGGGACGCGTCAGTCGCTGTGAACACGCTTGCCGCGTGCGGTTCGTCAACCGTCGCAAGGCGGAGCCGGACGGGGAGCGGCGGCGCTCGTCAGGCGAGGAGGGCGCGCAGCTCGCCGCGTGAAGTCACCCCGAGCTTGGGGAAGACGCGGTACAGGTGCGAGCCGACCGTGCGGTGCGAGAGGTAGAGCGTCGCGCCGATCTCGCGGTTGCTGAGGCCGTCGGCCGCCAGCCGGGCGATCTGCAGCTCCTGCGGTGTGAGCAGCTGCGACGCGTCGACCGGGCCGGCGTGCACGGACTCGCCGGCGGCCCGCAGCTCCTGGCGGGCGCGCTCCGCGAACGCCGTCATCCCGAGCGCCTGGAACGTCTCCCGCGCCCCGCGCAGCAGCGGGCGCGCTTCGTTGGTGCGCCGCCGGCGGTGCAGCCGCGCGCCGTGGGCGAGCTGGACGCGGGCGCGCAACGCGGGGAGGCCGGCGCACGCGGGCAGGGCCGCTTCGGCGGGCGCGTCTTCGTCGGCGAGCAGCGCGGCGTAGGCGGTCGCGGCGTGCAGGTGCGCGCTCGCGGCGGCCGCGCAGCCGAAGCGGACGATCGCGGCGAGCGCGTCGCGGTCGCCGGCGCGGTGCGCCGCTTCCGCGGCGTCGGCGACGACCCAGCGCGCGACGAACGCGCTGTGCCACGGCTGCGCGGGGTCGAGAATGGCGGTGAAGTGGACGAGCGCCTCGTCGGGGCGTTCGGCCGCCAGGTGCGCGGTGGCACGGGCCAGCTCCACGAGCGCGCGCATGCCGTCCGCGGCACCCGGCGGGAGCAGGGCGAGAGCCGCTTCGGCGAGCTCCGCGCCGCGCTCGGGGTCGCCGCGCAGGGCGGTCAGCGTGGCCTGGGCGGCCGTGGCCGAGACGGTCCACAGCGGCTGGGCCGTCTCGCGTGAGATCGCGGCGGCCTCGGTCGCCGCGGCCAGCGCCGCGCCCCAGTCGCCGGCGTAGACACCGCTCCAGGCGCGGCCGGCCAGCGCGGGGGCGAGCAGCCCGTAGCGGCCGCGCGCTCGCAGCCGCTCGATCGCGCGGTCGGCGATCACGACGCCGCGGTCGAACTCGCCGACCACGGCGGCCGAGACCGCGGCCAGGCGCAGCAGCTCGCTGGGGACGGCCTCCAGGTCCAGCGTGCGCAGCGCGTCGGCGACTTGCGCGCGGCTTCCCACCGGGTCGACGAGCGACTCCACGATGGTCCGCACGAGCGCCCCGGAGGCAAGCGTCCGGGCCAGCGCGACGATGCGCGCGCGGGTGGCGGCCGGGACGTCCGCCCACCAGCATCGGAACGCGACGGTCAGCAGCGCCTGGCCGCCGCGGACTGCGTCCCCCGCGGCCAGCAGCCCCTCGGTGCGCTCGAGGTAGACCTCGAACCACGCCGGGCTCGGCGCCTGCACGCGGGCGGCGTCGTGCAGCCAGCGCCGGCGCGCCTGGTCGGCCGGCCCGAGCGGGAGCAGGTCGGCGTCGGACAGCAGCTGCTCGACGAGGTCGCCGCGGCCGACCTCCAGCGCGATCTCCGCCGCGTCCAGCAGCCGGCCGCCGCGCCGGATCGGGTCCGAGGTGAGCGTGCCCGCGCGGCCGAGCGTCTCGGCGGCGCTGATGACCGACCCGCGCGCGATCGCCGACCGGGCGAGCGTCGCGAGCTCGTCCGCGAGCGCGTCGTCGGGGGCCTCGACGCCGGCGACGCGGTGCCAGATCGCGCGCCCGGGTGACGCGGCGAGGGTGTCGGCCAGCGCGGCGTGGACGGCGCGCCGGAGGCCGTCGGTGGCGCGCTGCGCGACCGCGGTGCGCACGAGCGGATGCGCGAACGCGACGCGCAGCTCGTCGACCTCCAGCAGGCCCGCTTCGACCGCCGGGGTGAAGGCGGCGAGCGTGATCGGCTCCCCGGCGACCTCGCGCGCGGCCGCGAGCACCTCGTCGAGCGCGGCCGGATCGCTGAGCGCCGCGACGAGCAGCGCGACGCGGGTGGTCGGCGGCAGGTCGGCGACGCGGGCGGAGAACGTCCGCTCCAGCCGGGTGGTGAGCGGCAGCCAGGCCGGGAGCGCCGGTTGGCCGACGCCGCGCGCCGCCTCCGACAGCAGCTCGACCAGCCCCAGCGGGTTGCCCGCCGCCTGCTCGAAGATCTGCCGCCGGACGGCCGGTGCGAGCGCCGGGTCGAGCGCGTGCAGCAGCGCGTCGGCGGCCTCGGGCGTGAGCGGCTGCAGCCGCCGCATCGGCAGGCCGGCGCCGCGGATGCTGCGCGGGATCTCCTCGCGCGAGGTGATCAGCATGGCCACGGCGTCGGCTTCGATCCGCCGCGCGACGAACGCGAGCACCTCGCACGTCGGCGCGTCGACCCAGTGGGCGTCCTCGGCGACGACCACCACGGGGGAATGCTCGGCGACGTCGCCAAGCAGCGTCAGCAGCGCGAGGCCGGCGCGGTAGGCATCGACGGGGCCTTCGTCGGCGCCGAGCGCCGCCTCCAGCGCGGACCGCTGGGGACCGGGCAGCCGCGCGAGCTCCCCCAGCACCGGCCACACGAGCTGGTGCAGGCCTGAGTACGGGAACGCCGCATCGGTGCGGACGCCGGTCGTGGTCAGCACGGTCGAGCCCAGCTCCCGGGCGTGCCGGATCGTCGCTTTCGCGAGCGTGCTCTTGCCGATGCCCGGCTCTCCGTGGAAGACGAGCGCGCCGCCCCGCTCCTGTGCTGACACGAGCAACTCGGTGATGAGCGCGAGCTCCGTCTCGCGACCGAGCAAACGGTCAGCCATCGAACCGGTAGATTCGCGCCCCGTGACAGGACGATTTCGCGGGCGCGACGACGAGCTGGCGGGCCTGTCCGGGTTGATCGCCGACGCGGTCGCCGGGCACGGTGCGGTCGTCGCGATCGAAGGCGTCGCGGGCATCGGCAAGTCGCGCCTGGTCTTCGAGGCCGTGGCCATCGCGCGCCGCAACGGCGTGCGCGTCGCGGCCGCGGCGGCGGCCTTCCCGGGCGAGCCGACGCCGCTCGGCGTCCTGCTGCGCGCACTCGGCGAGGTGATCGAGCCTGGCGAGCTCGACGCGCACCGCGGCCGTCCCGACGAGCGCCTGTGGGTGCTGCAGGAGCTCGAGGCCCGGCTCGAGGCGGCAGCTCTGGAGGCGCCGCTGCTGATCGCGCTCGACGACGTGCACTGGGCCGACCCGCAGAGCCTCGACGCCGTCGCGCGGCTCGCCGCCGCGCTGGCCGCGCTGCCGGTCGTCTGGCTCGTCGCCTACCGCCCCACGGAGCTGGACGGGCGGCTGGAGCAGCTGCGCGGCGACCGCATCCGCCTGCAGCCGCTCGCGCCCGAAGCGGTCGCCGCGATCGTGCGCGACACGGTGCGCGCGGAGCCCGGCCCGCGCCTGCTCAGCGGCGCGCACGGCACCGGCGGCAACCCGCACGCGCTCGCCGAGTTCCTCGCGGGCGCGCTCGAGGAGGACCTGCTGACCCGCGCCGACGGCACCGCCGAGCTGGCGTCCGCCGCGCTGCCCGCCCGCGTCCGCGACCACATGCGTGACCGCCTCGCCCGCTTGTCGCCGCCGGCCCGCGAGGTGGTGGAGGCCGCGGCCGTGCTCGGCCGGCGCAGCGAACCGGGCGCGGTGGCCGCGCTGGTCGGCGATGCGGAGGCGGTGGGGCGCGGCGAGGTCGCGGCGGCGGGCGGCCGCGAAGCGGTGGGCGGCGGCGATGCGGCCGGCCGCGACGCGGCGGACGGCGACCACGGCCTCGTGGCGGGGGTCGACGGGCTCGCGGGGGGGGGTGTGGTGGGCGTCGGAGGCGAAGCGCACACGTTCGGGGAGGAGCTGGTGCAAGCAGCCGTGCTGGACACGCTCGACGGCGAGCGGCGCCGGGCGCTCGAGCGGCGTGCGGTGGACGTGATGCTCGCGCGCGGCGCGACGCCCGCCGCGGTCGGGTCGCGGCTCGCGGCGGCCGCCACGGCCGGGGGCGCGCGCGCCACCGCGCTCCTGCTCGACGCGGCGCGTGTGCTCGGGCCCTCCGACCCTGCCGGCGCGGCCGATCTCAGCCGGCGCGGGTACGAGCTGTGCGCGGACGACGGTCCGTCCCGCGCCGGGCTCGCGGCCGAGACGACGCTGCTGCTCAACGCCGCCAACCGCGGGCACGAGGCGCGGGAGTTCGCGGCGACGACGCTGGACGGGTTGCTCTCGCCGGTCGACCAGGCCGAGCTGCTGCTGCAGGTGGCATGGATGTTCACCATCTCGCCCGCCGATCAGGTGGCAGCGGCCGAGCAAGGGCTCGCGCTCGACGGCATCCCGGACCCGTTGCGGGCGCGGCTGTACGCGGCGCTGATCGTCGGGCTCGGCACCGCGGGCCGCCCGGAGGACGCGGCCGACGTGCTGCCCGAGGCGCTCGCGGTCGGCCGGCGGGTCGGGGGCGCGCAGGCCGAGTACGACAACGCCACGGCCGAGGGCTTCGTGCTGATCGCGACGGGCCGCTACGCCGAGACGATGGAGCTGATCGAGGCCGGGACCGCCGCGGCGGCGGGCGACCCGATGAAGCTGTGGCTGTGGCAGCACTGGCGCAGTGACATCCTCGTGCTGCTCGACCGCATCGACGAGGCGATGCCGCTGCTCGTCCAGGAGGTGGCGAACGCGCTGCGCACGGGGCAGGCGTGGGACGCGCAGCTCTACGAGCAGCGCCGTGGCCGGCTGCTGTTCCTCACCGGCCAGACGCTGGAGGCCCTGGCCGTGCTGGAAGGGCTCTACGACGCGGGCGACGGCACCGACGTGCCGGGCCCCGACGCGACCGCGATCGTCGGCCTCGGCCGCGCCGCGATCCACGCCGGCGACAGCGAGCAGACGCGCGTCGCCACGCAGCTCGCGCGCAAGATGCTGGGCGCGTCGGTGCCCGAGGTATGCCGCCAGGGCGCGCTGCTGCTCGCGCTGCTCGGCCTCGCCGAGGACGACGAGGACCAGCTTCGGGCCGGGCTCGGCGCGCTCACCGGCGACGGCGGCGCGCTGCACATGCCCACCGTGCTCGTCGACCCGGCGATCGGCCCGTATGTCGTGCGCGCGGCGCTGCGCGCGGACGACACGGCGCTCGCGCGGCGGGCCGTCGAGTGGCAGGAGCGCCTCGCGCGGCTGAACCCCGGCGTCGTCTCGATCGCGGGCGCGGTCCTGCACGCTCGCGCGCTCCTCCACGGCGCGCCGGTCCAGGCGCTCGCCGAAACCGTCGCCACCCTGCGCGAGAGCCCGCGCCCGCCGCTGCTCGCCTCCGCCGTCGAGGACCTGGGCGTCGCGCACGCCCGCGCGGGGGACGACACAGCCGCCATCGCCGCGCTCGACGAGGCCCTGCGGCTGTGGAGCGCGTTCGACTCGAGCTGGGACGCCGCGCGGGTGCGACGGCGCCTGCGCCGGCTCGGCGTCCAGCGCCGGCCCGCCGCCGGCGCCCGCACCGACGGATGGGAGCAGCTGACCGAGTCCGAGATGGCGGTCGCGCGGCTGGTCGCGTCCGGACTCACCAACCGCGAGGCGGCCGGGCGGCTGTTCGTCTCCCCGCACACGGTCAGCACGCACCTGCGGCGGGCGTTCGCCAAGCTCGGCATCCGCTCGCGGGTCGAGCTCGTGCACCTGGTGGCCGAGCAGTCGCCCGCGCTGCCGTGGGACAAGCTGACGCCGGCCGAGACCCGCGTGGCCGAGCTGGTCGCCGCTGGCCTGAGCAACCAGGCCGTCGCGCAGCGGCTCGTGGTCTCGACCAACACCGTCACCACGCACCTGCGGCGCATCTACGCGAAGCTCGGGGTCCGCACCCGCACGGAGCTCGCCGCCGCAAGATCGAATGGCCATCACGGCCGACCTTGACGGCCCGGCGGCTCGGCGTCATCGCACGATCTGGTGACGTCGACGCCTCAGGCGGCGCGGTCAGCGCTTGAACACGGTGGGCCGGGTCTGTCCAGGAGCCCGGCCCACCGCATCAATGCCCGTCGGCCGCCGCGGGAGGAGAGAGTTCGCGACGAGCGACGAGGACCATGATGTCCGCAAACGCTTGCGGCGACCATCGACCCGTGGTCGGTAATGAAGCGACCGGCGGTCGACTCGGATCAGGAGAGCGGCGTGAGCAGCCGGTGCGGGCGCCGCAGCGCGACGCTGATCGGGTCCGTGCGGACGACGACCGGCGTCCCGCTGCCCGGCCGCGTCTCGATGTCCGTCGGTGGCGGCGCGGTGCCGCACGTCGGACAGGCGCCGTCGTGTGCGAGCTCGGTCCCGCAGGTGGCATGCGCGAACAGGCGGACGGGACCGTCGGCGACGAGGTGGCGCTCGCCCCACTGCATGAGCTGGTGGACGATCGGCCACAGCTCGCGGCCGGCGTCGGTGAGCGCGTAGGGATCGCGCTGCACGATGCCGGCCTCCGCAAGCCGCGCGAGGCGCTGCGTCAGGACCGCGCGCGGGATGTCCAGGTGCGCCTGCAGGTCCGTGAAGCGCGTCACGCCGAAGAACAGGTCACGGACGATCAGCAACGTCCAGCGCTCGCCGACGACCTCGAGGGAGCGGGCGAGCGCGCAGGCCTGGGTCTCGTACTCGCGGGGAAGGGCCATCGCGCAACCACCCTACCGGTTCAGTCAATGAACTGATAGCGTCGCGGCCATGTCCACGAGCCGGCCCTGGTGGCGCAGCCCGACCGTCATCGTCGTCGCGGGCTGTCTGATCGCGATCATCACGTTCGGCGTGCGGACGAGCTTCGGCTTGTTCACGGCGCCGCTGACCGACCTGCGCGGCTGGGACCGCGAGGCCTTCGCGCTCGCGATCGCGATCCAGAATCTGCTCTGGGGCCTCGGCCAGCCGTTCGCGGGCGCCGTTGCCGACCGCTACGGCGCCGGCCGTGTGCTCGCCACCGGCGGGCTCGTGTACGCGCTCGGCGTGGCGTTGATGGCGTTCAGCACGTCGCCGGGCGCGCTGACGGTGACGGGCGGCGTGCTCGTCGGCCTGGGCGTCGCGGGCGGCTCGTTCACGATCGTGATCGCCGCCTTCGCGCGGCTGGTCGAGCCGTCCCGGCGCTCGTGGGCGATGGGCCTCGCGACCGCCGCGGGCTCGATGGGCCAGTTCCTGTTCGCCCCGCTCGGCCAGGGCTTCATCGACGCCTACGGCGCGGAGACGGCGCTGATCCTGCTCTCGTGCACGTTGCTGGTGGTGCCGCTGCTGGCGCGCTCGCTGACCGGGCGCGGCGACGACGTCGACGAGCCGGGCTCCGAGCACCTGTCCGCGCGCGGGGCGCTCAGCGCCGCCGTCCGGCACCCGAGCTACCTGCTGCTCACCAGCGGCTTCTTCGTCTGCGGCTTCCACATCGCGTTCATCACCACGCACCTGCCGCCGTACCTCACCGACCAAGGGCTGAGCAAGGGCCTGGCCGCCTGGTCGCTGTCGCTGATCGGCCTGTTCAACGTGATCGGGGCGTACTCGTCCGGCATCCTCGGCGGCCGCCACCCGCGCCGGCTGCTGCTGAGCGGGATCTACCTCGGGCGCGGCGTCGCCTTCGCGATCTTCCTGCTGATGCCGCCCACCACGGGGAGCGTGCTGCTGTTCTCGGCGCTGATCGGGCTGCTGTGGCTCTCGACCGTGCCGCTCACCTCCGGCCTGGTGGCGCTGATGTTCGGGACGCGCCACGTGGGCATGCTGTTCGGCGTGGTCTTCCTCTCGCACCAGGTCGGAGCGTTCATCGGCGCGCTGCTGGGCGGGACCATCTACGAGGCCAGCGGCAGCTACGACGTGATGTGGATCATCTGCATCGCGCTGAGCGTCGCGGCGGCGCTCGTCCACCTCCCGATCCGCGAGCGCAGCGCGGGGGCGCTCGCACCGAGCGCGGCGTGACGCGCGAGCGCGTCATGTACCTGCTCGTCGGCCTGCTGCTGACCGGCGTGAGCTTCCTCGGCGTGCTCTACCAGGTGAACGAGTCGATGGGCGCCTCGGCTGACGGCTCGGTGCCGCAGCTGATGTGCCCGCTGCACTAGTAGCGCCAGCGGATCAGCCGGTGGTCGGTGACCGCGACCAGCTCCCGCTCGGGCACGTGCTGGTGGGTCGGGGCGAAGCCGTCGATCCGGTGCACGCGGGCGCCGTCCCGGACGTCCCACACCTCGAGGCCCGCGGGCGCAGCGGCGAACAAGCGCTCGCCGTCGCCGAAGAAGCGGCCGGCGGGGCCGGCGAACGCGGTGAGCTCGCTGCCGTCGGCGGCGTCGAACACCCGCGCCCCGTCGACCATCCAGTCCTCGTCCTCGCCGATGCCGCTGATCGCCACACGCTCGGCGTCGAGCCAGCACAGGCTGCGGTTCCAGTAGTGGGCGCGCCAGGCGAGCCGGCGCAGCTGCGGCTCGGCCTCGAGATCGACGTCCCACACGCTGGGCACGCCGTGCGGGTGCCATACCCAGCCGTCGTCGAGCACCCGCGCGCCGTCCGGGCTGACGAGCAGCCGGCCGTGGAAGTAGTCCAGCTGCGGGCGTCCGCCGGACATGAGCGCGTCACCGGTGTGCAGGTCGAGCGCTTCGAGCCGGTTCCAGCCCGTGCGGTGCAGGGCGACGGTCCGCCCTTGGTGCTCGACGAACGCGAACGAGAACGGGACGGTCTCGGCGTGGTAGTCGCCGCCGTCCAGCTCCGCGACGGATGCGCCCGAGCTGAGGTCGTAGACGCGGCCGACATGGCCGAAGTCGTGGACGATCGCGGCGAACGCGCCGTCACGGGAGGCGTGCAGGCGCGCCGTGAGCGCGTGGCCCGCCCACGGCTCGCGCGGCGGCTCGGCCGGCGGGCGCTCGACCACGCACACCGGCTCGACCGCCTCGCCGGTCAGCCGGAACAACGCGCCGTCGGTGCGCGCGATCAACCACCCGCCGCCGACCGACGCCAGGTCGAGCACCTCGTCCGCGGGCCACGGCAGCGGCGTCTCGCGCAAATCCACCTCGAACGGCTCGGGCCGCGCCTTGACCTCCGGCGCGCCGTATCCGCCGTCGAGGTCGGCCTCCTCCTGGATCCAGGCGCGTTGCTCGTCGGAGACGGAGACGAGCTCGACCGGCTGCCCCGCCCGGCTGCGCGCGGAGCAGCTGACGCACAGCCACTTGGCCTCCAGGCCCACGCCCGTGTACCAGCGGTGATAGGCGACGTCCGTCGGCGCCGCGGCGAGATGGGGACAGACGTCGGCCACGGCCGCCGATGCTAGTCGTAGGCGGATGGACGTCCGGCCGCTCGTGCTCACCGCCACCCTGCCGGCACCCGAGCAGGCCTGGCTGAACGCCTGGCGGGAGGCGTACTTCCCGCCCGAGCGCAACCACCTCGCCGCCCACCTGACGCTCTTCCACGCGCTGCCCGGGGCCGAGCGGGCGGCGATCGAGGCCGAGTTGGAGGCCGTCGCGGCGCGCACGCCGCCGCCCGCGGCGCGGGCCGACCGCCTGCGCTTCCTCGGGGCCGGCGTGGCGGTCGACATCCACGCGCCCGCGCTCGTGACGCTGCGGGCGGAGCTGGCCTCGGCGTGGGCGGGCCGGCTGACGCGCCAGGACGAGCAGCCGCTGCGTCCGCACGTGACGGTCTGCAACAAGGTCACGCCCGAGCGCGCCCGCGCCGTCGAGCGCGAGCTGACCGCGCGCTTGGTGCCGCGCGCGTTCGCGCTCCCCGGCCTGGCGCTGTTCGAGTACGCGGGCGGCCCGTGGGTGCCGCTGCGCGCGTTCGAGTTCCGCGTCAGGGGCTGAGCAGCGGCCGCCAGTGGTCGGCGGTGAGCGTGGCGGGTGGCGTGTTCGCGCAGAACTCGGTCAGCACGGCGGCGAAGCGCTCGGGGTCGTGGTGATGAGGCATGTGGCCCGCGCCCTCGAACACCTCGAGCCGGCTTCCCGGCATCGCTTCGTGCGCGGCGTGGCCGTGCGCGATAGGGATGATCGAGTCGCGCTCGCCCCACACGATCAGCGTCGGGAGGACCGCCGCCAGATGCAGCCGGTCGTTGGCGCTCACGCGCTGACCGCCCGTGTCGATGACCGCGCGCACCGTGTGCAGGAACGCGCTGCGCGAGCCCGCGCTGTCGAGCGACGCGAAGCCCTTCGCCAGCACGCCGACGTCGCCCTTGGGCGCGAGGTGGCCCTGACGCAGCGCTGCAGCGATCCCGGAGCCGATCGTGCGCACGCCGCGCGAGGTCAGGACGGGCAGCACCCAGTCGGCGCCGGGAATCGTCGCGGCCCGCAGCAGCAGGTGCACCTCGCGGCCGAGCCCGCCGCTGGAGACGAGCACGAGCCGCTCGCAGCGCTCGGGGAACTGGTAGGCGAACTGCATCGCCACGCCTCCGCCGAGGGAATGGCCGACGACCGTGACCCGATCGTGACCGAGGGCGCTCAGCAGGTCGCGCACGCCGCTGGCGTGCGCGCCGAGCGAGTAGTCGCCGCGCGGGGTCGCGGAGTGGCCGTGGCCGAGCAGGTCCGGCGCGACGATGGTGAACCGGCCGGCCAGCGCGTGCACGATCGGCTCCCACGTCTCCGACGAGTTCGTCACGCCGTGCAGCAGCAGCAGGACGGGCCCTTCACCGGCGGTGCGGTAGGTGACCGTATGCCCATGGACGGCCATCTCCCGGCACTCGAGCTCCACGCAGAGAAGTACACCCGGGCGGCAGGAGGTGACGCGGAGCCGTCGGACCCCGGACCGTGAGCGGGGTCTGCCCGCTAGCTTCGACGTCGAGATGCGCGGGGCATGGCGGCTGATCACGCCGGGCCGGAGATACCACCCGCCGGTGGCGGCAGACGATCCGGTGGCGCGCGAGCTGCGCGCGCTGGCCGAGCGCGACCGCGCCGCCGGGACGACGATCGGCGACTGGTCCCAGCAGGAGCGGGAGCGCTGGCTGAAGGGGTTCGCCGGCTGGCGGCTGGTGAGGGCCCACTACGACCCGGTGCGCCACCCGGAGAAGCTGGATGCTCCGCCCGCCTGGACGGACGAGCTCGTGCTGCTGCTCGTCGTGACGCTGGTGGCCGCGTACACCGACCGGCTTCCGGACGCCGCTTGGACGATGGTGGTCTTCGGCCCGCTCTGGCACGCGATGACGGCGCTCGAGGAGGCGGCGCGCCGGCGCAGCGCGCGGCGGCTCGGGCTGACGCCGGAGACCTTGCCGCGGGCCGCCACGGTCTCCGGCGCGGCGTTCTTGGTGCCGCTGACGTTGGGGCCGTGGACGTGGCGCAAGCTCCGTGGCGAGTCCACACGGCGCGACCGCCAGACGTGGGCGTTCTATCTGGCCGCGCGGGTCATCGCCGTCGTCAACGAGCGTCGCTCGTGGCGTCAGGCGACGCGCCCGCGGTGAGCCGCGCGAGCGCGGACAGCAGCGTCTCCCGCTCGTCCGCGCCGAGGACGCTCAAGATCTCGTCCTCGACGCGCCGCACGTCCCGCTGGATGGCGGCGTGCTTGGCGCGGCCCTCCGGCGTGAGCTCGATCACCCGCGCGCGGCGGTCCGCGGGATCGGGCGCGCGGGAGATCAGGCCGTCGGCCTCCAGGCCGTCGAGGATCTTGATCAGCCGCGACTTGTCGTAGCCCATCGCCTCGGCGAGCGCGAGCTGCGTCGGCGCCGAGCCGCGCGCGAGCAGCGTGAGCGCCACGTAGGCCCACATGCTCACGCCGTGCGCCGCCAGCAGCGGCCGCTCGGCCTCCATCATCCGCCGGGCGCCGCGGGCGAACAGCGCACCGAGATCCTCACGATCCATGCGCTGAGAGTACGCGTGGACAAATCGTATGTAACTGCTTATGATCTACGAATGCATACGAATCGGTCGGTCACCAGCTCGATCTCCATCCGCGCGACGCCGGAGGCGGTGCTGGATCTGGTGGGCGACGCGCACGCGCTGCCGCGCTGGGCGCCGGGCTTCGCCCGGTCGGTACGCGCGGCCGGCGAGCACTGGGTGGTCGACACGGGCGCCGGGGAAGCGCTCATCGACCTGCGCGTGTCACGCGAGCGCGGCACGGTGGACATCGTGTCGGTCGATCAGCCCGCACGTGCCGTCTTCACGCGCGTGCTCGCCAACGGCGAGGGCGCCGAGTACCTGTTCACCCAGTTCTTCCCCGAGTCGGTGAGCGAAGCCGACCTGCGGCGCCAGGTCGGCGTCGTCGAGGGCGAGCTGGAGACGGTCCGGCGCCTCGCCGAGGCCTGAGGCGGCTACTCGAACAGCTGGCGGCCCTCTTCGATCAGCGTGATCACCGACAGCACGCCGAAGAACCCGGCGGAGAAGAGCAGGACCACGACGCGGGCGCCGCGCACGCGGATCGCCTCGGGCAGCGAGCGCCGGTTCATGATCAGCAGCAGGATCGAGTAGACGAACATCATCACGCCGCCGACGCAGGCCGAGATCACGAGCAGGATCAGCGGCTGGTCGAGCCCGACGAGCAGGATCAGGCAGCCGATGATCACCAGGCCCCAGACGAGCCCGAAGTACAGGCGGCTCTCGCTGAGCCCCGAGTTGCGGAAGTAGTTGACCTTGAGCGTGTCGGCGGCGACGCGGCTCGTGTAGTCGACGATGCCCATCGACGCCGCGAGCAGCGAGAACGCGCCGATGCCCCAGAACAGCGGCCCCATCCACGAGCCCGCGAGCTCGTTGAGGCGGTTGCCCTCGACCTCGAGGAAGCTGATGTCGTCGGTCAGCCCTTCCTGGCCGAACACGGTCGAGTAGGCGAGCATCGACGTGAACGTGATCGTGATCACCGTGATGGCCACGAACGTGCACAGCTGCTCGAGGTTCGCGAACCGCCACCACGCGCGCCAGCGGGAGAGGTTGCGCTCGGTCGGCTCGAACACGAAGCCCGTGCTCGGCGCCGCCTCCTCCTGGCCCGTGACCGGGCTGACCAGGCGCGGGACGTACTTGCCCATGCCGAAGCCCTTGTCGCGGATCCAGTTCGACTGGCACAGGTTCTGCCCGCCGCCGGCGCCGGCGAAGGCGAGGGCGCCCAGCAGGACCGCGAAGTCGAGCTCGCCCGGGAACGTGCCGAAGCTCGTCACCACGTTGCTGACCTCGCCGGCGGCCTCGCCCGAGATGGCGGTGAAGGCCGCGACGCCGAAGAAGATCACGATCAGCGCGACCTTGAGGAAGATCACGCGCTCGACCGCGTCATAGACGACCGGGGCGAGCGTCAGCGACAGGCCGACGAGGACGAGGATGCCGATCGCGATCGGCACGGGATCTCCGCCGCCGAACAGGTAGGTCATCAGCGTCGCCGAGCTCGTCGACCAGCCCGGCCACAGGTTCGCGAAGTAGATGAGGATCACGAAGAACAGGCCCCAGTGCCGCCAGAGGCGGCTGAAGCCGGTCAGCGCCGTCTCGCCGGTCGCGAGCGTGTAGCGCTCGATCTCCATGTTCAGGAAGAACTGGACGATCACGCCCACGAACGCGGCCCACAGGAACACGAGGCCGACCTGCGAGGAGATGTACGGCCACAGGATGAACTCGCCGGACGCGAGGCCGACGCCGGCGCCGACGACGCCCGGGCCGATGATCCGCCACATCGACTTCGGCGGCTCGGGCAGCTCGCGGACCTCGACCTCGGGCAGGTGCGCGCTGGCGGGCGGGGAGGTGAAGGCGCGATCGCTCATCGCCTTCGCATACCCGGGATCACGCAGAGAGAACGTCCATGAGGTCGAACGGCTCCGGGCGATCGAGCTGCGCGTAGCCGCACGTCTGCGGGTCGCGGTCCGGGCGCCAGCGCACGAACTGCGGCGGATGCCGGAAGCGCGCGCCCTCGAGGTAGTCGTAGCGGACCTCGACCACCCGCTCGGGGCGCAGCGGCACGAACGACAGGTCCTTCTTCGGGTTCCAGCGGCTGCCGCCCTCCGGTGCGACGGCCAGCTCGGCGGCCCAGTGCCACGGGTGCTCGGCGAAGTCGACCACCAGCGGCTGGAGCTCGGCGAACAGCGCCCGCCGGCGGGCCATCGGGAACGCACCGATGACGCCGACCGAGGCGAGCCGGCCGTACTCGCTGCTCCAGGGCGAGGGCGGCGCGGCCTCGTCGATGTAGAGGCCGAGCAGCAGCGAGCCGATCGCGTCCTCGGCGCGCTTGTGCACGCGGTAGCCGGCGAGCACGCAGTCCGCGGTGCGCACGTGCTTGACCTTGGTCATCACGCGCTTGTCGGGCTGGTAGGTGAGGTCGGGATGCTTGGCGATCAGCCCGTCGAGCCCGGCGCCTTCGAAGCGCTCGAACCAGGCGTGCGCCGTGGCCTCGTCGGCCGTGATCGGGGTGACGTAGACCGGCGGCGCGGCGTCCGCCAGAGTCGCTTCCAGCCGCGCGCGGCGCTGCGCGAACGGCTCGCCGGTCAGGTCTTCGTCGCCGAGCGCGAGCAGGTCGAAGGCGATGAAGCTCGCCGGCGTCTCGCCCGCCAGGCGGGTGACGCGGCTCGCGGCGGGATGGATGCGCTGCTGCAGCGCCCAGAAGTCGAGCCCGCCCTCACCCGCGATCACGATCTCGCCGTCGATGATCGCGCGCGACGGGAAGTTGGCCTTGACCGCCTCGACGATCTCCGGGAAGTAGCGCGTCATCGGCCGCTCCTTGCGGCTGCCGATCTCCACCTCGTCGCCGTCGCGGAACACGATCGAGCGGAAGCCGTCCCACTTGGGCTCGTAGAAGTGGCCCGGCGGGATCGTCGCCGCCGGCTTGGCGAGCATCGGCGCGACGGGCGGCGTCAGCGGCAGCTGCACCTAGCGACGCCGATGACGGCGCAGCTGCTCGGCCTGAGCCCGCAGCGCCTGCGCATCCGAGCGGCGCTCGGCGGCGGCCTCGCGGGTCATCCACAAGTCCGCGCGCCGTATGTCGAGCACCATCCGGTGCATCGAGAGGCCGCTGAGGATCGCTCGGCGATGCGCGAGGATGCTCGGCGGGCCGTCCGGGGCACCGCGCATGGCCCGTGCCTGCTCTCGCAGAAGGGCGGCAGCCCGACGCGTCTCGGTCGTGCGCAGGCGCAGCTCCAGGACGCGGCGGGCGGGGCGGCCGGCGGCGAAATCGGCCGCGTCGGCGGTCTCGGCGGCGTCGGCCAGGCAGCGCAGCATGATCTCGCGGTCGAGCAGCGCGCGGGCGGGGAGCGGCTCGGTGACAGGCACGTGACTGACGCTAGGACGGGCGCGCGTGCCGTTCAACCCGGGTGGGGAGGAATCGGACCATGGCATCACAGCTGAGCGCCGAGCGCGCGGCCCGGAACGAATCAGTCTTCCGCAACGCGAACGAGCGGATCGAGCAGCGGCTCGGCGAGCTCTCGCTGCTCGACGGCCGCTCACCGTTCCTGTGCGAGTGCGAGGACCCGTTGTGTGCGAGCCCGGTGCGGCTCTCGGCGGAGGAGTACGAGGCGGTCCGCGCGCACCCGCAGCGCTTCATCGTCGTGCCGGGCCACGGTGCGGGTGAGGCCAAGGTCACGCGCTCCGAGGGGTACGACATCATCGAGAAGCACGGCGCCGAGGGCCGTGTGGCCGCGGACCTGGATCCACGCCAAGGAGGAGCCGATGAGTGACCGCGCACGCCGGATCGCCGACAACGAGCGACGCTTCCGCGTCTTCAACGAGCAGGTGCGCGAAGTGGGGGCGCAGCTGCGGACCGCGCCCGCCTTCATGTGCGAGTGCGGGGACCCGCAGTGTCAGGCGGCCGTCACGCTCAGCGCCGAGGAGTACGCGCGCGTGCGAGCGGACCCACGCTGGTTCGTCGTCCTGCCCGAGCACGAGCGGCTCGGCGTCGAACGCGTGGTCGCGTGCCACGACCACTTCCGGATCGTGGAGAAGATCGGCGAGGGCGCGAAGCTCGTCACGTGACCCACACGGCCTTGATGCCGCCGCCCGCGGACGTGTTGACGATCGCGGCGCGCGGGTCCGTCGGGTAGCGGCTGACGCCGCCGGGCGGGACGACCCAGCCGGCCGGGGTGCGGACGGCGAACGCCCGCAGGTCGACGGGCCGGAGCTCGAGCGCCGGGCCGGTCGGGTGCAGCGACAGCGGCAGGTAGCGCTGCGCGACCCAGCGGTGCGGCGCGCGCCGGAGCTCGGCGGTCACGGTGGCGATCGCCTCTGACGACGCGGCCGGGCCGACCACGACGCCGCGGCCGCCCGCGCCGTGGCTGGGCTTGAAGACGAGCTCGCGCGGGTCCAGCTCGAGGGCGTCGGGGCCGAGGAACGTCTCCGCGGTGGCGAGCCTCGGTGTCTCGCCGAGGAGGTCGCGGATGAGCGGCTCGGCGTCGGCGAGCAGCCGCTTGTCCTCGACGACGCCGCAGCCCGGGCGGTTGAGCACGCGGACCTCGCCCGCGAGCAGCGGCTCGAGCAGCCGGTCGCCGAGCGGGGTGCGGTGGCCGGCGTCGTCGAACACGCGGTCCTCGGCGGTGCGGTACCAGACCGTGCGCGGGAGCGGGTCGTGGGGCTCGAGCAGCGGGAGGCCGAGGAAGCGCGCGAGCCACGCGGTCTCCCAGCTCGGCGGGTCATTGGGCAGGATCGCGGCGTCCTCCCCGAGTGCCGCCTTCAGCGCATCACGCAAGGGCGCCGCCGTGTCGCGCGGCGCGTGCGCGACGTGCTCCCACAGGCGCGCGACCTCACGCGCGGCGGGCAGGGCGACGTGGCCCGGCGTGAGGACGTTGGCCTCGAGCAGGACGAACGCCCCGTCCGGGCCGCGCGCGACGTCGAAGCCGACGACCGCGAGCGGTGGCCCGGGCAGCTCGACGCCTTCGAGCAGGCGCTCGCGGTAGTGCGACGTGGCGGTCACGGGGTGCGCGCCCGGGCCGGCGAGCAGCAGCGCTTCCAGCAGGCGCGCGCGCTGTTCCAGGCCGGCCGCGAGCGGCTCCCACTCGGCCGCGGTGAGGATGCGCGGAAGGCCGTCCACCGG
Organism: Solirubrobacter deserti; assembly: GCF_027587175.1. Classification (GTDB taxonomy): domain Bacteria; phylum Actinomycetota; class Thermoleophilia; order Solirubrobacterales; family Solirubrobacteraceae; genus Solirubrobacter; species Solirubrobacter deserti. Next base: position 62,377 of record NZ_JAPCID010000017.1, read on the forward strand.
AAGCGGGCGCGCCTGGGCACCGCCGCCGATCGCGATGCTGGTGTCGTGCAGGCACGGGCCGTGCTCGGCGAACGCGTCCAGGGCGGGCGCGTAGGCGGCGCGAGGGGAGCCGTCGGGCGCGAACGCCTCGTCGTAGGCGGCGGTGGCGAGCGCGGTCACGCCGGGACCCAGGTGTCCTTGCCGCCGCCGCCCTGGGAGGCGTTGACGATCAGGTTGTCGCGCTCGAGCGCCACGCGCGTGAACGCGACCGGGAGGACGACGTGTCGCTCGCCGTCCCAGCAGGCGAACGGGCGCAGGTCGACGTGCCGCGGCTCCAGCCGCCCGCCGACCACCGTGGGGTGCGTGGAAAGCGCGACCGGCTCCTGCGCGATCCACTCGCCGGGGTCGCGTTCGACCGCGGCGCGGACCTCGTCCAGCTGGTCGCGCGTGGCGTGCGGGCCGATGCACACGCCGTAGCCGCCGGAGCCCGAACGCGGCTTGAGGACGAGCTCGTGCGCGCGCTCGAGCGTTGAGGCGGCGTCGAAGGTCGGTACCGAGCGCAGCAGCGGCTCCTCGCACAGGAAGAAGCGGATCACGTCCTCGACGTAGGGGAAGACGCGCTTGTCGTCGGCGATGCCCGCGCCGAACGCGTTCACGACGGCGAGCGTCCCGGCTTCGATGGGACCCAGCAGCGCGCGGCCGAGCGCGTTGAGCTCGCCGGCGTCGTCGCGCAGGCGTTCCTCGGACGTGCGCCGCCACAGCACGTCGATGGCCCGACCGTCGGGGCCGATCAGACGATCGCGTTCGGTGCGGACGTCGTCGAGCTCGAGCAGCGGGACGCCGAGCAGCTCGGCGGTCGCACGCAGCTCCCACCGCAGCGCGCTCCGGCCCAGGTCGCCGAGCACCGCGACGTTCGGATCCGGCGCGGGCGACGCCGCCCGCAGCATCCGCCACAGCGTCTCGCGCACGCGGGTGGCGAGCGCCTGCGGGTCGGGGCCGCCGTCGACGTGGCGTGCGACGAGTCGCCGCAGCGCGAGCGCGAACAGCACCATCGTCGGTGTGCGCACGTTGTCCTCGAGCACGACGAGCCGTCCCTCGCCGTCGCGCACGACGTCCGGGCCGGCGAAGCCGATGTACCGGTGCGGGACGGGCAGCGCGGGCTCGAGATAGCGGCTCGTCGCCAGCACGTCCGCGGGCACCACGCCGGCGTGGACCGCGTGGCGCCCGCCGTGCGCGTCCGCCGCGAACGCCTCCAGCGCCCGGACGCGCTGGACCATGCCCCGGCTGAGCGTCTCCCACTCGTCCACGGCGAACGCGCGCGGGACCGGGTCGACGTGGAACAGGTGCTCGTCGGGGCCGGCGCCGTGCACGATTCGCTCGCGGGCGACGTCGGCGCGGAGCGCTGCCGCCGCGGCGAGTGCCCGCCGCGGCTCGACGGCCGAGGGCTCGGCGATCACGCGGCGACGCGGGCTCGTCGCAGGGCCGCGGCGGCGACGAACTCGCCCTGGGCGGGATCGGTGACGTCGAACCCGAACGGCGCGTTGGCTTCCAGCGCGAGCAGCCGCCCGTCCTCGGCGATCAGCACGTCCACGCCCATCAGGCCGCCGCCGAGCGTCTCGACCATCCGCTGCGCCAGCGCGGCCATCTCCACCGGTGGCTCGTACACGCGCGGATAGACCGTCCCGTGCGTGATCAGCGCACCCGGCTGCCGCGCCTTCTCGTATGCGAGCGAGGTCCGCTCCGGCGTGGCGAACAGCCGCACGCAGCGCGGCTCGGGCACCCACTCCTGCAGCAACGCCGTTCCGCGTCGCTCCCCGCCGCGCGCCTCGTCCTCGCGCCAGGCCCGCACGTGCGCGCGCGCCTCCTCGAAGGAGTGCACGAGCGCGATGTGGCGCGCCCCGTCGCACAGCGCGGGCTTGAGCACGAGCGGCCCGTCCGGCCACTCCGGCAGCTCGTCGAGCGCCCACGTCGCCGGCTGGGGCACGCCGTGCGCGGCCCAGATCGCGTGCGTGACCAGCTTGTCCGCTGACGCGACGATCGCCGCCACCGGGTTGGTCAGCGGGACGCCGCACGCTTCCAGCAGCGTGGCCGCCGCGAGCGTCGGCGCGAACGCCGCGACCTCCTCGACCAGCACGTGCGCCACCGCGAGGTCGTACGCCGGCGGTCCGCTCATGCCCCATCCCGGCGGCACCTGAGCGACCCCCTCGACGCTCGCCCCGTGTTCTTCGAGCGCGCGCGTCCACGCCTCGGCGAACCCGGTGCCCGCGTAGAAGTCCGCGTCGGTCATGACGAGCGCTACACGCACGCCGGCTCCTCGACCACCGCGCGCGGGCGCGCGGCCGCTTCGAGCGCGGCCAGCACCGCCGCGTGCGACTTCGCCGCCGGGAACGCCGCGGCGGTCTTACGGCCCGCCGCCACGAGCGCGCGGCGCAGCGGCGCGTGCTCGGCCAGCGCGCGGACGGCGGCGGCGGTGGCGGCGACGTCGCCGGACGGGGCGAGCAGCGCGTTCTCGCCGTCGCGCAGGTACTCGGCCGAGCCGCCGCGGCCCGTGGCGACGACGGGGCGGCCGACGGCCATCGCTTCCAGCGGCACGAGGCCGAACGGCTCGTCCCAGCGGACCGGGAACAGGACGGCGTCGGCGGCGGCGTAGCGCTCGCGCAGGGCCTCGCGCGGCACGGACGCGGCGAACCTGACGCGGCCCGCCACTCCCGCCGCGCGGGCCAGCGCGCGCAGGTCGGCGAGGTAGTCCGGCGCGCCGTCGCCGACGATGTCGAGCCGCATCCCGGGGAGCTGCGCGAGCGCGCGGATCGCAACGTCGATGCCCTTCAGCGGCGAGACGCGGCCGGCGTAGAGCAGGCGGCCGTCCCACGCGCGCTCGTCGGCGGGCGCGAGCGGCTCGATGCCCGCGTGCACCACGCGCCCGTCGCCGCCGACCCGCGCGCGCAGGTGCTCGGAGACGAACAGCCAGCGGCTGCGGTGGAACGCGGGCGCGCGCCGCGTCATGCGGGCCCATGGATCGCGCTCGGGGCCGTCCAGCATCCAGCCGTCGCACACCACGCCGACGGTGGGCACGTCCGCGCGGCGCAACAGTGACATCGACAGCTCGCCGAGCCGCCACCAGCACACGACGTCCGGGCGCACCCGCTCCAGCTCGCGTTCGAAGGCGCGGGCGTTGTGCGCCTCGGCGCGCCAGGCCTCCTCGGGCGAGGTCGGCTGGGGGACGACGGGGAACCGCCGCAGCGTCCGTGCGACGTCGCCGTCGCGCTCGCCGCGCCCCGCGCACAGGACGCGCGCGACGTGGCCGTGCGCGCGGGCGTGTGCGGCGAACCCCGCGCACTGTAGCTCGTACCCGCCGCGCCGCTCGGGCGGGTAATCGGTCCCGACGCACAGGATCCGCATCAGGCGACGGCCACCAGCTCGGCCGCGGTGGGCTCGAAGCCGAGCGCGGCGTCGTAGACCTCGAGCACGCGCTCGGCGAGCCCGTCCCAGCCGTAGGCCCGCGCGCGCTCGCGCGCCAGCGCGCCCAGGCGCTCGGCCTCGTCGCGATCCTCGAGCACGCGGTTGACGCCCGCCGCGAACGCGACCGGATCGCCGGGCGCGACGAGCACGCCCGCGTCGCCGAGTGCGCCCGGGATGCCGCCCGTGTCGGACGCGACGATCGGGAGCCCGGCCTGCATGCCCTCGAGCACGACGGTCCCGAGCTCCTCGTACACCGACGGCACGACGAGCACGTCGGCGTGCCGCATGATCGCGCCGATCGCGTGGTGCGGCCGGAAGCCGGCGAAGTACACGCGGTCTCCGATTCCCGCCGCGCGCACCGCGGCCTCGGCCGCCGCGCGCTCCGGTCCGTCGCCGACCACCACCAGCGGCCCGCGCAGCGCCGCAGCCGCCTGGATCAACGTCTCGATCCCCTTCTGCCGGTGCAGCCGTCCGACGAACAGCGCGCGCGGCCGCGGCACCTGCGGAAACGGGTCGGCCACGTCGCCGGCGAACTCGGCCGGAACGACCCCCGACGGGATCACCCGCACCCGCTCGGCCGCAACGCCGCCGTCGATCAGCCGCTCCGCCAAGCGCGGCGTGAGCCCGATCACCTGCGCGCAATGCCGCTCGGCCCAGTCCTCGATCCGCCCGCCGACGGCCTTCAGCGCCCGGGCCCGCAGCCCGGCGGCGACGAACGTGTGGTGCAGGCTCGTGTGGACCGTGATCACCAGCGGCGCGCCCGCGCGCTCGGCCGCCATCCGCGCGAGCGGCAGCACCGCGAGGTCCTCGCCGACGTGCGCATGCACCAGGTCGAGGCCTGGCGCGTGCCGCCACGCGGACCGCGCGGCACCCACGCAGTAGAGCTGCCGCGCGGCGCGCAGGCGCAGGCCGTGGCGCAGCACCACGACGCCCGGCGACGGCGCGTCGCGCCGCGGCGCCCCGGGCGGGCGGCCCGTCACGACGGTCTGCCGCACGCCGCGCGCCGCCAGCGCGCGGGTGAGCTGGCCCGTGTGGTTCTGCATCCCGCCGATGGGGTCGAAGCGCGCCCCGTGCGCGAGCACGGCGTCGGGCGGCTCGAACACCGAGCACAGTCGCAGGACGTGTGGACGCTTCACCGCAACGCCTTACCCCCGCTGTCCGCGAGCCGGATTTCCGACCCGTCCGGGCTCTGACGGTTGCCTCCCCGCCGCCAGACCCGTGGGTAGGGGCGCAGCAATGACGCCCCTGGGCACCGTCGAATCGGTCGCGATCCTGCGGGCTCGCACCGGTCTCGGCGACCTGCTGTGCGGGGTTCCGGGGCTGCGCGCGCTGCGGGCGCGGCTGCCGCACGCGCACATCACGTTGATCACCTACGCCGAGATGGCGCCGGTCGTCGAGCGGATGCGCACCTACGTCGACGAGCTGCTGCCGTTCCCGGGCTGGCCGGGCATCCCGGAGCGTCCCGTGGACGAGCAGGCGCTGCCCGCGTACCTCGCGGACGCCCGCGCTCGCCGCTTCGACCTCGCGCTGCAGGCGTACGGCGCCAACCCCGCCGCCAACGAGGCCACGGCCGCGCTCGGCGCCCGCCGTACGGGCGGCTTCTTCATCACCGGCACGATCGAGCCCGACCTCGCCGTGCACCTGCCGTACCCCGAGCACCGGCACGAGATCGACCGCCACCTGGACCTGATGGCGCACCTCGGCGCGCCGCCCGCGGGCCGCGCGCTGGAGTTCCCGCTCACGCCCGAGGACGAGGCGAGCGCCGCCGCGGTCAAGCCGGACGGGCCGTACGCGCTGGTGCACCCGGGCGCGACGTCGCCGAGCCGCCGCTGGCCGGCGGAGCGCTTCGCGCGCGTCGCGGACGAGCTGGCACGCCGCGGGCTGCAGGTCGGCATCACCGGCGTGCCGTCGGAGGCCGAGCTGGTCGCGGAGGTGCGCGGGCACATGCGCGCGCCGTCGCTGGACCTGTGCGGGCGCACGTCGCTCGGTGGCTTCGCGGCGCTGCTGCGCGACGCCGAGCTGATCGTCTCCAACGACACGGGCGCGGCGCACCTGGCGGCGGCGGTGGACACGCCGTCCGTGACGCTGTTCCTCGCCGGCGACCCCGTCCGCTGGGCCCACCCGCGGCCGCACGCGGTCGTGCGCGTGCAGGTCGAGTGCAACCCGTGCCGGCACCTCGTGTGCCCGATCGACCACCGCTGCGCGCAGCGCCTCGAGGTCGCGCACGTCCTCGCCGCCGTAGACGCGTTGTGATCTCGGTCCTCATGCCCGTGTACGCGCAGGCGGCGTTCCTGCCGCGGGCGCTCGCGTCGCTGCACGCGCAGGACCACACGGACTGGGAGCTGGTCGTGATCGACGACGGCTCGCCCGAGCCGGTCGACGTGGACGGCGCACGGCTCATCCGCCACGTGGAGAACCGCGGGCTGGGCGCCGCGCTCAACACCGGCCTGGACGCGGCGCAGGGCGACGTCATCGCCTACCTCCCGGCCGACGACGTCTTCCACGCCCACCACCTCAGCACGCTGCTCGCGCTCCTCGACCGCGCCGCGCTCGCGCGGACCGGCGAAGGCCCGCTGCAGCTCGTCCAGGTCGCGCACCGGCGCACCGGGCACCGCTGGGTCGAGCGCGCGGAGCTCGAGAGCGACGACCTCGAGCGCCTGTTCTTCGCTCGCCTCCAGCCGCGTGCGAGCGACCCCGCGCCCACCTCCACCTGGACCGAGCACCCCGGTCAGCGCCACCGCGTCCTGCGGCCCTCGCAGGACGGCGGCCTGAACACCTTCCGCCGCCGCTATCGCGCCCGCGGCCCGCTCCACCTCGAGGCGGAGGGCAGGCTCGTGGCGGACGAGCGCCGCCGCTATGCGCCGTTCGCGCACCACGAGCCCGCGCCGCCGAAGCTGCGCGTCCTGCTCGCGGGCGAGCTCGGCTACAACCCCGAGCGCATCCTCGCGCTCGAGACGCGCGGCTGCGACCTCAGCGGCCTGTGGATCGACGACCCGCTCGGCTTCATGGCCGTCGGCCCGCTCGCGTTCGGCAACGTCACCGACGTCGACGACTGGCGGGACGCGAAGCCGGATGTCATCTACGCGCTGCTCAACTGGCGCGCCGTCCCGCTCGCGCACCGGCTACTCGACAACGGCGTCCCGCTCGTCTTCCACTTCAAGGAGGCGCCGCAGCGCTGCCTCGCGCGCGGCGACTGGCCGCTGCTCGTCGACGTGCTGGCACGAGCGGACACCGTGATCCTCGCCAGCCCGGAGGAGCGCGACTGGCTGCTGGCCTCGCTGCCCCAGCTGGACCCGGCCCGCTTCCACGCGATGGACGGCGACCTGCCCAAGCGCGAGTGGCTGGACGCGACGCCCAGCACGCCAACCGGCGACGGCCTGGACACCGTCCTGCTCGGGCGCCCGTACGGCTTCGACGCCGCGCTCTACGAGGCGCTGGCCGCGCGCGGCATCCGCGTTCACCACGAGCAGACGCTCCAGCCCCACGAGTGGGTGAGCGCGCTCAGCCGCTACGACGCGGGCTGGCTGCACCCGGTCGCCCCGCGCAACGGCGGCGACCCGCACGCCGCCGCCTGGGACGACCTCAACCTGCCCGCACGGCTGCCGACGCTCGTCGCCGCCGGCCTGCCGCTGATCGCACCCCGCGGCGGCCAGCACGAGATCTCCGCCGTCGGCCGGCTCGCCACCGAGCTCGGCTGCGGCGTCCTCTACGAGGACCTCGACGACCTCGCCGCGCAGCTGCGCGACACGACCGCCATGCAGGGGCGGGGCGCCGCCGCCTGGGGGGCGCGCGAGACGCAGACCTTCGACCACCACGCCGATCAGCTCGTGCGCTGGCTCCAGGCCGCGGCGGGACGGACCCCATGACGCGTGCGAGCGCCTCGGCGGGGGTTCGCCGAGGCGCTCGCGTGTGCGACCTACGGTGTCGTCGTCGACAGCGTGAAGGTCAGCGTCTTGCTGTAGGTGCCCGTGCGCAGCGCCTGATTGGCGCCGATGCGCTGCTTGAAGCCGATCGTGACGGGATCGTTGGACACCGGGCCCGTCCAGGCCGACTTCGAGAACGCGATCTCCAGCGGCTCGCTGAGCACGAACGCGCCGTTCGCGAGCCGGCCACCGTCGACCGACAGCGCGGCGTCACCCGCGGTCGAGGTCACCTTCGCGCCGGTGGTGGTCTCGTACGTGCGCTCCACGCCCGGGACGAACGGGGCGAACGGCTTCGGCGTCTCCAGCTGCAGCGACAGCGTCGCGGGGACCGTGCCGCCGACGGGGACGTCGACGGACGTGCCCTGCAGGAAGGTGACGTCACCCGGGGCGACGTCGTAGACCTGGTAGCCGTTCTCGTAGCGCAGGTGCTTCGCGTCACCGCTGCCGGTGGCGACGAAGGTCTGCGCCGCGCTGGTGGCGGGGACGTAGACGGTGGCGCGCGTGTTGGCCGGCACCGTCACGTCGTAGCGCGTGATGCCGGTCGCGTTGCGGCGCCATTCGCTGCGCGCCGTCCCCTGCGGGGTGGTGTAGTCGCCCTTGGCGCGGGTGAGCGTGCCGACCGGCGTCGGCTTGAACACCAGGTCGCGGTAGGCGATCGAGCTCGGCGCCTGCTTGATGCCGGCCACGCCGGTGTCGAACCACTCCTCGATCTGCAGCAGGATCACGTGGTTCTGGGAGTCGCCGAGCGTCCAGCGCTCGGGCATGGTGGTCATGCCGTTCGGGTGCGCCGCGGTCGGCTGCAGCATGAAGCCGTAGCCCGGCCGCGTGTTCTCCTGCATCACGTCCCACAGCACGTCGGAGCGACCGCCCTCCAGCAACGCCCGCACCACCGGGCCGAGGCCCACGTGACCGGCGCTGAAGTGCGGGCCGCCGCCGAACGGGGCGTAGGCGTAGATGTTGTCCACCAGCGCCTGCAGGATGTACGGGCGCTCGCTCTCCGGCGCGAGGCCGGCGTCGAGCGCGAGCGCCTGCGCGGCCTGGGTCGCGCCGGTGGTGCCCGCGTTGCCGGCCGCGGTGTAGCGGCGCAGCGTGGTGTTGTAGAAGCGCGCGTTGAACGCGGTCTTGATGTTCGCGGCGAGCTCCGAGTAGGTGGCGGCGTCCGCGGTGCGGCCCATCAACGTCGCCATGTCGGCCATGTTCTTGGCCGAGACGTAGTAGCCCCAGGTGCCGAAGATCTGCTGCGAGGTCTGCTCGTTGGAGACCCAGTCGGCGAGCAGCGCGGTGACGATGTAGTCGGTCGCCTTGCGCCGCGCGACGAAGTCCATGTAGGTCTTCATCGCGTCCCAGTGCTCACGCATCGTCTGGGTGTCCCCGTAGAGCTTGTACAGCTGCCACGGCACCTGCACGATCGAGGAGCCCCAGTTGATCTCGTCGCCGAACTGGCCGCTGTAGCCCCAGTCGTAGACCGGCGTCTTGAGCGCGACGTTGCCGGCGTCCGGACCCTGCTTGGACTGGCCCTCGACGAGCTGGACCTCCATGTTGCGCAGGTAGGCCGCGAAGTCGTAGTTGACGTTCAGCGAGCCCATCGGCTGGACGTAGTCGGCGCCGTAGGGCAGCTTCTCGCGGCCCGGGCAGTCCGTGAAGACGCTCATCATGTTGCTCTCGAGCGAGTGGACGGACATGCGGTGCAGGCGGTTGATGCGCGCGTTGTCGGTCTCGATCCCGCCCGCCCGCGGCGTGTCGGCGAACACCTGCAGCCCGCGGATCATGTCCGTGGTCGGGGTCAAGCCCGCCGGCAGGCCGGTGACCTGCAGGTACTGCATGGCGAAGTAATTGAACTTCGGGTGCCACGTCTCGCCGCCGGCCGCGCCGCGCGTGGTGTAGGTGGCGAAGATGTCCGAGCCGCGGCCGCCGACGCCGATCGAGCTCTGGTTGACGGTGCCGTTGGCGTTCAGCGTCTCCGCCGGGAGCATCTTGATCACCGTGCCGGCGGGGAGCCCGTCCGGCACGCGCACTTCGGGCCAGCCCGCGAAGTTCTGGCCGAAGTCGAACACCCACACGCCCGGCTGCGGTTGCGTGAGCTTGACCGGCGTCCACGTCCGCTGGACCTTCACCGGCTCCGCGCGGCGCGCGGCGAGCTTGGTGGTGAGGTTCGGGGCGGGCGCGATGCCGGCGCTGCGCCACTGCATCGGGGACCCGTCGCGACGCGTCGCCGAGTCGCTCACGTCGCTCGCATCGGCGGGCTCGCGCCGCGCGTCATAGTCCGTGCCACCGAACCAGTGGTCGGTGACGTTCGCGCTGAACGCCGCCTTCCAGTCGCGGTTGGTGACGATCGTCTGGCTCGTACCGTCGGCGAAGCTGATCTCCAACCGGCCGATCAGCCGGGGCGTGACCTGCGCGCCGGCGCTCGCGTCCAGCGCGGCGATCGGGTTGCCGGAGCCGGTGACCAGCGAGCCGGCGGCGTGCGCGTTCTCGAGCGCGGGGGTGAACGTGATGCCGGTGCCCGGCGTGGTGATCGCGGTGCCGGAGGCGTAGGCGCGGTCGAGCCCGGCCGAGACCGTGACGCCCGAGCCCGAGTTGACCACCGTGGCGTTCTGCGCGTGGGCGGCGTCCAGCGCGGGGGTGAACGAGACGCCCGTGCCGTCGTAGCGCACCGCGGTGCCGCTGGCCGCTTCGGCCGCGAGCGGCTCGGCGAGCGTCAGGCCGGTCCCGTTGGCGCCCTGGGTGCCGACCGCCGTGATCCGGGCGGACTGCGAGCCGATCGTGATCGTGCTGTCGGGGACCAGGCCGGTGACGCTGGCGACGCGGACGTTCGTCGCGCCCGCGGCCGCCGCGGCGGCGAGCGTCGTGGCGCGGCTCTGCGTGCCCGCCTCGGTGACGGTGCGGGTCTCGCCGTCGACGATCAGCGTGTTGCCGGCCAGGATGCCGGTCACGGACGCGAGCTTGACGTTGGTGGCCCCCGCGGCCGCGGGCGCGAACAGCGTGGTCTGGGAGCGCGCGGTGCCGACCGCGGTCACGGTCGCGCTGCCGCCGCCGTCGAAGCGCAGCGTGTCTGCGACGCCCAGGCCGGCGACGCTGGTGACCTTGAGGTTGGTGTCGCCTGCGGCGGCGGGGAAGGCGAGCGCGGTGCTCGAGGGCGCGGTGCCGATCGAGGTGATCGTGCGTGACTCCAGGCGCTCGCCGCCGTCGCCGGTGTCGATGTTGATCGCGCCGCCGACGTAGTAGCTCGCGACGCTGGACACGCGCACGTTCGTGGCGCCGGCCGGCGCGGCGTCGAGCAGCGTGCCGCTGCCGACCGCCGAGCTGTTCCACCACGCGAACGAGTTGGTGCGGTTCACGCCGGGGGCCGGGTTGGCCATCTTGACGTTGTGCGCGGTGCCCTGGCCGAGCTCGACGCCGATCGTGTTGGCGCCGCCGCGGAGCTTGTCGGTGACGTCGTAGGTGCGGTACTCGGCCGACAGCTGGTAGTTCGAGTAGCCCGGCGCGAGCACCTCGTCGGTGATCGGCGCGCCGTTGACCTTCGCGTCGAACAGGCCGAGGCCGCTGAGGTACAGGCGCGCGCTCTTGACCGGCTTGTCGAGCGAGAAGCCGCGGCCGAACATCGGCAGCGGCTGCGCGTTGGTGCGCCCGGCGAGCTCGATCCACTTGGCCGAGCCCCAGTCGGACTGCTCGAGCAGTCCGGTCTCGAACGCGGCGGGCGCGCTCCACGCCGACGCCTCGCCGCCGGCGTCCCACACGCGCACCTGCCACACGGCCGGCTGCCGCGACGGCAGAGGAGCGCCGCCGAAGACGACGTCATTCGACTTGTCGGACGCGACCTTGCCCGACTCCCACAGGTACGGCCCGGAGGCCAGGCGCGCCTCGGACTCGGCGACGCGGATCTCGTACGCCGACTGCTGCGCGGCCCGGCCCGCCCCGCTCAGCTTCCAGCTGAAGTCCGGCGTGCTGTCACCGATGCCGAGCGGCTGCGCCAGCGCGTTCGTCTTGAGGGCGCCCGGCGTGAGCGCTGGACTCGCGATGGCGGGAGGCGCCCACAGAGCCGCCGATGCTACGACAGCGAGCGCGATCCCGCGCCGCCGCCGGCGGTGCTTTACGACCATTTCCTCTCCTCCTTATGACCAATGGATCGAGATCGATCACGGGCGACTCTACGGTCGGTCCTGGGAGGTTCGCGCCCGGGAAAAACCCTGGGAAGCTGAAACCTAGGGGTTTTCCCGGGCGCGAAGCCCGTGCTGCCTGCTCTAAACACCACACCCGAACACAAACGAGCAGGTGAGGAGAGGTTTGTGAGGAGAACACCTACGGCGTGGCTGTCGTTCGGGCTGGCCATGCTCGTCGCGGCTCCCGCCGCCGCGCAAGGACCCGTGGAGCTGTCGAGCGCGCCCGTCCCGGAGAACCAGGCGTGGAAGGGGCAGGTGCTCGGCACCGGCGAGGCCACCGCCTTCCCGGTCCGCATCAACGCGACCATGGGCGACGTCACCAACGCCGAGGGCCTCGTCGACCCGTCGAAGGGCCCGGCGAAGCTCACGTACTCGGGCACCGGGCAGCCGCCGGTGATCATCCTCGACTACGGCCGCGAGGTCGGCGGCCTGCCGTTCTTCGTCGCGAGCGCGGTGCCCGCGAGCGGCGCGACGCTGCGCGCCGCCTACAGCGAGGCGCGCGAGTTCCTGTGGACGCCGGGCAACACCACCCTGTTCAGCCCGGCCGCCGCCGGCGACACCAACCTCAAGGTCGCCGCGGTCGGGAACTTCGTCGTCGGCGACACGCTGACCATCGCCGGCTCGGCGGTGAAGATCACGGCCGTGGGCACCCAGGGCCGCGCGACGACGCTCGCGGCCGCGGCCGACGCCGGCGCGACCAACCTCAAGGTCGCGAGCGTCACCGGCCTGGTCGCCGACAGCACCATCACGGTCGCCGGGCAGCCCGTGCAGATCGCGACGGTCGGCACGCAGGGCGCCAACGGCACCGGGATCACGCTTGCGGCACCGCTGCCGGAGGCCGCCGCCACCGGCGCCGCCGTGCGCTACGAGGGCACCGGCATCACGATCGACACGCCGTTGACCGCCGCGCAGGCCGCCGGCGTCAACGTCCGCAGCACGCCGGGCGCCATCACGGGCGACCGCGTCGGCTTCAACGGCGTCGGCATGTCCGGCAGCCGGGCCGAGAACCACACCTTCACGGCGCCGGGCCGCGTCGGCAACGCGCCGAACATGATGCAGGGCGGCCAGCGCTTCCAGACCGTGTCGCTCACGACGCCCGGCACGCTCGAGCTCAGCCGCGTCGGCATCGACTTCCGCCACCCGAACTCGGGCGCGGAGGACTACCAGGGCTACTTCCTCTCCAGCGACAGCAAGCTCAACAAGGTCTGGTACCAGGGCGCCTACACCAACGACACGAACTCCGTGCCGATCGGCGCCGTCCCCGGCCAGACGATCCCGGTGATCCTCGACGGCGCCAAGCGCGACCGCCGGCCGTGGAGCGGCGACCTCGATCTTCAGGGCCGCACCGCGTTCACGAGCCTCGGCCTCGGGGCGAAGGGCTCGGACTACATCAAGGGCACGCTGCACGCCTTCGGCGGCACCCAGCAGCCCGACGGCCGCATCTACGGCCACATCCAGAACTGGACGGTGTGGCCGCCCAGCGGCGGCTTCTACTCGACGAGCTACTCGATGTACCACGTGCTGAGCGTCGCCGGCCTCTACCACTACACGGCGGACCTCGAGTTCGTGCGCTCGCAGTACGAGATCATCAAGCGCCAGCTCGCATACAACAAGAGCCTGGTCGACCCGGTGAGCGGGTTCCTGATCACCAACGCCGGCGGCGACGGCCGGGACTGGGACTTCTACGACGGCGGCAAGCCCGGCGCCGTCACGGCGTACAACGCGATCTACTACAAGGCGCTCACCGACGCCGCGTATCTGGCCACCGAGCTCGGCAACAGCGCCGACGCGGCCACCTGGACCGCGGAGGCCGCGGCGCTCAAGACGCGCATCAACGCCGCCCTGTTCGACCCCGTCCGCGGCGTCTACAAGCTGGCCGACCGCAACAATGGCAACACGTCAGGCAATGCCGTCCCGCAGGACGCGAACGCCGAGGCGGTCATGTGGGACATCGCGCCCGACAGCGCGAAGCCCGGCATCCTGAGCTGGCTGCGCACGAACCTGTGGGGCACGTTCGGCCCGCAGCCGTACTCGCCGGAGGCCAACTACTCGACCGTCATCAGCCCGTTCATCACGGGCAAGGAGGTCGACGCCCGCTTCCACGCGCGTGACACGCAGGGCGCGTTCGACCTGATCCACCTCATGTGGGACCAGATGGTCGATCCCGACGGCCCCTACTACACCGGCACGGTCTGGGAGAAGCTCAACCGCGACGGCACCGACGTGGACGCCAACGCCAGCCTCGCGCACGGCTGGGGCAGCGGTCCCGTCTCCAGCCTCAGCCACTACGTCGCGGGCGCGCGCCCGGTCACGGCGGGCTACAAGACGTGGATCGTCGACCCCCAGCCCGGCCCGCTGGAGTGGGCGCAGGCGACGCTTCCCACCCCGCACGGCGGCCTCGCCGCGCGCTGGGTCCGCGGCGAAGGCAACCGCTCGTTCAGGCTCACCGTCTCCGCGCCGCAGGGCACGTCCGGGACGGTCCGCATGCCGCTGCTCGGCCGCTCGCGCACGATCGCCATGGACGGCGCGGTCGTCTGGCAGGACGGCCGCGCGCTGGGCGGCGTCAGCGCCGTCGAGCGTGACGGCGCGGTCGAGTTCAGCGGCGTCACCGGGACGCACACGTTCGCGTTCGGGACCGTGACGAGCGAGACGCCCGGCACGGTCGGCGGCACGGTGCCGGCGACGCTGTCGCTGAGCTTCGACGCTCCGGCGCGCTTCGACCCGTTCGTGCCCGGCGTGGAGCAGGTGTACGACGCGTCGACGACGGCGCACGTCATCTCGACGGCCGGGGAAGCCACGCTCTCGGTGAGCGACCCCGGGCACCTCACCAACGGTGCGTTCTCGCTGCCCGAGCCGCTCCAGGTCACGTTGTCGAAGTCGTCGTGGACCGCCCCGGTCTCCAACGACCCGGTGACGATCGCGTTCAAGCAGAAGATCGGTGTGCGCGATCCGCTCCGCACCGGGACGTACGCGAAGACGCTGCCCTTCACCCTGTCCACCACGACCCCGTAGGCCCGCCATGATCGCCGAAGCGCGCAGGGAGCAGATCCGCGAGCTGTTGATGGCGACCGGTGAGGTCACCATCGGACAGCTCCAGGCGCGCTTCGGCGTGTCACCCATGACGGCGCGGCGGGACCTCGTCGTGCTCGAGGCGCAGGGCAGCGCGCGCCGCACGCACGGCGGCGCCGTCCTGCCCTCCAGCCACGCGCCGGAGCACTCGTTCGCGCAGCGCGTCGAGGTGGCGGCCGCGGCCAAGCTCAGGCTCGCGGACGCGGCCCTCGAGCTGCTGCGCCCCGGCGAGACGGTGCTGCTGGACTCGTCGTCGACCGCGTACTTCCTCGCGCGCCGGATCGCCGAGACCGGGCTCGCCGTGCGGGTGCTCACCAACAGCGCGCCGGTGATCCAGGCGCTGGTCGGCTCGCTCGAGCAGGTCGAGCTCTACCTGCTCGGCGGCCGGCACCGGCCGCTGAGCGGGTCGTTCGTGGGCCCGTCGACCGTGCGCATGATCCGCGAGCACTTCGTCGACTGGCTGTTCTTCAGCGTCACCGGCGTCACGGCCGGGGGCGTGCTGACCGAGAGCGACGACCTCGAGGCGGCGGTCAAGCGCGCGATGCTCGAGCAGACCTACCAGTCCGTGCTGCTCGTGGACGCGTTCAAGCTGGGGACGCACGGGCGGCAGGCGATCGTGCCGCTGCGCGACGTGTCACTGGTGCTGGCCGAGGGCGACGATCCCCGGTTGCACGCGGACGGAGTGAACGTGCGGCTCGTCTGAGCTATCTGTTTGGCAGTGGAGACGACGCGGGCCTTCGTGAGCCGGGACGACGAGATGGCGGCGCTGAGCGAGGTGTTCGAGGAGGTGCTCGCGCAGTCCCCGCGCGCGCTGCTCGTCGAGGGAGAGGCGGGGATCGGCAAGACGACGCTGGTCGAGCGCTTTCTGGCCCGCCACCCGGACGCGCGCGTGCTGCGCGCCGCCGGCGACGAGTCCGAGGCGGACGTGCTGTTCGCGATCGCCGATCAGCTGCTGCGCTCGGCCGCGCCCGGCGAGGTCGACGTCCTGGGCGCCGACAGCCACCTGACGGTCGGGATGGAGCTGCTGGAGCGGCTGGGGTCCGCGGAACCGACGATCGTCGTCGTCGACGACGCGCACCTCGCGGACGCCGGCTCGCTGCGCGCGCTGCTGTTCTGCGCGCGCCGGTTGGCGGAGAGCGCCACGCTGCTGTTGATCGTCGTGCGCGGCACGGCGGAAGCCACGCTGCCCGAGGGCTGGCTCAAGCTCGCCGACGGCGCGGTGGTGTCCCTGCGGCCGCTGGGCGTCGAGGAGACGCGCGCGCTCGGCGCGCAGATGGGTACGCCGCTCACGGCCGCCGCCGCGGCCCAGCTGAGCGCGCACACCGGCGGCAACCCGCTGCACCTGCGCGCCGTGCTGCGCGAGCTGGCCGGGGCGGGAGGCTGGGTCGACGACACGCGGCCGCTGCCCGTGCCACGCCACTACGCGCAGATGGTCGAGGCGCGCTTCGCGCGCTGCGACGCCGAGGTCGCGTCGCTGCTGGCGGCCGCCGCGGTGCTCGGGACGCGCGTGCCGCTGCACGCCACGTCCCAGCTGGCGTCGCCCGCCGATCCGCTGGCGGCGGTCGACCGGGCCGTGGCCACCGGACTGATCCGGCTGGCCGACGCCGAAGACGGCACCTGGCTCGAGTTCACCCACCCACTGACGCGCGCCGCCGTCTACGCCGCGCTTGCCCAGTCCCGCCGCTCGGAGCTGCACCTCGCGGCCGCCCGGCTCGCCTCGGGGCCGGACGCGGCGCTGCGCCACCGCGTCGCCGCGGCCGCGGTACCGGACGACGCGCTGCGCGAGGAGCTCGAGGCGGCCGCGCAGGCGCAGCTCGTGCGCGGCGGCTGGGCGGTCGCGGTGCGGCACCTGCTCGCCGCCAGCCGCATGACGAGCCGCGCGGGCGAGCGCGAGCGGCTGCTGCTCGACGCGATCGAGGCGCTGATGTACTCGGGTGACGGTGGCGCCGCGCGCCGGCTGGCCGAGCGCACGGACATCGCCGAAGGGCCGCGCCGCGACAGCGTGTGGGCATACCTGGCCATGTTCGCCGGCGACGTCGCGACCGCCGAGCGCCTGCTGGAACGTGCGTGGCGGCATCCCGGCCTCGGTCCGCGGCTGGCTTCCACCGTCGCGCAGCGGCGCGCGTTCCTGGCCGCGTCGCGGCTGCGGGGCGCGGAGGCGATCGAGTGGGCCGAGCGCGCTACGCAGCTCGCGCCCGAGGACCGGACGACGGCGCTGCTGGCCGCTCCCTCGCTCGCGATCGGGCTCGGGCTGGAGGGCCGGATCGACGAGGCGCACGCGGCGCTCGACCGCTGGCTCGACGACCACAGCGGCTTCGTCCTGCTGGCGCTGAAGGCCAGGCTGCTGGAGGCACAGGGCGACACGGCCGGCGCGGCGGACCGTTTCCGCCGCTCGGCCGACGGCGCGCTCGCCGACAACCTGCTCGTCATCGCCGGACTGTCGCTGGCCGGGCTGGCCCGCACGCAGTATCGGGCGGGCGCGTGGGACGACGCGGTGGTGTCCGCCGAGCGCGCGGTCGCCGTCGCCACCGAGTCCGAGGACCGCTGGGTGCTCGCGCACGCGCTGTGGTCGGCCACGTTCGTCCCGAGCGCGCGCGGCGATCACGCCGGCGCCGCGCAGCTCGGCGCGCGGGTCGCGGCCGAGCCCGCCTCCTTCGAGCGCCACACCGCACTGGCGCACCTGGTCGCGGCGCAGCTCGCGGCGGCGCGCGAGCGCCCGGCGGAGGTGCTCGAGCACCTCGCGCCGGTCGCGGCGCTCGGCGCCGACTACACCGCGCTGCCGTGGCAGCACCTGCAGGCGCACGCCCTGGTGGACGCGGGCCGGTGGGAAGCCGCGGAGCGCTTCATCAGCGAGGCGAGCGCCCTCGCGCAGACGCGCCGGCACCGGCTGCTGGTCGTCCACCTGCACCACGCGCGGGCCCGGCTCGCGCTCGTCCGCCGGCACGTCGAGGCCGCGGCGGAGGCGTTCGAGCAGGCGCGGGCCGGCATCGAGCCGCTGGCGATGCCGTACGAGCAGGCGCTGCTCGAGCTCGAACACGCGCAGCTGCTGCGCCGGGAGGGACGGCGGCGCGCGGCGTCGGAGCTGCTGCTGGACGCACGCGAGCGGTTCGCAGCGCTGGCGGCGCTGCCCGCGGTGCGGCGGTGTGAGCGTGAGCTGACCGCGTGCGGGCTGACGCCGACGGCGCGCTCGGTGCGCGATCACGCGCTGCTCACGCCGCAGGAGACGGCGGTGACGCGGCTGGTCGTGGCCGGCATGAGCAACCGCGAGGTGGCCAAGGAGCTGATGCTGTCCACCAAGACCGTCGAGTTCCACCTCAGCAACATCTACCTCAAGGCCGGCGTGCGCTCGCGCGCGGAGCTGCGCACCCGCGCGCGGGCGGACGAGCTCGAGCTGTAGCCGGCGGGCGCGTGAGCGCCGGCCGTCAGCGGAAGGTCAGCGGATCGTCAGCGGGTGCTGGTCGTATCGCACCGACCACTCCCCTCCCGGAGGACCCGCTGCATGATTTTCTCGCATCGCCGCCCACAGGCGCACCACCGGTCACGCTGGACGTGTCCGCTGCTCGTCTCGTCCCTGCTGTTCGCCTCCGCGCTCGTCGCGGGACCGGCGAGCGCGGCCGAGCCTGACCGCTCGCGCCTGCGGCCCGCGACGCCGAAGCAGGCGAAGAGCGTGGCCGCCCAGCGCGTGCAGGCGTTCGACGCCGCGGTGGCCGGGACGCCGCGCGGCTACCCCGGGGTCTCCATCGGCGCGGACCCCGGCAACGTCTTCGGCTACATCCCGCTCACCGCGTTTGGTAGCAACACGGTCCTGCCCGTGGGCGACGAGCAGACGGTCAACATCGACACGCCCGCGTTCGTCTACAACGGCGAGACCTTCACGCGGCTCGGCATCAACAGCAACGGCTACCTGATCCCGGGCGGCGGTGAGGCCGAGGACAACCGCTCCGACCCCGCGTTCGGCACGGCGCGCCCGAACGGCGTGCTCGCACCGTTCTGGACCGACCTCGACGGCACCGGGAAGCCCGGCGTCCTCGTCAATGTCCTCACGGACGGCGTGTCGTCCTGGTTGGTGGTCGAATGGCAGGTCGACGTCGCCGGCACCGACAGCGAGCGGGTGTTCCAGGCCTGGATCGGCGTCAACGGAGCGCAGGACGTCCAGTACGCCTACCGGTTCGACACGATCGCCGAGAGCGGGCTGGACCTGCTCGTCGGCGCGGAGAACCTCGACGGGACGCTCTCCGCCGGCCTGCCCCGCAACGCCCTGCCGACCACCGACCTGCGGGTCTGGAGCGCCGAGCCCACTCCCAACCAGGTGCCCGTCGCGCACGCGGACGCGTACACCACGGCCGAGGACACCGCCCTCTCGGTGCCCGCGCCCGGCGCCCTTGGCAACGACACCGACGGCGAGAGCGACGCCCTGACCGCCGAGCTCGTCAGCGAGCCCGAGCACGGGACCGTGTCGCTCGACGCCGACGGCGCGTTCACCTATGCGCCCGACGCCGACTACAACGGCCCGGACTCGTTCACCTACCTCGCCCGGGACCCGTTCGACCCGTCCGAGCCCGTCACCGTCACGCTCGACGTCACGCCGGTCGACGAGCTGCCGCCGGCCATCGCCATCACCGGCGGGGTCGGCTGCGGCAGCGACGACCGGTCCGGCACCTTCCGGCTGCGGCTGACCGACGGCGACACCCCGGCGACGGCGTTGATCCTGAGCGCGCAGTCGAGCAACCCCGCGCTCGTGCCGGTCGCCGACGTCGCGTTCGCGGACGGCACCGCGCGCATCACCGCGCAGGCCGGCCGCACCGGCAGCGCGACCGTGACGCTCACGGTGTCCGACGGCACCGCGACCGCCTCCGTGCCCGTCACCGTGCGGGTGGGCGGAGGCGGCTCCGACCTGTTCGCCGGCACCGCCGGCTCGGACCTGCAGATCGGGCAGGGCGGGCTCGACAGCCTCAACGGGCTGGGCGGCGTCGACGTCCTGTGCGGCGGCTCGGCGAGTGACGTGCTGACCGGCGGCAACGGCGACGATTTGCTCGACGGCGGAGCGGGCCACGACCTGCTGTTCGGCGGGGCCGGCGACGACGTGCTGCACGGCGGCACCGACAACGACGCGCTGCTGGGCGAGGCGGGCGACGACGCGCTCGACGGCGCCGGCGGCCTCGACGCCTGCGGGCAGGGCTCGGGCAGCGGCCCGCGGACGGGCTGCGAGGTGTGATCGGACGAGGGCGCGCCCGACGATCTCGTCCGGCGCGCCCTCACCCGACGGTGCTCAGTCCGCGGCCGCGCTCGGCAAGCTCGCCTCGACGTGGCGGCGCATCAGGTCGGCTGCGCCGGCGCGGTCGCCGGCGAGGATCAGGTCCCTGAGCTGGAAGTGCTGCTGGAAGTCGGCCGTGCGGATGGCGCCGGTGCCGCGGATCCTGCCCTGTACGGAGCGGCGAACTGAGCTCCATCCCGCTCTGCTGGGCGCCCGGCCTCTTCGGGTCGCCTCGGCGAGAGCCGCGACGCGGTCCTGGAAGCACGCGCCGAGCGGAGGCGAGGCAGGCGCCCCACAACGGCTCACCGAGGGGGGAGGTAGCTGGCGTTTCGCTGACCGGGCGGGGAGAACGGCGCCTTCCAGGCTCCGCGCGGCGGGGAACATCGCCGTGCTGGCGTACCGACAGTTACGGGCTACGGAGACAGCGTGGAGCGCCGCCTTCTCCGCCGGCCTCCTGCGGATCTCGCGAAAACGAACACGCGACTGCAGAGGGTGATGTACAAACGACGCCCCTGGGGACTCGTTTGTTCATCACCCCTCGTGCGTGGTGCGCGATTGGGCACGGACGTGGTTGTTTCTCGTCCGGAGCTGGCCGAAGCAACCACTTCCGCCTCACGTGACTTCCGTAGCCCGTAACTTGACGGTACGGAGCACGGCAGAGTTCTTGCCGCGCGGAGCTCGGAGGCGCTGAGCTCGAGCGCGCGGCGGAAACGCCGCTCCTTCCCCCCTCGATGCGGGTGTAACCGCTACGAGCCCAGCGCGGGCCGCGGAGAGAGCTCCCGCAACTCCTCCGGCAGGAACGGCAGGTCCGGCAGGCTCAGCTTCACCTGGTTGCGCCGCTGGTAGCGGTCGCTGTCGAGCCGCACGACCTGCCCCGCCCCCGGCGACAGGCGCACGTCCAAGGCCCCGCCCGCACTCGCCTCTCCGACGACGAGCCCGTCGACCTCCACGGCCGCAGCCCCGCTCTCCGGAAGCAGCTCGAGCCGGATCGGCTCGTCGGCAGAGACCACCATCGGACGGCTGATGCCCGCCATCGGCGCCAGCGGCGCGACGATCAGCGCGTCCAGCTTCGGAGAGACGACCGGGCCGCCGGCCGCGTCGGCGTAGGCGGTGGAGCCGATCGCGGTCGAGACGACCAGCCCGTCGCGGCGGTAGCGGCCCATCGGCTGCCCGCCGACGGAGAGCACCGCTTGGACGGCCCCGTTGCCCGGGACGCGGACGATCGCAACGTCGTTGAAGCCGACCGACTCGTCGTCGCCGATGCCGACGAGCAGCGCGCTGTGCGGCTCGACGGTGAACTGCTCGGCCTCGAGGCGGTCGAGGGCCTCAGGGAGCTCGTCCGGGTGGATCTCGACCAGGAAGCCGAGGTGGCCGAGGTTGACGCCGAGCACGGGGACGGGGGGCGGTGGGCGACGAGCCGCAGGGCGCCGAGCATGGTCCCGTCGCCGCCGAGGCTCACGAGCGCGTCGACCTGCGTCTCGAACTCGTCGTCGGACACCGGCTCGACGCCCGGCGGACAGCGCCCGGCATCCCGCTCGCGCACGAGCACGCGGCAGGCGCGCGAGGCCGTCCAGCGCACGCGAAGGCCGTAAGGCATTCGCGTGCGAGGTGGAGGGTGACGGCGTTAGCCGTCACCCGGAGCAGTGTCTCCGTGACGGCGTGGTCGTCACGGGACGGGTGCGGCACGAGTCCGATCACCTTGGCGGTGCCCACGCCGCTGACCTTACTCGCGCGACCCGTCCCGGCTACGCGGCGATGCCGTTCTGGATCGCGCGGTCCACAGCCTCGGGCGACAGGATGTGCTCGATGACCATGATCCCGGCTCCGATCGCGCCCGCGCGGTCGCCCAGGCGGGAAGGGACGATCCGCAGGTCGCCCGTGGCGAGCGGCAGCGAGCGCTGGAAGATCACTTCGCGCACACCCGCGAGCAGCTGCTGATGGGCTTCGGCGATGTCGCCGCCGATCACGATCGCGCCCGGGTTGAAGAAGTTCACGCAACCCGCGAGAACCTCGCCGAGGCAGCGGCCCGCGTCGCGGACGGCCTGGATCGCCTGCGGCTCCCCCGCGCGCACGAGCGCGACGACCTCGCGCGAGGACTCGGCCTCCAGGCCGAGCGCCGTGAGCTTCGAGGCCAGCGCGCGTCCGCCGGCGACGGCTTCGAGGCAGCCCGTGTTGCCGCAGCGGCAGACGGTGTCGTCGTGCCCCGCCAACCGGACGTGGCCGATGTCGCCCGCCGCGCCTTGCGAGCCGCGGTGGATGCGCCCGCCGGCGACGATCCCGCAGCCGATGCCGGTGCCGATCTTCACGTACAGCAGGTGCTCGTTCTGCCGCCAGTGCGTCCAGTGCTCGCCGAGCGCCATGATGTTGACGTCGTTGTCGACCAGCACCGGGCCGGCGTAGTGGCGCGCGAACCAGTCCGGGATCGAGAAGCCGTCCCAGCCGGGCATGATCGGCGGCGCGACCGGCTCGCCGCGCGTGAACGCGACCGGCCCGGGCACGCCGACGCCGATTCCGCGCACGTCCTCCGGCCGGCGTCCGATCTCACTCAGCAGCGCCTCGAAGCACTCGTGCACGGTGGCGAGCACGGCCTCGGGGCCCTCGCCGATCTCCATGTCGAACTTCGTCTCCGCCAGCGGGGCGCCGGCCAGGTCGGACACGACCAGGCGCGAGTGCGTGGCACCGAGGTCCGCGACCAGGACGACCCCCGCGCCCTGGTTGAACATCAGCACCGTCGGCGGACGCCCGCCTGTCGAGGTCGTGCCGCCGGCCTCATAGACGAGCTGATGGGCCCGCAACGCCTCCAGTCGCTGCGCCACCGTCGAGCGCGCGAGGCCCGTGCGCCGCACCAGGTCGGCGCGCGTCACCGCCTCGCCGCTCCGGATCAGCCGCAGCAGTGATCCCGCCCCCGTCACGACCGCAATTCCTTCGCCTCTGCCCGCATGCGGGCATCTAACCAGAGCGGTGCGCGAAATGCGCACCGTTTGGGACCAAAGTACGCCCGCATTCGACACTCGGGCCTTCCAATCTGCACAAAGTGCGAGATATCCGCCCTCATACGACCGTGTGGGCGCGGGCGTTCGACGCCGGGAGCTCGCTCTGCACGGCACGGTCGATGACCGCCGGGTCGAGCACGTGCTCGAGCACCATGATCGCCGCGCCGACGACGCCCGCGCGCTCGCCGAGCTGCGAGTGGCCGAGCCGCAGGTCACGCGTCGCCATCGGCAGCGAACGGCCGAACGACATCTCGCGCATGCCCGCGAGCAGCTGCTGGTGGACCTCGGACAGGTCACCGCCGATGATCACGCAGCCGGGGTTGAAGAAGTTGATGCACTCGGCCAGGACCTCACCGATGCAGCGCCCGGCGTCGCGCACGGTCTGCGCCGCCTCCGGATGTCCCGCGCGCACGAGCGCGACCACGTCGCGCGTGTTGCGCGCGTCCAGCCCCGCCTTGCTGAGCTTGGCGGCGAGCGCCCGCCCGCCGGCGACCGCCTCGAGGCAACCCGTGTTGCCGCAGCGGCACACGACGTCCTGGTGGCCCGCGAGCCGGACGTGCCCGATGTCCCCGGCCGCGCCCTGCGCGCCCCGGTGGATCCGGTTGCCGGAGATGATCCCGCAGCCGATGCCCGTGCCGACCTTGACGTAGAGCAGGTGCTCGCAGTCGCGCCAGTACGCGTGGTGCTCACCCAGCGCCATGATGTTCACGTCGTTGTCGACGAGCACCGGCACGTCGTAGTGCTGCGCGAACCAGCCCGGGATCGAGAAGCCGTCCCAACCGGGCATCATCGGCGGCGCGACCGCCTCGCCGCGCGAGAACGCGACCGGGGCGGGGATGCCGACGCCGATCCCGCGCACGTCCTCGTGGGAGCGGTCGACCTCGCTCAGCAGCTCCTCGAAGCGCTCGTTGACCCAGAACAGGATCTGTTCTGGAAGGCGCGCGATGTCGGTGTCGTACCCGTGCTCGGCCAGCGGCTCGCCGGCGAGGTCGGTGACGGCGAGGCGGGCGTGCGTGGCGCCGAGCGCGGCGACCAGCACGACGCCGGCGGCCTTGTTGAACGCCAGCACGGTCGGCGGGCGCCCGCCCGTCGAGGCGGTGCCGCCCGCCTCGTAGACGAATCGGTGCGCCATGAGGGCCTCCACCCTCTGGGCCACCGTCGAGCGGGCTAGACCGGTGCGCCGTGCGATGTCTGCGCGAGTGACCGCCTCCCCGTCCCGGATCAGCCCCAGCACACGACCGGCTCCCACCGGTGCGCCGGGGCTTTGACTCTCTCCTGCGGTCAGCATGAGCGCGAGTTAACCAGAGTCGCGACACAAAATCGACACAACTCTGGAGCGAGTCAGGTAGAAGAAGACGGGTCGTCGAACTTAGGTTGCGATCTTTTGCCTGACAGGCGGGGAAAAGCGTCGATTCGGCCGGGCCGCCCCCGAATTTCGCGCAGGTTCCGGTGCTGACACGTTTCAGCCACCATTATCGCGATGCGCGGCGCGGTCGACGTACTCCTCCGCCAGCACGTGCTCGATGGCCATGACGGCGGCCCCGATCGTGCCCGCGTCGGCACCCAGCCGCGCCGGCCCGACGACGAGGTCGCGCGTGGCCATCGGGAGCGAGCGGGCGAACGCGGTCTCGCGCAGCCCCGCCAGCAGGTGGTGCGAGGCCTCGGCCAGTTCGCCGCCCAGCACGATCGCGCCCGGGTTGTAGAAGTTGATGCACTCGGCGAGCACCTCGCCGACCGACCGTCCGGCGCCGCGCACGGCCTGCACCGCGGCCGGGACGCCTCCGCGCGCCAACGCGGCGACGTCCGCGGCGGTCTGCGCCTGCAGGCCGGCCGCGCGCAGCTGCTCGGCGAGCGCGCGCCCGCCCACGACGGCCTCCAGGCAGCTCGTGTTGCCGCACGGGCACAGCACGTCTTCGTGACCACGCACGCGGATGTGGCCGATCCCACCCGCCGCCCCGCGGGCGCCGTGGTGCACGCGCCCGCACGAGACGATGCCGGAGCCGATGGTCTCGCCGACCGACACGTAGAGCAGGTGCTCGACCGAACGCCAGTGGGTCCACTGCTCCGCGAGCGCGAGCAGGTTCACGTGCCGGTCGACGAGCACCGGCGCGCCGGTGAAGACCGTCGGGTCGGGCGGATCGACGTCCTCGTCGTACCCGATCCCGACGGCCCACACCTGCTCGGTCGGCACCGCCGCGCGCTCGAGCGCGAGCGCGAGCCGGGAGCGCAGGGCGCCGGTGTCAAAGCTCTCATCCTCGACCGCGAAGCTGTGCTCGCTGAGGGCGACCGTGGCCAGGTCGCGGATCGTCACTCGACAGATGGTCGACGACACAGCCGCCGCGAGAACGACTCCGACGCTAGGGTTGAACTCCAAGGTGGCCGGAGGGCGGCCACCGGTCGACGCGCCATTGGCCTCGTTCACGAGGCCGAGGCTCAGCAAGGACTGGACCCGTTCCGCCAGGGTGGAGCGGGACAGGCCCGTTTGCAGGGTCAGTTGGCTTCGCGTCGTCGCGCGCCCGTCGCGGATGAGCCGCAGAACGGCGCCTGCGCCGGGGGAGCCCTCGACCATGTCCGCGAGTTAACCAGACTTGCGTCGGTTACGGGCGGAAGTAGCCAGGTTGAGTTCGTGTTTACTCGATGTCCTCGGACAGAAAGCGTCACCCTTTTGCTTGACATTCGGGCGAAGCCGAACTAGCGTGCGGCTCCATGCTCGGAGGAGAAGTTCGCGTCGCCATTGCGGGGACGGGGTTCATGGGTGCTGTCCACGCTCGATCGGCGCGGCTCGCCGGTGCACGCTTGGTCGGCGTCGCCGGGTCCTCGCCTGAGAAAAGCTCGCGCGCTGCCGCGGACTTCGGCGCCGAACGCCCCTTCGCCACCGCAGAGGAACTGGTCGAGTCGCCAGACGTCGACGTCGTCCACGTCTGCACGCCCAACCACCTGCACCGGCCGCTGGCCGAAGCCGCGCTTGCCGCCGGCAAGCACGTGATCTGTGAGAAGCCGCTGGCGGTCGACGACCGCGGCGCCGAGGAGATGCTCGACGCGGCGATCGCGTCCGGCAAGGTCCACGCGGTGCCGTTCGTCTACCGCTACCACCCGATGGTCCGCGAGGCGCGCGAGCGCGTGCGCAGCGGCACGTCCGGCGCCATCCGCCTCATTCACGGCGGGTACCTGCAGGACTGGCTGCTGAAGGCCACCGACGACAACTGGCGCGTCGACGAGACGCTGGGCGGCGCCTCCCGCGCGTTCGCCGACATCGGCTCGCACTGGTGCGACCTGGCCGAGTTCGTCTCGGGTCACCGGATCACGCGCGTGTCCGCGCGCACGTACGGGTCCTTCCCGGAGCGGCCCACCGAGGACGCCGTGATCATGCAGTTCGAGACCGACAAGGGCGCGGTCGGCAGCACGGTCATCAGCCAGATCTCGGCCGGCCGCAAGAACATGCTCACGCTGGAGATCGACGCCGCCGACGAGGCCCTGCACTTCAACCAGGAAGAGCCGGAGAGCCTCTGGGTCGGCAAGCGCGAAGCCGTCACGCTGCTCAAGCGCGACCCGGGCCTGCTGTCGCCGGCCGCCGCGCGCTTCGCGACCGTCCCCGCGGGCCACCCGCAGGGCTACCCGGACGCGTTCAACGCCTTCATCGCGGACGCCTACGCCGCGACGTTGTCGGGCGAGGCCCCCGATGGGCTGCCCGATTTCCGCGACGGGCTCCGCGCCGCGCGCATCACCGCGGCCGTGCTCGCGTCCGCGGAGACCGAGACCTGGGTCGACGTGCCGAGCGCGGCGGCCCTGACCGCGGAGACCGCCGATGTCTGATCAGCTGCTCCTGCAGATGCAGGGCATCAAGAAGTCGTTCGTCGGCGTGGAGGTCCTCCACGGCGTCGACCTGGACCTGCGCGCCGGGGAGATCCACGCGATCGTGGGCGAGAACGGCGCCGGCAAGTCCACCCTGATGAAGACGCTCGCGGGCGTGCACATGCCCACCGAGGGCAAGATCCTCATCAACGGTGAGGAGCAGACCTTCCACCACCCCGCCGCGGCTCAGGCGGCCGGCGTCGGCATCGTCTACCAGGAGTTCAACCTCCTGCCCGAGCGCAATGTCGCCGAGAACATCTTCATCGGCCGCGAGCCGCGCAAGGGCCTGATCGTCGACGCCAAGCGCATGGAGCGTGAGACGCAGGCGCTGCTCGACGAGGTCGGCGAGGACAGCTTCGGCCCGCGCACGCCGGTGCGCTGGCTGTCGGTCGCCCAGCAGCAGGTGGTCGAGATCATCAAGGCGCGCTCGCTGAACGCGAAGATCCTCGTGCTCGACGAGCCCACCGCGGCGCTGGCCGAGGGCGAGGTCGAGCTGCTGTTCAAGCTCGTCCGCCGTCTGCAGGAGCTCGGCGTCGGAATCCTGTACATCTCGCACCGCCTGCGCGAGGTGTTCGCCCTCTCGCAGCGGATCACGGTCATCAAGGACGGCGGCGTCGTCAAGACGCTCAACACCGCCGAGACCAACCAGCGCGAGCTCGTGAACGCGATGGTCGGCCGCGAGTTGGACGGGTACTTCCCGGAGAAGGGCCTCAAGGAGGACCTCGGCGACGTGCGGCTCGCCGTCAAGAACCTCACCACTCCGCTGCTCAAGGACGTCACCTTCGACGTGCGCGCGGGCGAGATCGTCGGCCTCGCGGGTCTGCAGGGCTCGGGCCGCACGGAGATCGCGCGTGCCATCTTCGGTGCCGACCCGATCACGTCGGGCACGGTGGAGATCGACGGCAAGGAGCGGCGCTTCAAGCACCCGCGCCAGGCGATCCGCGCCGGCATCGGCTTCATCACCGAGGACCGCAAGGCCGAGGGTCTCGCGCTTGCGCAGTCGATCCGCGACAACATGCTGCTCGCCGTCCGGACGGTCATCCCTGCGCGCAAGCGCCGGTCGATGGACGGCCTGATGGGCGTCAAGGAGCTCGCGCGGGTCACCGAGCTCAAGGCGCAGGGCCCCGAGCAGGAAGTGCGCTTCCTCTCGGGCGGCAACCAGCAGAAGGTCGTGCTCTCGAAGTGGCTGGAGACGCAGCCGAACGTCATGATCTTCGACGAGCCCACGCGCGGCATCGACGTCGGCGCCAAGGCCGGCATCCACGACCTGATCCGCAAGCTCGCCAAGGACGGCAAGGCCGTCCTGATGATCTCGTCGGAGCTGCCGGAGCTGATCGGCATGAGCGACCGCATCCTCGTCATGCACGAGGGCAAGCTCGCCGGTGAGCTGCCCGCCGGCGCGAGCGAGCCGGAGATCATGGAATACGCGACGGGTTCGCACGAGGAGGTGGCGGCGTGAGCGTCGTCGATTCGCCGGGTCAGTCGCCCGGCGCGCGCGCGGCCGCGCGCAGGGAACGGGTCGCCGGCTGGCGCGTGGGCGTGCTCGCCTCCCCCGCCGCGCCCGTCTACGGCGCGCTGATCGGCATCGTGATCCTGTCCTGGATCATCGTGACGATCGACGGTGGCAACTTCTTGACCACCGGCAACATCGTGAACATGCTGCAGCGCTCGGTGGCGCTGGGCATCGTGTCGCTCGGCCAGACCATCGTGATCCTGCTGGGCTCGCTGGACCTCTCGGTCGCGGCGCTGATCTCGCTGTCGTCGCTGGTCACCGCGCAGCAGATGCAGGACGGCTCCGTGGTCTCGGCGATCGTGATCGTGCTGCTGATGGGTGCCGGCATCGGCCTCGCCAACGGCCTGATCATCACCAAGCTGCGCGTGAACGCGTTCATCGCGACGCTCGGCATGGCGCTGCTCCTCGGCGGCCTCATCCAGAACGGCTGGACCGGCCCGCAGGGCGGCGTCACCGACAGCTTCTCCGAGAACCTCGGCTACACGCGCTTCGGCGTCATCCCGATGTCGTTCATCCTGTTCGCGGTCGTCGCGGTGATCATCTGGTTCGTCCTGCGGCACACGCGCTTCGGCTACCGCGTGTACGCGGTCGGCGGCTCCGAGGACGTCTCCAAGCTCTCGGGCCTGCGCACCCACCGCACGATCATCGTCGCGCACGTCCTCTGCTCGCTGACCGCCGTCATCACCGGCATCTTCCTGGCCGCGCGACTGAAGGCCGGCACCCCGACCGTCGGCAGCGACGGCGGCTACGACCTCGAGTCGATCGCCGCCGTGGTGCTTGGCGGCACCGCCCTGACCGGTGGCCGCGGCGGCGTGATCGGCACCATCGGCGGCGTCTTCATCCTCGCCGTCCTGGACAACGTCTTCAACCAGCTCGAGTTCAACTCGTTCCTGCGTGACGTCGTGCGAGGCGTCATCATCATCGCGGCCGTCGCCGTCTACGCGCGACGCACGGAGAAGAAGGCATGAGCACCGAGAACGCCACCGTGTCGGGCTTCGGCGTGGCCTCGGGCGGCCGAGGTGGCCGCTTCCTGAAGGCGCTGTTGAGCACCGGGACGATCTTCGTCCTGCTCATCGCGCTGTGGGTCTGGATCGCGATCATCAACCCGACCTTCGCCGAGCCGGGCCCGTTCCTGGCCTACCTGAAGCGCTCGGCCCCCCTGGTCATCCTCGCCGCGGGCGCGTACTTCGTGCTCATCAGCGGCAACTTCGACCTGTCGGTCGGCTCGCTGGTGACCGTGATGGTCGTCTTCGCGGCGAAGATGATCGACGGCGAAGACAGCCGGATGTGGCCGATCATCGCCCTGATGCTGCTGATCGGCGTCTTCGTCGGCTTCGTCAACGGCTTCATCTCGACGGTCCTGCGGGTGCCGTCCTTCATCACGACCTTGGGAACGCTGCTCATCCTGAACGGAGCGGTGTTCCTGTGGACGGGCGGCGCCCCGACGGGTGCGCTGTCCGAGAACTTCCGCTCGATCGGACGTCAAGGGATCGACGGGATCCCGTGGATCGAGCAGCTCCCGTGGTCGGTGATCATCATGGTCGTCATCGGCGTCGGATCAGTGCTGCTGATGCGTGCCGACTTCGGCCGTCAGCTGCTCGCCACGGGTGACAACGAACGAGCCGCCCGCCTCTCGGGCGTGCGCGTGGACCGCGTGCGGATCCTGGCCTTCGTCCTGTCGGGCGTCCTGGCCGCCGTCGCGGGCATTCTGCTCGCAGGCTTCGGCGGGGTTTCGGCCCAGGCCGGTCAGGGCCTCGAGTTCGACGCGATCACCGCCTGCGTGCTGGGCGGGGTCGTGCTCGGAGGCGGCCGCGGGTCGGTCGTCGCCGCGATGGCCGGCGCCCTCACCCTGGAGGCGCTGTTCACGTGGCTCAACCTGCAGGGCGTCTCGGGCGCGCTCGAGGACACCGTGCAGGGCGTGATCATCATCGCCGCCGTCGGCTTCGCCGCGTACCGGCTCCGGGGCGCGCGATGAGCGCTAAGCAACACCAACGAGGAGGAAGCATGATCTGGAGGAGACTGGCTGGCGGTGTCGCCATGCTGGCCTGCTGTGCCACCGTTGCCGCGTGCGGCAGCAGCGATGACCCCGAGACGACCGGCAGCAGCGAGACGCCCGTCGCCACGGAGACCACCGACGCCCCCAAGAAGAGCCTGGGTGAGGACTCGGAGTTCTTCAATCAGGAAGAGATGGACAAGCAGCTCGCGCAGCGCTCGGCGACCCCCGAGGGGCCCGCCGACAAGCCGTGGCTGCAGATGATCGAGCCGGAGATGAAGGACACCTCCGAGTTCAAGTCCGACAAGAGCTCGGGTTGGAACGTCTGCTTCTCGAACGCCGCGTCCGACAACCCGTGGCGCCAGAACGGCTTCAAGACGATGAAGGCCGAGGCGGACAACACCAAGGAGATCGCCAAGTTCACGGTCGTGGACGCCGAGGCGAAGGACGACAAGCAGATCTCCGACATCGAGGCGTTCGTCTCCGGTGGCGAGTGCGACGCGCTGATCGTGTCGCCGAACACCACCGCGACCCTGACGCCGGCCGTCGAGAAGGCCTGCGAGTCCGACATCCCGGTCATCGTGTTCGACCGTGGTGTCACCACGGACTGCCCCGTCACGTTCGTGGCCCCGATCGGCGGCTACGCCTACGGCGCTGACGGCGCGGAGTTCCTCCGCGACAACGTCAAGGAAGGCGGCAAGATCCTCGCCCTCCGCATCCTGCCGGGCGTCGACGTCCTGGAGACCCGCTGGTCGGGCGCCAAGGGCATCTTCGAGGAGGCCGGCCTGAACGTCGTCGGCGTCGAGTTCACCGACGGTGACCCGGCCAAGACGAAGTCCATCGTCTCCGACTACCTGCAGCGCGAGGGCAGCCTCGACGGCGTCTGGATGGACGCCGGCGCGACCGCCGTCGCCGCGGTTGAGGCGTTCGAGGACGCCGGCCAGGAAGTGCCTTTCATCACGGGTGAGGACCAGAACGACTTCCTCACCAAGTGGAAGGAAGATGGTCTGAAGGCCATCGCCCCGACCTACTCCAACTTCCAGTGGCGCACCGCCGTCATCGCGGCCGTCAAGGTCCTCAAGGGCGAGGAAGTCCCGAGCCCGTGGGTCCTGCCGCAGCCGAAGGTGACGCAGGAGACGCTGGACCAGTACGTCAAGCCGGACATGGGCCCGCTCTACTACGCGCTGTGCGGCTGCGAGGACCTGCCGGGCTTCCCGGAGAAGTGGCAGTAGGCCAAGCGCGATGAAG
Organism: Solirubrobacter deserti; assembly: GCF_027587175.1. Lineage (GTDB taxonomy): Bacteria > Actinomycetota > Thermoleophilia > Solirubrobacterales > Solirubrobacteraceae > Solirubrobacter > Solirubrobacter deserti. Next base: position 93,820 of record NZ_JAPCID010000017.1, read on the forward strand.
CTTGGCGCCAACACATGGATCTGGGTCTCCCCGCTCACCGATGAGCGGCTGACCCAGCTCGCGCCGCGGGTGCGCGACATGGGGTTCGACGTGGTCGAGCTCCCGGTCGAGCAGCTAGGGGACTGGAGTCCAGAGCACGCCGCTGAGGTGCTGGCCGAGCACGGGCTCGGCGCCTCGATCGCGGTGGCGATGGCTCCGGGGCGTGAGTTGTGTGGCGCCGACGCTGACACGGTCGCGACGACCCAGGCCTTCCTGCGGGAATGCCTGGACGTCGCGGCCACGGTTGGGGCCGGCGCCATCGCCGGCCCCATCTACACCTCGACCGGCCGGACGTGGAGGATCACGCCGGACGAGCGGGTGAAGCTGTACGCGGAGCTGCGGGAGAAGCTCGCGCCCGTGGCCGAGTACGCCGGCGAGGTCGGCGTCAAGATCGGCATCGAGCCGCTCGTCCGCTACGAGACGAGCCTCATCAACACCGTCGAGCAGGCGCTGGAGGCCATCGACCCGCTCCCCGAGTCGGTCGGCCTGCTGCTGGACACCTACCACGCCAACGTGGAGGAAAAAGACTTCGCCGGTTCCTTCCGGATGGGCGGTCCGCGGCTCGTGCACGTGCACGCGTCCGCGAACGACCGTGGCGCCCCGGGCGCCGACCACATCGACTGGACCGGCTTCCGCGACGCGATCCGTGACACGGGCTACGACGGTCCGGTCGTGATCGAGTCGTTCACCGCCGAGAACGAGACCATCGCCACCGCGGCTTCCGTGTGGCGACCCTTGGCGGCCTCGCAGGACGCGATCGCGACCGAAGGCGTCAAGTTCCTGCGCGAGCTGTTCGCTTAGCCGGTCAGCGTTTCCCCCATATGGGCGCATTCTGTCGCCCAAGCCGACAAAAGTCCTTGACACGGCCGCAGAAACCTGGGTAGGTTGCTGCGGCCGTTTCACGTTTGAGAGTGCAACGAACGCGTATCCGGGGTCTGAGGGGGCCTCGGGGGAGGAGAAATCAGTGGTAAGAGGGTTGGGTATCGGCGCGCCCGGACGGCGCGTCTTCCTGCTCGGCATGACGATGGCCCTGTTGCTGGGTCTCGTGCTGCCGGGCCTGGCCGCGGCACAGGGCGAAGGCAAGCGGATCATGCTCTACACGGGCACGACGGGCTTCCGCCACACCGACGGCATCAACGGCGGCGTCCCCACGCTGACGTCCAAGCTGCAGGCGCTGGGTTACACGGTCGACCGTGAGGACTGCGTCGACAACGGCGGGGCGACCGCCGTCGCGACGAACTGCGACCACGCCGACAAGAACCCGCGCATCTTCACGGACGCGAACCTCGCCCGGTATGACGCGGTCGTGTTCCTGAACATGTCGTGGTCGTGGGCGGGCGGCAACAAACCGGGCCCGCTGCTCGATGACGCGCAGAAGGCCGCGATCATCAAGTACACGCAGAACGGCGGCGGCATCGCGGCCATCCACAACGCCACCGACGCGGCCGCCGGCCGCTCGGCGTGGGACTGGTGGGACGGCGGCCCGAACTCGATGGTCGGCTCGACCATGCCGGGTCACTCCGCCAACAACATCGTCGCCACCGTCCAGACGGCCGACAAGAACCACCTGTCCACGAAGGACCTGCCCGACACGTGGACGCTGTCGGACGAGCACTACAACTTCCTGCGCAACGTCCGCGGCACGCACCACGTGCTCGCGACGTTCGACGAGCGCACCTACAACCCGGGCCCGAACGCCAAGGGCCAGGATCACCCGATCACGTGGTGCAAGCTCTACGACGGCCGCGGCATCAACGACGGCACGTCGACACCGAAGGACTACACCGACGGCCGCACGTGGGTCACCGGCATGGGCCACAACGGCGCCCGCTACACCGAGAACGGTGGCGACGGCCCGATGGTCAAGATGATGCTCGGCGGCATCCGCTGGGTCGCCGGCGAGGGCAAGAAGACCGACTGCTCCGGCACGGTCTGGTCGAGCTTCCGCCGCACGGTCCTGGTCGCCAACGCGAACCAGCCGATCGGCATCGACATCGCGAAGGACGGCAAGGTCTACTGGACCGAGATGGGCCTGATCGGCAACGCGAACAGCTCGTGGAACTCCGAGGGCTCGATCGTCATGCACGATCAGAAGGGCGCCCCCGGCAACAAGACCACGGTCGTCACGATCCCGACCCGCGCCGACCACGGCAACTCCGAGGACGGCGTGATGGGCTTCACGCTCCAGCCGGGCTTCGACCTCGCCGACCCGAACAAGCGGCACGTGTTCGCGTACTACTCGCCGCGCCCCCAGGTCGGTGACAACTGGCCGATGTCCAACGCGGACGCCCGCATCGCGGTCGGTTACAACGTCGTCTCCCGCTGGACGCTGACCGCGGACGGCAAGTCGGTCGAGCCCAACTCCGAGCGCATCATCCTCCGGGTCCCGAAGGCGAAGATCGGTGGCAACCCCGCCGGCTTCCCGGGCGGTCCGACGGACGGCGGCCCGGGCCACGTGGGTGGCGCCGGCCTCGACTTCGACTCCGAGGGCAACCTGTACCTCGGCGTCGGCGACGACGTGTCCCCGAACGCTCCGGGTCACGACCGCTACATCCCGATGGACTACCGCGCCTCCGAGCGCTGGGACGCGCGCAAGACGTCGGCCAACACGGGCGACCTGCGCGGCAAGGTGCTGCGCATCAAGCCGTCGCTGGCCGACATCCCGTCGTCCGCGTCGCCGGGCGTCGACTCGACGTACTCCATCCCGGCGGGGAACCTGTTCCCGGTCGGCACGGAGAAGACCCGTCCCGAGATCTACGCGATGGGCTTCCGTCAGCCGTTCACGCTCCACACCGACGCCAAGAACCCGGGCCTGATCGGCGTGGGCGAGTTCTGCCACGACAACAACACCGACCGTGCGCAGCGCGCCCCGGCCGGCGTGTGCGAGTGGAACCTGGTCGGCAAGGCCCAGAACGCGGGTTGGCCGTTCTGCGTGGGCGACAACTCGCCGGCGAACACCGCGTGGCGCTGGAAGTACACGGGCACGGCCGCGGCTCCGAGCACCGGCGTCCCGACGGGCGAGCAGTACGACTGCTCCAAGGAGCAGATCCCGTCCGACATCAACTGGGCGCCGGAGGGCGAGACCGCCGCTCCGCCGACGTTCCCGGGCCTGGACATGATTCCCAAGCCCGAGCCCGCCACGATCTGGAAGAAGTACCCGACCGTGGGCAACCAGGGCATGCAGCGCGTCGCCGACTTCGGTGATCTGCAGGCCGGCGGCATGCAGCCGCTCGCCGGGCCGATCTTCCGCTACAACTCGGCCACGGCCAGCAGCGGCGGCTTCCCGGCCTACTACGACGGCTCGTGGTTCATCAACAACCGCGGCTCGACGGACGGCTTCTGGAAGGAAGTCAAGCTCCGCAGCGACAACAACCAGATGCTGCGGGTCAACGACTGGCTCCCGTACAACCACGCGGGCAACGCCGCCAACCAGCTCAACGGCTTCGTCATCGGCACCCAGTTCGGCGACGACGGCGCGCTGTACATGGCCCGTTACCCGGTCGGCTGCTGCCGCACGGGCACCAGCGCCAACTCGCAGGTCCAGATCGTCAAGATCTCCTTCGAGGTCTACGACGAGACGACGGCGCCGGAGGTCACGGCGACCCTCGACCCGGCCACGCCGGGCGCGGGCCGCACCTACACGGGCCCGGTCACGGTCAACTTCTCGGCGACCGACCCGGCCAACCCGGACCCGAGCCAGCCGCACGCCGGCATGGACTACATCGAGTACCGCCAGGTTCTCAACGGCGTCGCGGGCCAGTGGGTCCGCACCAGCGCGGGCAACCTGCAGGCCTCGCTGACGGCCGCGGGCACGTTCACCGAGCAGGGCTCGTACACGATCGAGTACCGCGCCGCCGACAAGGGCGGCAACATGGGCGCGGCCAAGTCCGTCTCCTTCTGGATCAACACCCCGGTCACGGCCGAGGGCACGGTCAAGGCGGCGGTCCCGGCTTCGCTCGGGCTCTCGATCGGTGAGATCCGGTTCGACCCGTTCGCCCCGGGCGTGACCGCGACCTACCAGGGCCGCGGCACCGCGACCGTGACGAGCTCCTGGCCGGCCACGCGCCTCGCCGTCCATGACGCGAGCGCCACCAACACCGGCCGCCTGGTCAACGGCACGTCCGTGATCGGCCGCAACATGCAGGTCGCGGACTGGTTCGGCAACTACCAGGACGTCAGCAACGCCACCAACGCCCGCGTCGTCGCCCTCTGGTCGGCGCCGCTCGCGAGCGCCGCGGTGCCGCTCAACTTCCGTCAGTCGGTCCTGAACACGGACGCGCTGTCGGCGGGCGAGTACACCAAGACGCTCACGTTCACGCTGTCCAGCCCGACGCCGTAGTCGACGTCGAGCTGATCTGAGACAAAGCGCGTCGCCACGGTCGTGGCGGCGCGCTTCGTCGTTGAGGGGGCGTCCGCCGCGCCGGCGCCGCTCGGACTCAGCTAGCGGCGGACGGTGACGCGGGCGCGCGACGCGGCCTTGGCCGCGTTGCCCGCGAGGTCCTTCGCGCTGACCTGCACGCGGTAGCTGCCGGCCTTCAGGCCGCGCAGGCTGAGCGACCCGGTGCCCTTGGCGACCTCGACGGTGCGGGTCCTGACGACGCGCTTGCCGCGGGTGAGCTTGACCGTGACCTTGCCGGCCTCGGACAGGCGGAACCGCACGCGCACGCCGCGATCGACGCGGGTGGCCTTGACGCGGTCGAGGGTCGGGACGACGGTGTCGCGGACCTCGACGCTCGTGAGCGGCGGGGTGTCGTTGGCGAACGGCTGCTCGCTCAGGGGCGGCGGCGGAGGCGGAGGCGGTGGGGCGCCGGTCTCGTCGGAGACGAAGACGTCGCCGAACATCGTGCTCTCGTGCAGGAAGCAGATGTAGCGGTAGGTGCCCGGCTGCTGGAAGGTGAAGGAGCGGTCAGGGCCGGCGACGGCGACCTCGGACTTGAACGTGTCCCACGCGGCGGGCGTCTTGCCCTGGACGTTGTGGGGCGTCGCGGTGCCGGCGAAGGACCAGGTGACGGTCTCACCGACCTTGATGCGGACCTCGGTCTGCGACCAGACGTTGGTGCCGTCGACGGCCTGGACCTTGACCTCGGCGACCGCGACCGCGGGAAACGCGAGGGCGGTGGCGGCAAGCGCCACGGCCGACAGCGGCGCGCGCATCAGACGATCTCCATCTGCAGCATCATGGCCTTGTCGGCGTGCTCGAGCGCGTGGCAGTGGAACACGTACTTGCCCTTGTAGGGGGCGAACCACGCGAGCACGGTGACCGTCTCGTTGGGCAGCACTCCGACGGTGTCCTTCCAGCCGAGCCGGTCGGCGAGCTCGACGGGCCCGCTGGTGCGCTCGAGCACGCGGAACAGGAACCCGTGCAGGTGCATCGGGTGCACGCGGCCTGAGTTGTTGACGAACGTCCAGACCTCGGTGCTGCCGAGCCGCGGCCGCACGTCGATGCGGTTCGGGTCCCAGGACAGGCCGTTGATCTGCCAGGCGGCGCTGCCGAGGGCGAGGTCCCAGCGGCGGCGAACGGTCGGCGCGGGGAGCGGCTCGGGGTCGCGCAGGCGCGTGGGAACGCGGAAGTCCTCGCTGGCTTTCCCGCCCTGGATGTCGAAGCGCATGATCGGGGTGGTGCCGCCACCGGCTTCGGTGTCGACGTTGTAGAGGGTCAGCTCCTCCCCGGGCCCGTACTGGGAGAAGTCGATCACGACCTCGACGCGCTCAGCGGGGTGCAGCGGGATGTTGGTGCGCGGGACGGGGCGCGAGAGCAGGCCGCCGTCGCCGGCGATCTGCACCATCGCGCGCGCGTTGCCCAGGCGCAGGGCGTAGGAGCGGGCGTTGGACGCGTTCAGGAAGCGCAGCCGGTACCGGCGGCGCTGCACGGCCATGCGCGGGGAGATCGCGCCGTTGACCAGCAGCGTGTCGCCGCGGAAGCCGATGTCGACGTTCTCGGCGTACCGGAACGAGCCGTCCTTGTTGAACGCGTGGTCGGCCAGCACGAGCGGGACGTCGAACTCGCCCTGCGGAAGCCCCAGCTCGGTCTCCAGCTCGTCCTCGAGCAGGTACATCGAGACCAGCCCGTAATAGAGCGTCTTGGACGTGCGGCCGTGCGCGTGGTCGTGGTACCAGAGCGTCGCCGCGTCCTGCTCGTTGGGGTAGTGGTAGTCGAACGAGCCGCCGGCCGCGATGACGTCCATCGGGTGCCCGTCGTGCGCGGCGGGCACGTAGCCGCCGTGCAGGTGCACGTTGGTGTCGAACGGCAGCGCGTTGGTCTGGCGGACGACGACCTCGCGCCCCTTCTTGGCCCGGATCAGCGGGCCGGGGTAGACGCCGTCGTAGCCGTAGATCGGCGTCTGGAACCCGGGCAGCACCTCGGCCAGGCCCTCGCGCACGGTCATCGCGTACGTGTCCCGCGTGCGCGTGCTGATGTTCGGCACCAGCTCCGGGATCCGCGGCAGGTCACGCTGGAACGGCGCGAACGGCGACTTGGCCTGCGAGCGGATCGCGGCCGAGGTCACCGTCGCCTTGCGCGGACGCAGCACGTCCGGCGCGGCGATCGTGCACAGCAGCGCGATCGAGCTGAAGCCGTTGACCATGAAGTCCCGACGCGAAGACCCGGCGTCGGCAGGCGCTCGAAACCCCGTCATCACTTCACCTTCAGCGTCGTCGTGCCCGCGAGGCTCTTGTTGGCCATCGCGTCGACGGCGCGGTACTCGATCGTGTACGTGCCCTTCGCGCGCAGGCTCTTGCTGCGCAGGACCACCGAGCGGGTGCCGAGGCCGACATGCAACGTCGCCGTCGTGAGCGTGCGCTTGGAGCCCTTGCGCCGCGCGCTGACCTGCAGCGTCGCGGGCTCGGAGATCCAGAAGTTGAGCTTGGCGCCCTCACGGACGGTCTTCGCGCGCAGCTGCTGGAAGCGCGGCGCGGTCGTGTCGGCCTTGGCGACCTTCCCGGGCGCCGGCGTGTTGAGGTGATCGTCCGGCGAGGCGGTCGCGCGGGGCGAGGGTGACGGCGTGGCCGAGAACGTCGGCGTCTCCTCCGGCTCCTCGGTCGGCGTCTCCTCGGGCTCCTCGGTCGGGGTCGGCTCGGGCGTCTCCACCGGCTCACCCTCGACCGTGATCGTGCCCACCATGGTCGGGTGGACGGAGCAGAAGAACTGGTACTCGCCCTCTTCGCCGAACGTCCACGACGTCGTCCCGCCCGCCTGGATGTCGGTGATGCCGTCCTTCTTCGGTCCCCGCTCGTTCCAGGCCTTGTTCGCGGGCGTCGAGCTCTTCGACGCCGCGTTGTGCGGCATGCCGTTCGCGTTCTTGAAGTTCCAGACGACCGTGTCGCCCGTGCGGATCGTCAGATCGGCGCGCTCACCGGTCTCACACGTCGTCTTCTCGGTGTTCGAGAAGCACTTGTCCTTGATGCCGTTCTCGACCGAGAAGATCGTGCGGTTCTCTCTCGCTCCGGCGACGCCGACGCCGCCGATGATCCCGGCGACCGCGAGTGCAGCGACCGCGGCAGCCATGCCAGGCCGGCGTAGCCGGCTCCGATCCGTCCTCATTGACACGTTCTCCTCAACGCTCCACGACCGAGAAACGAGGTTTCGGTCGATCGGTGACCGAAGCTAGCACGGTTCTGCACAACGATCGAGCAAACCCACCATTCCTCGACGAAAGTGTGAGGACCCAGCGTTCAGAAGTCATTGTCATCACCGCGCGTGCTTGCTAGCTTCGGACCCGTGAGGAAGAGGTGGTTGCTCGCCCTCGCCTGCGTTGCCGTGCTCGCTGCCGTGAGCATCGTCATCGCGGCGCGAGGCGGCGAGGAGGAGACGACTACGAAGCAGGGGACCAACCTGAGCGCCATCAGGTGCCCCCTGGAGCCGACGGGCAAGACCGACGCGAGCGGTCAACCGGAATTGAAGCCCGCCAAGGACGCGTTCGACACCGCCGAGTTGGTAGGGATGCCGCTCGCCGACGCTCAACAAAAGGCTGGGCAGAGCGGGTGCGAGATCGTCGTGTCCATCCAGGACGGCGTCGGCCAGCCGGTCCCGATCGAGCTCAACCCGAAGCTCATCTACGTCTACACGGAGAAGGGCCGCGTCACCCAGATCGAAGGCGTCGGCGGCGGCATCTAACCGATGCCCCGCTGGGCCGTAATCGGCGCCTGGCTGCTGCTTGCCCTCGCGATGGTCCCGCTGCAGGGGCCGCTGCAGACCCGCGCCGCGGACGAGAGCGACACCTTCCTCGCCCGCGGGTCGGAGTCGGCCGGGGCCAAGCGGGTCATCGACGAGCGCTTCCGCGCGGGCAGCGAGAGCGTCGCCGTCATCGCCTACCTCCGCGAGGGCGGGATCACGAGCGCCGATCGCCAGCGCATCGTCGACGACGGCGCGCGCATCTGCTCCGCCGGGACGATCCCGAGCCTGAAGCTGGTCGGCTCGGCCTACGGCCTCTCGTGCGGTGACGAGGACCCGCTCGACCTGAGCCCGGGCGGCCCGGGCCTGCTCACCTCGTCGGACGCATCGGTCGCGCTCGCGAGCGTGGCGCTGACCGACGACAGCACGCCGGTCGCCGAGCTCGCGGTCAAGACCATCCGCGACATCGTCCCGCCGCCCGCCGGCGACGAGACGGGCCTGCGCGCGTGGGTGACGGGCGAGGTCGGCTTCGAGGCCGACCGCAGCGAGGCGGTCAAGACGATCGACGAGACGCTGCTGATCGTCACCTGCGTCGTGTTGATCGTCCTGCTGCTGCTGATCTACCGCTCGCCGCTGATGGCGCTGGTGCCGATCTTCGTCGTCGGCGTCGCCTACATCATCGCCGGCGGGCTGACGTATCTGCTGGTGCGCGCGGGCGTGACCACGGCCAGCGGCCAGAGCACCGCGATCCTGATCGTGCTGATGTTCGGCGCGGGCACGGACTACTGCCTGCTGCTCGTCGCGCGCTACCGGGACGAGCTGCGCCGGACGGCGGATCCCGACGAGGCGATCCGGCGCGCGAGCGAGCGCACCGCCCCGGCGATCCTGTCGGCCGGCGCGATCGTGATCGCCGCGATGCTCGTTCTGGTCCTCGCCGACTTCAACGCCACGCGCGAGATGGGCCCGATCCTGGCGCTCGGGATCGCGGTGATGGTCGTCGCCGGCCTGACGCTGCTGCCCGCGCTGCTGGGCGCGTTGGGCCGGCGCGCGTTCTGGCCCGCCGTCCCGCGCGTGGAGGCGACGCCGCGCCCCGTCGCCCCGCTGTGGGCAAAGGTCGGCCGGTTGGTCGACCGGCGCCCCGGCATCATCGCCGCCGCCGTCACGCTGCTGCTGTTGGCCGGCGCGCTCGGCGCCGTGGGCGGCCGCGAGCCGATGGACTTCTCGGAGGCCTTCCGGACGCCGCCCGAGTCGGTGGGCGGCGAGCAGATCATCAGCGAGCGCTTCATCCCGGGCCGCGCCGCGCCGGTCGAGTTCGTCATGGACTACGACGACCGCGAGGCCGTGATCGCCCGTCTGACGGAGGGGATGGCCACGCCGATCGAGGAGATGTACCTCTCCGCGGCGTCGGTCCCGACCAATGGCCAGGACTCAGAGCTTGCGGTCGCGCAGGCCTATCTCAAAATGGATCCGTTCTCGGATGCGGCGACCGACTCGATTCCCGAACTACGACGTGCCGCCAACGCGGCGGCGAGCGGCTCCGTGCTGCTCGGTGGCGAGGTCCCCGAGGCCTACGACACCCGCCAGGCCATGGCGCGCGACACGTGGCTCATCCTGCCGATCGGCCTGGCGCTCATCCTGCTCATCCTCGGCGTGCTGCTGCGCGCCGTCGTCATGCCGCTGTACGTGATCGCGACCGTGATCCTGTCCTTCGGCTTCGCGCTCGGCGTCAGCTCGCTCGTGTTCACGCACGTGATGGGCCAGCCTGCAAGCGACCGCACCCTCGAGCAGTTCGCGTTCATCTTCCTGGTTGCGCTCGGGGTCGACTACAACGTCTTCCTGCTCGCGCGCATCCGGGAGGAACGCGCCCGCGCGGGCACCACCACGCGCCAGGCCGTCATCACGGCCCTGGAGCGGACCGGCGGCGTGATCACGAGCGCCGGCCTGGTGCTCGCGGCCACGTTCAGCGTGCTGATGGCGCTGCCGCTCGAGTCGCTGTTCCAAGTGGGATTCGTCGTGGCGCTCGGCCTATTGGTCGACACGTTCCTCGTCCGAGCCCTGCTCGTGCCGTCCGTCGCCGTAATTCTCGGCGAGCGGAACTGGTGGCCCTCCAAGATGAGCACTTAGGTCGGCCGCTACTACAAAAGCCTTGACAGCGAAGATTGAAGTGGAGTAGCTTCGCTCAAGGGTCTGTGCCGAACTCAGGAAGAGTCCGCCGCAGAAGGCGTAAAGCAAGAAAGCCAGCGACACAGTCCGGGGGAGAGGAATAGGCCCCGGGGAGGAGGAGTTCGAGGGATGATCCACCGAGGTCACCTGGGCGTGCCCGGACGGCGCGCCGTCTTGTGGTGCGCCACGCTCGCGGCACTGCTCGCGACGATGCTGCTGCCGGCGCTCGCCGGCGCGCAGGAAAGCAAGCGCGTACTGCTCTACACCGGCACGACCGGCTTCCGCCACACGGACGCCATCGACAACGGTCGCCAGCCGGTCCAGAACGCGATCCAGGCCGCCGGCTACACGGTGGACTGGGAGAACTGCGTCGGCAACGGCGGCGCCGCGAACAACTGCGACAACCCGGACAAGAACCCCCGCATCTTCACGGACGAGAACCTCGCCAAGTACGACGCGATCGTTCTATTGAACTCCTCGGCCGGGCCTCCCGGCCCGTTGTGGTCGGACGCCCAGAAGGCGGCGATCATCAAGTACGTCCAGAACGGCGGCGGCATCGCCGGCGTCCACAACGCCACCGACATGGGCACCACGGTCGAGACGTGGGACTGGTGGGACGGCAACAACGGCAACTCCGTCGTCGGCGCCACGATGCGCGGCCACGCGATCACCGACCGCAACAACGTCGGCCAGATCCAGGTCGCCGACAAGAACCACCTCGCCACGCGTGATCTTCCCGACACCTACGGGTTCGGCGACGAGCACTACAACTTCCGCCGCAACGTGCGCGGCTCGCACCACGTGCTCACGACGATCGACGAGAGCACCTACACGCCGGGCGGCAACGGCATGGGCCAGGACCACCCGCTGACGTGGTGCAAGCTCTACGACGGCGACGCGATCAACGACAACACCACCATCCCGGGCTCCAACCCGCCGCAGCCAAACCTGAAGGCCTACAACGACGGCCGCACGTGGGTCACGTCGATGGGTCACTTCGGCGCCTCCTACACGGAGAACGGCGGCAACAACAACCTCATCAAGACGATCGTCGGCGGCGTCCGCTGGGTCGCGGGTGAAGGCAAGAAGTCCGACTGCGCCGGCACCGTCTGGTCGTCGTACACGCGCGAGGTCGTCGTCGCCGACGCCAACAACCCGATCGGCATCGACGTCGCCAAGGACGGCAAGGTCTACTGGTCCGAGATCGGCAACCCGATCGGCATGGAGTCGACGGGTTACATCAAGATGCACGACCCGACCAAGCCGGCCAACAACAAGACGACGGTCGCCTCGATCCCCACGCGCGCCGATCACGGCAACTCCGAGGACGGCGTCCTCGGCATGGCGCTGCAGCCGGGCTTCGACCTCTCAGACCCGAACAAGCGCCACCTCTTCGTCTACTACTCGCCGCGCAACGCGGCGTGGCCGACGTCCGGCAACGCGATGGTCGTGGGCTACAACCAGATCAGCCGCTTCACGCTGACCGAGGACGGCACGGCCGTCGTCCCGGGCTCCGAGCGCAAGATCCTCGAGGTCCCGAAGGCCAAGATCTCCGGCTCGCCGGCCGGCTTCCCCGGCGGTCCGTCCGACTCCGGCCCCGGTCACGTCGGCGGCGCCGGCATGGACTTCGACTCCGCGGGCAACCTCTACCTCGGCATCGGCGACGACGTGTCCCCGAACGCCGGCGGCCACGACCGCTACGCGCCGATGGACTTCCGCGCCAAGGAGCGCTGGGACGCGCGCAAGACGTCGCAGAACTCGGCCGACCTGCGCGGCAAGATCATCCGCATCGCGCCCAAGCTCGGCGACATCCCCGTCGACGCGACGCCGGGCGTGGACACGACCTACGGCATCCCGACGGGCAACCTGTTCCCGGTCGGCACCGCGAAGGCCCGCCCCGAGATCTACGCGATGGGCTTCCGCCAGCCGTTCACCCTGCACACCGACCCGAAGAACCCGGGCATCGTGGGCACGGGCGAGTACTGCCACGACAACGGCACCCCCAACGCCACCCGCTCTCCGGCGGGCACGTGCGAGTGGAACCTCCTCAACAAGGCGGGTAACCACGGCTGGCCGCTGTGCGTGGGCGACAACTCGGCCGCGAACTCGATGTTCAAGTGGAACTACGCCACGAGCACCTCGACCGGCGAGCGCTACGACTGCAACGGGTCGACCGTCTCGTCCGACATCCGCTGGGCGCCCACGGGCCAGACGCCGGTGGAGCCGACGTTCGACGGCCTCGACACGCTGCCCGGTCCGGTCGAGAAGGCGACCGTGTGGAAGAACTACCCCGGCACGCAGCCGGCTGCCTTCGGCAACCTGGCCTCCGGCGGCATGCAGCCCGTCGCCGGTCCGATCTACCGCTACGACGCCGCCACGGCGGGCCAGGGCGCGTTCCCGGCCTACTACGACGGCTCGTGGTTCATCAACAACCGCGGCGACTCCGGCTTCTGGAAGGAAGTCAAGATGCGCGCGGACAACAACCAGATGCTGCGCGTGCAGGACTGGCTGCCGTGGAACGGCGGCGTGAACCCGAACAACGCCAACTCGGGCTTCGTCATCGGGACGCAGTTCGGCCCTGACGGCAACCTGTACATGGCGCGCTACTCGGTCGGCTGCTGCCGCTCGGAGACGAACGCGGCCCAGCAGAACCAGATCGTCAAGATCTCGTTCAACGTCCAGGACGAGTGCCTGACCGACACCAACGCGCCGAACACGTCGGCGACGGTGACCGGGCAGGCCTATCCGGACCGCCCGAACACCTACGTCAACTCGGCCAAGCTGCGCCTGGCCGCGACCGACTCCGGGTGCGCCGGCGTCAAGAACATCGAGTACCGCGAGGTCGGCGCCAGCGAGTGGCAGCCGTACTCGAACGAGGTCACGTTCGAAGAGGGCAAGACCTACAACATCGAGTTCCGCGCGACCGACCGCAAGGACAACGTCGCCACGGTCAAGACGACCACGTTCGAGATCCTCAAGATCAACGACACGACGGCTCCGGTCGTCACGGCGGCCACGGCCGGCAACAAGGACCAGCGCGACTTCTTCGTCGGCTCGGCCACGCTCACGCTCACGGCGACCGACAACGAGGTCGGCGGCTCCGGCGTCCAGACGGTCGAGTACCGCACCAACGGCGGCGCCTGGACGGCCTACACCGCGCCGGTCGCGTTCAACGCCGCGGGCAACTACACCGTCGACTACCGCGCGACGGACAAGGTCAACAACACGTCCGAGGTCAAGTCGGCCACGTTCCGCATCCTCGCGGGCGCGGGCTGCACGCCGGGCCGCTCGGACGAGTTCGACGGCAGCGCGCTCAGCTCCCAGTGGCTGCGCCACACGCGCAACGGCGGCACGCCCGAGACGGGCGCGTTCGCTCCGACGCTCGCCAACGGCAAGCTGACGCTGCCGACGCACAACTTCGAGCTCGACTCGAACTCCACGACGACGGCCGTCGGACCGGTGAACTTCATCGGCCAGGACCTCGCGTCGCTCGGCACCAACTGGACCGTGGAGACCCAGCTCACGGTGCAGTTCACCGGCGGCTGGCAGCACACGGGCCTGATCGTGCACAACGGGGACAACAACTTCTTCCGCGCCACGATCACGCACGACCTCAACCAGGGCCGCTCGTTCGTCGAGCAGTCCAAGGACAACCCGAGCAGCACGGAGGGCGCGCGCGTCCAGGCCGGCGGCTCGGTGGGCATCGTCACCGACCAGTCGCAGCCGGTCACGATCCGCATGCGTTACATGCGCGTGGACGGCTCCAACACGGTCCAGGCCCACTACCGCGTGATCGCTCCGGCGAGCGCCGCGAACCCGGACTGGGTCGCGTTCCCGGGTGCGGCCACGTTCAACGACCTCAACCCGACGTCCGGCGCTCGCCGTGACGCCGCGGGGTCGCGCATCGGCATCATCGCCGGCGGGAACTTCCCGGGCACGGCCGGCACGCACCCGTACAACGGCACCCCGGCGAACGTGGTCGTGGACTACTTCCGCGTCAGCCCGGACCCGGTGACGTGCGAGACGGCGGCGCCGGTCACCACCGCCACGCTCGACCCGGCCGCTCCGGCGACCGGCGACACCTACGACCGCGCGGTCAAGGTCAACTTCTCGGCGGCCGACTCCGGCGCGAGCGCGTCCGGCGTCGAGAAGACCGAGTACCGCTTGATCACCAACGGCGTGGCCGGCCAGTGGACGACGAAGGAGAACTCGGGCTCCGAGAACCCCTTCGCGAACCAGCTCACGGTCTCCAGCAGCGGCACCAACGTCGTCGAGTTCCGCTCGACCGACAAGGCGGCCAACACCGAGGAGACCAAGTCCGTCACGTTCAAGGTCCAGTTGCCGGTCTGCGACCGCTCGGACGAGTTCGACGGCACGGAGATCCTGCCCCGCTGGATCCGTCACACGCGCAACGGCGGCACGCCCACCACGGGCCCGCTCGCGCCGACGGTCTCCGACGGCCAGCTCCACCTGCCGACGAACGACCTCGAGATCGACAACTCCACGAACCCGACGTCGTTCGGCCCGATCAACTTCCTCGGCCAGGACCTGCCCTCCCTGGGCACCGACTGGTCGGTGGAGACGCAGTTCACCGCGCAGTACCGCGGTGGCTGGCAGAACATCGGCCTGGCGGTGTGGAACGGTGACAACAACTTCATCCGCTCCACGCTGACCCACAGCCTCAGCAACAGCTCGATCTACGTCGAGAGCTCGAAGGACAACCCGGCCGCTTCCAACGGCACGCCTTCGCCCGAGGGCGTGCGCGCCACGGCCGGTGGCAACCGCAACATCCTGGCCACCAACACCGGCCCGGTCACGATCAAGATGCGCTTCCGGCGCGTGGACGGGGCCAACACGATCCAGGCCCACTACCAGGTCGTGGCGCCCGCCAGCGCCGCGAACGCCGACTGGGTCGCCTTCCCGGGCAACGCGTCCTTCTGGGACCTGAACCCGGCCAACGGCCCGCGCCGTGACGCCACCGGCTCGCGGATCGGCCTGATCGCGCAGGACAACTGGCCCGCGGGCGGCACGTTCCCGTCCAACGGCCAGCCGGCGATCGCGCACGTCGACTACTTCCGGGTCACCCCGGACAACTGCCCGACGGGCGCGGACACCACGGCTCCGACGACGACCGCCACGGCGGCGCCGGCGGCTCCGAACGGCTCGGCCGGCTGGTACACCTCGGACGTCAACGTCACCCTCGCGGGCAACGACGGCGCCAACGGCTCCGGCATCGAGCGCACCGAGTACAAGGTCAACGGCGGCGCCTTCGCGCCGTACACCGCGCCGATCGCCCTCACGACGACCGGTACGCACACGATCGAGTTCCGCTCGATCGACAAGAACAACAACACCGAGGCCACCAAGACGGCCACCTACAAGGTCGACAAGGCGGCCCCGACCTCGACGGCGACGCTGCAGCCGGCCACGACCCCGTCGACGGGTCCGGTCACGCTCACGCTCGCCGGTGAGGACCAGGCCGCGGGCTCGGGGCTGGCGAAGCTCGAGTTCCAGGTCAACAACGCCAGCGTCTTCGGCGCCCTGACGGCCTCGGCCGAGTGGGTGACCTACGACGCCGCCAACAAGCCGACGTTCTCGGCTCCGGGCCTCTACAGCGTCGACTACCGCGCGACGGACGCGGCGGGCAACGTGGAGGCGGCCAAGACGATCGCGTTCACGATCACCGCGCCCAACAACGACAAGACCGCTCCGGTCACGTCGCAGTCGCTGGACCCGGCTCAGCCGGGCGCCGGCAAGACCTACAGCGGTCCCGTCACGGTCAAGTTCTCGGCGCTGGACCCGCTTCCCGCGGGGCCGGCCGGCAAGACCGTCGCGGTGACCGCCGCGGGCGACCGCTGGGCGCCGGACGCGATCAGCCTCGTCTCGGGCGACACCGTGCGCTGGGACTTCCCGGCCGACGGCCACTTCCCGCACGACGTGTGGCTGGTGGCGCCGGGCGGCGACTGGGCCAACCCGACGAAGGAGTCGGAGTGGGTCAACCCGGGCGGCCCGTCCGTCACCAAGACGCTGAACACGGTCGGCACCTACACGTTCATCTGCAAGGTGCACGCGTTCCCGGACCCGAACGAGGGTCGCTGGATCGGCATGGTCGGCACGGCCACGGTGACGGCGGCTCCGGCGGGCGAGCAGCCCTCCGGTGTCGACTACACCGAGTACCGCGTCAAGACGGGCGAGACGCAGGGCGACTGGGTCAGGGCCAACAACACCGGCACGGCGAACCCGTTCGCCTCGCAGGTCACGGTCGAGGCCGAAGGCCAGCACACGGTCGAGTTCCGCTCGGTCGACAAGGCGGGCAACGCCGAGACGGCCAAGTCGGTCGCGTTCGGCATCGACATCCCCGAGCCCGGCACGCCGGTGATCGAGGCGTTCGCCGATCCGACCTCGGGCAAGGCCCCGCTCGTGTCCCGCTTCTCCGCCTCGGGCTATGACCCCGACGGCGGCGAGCTGAGCTACAAGTGGGAGTTCACCGACGGCCCGACGGTCCTGGGCCCGATCGTGACCCGCACGTTCACGCAGGCGGGCACGTACACGGTCAAGGTCACCGCCACCGACGACGAGGGCGACAAGAGCTCGAAGGAGCTCACCGTCACCGTCAGCGGCACGGGCGGCAACCCGCCGACGGTCGACGCCACGGCCGACCGCACCACCGCGGTCGCGCCGGCGCTGGTCGCGTTCACGGCCACGGGCACGGGCGAAGGCCTGCGCTACTCGTGGGAGTTCGGTGACGGCGAGCGCTCGGTGAACCCGACGCCGGAGCACGTCTACCTGGAGCCGGGCGACTACACCGCCCGCGTCACGGTGACCGACAAGTACGGCGCCACCGCCACGAAGACCGTGACCATCAAGATCACGGCCCCGGCGGCCAACCTGGCGCCGGCGTGGACGACGGACGGCACCCCGGTGGGCCATGTCGGCTTCAACGGCGACCCGATGCAGGTGCAGTTCACGGCCGAAGCCAAGGACCCCAACAAGGACACGGTCAGCTACGAGTGGGACTTCGACGACGACTCCGCCAAGTCGACCAAGCAGTCCCCGGTGCACACCTACACCCAGCCGGGCACGTACGACGTGACGGTCAAGGTCACCGACGGCAAGGGCGGCGAGCTCACCAAGACCATCCAGGTCACGGTCGCGCGCAAGGCCAACACGCTGCCCGAGGTCACGATCGAGGCCGATCCGAAGCAGGGCCCCGGCCCGCTGACGGTGCGCTTCAGCTCGCAGATCAGCGACGCTGACGGCGACGGCTGGAAGTCCGCGTGGAACTTCGGCGACGGCTCCGGCTCCGCCGAGGACCACCCGACGCACGTCTACAACGCGCCGGGCGTCTACACGGCGACGCTGACGATCACGGACGCGCAGGGCGGCGTGACCACCAAGTCGGTCCAGATCACGGTCACGGCGGTCCAGGGTGGCGGCACGCAGTCCGCGCCCAAGACCAACGCGGCCGCCCCGGCGCCCGAGCAGGCGGCGTGGTTCGGCGTCGGCGAGCCGGTCAGGACCTCGGTCAGCGCCTTCGCCAAGAGCGGCCTGTCGGTCAAGGTCACGGCCACGGAGGCGATGAGCGGCACCGCCAAGCTCGTCGTCACCAAGAAGGTCGCCAAGGCCCTCGGCCTGAAGTCGACCACGCTCGCGAGCGCGAAGGTGTCCTTCACGGGCGCCGGCAGCAAGGCCGTGAAGTTCACGGCGAGCAAGGCCGTCAAGCGGGCCCTGGCCAAGGCCAAGGGCTCCGTGAAGGTCACCCTCTCCGTGAGCCTGAAGGCCAGCGGCGAGGCGGCGAAGAACTCGTCGCGCTCGGTGACGCTGACGAAGTAGCAAGACCGCAGTGCCCGAGTGATCACAAGGCGGCCGCCCCTGGTCAGGGCGGCCGCCTTCGGGCGTCTCAGACCATCAGCACCACAGGCGTTGTGCGAGGGGAGAGGGATGGCACGGAAGTGGATCGGGCTGGTCGTAGCGCTGCTGACGCTGGGAGCGATGGCTCCAGCGGCGGCGTCGGCGCAGGACACGGCCAAAGTCCTCATCTATTCGGGGACGACGGGCTACAGACACGCCGGAAGCAGCGAGGCGATCCAGCCCGCGGTGGTGGAGCTGATCCAGGCCAAGCTGCAGGCCGCCGGCGTCGCGAGCGACTACCGCACCTGCAGCGGGCACGGCACCGGGAGCGGGACACTGCCCGGCTGCCGCAACACGACCGTCGGCAACCCGGCCATCTTCACCCCCGCGAACCTCGCGCAGTACGACGCGATCTTCTTCTGGCAGGCGTCGTCGCTGAACCGCGGCGACACGACCAGCCCGCAGCTGTTCACGGTGCCCGAACAGCAGGCGATCGAGGCCTTCGCCCGCGCGGGCGGCGGCATCGCCGCGATGCACGCCTCGGTGACCATGGGCGCCGGCGCGGTCACGTGGCCGTGGTGGGACGGGCCGGGTGACAGCGCGATCGGCGCGCTGATGCCGGGCCACTCGGCGACCGACTCCAGCAACATCGCGACCGTCGAGGTCTCCGACCGCCACCACCCGTCGACCAAGGACCTGCCCGACTCCTACCGCTTCGGCGACGAGCACTACACGTTCTCCTCCAACGTGCGCGGCACGCACCACGTGCTGATGACGCTCGACGAGGAGAGCTACAACGTCGGCAACGGCGTCACCCGCATGGGCGCGGACCACCCGATCGCGTGGTGCCGCATGTACGAGGGCGCGCGCATCTGGTCCTCGAGCCTCGGCCACTTCTCCGCCGCCTACCTCGAGAACGGCGGCGACAACAACCTGCTCAAGCACCTGGTCGGCGGCGTGCGCTACGTCGCGGGCCTGGCGGGCAAGGACTCCGACTGCGGCGCCACGGTGTGGACGAACTTCTCGCGCACCGTGCTCGCCGACGACCTGCGCGGCGCGATCGGCATGGACATCGCGCGCGACGGCAAGGTCTACTGGACCGAGATCGGCAACCAGGCGATCAACTCCGAGGGCCGGCTGCGGATGTGGAACCCGCAGACCAAGGCGACGAGCACGCTGCTGACGCTGCCCACGCGCGCCGACCACGAGTCCTCCAACGACGGCGTGCTGGGCATGGCGCTCGACCCCGACTTCGCCACCAACCGGCGCCTGTACATCTACTACTC
Organism: Solirubrobacter deserti; assembly: GCF_027587175.1. GTDB lineage: Bacteria > Actinomycetota > Thermoleophilia > Solirubrobacterales > Solirubrobacteraceae > Solirubrobacter > Solirubrobacter deserti. The sequence continues at coordinate 113,269 of NZ_JAPCID010000017.1, forward strand.
GCCGCGCCAGGACCCGGGCTGCAACAGCTGCCTCGTGGTCGGCCACAACGTGATCAGCCGCTTCACGCTCAACGCGGAGGGCACCGGCGTGGTGGCGGGCTCCGAGCAGGAGATCCTGCGGGTCCCCAAGGTCAAGGTCGGCAACGACAACGAGGACGGCATCGCCGGCCAGAACACCTACAGCGCGCACGTCGGCGGCGGCAGCCTGAGCTTCGACTCGGAGGGCAACCTCTACATCGGCACGGGCGACGACGTCGACCCGTTCGGCGCGGGTGGAAACGGCTACGCGCCGATGGACCAGCGCTACCCCGAGCGCTACGACGCGCGCAACACGTCGGCCAACACGAACGACCTGCGCGGCAAGATCCTGCGCGTCAAGCCGCTCGCGAACGCGGCCGGCGCCGCGGGCGCGGGCACGACGTACGCCATCCCGGCGGGCAACATGTTCCCGGTTGGGACGGCCAAGACCAAGCCCGAGATCTTCGCCATGGGCTTCCGCAACCCGTTCACGGTCGCGGCCGACCCGGCGCACCCGGGCACGGTCGTGGTCGGCGACTACGGCCCGGACGCGGCGACCAACAGCACCACGCGCGGCCCGGCCGGGATCATCGAGTGGAACCGCGTCACCAAGCCCGGCTTCTACGGCTGGCCGTTGTGCGCGGGCGACAACTCGACCGCGAACACCTACAACCGCTACACGTTCCCGAACGGGCCGAGCGGCGAGCGCTTCAACTGCGGCGCCGCGACGATCCCGAACGAGTCGCCCAACCAGAGCGGCCTGACCGAGCTCCCCGGGCCGGCGATCGGCGCCGACGTCTGGCACAAGCGCACGGGCGACCACCCGGCGCGCTTCGGCATCCCCGCGCGGACGAGCCCGCAGGAGTCGATCACGGGCCCGATCTACAAGTACGACGCGTCCAACCCGTCCGACACTAAGTGGCCGGCGTACTTCGACGGCGCGTGGCTGATGCTCGACCGCGCCCAGAACTGGTGGCGTGAGGCGCGCGTGCGCGACAACGGCTCGAGCCTGCTGCGCGTGAACGGCCTGTTCGGCTCCAGCCAGTTCGGCTCCCCTAGCCACTCGTATCCGATCCCGGTCAAGTTCGGCCCGGACGGCTCGCTGTACCTGGCGACTTGGGACCACGACTGCTGCCGCGCCCAGCTGCCGTCCAGCCAGCCGGGCCGCCTGATGCGGATCGACTTCATCGGCGACCAGGTCGACACGACTGCGCCGGTGCTCACTCCGACGCTCACGGGCGGTCAGAACCCGAGCGGCGCCTACCTGGGCCGCGCGACGCTCACGCTCAACGCGACCGACCAGTCCGGCATCTCCCGCATCGAGTACTCGCTGGACGGGACGGAGTGGACGCGCTACACGGCGCCGGTCGGCTTCACCGACCGCGGTTCCTACACCGTGCGCGTACGGGCGGTGGACCGGGCGAACAACACGTCCGAGGTCCAGCAGGTCACCTTCACGGTGGTCGCGGGTGCGGCCTGCACGCCGGCACGCTCGGACGAGTTCGACGGCACGCTCAACACGACGCTGTGGAGCTACCGCCACGCGACGACGCCGGCCACCGGCACGCGCGCGCCGAGCGTCTCCGGCGGCAACCTCGTGCTGCCGCTCGGCGCGTTCTCGGTGGACCTCACCCGGCCGGGCCCGATCGGCTTCCTCGGCCAGCCGCTCCCGACCGGGGACTTCACGATGGTCGCGAAGCTCTCCGCGCCGGGCCTGAACGCCGACAACAGCGGCGAGGGCAGCAAGTACGCCCAGGCGGGCGTGAAGATCTTCCAGGGCAACGACAACTGGATCAAGCTCGCGCACAACCGCAACGCGGACGGCAACCCGACCGGCGCGGCGGGCACGTACTTCGAGCTCTCGCAGGAGGTCAACGGCACCCGGACGCTCGGGACCCGGACCGGCCTCGGCACCGGCAACCTGCCGACGTGGTGGGTGCGGCTCGTGCGGACCGGCGATCAGGTCGCGGGCGCCTACTCGCTGACCGACCCGGAGAGCGCCGGCGGCGCGAACTGGGTCGCGCTCGGCAGCGCGAACCTCAACACGGTGCTCCCCGAGGCCGGCGGGCCGCGCTACATCGGCGTCTACGGCGGCAACGGCTCCGTGAACCTGTCCGCGGACTACGTGCGCTTCACGCCGGACTCGCCGAAGGACCTCGCGCCGCCGGTGAGCTCGCACACGGTCCCGGCGGCCGACGGCCTCGAGGGCTGGCACCGCACGCCGGTCAACGTGACCGTCTCGGCGGCCGACGACGGCGAGTGCGTCTCGGGCATCGACACGACCGAGTACCGCGTCGGCGGCGGCGCGTTCGCGGCCTACACGGCCCCGATCGCGCTCACGGCGGACGGCACGCACACGGTCGAGTACCGCTCCACCGACAAGGCCGGCAACGCGGAGACGGCGAAGTCGGTCACGGTCAAGCTCGACGCCACGGCGCCGGCGACCACGGCGTCGACGAACCCGACCGGCGCCGGACCGCATCCCGCTCCGGTCACGCTGACGCTGGACGCGGCCGACGCCGCCTCCGGCGTCAAGCTCACCGAGTACCGCGTCAACCATGGCGGCGCGTTCGCCGGCGTGGCCCCCAAGGCGCTGTCGGCCGCGGCGGACTGGCTGCCCTACAGCGCGGCCGGCAAGCCCGCGTTCACGGCCAACGGGACCTACTCGATCGAGTACCGCTCGACGGACGTCGCCGGCAACGTCGAGGCGACCAAGACCGTGACGTTCACGGTCGGCACGCCCACGGGCGACGCGACCGCGCCGGTCACGAGCGCCGCGCTCGATCCGGCGTCGCCCGGCCCCGGCCGGGTCTACCCGGGCCCGGTCACGGTCAAGTTCTCGGCGCTCGACCTCGCGCCGGCGGAGAACAAGAACGTCGACGCCAACGGCACCGTGTGGACGCCGGCGGCGATCAGCCTCAACGCGGGTGACACGGTCACCTGGCGCTTCGGCGCGACCGCGGGCAGCGCGCACGACGTGTGGCTCGTCCCGCCGGGCGGCAACCCGTCCCCGGACGGTCCGGACATCATCAAGGCGTCCGAGATCGTGTTCCCGGGTGGGGCGCCGGTCACCCGGGCGCTGACACAGACCGGCACCTGGCGGTTCATCTGCCGCCTGCACGCCGGGTTCACCGACGGCGCCTGGACCGGCATGGTCGGCACGGCGACGGTCGGCGCGGGCGCCGGCAGCGGCGTCGACTTCACCGAGTACCGCGTCAACGGCGGCGCGTGGACGAGGGCGGCCAACACGGCCGGCGCGAGCCCGTTCGCGTCGCAGGCGCTCGTGTCCGCCGAGGGCGAGCACACGGTCGAGTTCCGCTCCGGCGACAAGGCCGGCAACCTGGAGGCGGCCAAGTCGATCGCGTTCGGCATCGACGTGCCGGATCCGGGCTTCCCGCAGATCGAGGCGTTCGCCGACCCGAACGTGGGTGCGGCGCCGCTGCCGGTGCGCTTCTCGGCGTCCGGCTTCGATCCCGACGGCAGCGCGCTGAGCTACCGCTGGCAGTTCCCGGGCGGCGCCACCGTGCACGGCCGGACCGTCGAGCGCACGTTCACCCAGCCGGGCACGTACACGGTGAAGGTCACGGCGACCGACGCGCAGGACGAGCAGACCTCCCGCGAGGTCACGGTCTCGGTCACCGCGCCGGGCGTGCTGCCGCCGACGGTGGAGGCCACCTCCAGCGTCACGGGCGGCGCGGCGCGGCTTCCGGTCACCTTCACGGCGACCGGCGCCGACCCCGACGGGGACCCGGCGCAGCTCAAGTACGCGTGGGACTTCGGGGACGGCGGCAAGTCGCTGAACCCGAACCCGACCCACGTGTACGGCGCGCCGGGCGTGTTCGACGCGACCGTGACGGTCACCGACCCGAGCGGGGCCACGGCCACCAAGACGATCAAGATCACGGTGACCGACGCCCCGGGCAACGGCGCGCCGACCGTCGAGGAGGCGTACGGCGCGGCCGGGTTCGACGGTGACCCGATGGCGGTGCAGTTCAGCGCCCGCGCGACCGATCCGGATGGCGACAAGCTCACGCTCGAGTGGGACTTCGACGACGGGACGGCGAAGGGCTCCGGCACGTCGGTCAAGCACACCTACACGACGCCGGGCACCTACGACGCGACGGTCACGGCTTCCGACGGCACGCGCACGTCGCAGGCGTTCACCGTGCGCGTGACGGTGGCGCGCGGTGCCAACCGGTTGCCGCAGGTCACCATCGAGGCCGATCCGACCACGGGTCCCGGCCCGCTCACGGTCCGCTTCAGCTCGGACGTGGTCGAGCCGGACGGCGAGGGCTACAGCCGCGCGTGGGCGTTCGGTGACGGCGGGAACTCGGCCGAGGCGCACCCTGCGCATGAGTACAAGGCCGCGGGCACCTACACGGCGACGCTGACGGTCACCGACGAGCGCGGTGGCGTCACGACGAAGTCGGTCCAGGTGACGGTCACGGCGGTCCAGGCCGCCCCGCCGGCGGCGCCGAAGACCGCCGACGCGGCGCCCGCGCCCGAGCCGGCGCCGTGGTTCGGCGTCAGCGAGCCGGTGCGGACGTCCGTGAGCGGCTTCGCCAAGCGCGGGCTCGCGGTGCGCGTCACCTGCACGCAGGCGATGCGCGGCACGGCGAAGCTGACCTTGGCTGCGTCGATGGCCAAGCGGCTGGGCCTCAAGCGCACGACGCTCGCCTCCGCGCCGGTGAAGTGCGCCGGCGCCGGCAGCCAGATCGTCACGCTCAGGCCGTCGGCGGCCACCCGGCGCGCGCTCGGCAAGGCCAAGGGCGCCGTCAAGCTCAAGCTCGGCGTGTCCCTGTCGGGCCGGCAGGCCTCGCGGACAGTCACGCTGACGCGCGGCTAGGGACTCGACGTGGGGGTGATGACCAGGTCATCACCCCCAACGCGAGCCAACAATCTCGCGACGTGCCTAGACTTGCGTCGTGAGCGTTCTCGCCCGCAACAACGTGCGCGTCGGCGGGCAGCCGGACGGGCGGCCGATGCTCTTCGCTCACGGCTTCGGCTGCGATCAGAACATGTGGCGGTTCGTGGCGCCGGAGTTCGAAGCCGACCATCGCGTGGTCCTCTTCGACCACGTCGGCGCCGGCGCTTCCGATCTCGCGGCGTACGACGAACGGCGCCACGGGACGCTCGCGGGCTACGCCGACGACGTCGTCGAGATCTGTCGCGAGCTCGAGCTCGAGGATGCGGTCTTCGTCGGCCATTCGGTGAGCGCGATGATCGGCGTGCTCGTCGCCGCGCGTGCGCCGGAGACGATCGGCGCGTTGGTGCTGGTCGGCCCCTCGCCGCGCTACATCGACGATCACGGGTACGTCGGCGGGTTCGCCCCGGAGGACATCGACGAGCTGCTGGAGTCGATGAACAGCAACTTCCTCGGGTGGTCGAGCGCCATGGCGCCGGCGATCATGGGCAACAGCGACCGGCCGGAGCTGGGCGAGGAGCTCACCGCGAGCTTCTGCCGGACCGATCCCGAGATCGCCGCGCGCTTCGCGCGCGTGACGTTCCTCTCAGACAACCGCGCGGACCTCGCCTCGGTCGACGTGCCGACGCTGGTGTTGCAGTGCAGCGACGATGTCATCGCGCCGGCGGCGGTCGGCGAGTACGTGCATCGCCAGATCCCGGGTTCCGTGCTGGTGCGGATGACGGCGACGGGACATTGTCCGAACCTGAGCGCTCCGCAAGAGACGATCGATGCGATCCGCGCGTTCCTCTGACCCATCGGGACGCGTCACGGACCTGAGCGCCGAAGAGCTCTACGAACAGGCGCCGTGTGGCTACCTGTCCTCCACGCCGGACGGCACGATCGTACGCGTCAACGAGACCTTCCTGCGCTGGACCGGCTACCGCCGCCAAGACCTCGTCGCGGTCAAACGCTTCCAGGACCTCCTGAGCCCCGGCGGCCGCATCTACCACGAGACCCACTACGCGCCGCTGCTGCGGATGCAGGGCAGCGTCAGAGAGATCGCCGTCGACATCCTCACCGCTGACCGCCGCCGGCTTCCCGTGCTCGTGAACTCGGCGCTCGTGACGGACGAGGCCGGCGAACCGGAACTGGTGCGCACGACGCTTTTCGATGCCCGCGAGCGCAAAGCCTACGAGCGCGAGCTGCTGGCCGCGCGCGACCGCGAGCGGCAGGCGCGCGAAGCCGTCGAGCGACTGCACGCGCAGTCGCAGGCCACCTCGCACGCGCTGCAGCAGAGCCTGCTGGCGAGCGAAGCGCCGCGCGACCCGCGCTTCGACATCGTCACGCTCTACCAGCCGGCAGTCGAGGATCTCGAAGTGGGCGGCGACTGGCACGACGCGTTCGTCCTGCCCGACGGTCGACTCGGGCTGGTCGTCGGCGACGTCGTCGGGCGCGGCCTCATCGCCGCCACCGCGATGGGCCAGCTGCGCAGCGCGGTGCGCGCGCTGGCCATCGCCGGCCTCGGACCGGTCGAGCTGATCCGCGCGCTCGACGCGTTCGTCGCCGGTGTCGACGCAGCGAAGTTCGCCACGCTCGTCTACGCGGAGGTCGAGCCGGACCTCGGCACCGCCACCATCGCATCGGCCGGCCATCTCCCGCCCGTGCTCGTCACCGCGGCCGGCGAAGCTCGCCTGTGGTTCGGCGGCCGCTCCACGCCCGTGGGCATCCAGACCCCCGCGTTGCCTCGCGCCGAGGCCGAGCTCGCGCTGAACCCGGGCGACACCCTGGTGCTCTACACCGACGGGCTCATCGAACGCCGCACCGAGAGCATCGACACGGGCCTCGCCCGATTGCTCGCTGCCGCCGCCGACGACCCCCATCCCGACGCGCTACGCCGCAACCTCATCGCGCAGGGGCCCGACAAGGACGACGTCTGCGTGCTGGCTTTCACCCGCACCCACGCCGCCGAGTAACCGAGACGCCGTTCACGGTTGCCGGCGCGCCTGCATGCCGATCGCCAGCGTCGCCGCCAGTCGGCGAGCATGGGTTCGAAGTCGAAGACCATGCGAGCCAGAAGCTCTTCGGCGGCTCTCGCCGCGAGCAGCGCCTCGGGAGGGCGGTTGTGCGTCCACATCTCGGAGGCGATCAGCCACACCGCCATCGAGTAGCGCAGCGCTTCTTGGCCGTCGAGCTCCTGGGCACCGCGGACGAGATTGCGCGGCCGTCGTCGACCCGCGGACTACGCCGGAATGCGGCGCCCCGCCCGGACGTCCCGCTTGACATGAGCAAGACACAGACCGCCGCCCGCCGGCGAATCGTGAACCCCGTGCAAGGCGACGCCGTCACCTTCCTGGAGACGAGCGCCGAGTCAGGCGGTGAGCGCTCACTGGCCGAGCTCGAGGTGGCGCCCGGCGGCAGCGTCACGCCGCACTACCACCTCAGCTACACCGAGCGCTTCATGATCCTCCGCGGCCGGCTGAACCTCGTGATCGACGGGGAACAGCTGACCCTCGGGCCCGGCGAGGAGGCCACGGTGCCGATCGGCGCGCTGCACGCGTGGTCCAACGAGAGCGCGGAACCGGCCGTGGCGCACGTCGAACTGCGACCCGGTCAACCTGGGTTCGAGACCTCGCTGCGCGTCGCCTACGGCTTGGCCGCGGACGGCCGCGTCCTCAAGAACGGCATGCCCCGCAACCCGCTGCACGCCGCCCTGCTGCTCGAATGGGGGACGGCCGGCTGCCCGGCGCGTACGCCCTGCTCGAACGCGGCTTGCGGCTCCTGGCCCGCCTCGCGCGCGCCCGCGGCATCGATCGGCGGCTGCAGCAGCGATACGGGTAGCGCGTGGAGCTCGATCGCGGGGAACCCGCGGGCCGTGGCACGCTGAAGGACCCGAGCCGGTGGTGGTCCGCGCTGACGGACTCGCCCGCGGGCCTGGCGGCCTGGATCGGCGAGAGGCTCGACTGGTCCGATCCCCGCACGCCCGTCCCGAGGACCGCATCCTCGACACCCTCACGGTCTACTGGCTCACGCGCTCGGGCGCCTCCTCGGCGCGGCTCTACTCGCGCCGGCCGGCGCCCATCATCGAGGCCGGGCTCCTGACACCCGCCACGCAGAGACGCGGCGCGACTTCGTCGAGCCTTCACGGCCGCAAGACGTCAGTCGCCGCCGCCGCCGTCGCCGTCGGCGGAGAACCACCCGCCGCCGCTCCGATCTCCGCCGCGCTTGGCGTCGTACCACCACCACAGGCACAGCGGGACGAACACGATGGCGAGAGCGGCGATGCCTTGGAGGGTCTCGCCGACGGACGCGAACAGCGCTGTCATGCGTTGAACGTATCGTCTGGCGCGAGCGCGACCGCGGGTCGCTCACGCCGGCGGCGAGCGAAGCGACGCGCTCAAGCAGGCGGTCAGGAGGTCATCGAAGTCCAGTCTGCCGGCACTTCGACGACGACCGAAACTAGCGCTCGTGTGGAGAGGCGCACGCGCGCGTGGTCGGCGCTTTGCGTTATGACGCACAAGTGGCTACAGTGCGTCGTGGCAAACGCTTTCCGTGAGGAGAAAAGTGGGTCAGCGCGTCGTCGGCATCATCATGAACGGGGTCACCGGCCGGATGGGGATGAACCAGCACCTCATCCGCTCCATCCTGGCCATCCGCGAGCAGGGCGGCCTGCCCATCGGGGACGGTGAGGTCATCTGGCCTGAACCGCTGCTGCTCGGGCGCAGCGAGGCCAAGCTCGCCGCGCTGGCGGCGCAGCACGGGCTCGAGCGCTGGTCGACGGACCTGGACGCGGCGCTCGCCGATCCGTTCTACGAAATTTACTTCGACGCGCAGCTGACGTCCGCGCGTCCGGCGGCCGTGGGGAAGGCGATCGCCGCGGGCAAGCACGTCTACTGCGAGAAGCCGGTCACGCCGGACGTCGAGACCGCGCTCGCGCTCGGCCGCGCGGCGCGTGACGCCGGCGTGAAGGCCGGCGTCGTGCAGGACAAGCTGTTCCTGCCCGGCCTGCTCAAGCTGCAGCGGCTCGTGCGCTCGGGCTACTTCGGGCGCATCATCGCCGCGCGCGGCGAGTTCGGCTACTGGGTCTATCCCGGGCCGGAGCCGGAGCCGCAGCGCCCGTCGTGGAACTACCGACGCGAGGACGGCGGCGGCATCATCAGCGACATGTTCGCCCACTGGCGCTACGTGCTCGACAACGTGTTCGGGCCGGTGCGCTCCGTGCTCGCGACGGGCTCGATCCACATCCCGGAGCGGATCGGCGAGGACGGCAAGCCGTACGAGGCGACGGCCGAGGACGCCGCCTACGCGATCTTCGAGTTCGACGGCGGGGTCGTCGTGCAGCTGAACTCGTCCTGGGCCGTGCGCGTGAACCGCGACGAGCTGTTCGAGCTGCAGGTGGACGGCACGGAAGGGTCCGCGGTCGCGGGCCTGCGCGACTGCAAGATCCAGCCCGCGGCGGCGACGCCGAAGTCGGTCTGGAACCCGGACCTGCCCGATCCCGTCGCGCATCGCGACGCGTGGATCGAGGTGCCGGCCACCGAGCCGCCCGAGAACGGTTTCAAGCTGCAGTGGGAGGCGTTCCTGCGCCACGTCGTGCTCGACGAGCCGTTCCCGTGGGACTTCGTCGAGGGCGCGCGCGGCGTGCAGCTCTACGAGCTCGCCGAGCAGTCCTGGCGCGAGCGTCGCTGGATCGACGTGCCGGAGCTGACCCTGTGACGACGCTGACCCTGCCGCGCGCCGACGGCACGGTGGAGCCGTACACGGTCGAGCTGCGGGAGCCGCTGCCGGTGCTGGGCGCCGAGCCGCGCTCGCGCGTGTGTTACGCGGCGGCCCACGTGGTCGCCGACCCGCTCGCGGGCGGCGACCCGACGGGCCCTGCGCAGCTGGACTGGGAGGCGACGCTGGCCTTCCGGCGCCACCTGTGGGCGCACGGCCTGCGCATCGCCGAGGCGATGGACACCGCCCAGCGCGGCATGGGGCTCGACTGGGCGGCGACCCAGGAGCTGATCCGGCGCTCGGTCGCGGAGGCCAAGGCCGAAGGCGGGCAATTGGCGTGCGGCGCCGGCACCGACCAGCTCGTGGGCGGGACGCTGGATGAGGTCCGCGCGGCCTACGAGGAGCAACTCGCGTTCATCGAGGGCGAGGGCGCGCCGGTGATCCTGATGGCGTCGCGCGCGCTGTGCGCCGCGGCGTCCGGACCCGACGACTACCGCGAGGTGTACGGCCAGCTGCTGCAGCAGGCCTCCTCGCCGGTGATCCTGCACTGGCTGGGCGACATGTTCGACCCGCTGCTGCGCGGATACTGGGGCACGCCTGACCTGTCCGAAGCCGCGGACGTCGTGCTCGACATCATCGCCGCCAACGTGGACAAGGTCGACGGCATCAAGATCTCGCTGCTGGACGCCGACAAGGAGATCGCGCTGCGCGAGCGCCTGCCCGAGGGCGTGCGCATGTATACGGGCGACGACTTCAACTATCCGGACCTGATCCGGTCCGGGAGCCACGCGCTGCTGGGCATCTTCGACGCGATCGCGCCCGCGGCGGCCGCGGCGATGCAGGCGCTCGACGAGGGGGACCTGGAGCGCTACGACGAGCTGCTCGCGCCCACGGTCCCGCTCTCGCGCCACATCTTCGCCGCGCCCACGCAGTACTACAAGACGGGCGTCGTCTTCCTCGCCTACCTCAACGGCCACCAGGAGCACTTCCGGATGGTCGGCGGGCTGGAGAGCGGGCGCTCGGTCCGGCATCTCGCCGAGCTGTTCGTGCTCGCCGACCAGGCCGGGCTGCTGCGCGAGCCGGACCTGGCGACCGCCCGCATGCGGCTCGTGCTCGATCTCGCGGGGGTCTGTTGAGCCGCCTGTCGCTGAACTCGATGACCGCCGACCGGTGGTCGCTGGTCGAGGTGATCGACGCGTGCGCCGAGTTCGGGATCGAGTGGATCGGGCCGTGGCGCCACAAGCTGGCGGAGATCGGCGTGGAGGAGGCGCGGCGCCGGATCGACGACGCCGGGCTGCGCGTGTCGAGCTTGTGCCGGGGCGGATTCTTCGCGGCCGGAGGGGCCGAGGAGGACAACCGGCGCGCGGTCGAGGAGGCCGCCGCGCTGGGAACGGATGCCCTGGTCCTCGTCTGCGGGCCGCCGTCGGGCAAGGACCTGGCGGCGGCTCGCGACGTGATCGAGGCGGGCATCGAGCGGTTGCTCCCGTACGCCAACGAGCACGGCGTGCGGCTGGGGATCGAGCCGCTGCACCCGATGATGATCGGCGAGCGGTCGGCGATCAACACGCTCGGCAACGCGCTGGACATCTGCGAGCGCCTGGACGATCCGGGCGTCGGCGTCGTGATCGACGTCTACCACACCTTCTGGGACCCGGCCCTCGGCGACCAGATCGCGCGCGCCTCCGGCCGCATCGTCGGCTACCACGTCAACGACTGGCTCGCCGCCACGCGCGACACGGTGTGGGAGCGCGCGATGATGGGCGACGGCATCATCGACCTGCCGGCCTTCACGCGCATGATCGACGCGGCCGGCTACGACGGCCCGATCGAGGTCGAGATCCTCAACCCCGCGATCTGGGACCTGCCGCGCGAGGAGCTGATGCGCACGACCGTCGAGCGCTTCGAGCGATGCGTCTTCTAGGGGTGCGTGGGAGCATGATCGGTGCGCCTGATGTGGTGCAGCCGCCAGTGCCTCGGGCCGCACGCGACAGTGATGCGTGCCTCTGGCACGTGAGCGTCGTGGGTGGCGCGAGGTGCCGCGGATGTGCCGCAGCAGGTGTGCCGGGATGCTCCCACGTGCCCCTAGCGGGTGGTGTTGCGGATCGCGAGCGCGTGCGGGAGCACGACGTCCTGCGCGCCGTTCTCGAGCACTGCCTGCGCCGCACGGCGGCCCATCTCGTGCAGCGGGACGGAGACCGTCGTCAGGCCGACGAAGTGCGCGGGGCGCAGATCGTCGATGCCGGCGACGGACACGTCCTCGGGCACCTTGACCCCGGCGTCGCGCAGGCGCGTGAGCACGCCGATCGCGACCTCGTCGTTGGCGGCGACGATCGCGTCGGGGAGCGTCCCGCTCGCGAGCAGCTGATTGGCCGCCGCGCAGCCGTCCTCGTAGGCGAAGCCGCCCGGAATCGTGTCGGTGCCGCCGGCGCGCAGGAAGCCGTTGCGGCGCTGGGCGCTCGTGTGCAGGCCCGCGGGGCCCTCGACGAACGTGATGCGATCGTGCCCGCGGTCGCGCAGGTGCGCCGTGATGTCGTGCGCGGCGGCTTCGTTGTCGAACAGGATCGTGGGCGCCTCGAAGTCACGTTGGGCGAGCGCGAGCACCACCGAGCCGCGGTTGCGCGCGTCCTCGACGGCCGTCGCGAGCGCCTCGGCGCTCGGGTCGTCCACGCGCCCGCTGCCCGCGAAGACGATCCCCGCCGCGTGGTAGTCGCGCAGCTGTCGCAGGTGGCCGAGCTCCGCCTCGCTGCCGAGCTCGGCGCTGCAGACCATCGTCAGGTAGCCGAGCTCCGCGCCGACGGCCTCAACGCCGCGCGCGATCTCGGCGAAGTAGGGATCGACGATGTCGCCGACGATCACGCCGATGATGCGCGAGCTGCGGGTGACCAGCGCGCGGGCGAGCGCGGAAGGCGCGTACCCGAGCTCCTCGGCGGCTTTCAGCACGCGCCGCCGTGTAGCTTCGGAGACCGGATGCGCGGAGCCGTTGAGGACGCGCGAGCACGTGGCGATGGACACGCCCGCGTGACGGCTGATGTCGCTGAGCGACGCCACGGTAGGACACGTTACGGAGGAGAGTGCGGGAATGGAGCATGACGTCCTGATCATCGGCGCCGGACCGACCGGCGCGATCGCCGCCAAGCGGCTCGCCGAGGACGGGTTCCGGGTGTTGGTGCTGGAGCAGGGCGACTGGCCCGACTACTCCAAGGCGACGGTCCACCGCGAGGACTTCCCGCTCACCGCGGGGCGCGACTGGGGCTGGGATCCGAACCTGCGTCAGGCGCCCGGTGACTACCCGATCAACGACACCGAGTCCGACATCACGGCACTGATGTGGAACGGCGTCGGCGGCGGGACGGTCGTCTACGCGGCGCAGTGGCAGCGCAACATGCCGTCGGACTTCCGGGTGAAGACGCTGGACGGCGTCGCCGACGACTGGCCGATGACCTACGAGGACCTCGAGCCCTACTACGTGCGGGTGGAGCGCGACTTCGGGATCAGCGGGTTGGCGAACGACACCGCGTTCCCGCCGGGCGAGGGGCCGCCGCTCCCGCCTGTGCCGCTCGGGCCCGCGGGACGTCGGGTGGCGAAGGCGCACAACGAGCTCGGCTGGCACTGGTGGCCGGCGCCGCTGGCGATCGCGACGCGCAAGTACGGCGGGCTGAACCCGTGCCAGCAGGTCGGCACGTGCCTGCAGGCGTGCGCCTACGGCGCCAAGGGCACGGCGGACCTCACGCACTGGCCGCGGTGCCTGGAGCTGGGCGTGGAGCTGCGCACGCGGGCGACGGTGCGCGAGCTGATCGTGCGGCCGGACGGGCTGGTCGGCGGCGCGCTCTACGTGGACGCCGAAGGCAACGAGCACGAGGCGCGGGCCGACGTGGTGATCCTCGCCGCCAACGGCGTCGGGACGCCGCGGCTGCTGCTCAACTCGGGCGGCGGGGACGGGCTCGCCAACTCGTCCGGGATGGTCGGCAAGCGGCTGATGATGCACCCCTTCGGGACGGTCGTCGGCGTCTTCGACGAGGACTTCCGCGCGTGGCAGGGCCCGTGGGGCCAGTTCATCCACTCGCTCGAGTTCTACGAGACGGACGAGTCGCGCGGGTTCGTGCGCGGCGCCAAGTGGGGGCTGCAGCCGACGGGCGGGCCGTTCTCGATGACGAGCGCGTACCCGTGGGGCGCCGAGAACGAGATCTGGGGGCCCGGCTTCCAGGACGCGGTGCGCGGCCGGCTCGGGCACTCGACCATGTGGGGCATCATCGCCGAGGACCTGCCGGAGGAGTCCAACCGCGTCGTGCTGGACCCGGTCAACACGGACGAGTTCGGCGTGCCGGGCGCGAAGATCGAGTACCGGCTGAGCGAGAACTCCAAGCGGCTGGTGGAGTTCCACCAGGCCCGAGCGCAGGAGTCCCTGATCGCGGCGGGCGCGTACGAGACCGTCGTGGCGCCGTTCATCCGCGCGACGGGCTGGCACCTGCTCGGAACGACCGTGATGGGCGACGATCCGGCGACGACCGTCGTGGACGCCACGGGCCGCTGCCACGACGTCCCGAACCTGTACGTGTTCGACGGGTCCGTGTGGCCGACGTCCGCCGGCATGAACCCGACGGCGACGATCGCGGCGCTCGCGCTGCGCTTCACCGAGCAGTTGATCGCGTCCCGGCGAGAGCAGAAAGTGGCGGCCTGAGCATGGCTCTGACGGATTCCCAGCGCGCGGCCCTCGACGGCATCGCGGACGTGCTGATCCCCGCGGGCGGCGGCATGCCGAGCGCCAGCGAGGCGGGCGTGTCCGGCCAGTACCTGGATGAGGTGCTCACCTCGCTGCCCGACCTGAGGGACGCGCTGGAGACCACGCTGGCGTCCGTGGACGGGCTCTCGCCGGAGGAGGCGATCGCGGTCCTGCGCCAGGACCCGGCGGGCTGGGGCGTGCTGACGGCGGTCGTCCCGGGCGCCTACTTCGTGAACCCAGCGATCCGCGAGGCGATCGGATACCCCGGCCTTGAGCGGCGCCCGATCGACGAGACCGCCCCACCCGACTACAACCAGGACGGCCTGCTCGACAGCGTGATCGCGCGGGGTCCCGTCTATCGGCCGACGCCGACTGATTGACTGCCGCCCATGCCCATCCTGACTGAAGGCCGCATCCGACACGGCGTGGTGTTCACCCTCAAGCACGCCGAAGGCTCCCCCGAGGAAGCCGACTTCCTGAAGGCCAACGCCGAGCTCGCCTCGATCCCCGGCGTGGAGGCCTTCGAGCTCATGCGCGAGGTCAGCCCCAAGAACCCGTACCGGTTCGCGCTGACCATGGAGTTCGCCGACCGCGCGACCTACGACGCCTACAGCGCCCACCCGGACCACGAGTCCTTCGTCAACGAGCGCTGGGTCAACGAGGTCGCCGACTTCATGGAGATCGACTCCGAAGCGCTCTAAGCCGCGGTTTGGACCGGGGCAGGTGAGGAGACTCGCCTGCCCATGGTTGTCGCTGCGGCGCTGCTGTCCTTCGCGTTGGGCCTCGCGGCGTGCGCCAGGATGTTCCGCCGCGCGACGAGGGATCTGCGCCGCAGACGCCCGGGTGCGGCGTTCACCTGGCGCACGTGGCAGCGCGCCGATCCGGTCGGCGGAGTCTTCGCCCCCGTGGTCGCGGTCGGCTCGCTCGTCGCCGCGACGGTCGGGTTCTACGGCGGGATGTTCGGCTTCGTGGCGCCGGGCTGGCTGCGGGCCGCGCTGCTCGGGTTCCTTGCCGGCTTCTGCTTGCCGGCGTTCCTGTTCGGGGTGCACCTGAAGCTCAAGGACCTTCGGTCCGGCTCGCGCCCGACGAGCAGCTGATCAACGTCCGGCTCGCCGTGGGTGCGCGGCGCGCGAGTAGCCTTCGGGCGACCGTGGGACTGCTCGACAAGCTCCGCAGACGCCGCCCACCGCCGCCCGAGGAGCAGGACGAGCCGTCGGCCGCGGCGACGCCGGAGCAGCTGCACGCCCTGTTCGGCCGTCCCGACGGGACGGCGATCGTCGATGACGGGCGGTCGCTCACGCTCGAGCAGCTCAAGGTCGGGGAACTGGCCTTCCCGACGGGCCGGGTGGCGTTCTGCGACCCGCTGGTCGGGGACGGGAGCCTCTTCGTGACGGTCCCGCCGAACGCGGCCGGCCGCGCGAGCGCGCTCGCGGTCCGGCTCGCGCCCGACCACGTACGCGTCGCGGCGCTCGCCCTCGAACTGGACCCGAGCCCCGTCTCGGCATGGCGGATGCACGTTCCGGAGGGGGTGACGATCGAACCGGGCTCGATCTACGGGTTCGGCGTCGACGCGGGCGTGGCGTGCTTCGCCGACCCGACCGCGATCGAGGCGCTGCACGCACGGCAGGCGGCCTACTACGACCAGCCCGGACCGCTTTCCGGACCGGAGCCGGTGGTGGACGATATGTACGGCGGCGAGCAGGCGTTGGACGTCCTCCTCTACGAGGCCGAACCGGGCCTGCGGCTGGCGATCAGCCAGTCGGGCTGGGGCGACGGCCTCTACGCCACGTACCTGGGCACGGACGCCGAGGGCCGGCTCGTCCGCCTCATGATCTCGTTCGATCTCCTGAGCGCCGATCACCGCTGACGCGCGGCCCTGCGCGCGGGACATCGTCCCGGTATGGCGGGACGGGTGAGGTCGTCTTCAAGGGCGACATGCAGCACTCACCCAAGGAGAACCTTCTGATGTTCAAGCATCGACAGCACCTGCTGCTCGGCGTGCTGGCGGCGGCCACTTTGACGGCCGCGCCGGCGCAGGCGCAGGTACCCAGCGCGACCGTCACGGCGAGCGACGCCGTCGGCATGCGCTACGTCGGCACCGACGCGGACAACAACGTGCGCATCACGCTCACGAACAGCCGCTTCACGATCGACGACGTCGTGCCGGTCACCGCCGGCATCGGCTGCAACGCCGTGGCCGGTGATCCGACGCAGGCCACGTGCTTCGCGCCCAAGGTCGGCGTGAAGTTCAAGGGCTTCGTGGCCTCGGCCGGAGCCGGCAACGACACGGTGGTCAACGCGACGTCCACGGCGACGGTCGAGGGTGCGCCCATGCAGGCCAACGGCTCGGTCGGCAACGACGTGTTGGTCGGCGACTCCAAGACCGACGACGTGCTGTCCGGGTCCACTGGCGACGACGAGTTGCGCGACGCGGGCGGCCGGAACGAGCTGACCGGCAGCAGCGGCAACGACAAGCTGGTCGGCGGCTTCGGCCTCGACGAACTCGTCGGCGGCCCGGACAACGACGTCCTCGACGGTGCCCTGAACTCCGACAAGCTGTTCGGCGGCAGCGGCAACGATCAGCTCCAGGGCGGCGGCAGCGACGACCAGCTCGACGGCGGCCTGGGCGCGGACACGATCGACGGCGGTCAAACCGGGATCGCCGTCGGCGAACGGCATGACGTGGTGATCTACTCGAGCCGGACCACGCCGGTGCACGTGAACCTCAAGCGCACCGACGCCACCCAGGGCACGCCGGCCAACCCGGCGCTCGGCGTGCCGGCCGAGGGCGACACGATCGTCGACGTCGAGGACGTCAGCAGCGGCAACGGCAAGGACCTGCTGATCGGCAACGAGTTCGACAACAACCTCTCCGGGGCGGGCGGCGACGACGTGCTGTCCGGCGATCGCGGGATGGACCGCCTGCTCGGCGGTGACGACAACGACAGCATCTTCCCGTCGCCCGCGCCGTCGATCCAGGTGCCGTTCGGTGCCGTGCGCGACTTCGTGTCGGACATCATCGACTGCGGCGGGCTGAGCGCCGGCGACGGTGACCCGGGCGACCAGGCGTTCCGCGTCGTCCTCGACCAGGACTTCGCCAACGACTGCGCGACCGTGATCCTCCAGTAGCCATGGGCCGCCGATTCCACCCCCGCCCGCGTCGGCTGCTGACGGGCCTGGCGGCCGCCGCGGCGGGCGCCGCGCTCGTCGCCTCCCCGGGCGGCGCCGCCACCGGCAAGACCGAGACGCTGCGCCTGTTCGAGAAGACGCGCTCGATCCAGCTCACCAAGGCCGACGGTCGCGTGCTCGACCAGCTGCCGATCGCCGAGCCGCAGCCCGGCGACGTGCTCGACGCGGTGTTCGACCTCCACCCGGGTGACCACGCCAAGCACGGCAAGACGCGGCTCGGCAGCGACCACCTGCGCTGCGAGTTCGTCGCGGGCGGGCCGCCCAAGTGCGTCAGCCACGCCACGATCGGGCGCTCGATGCTCGTCGTGGAGGGCACGCCGCCGCGCATCACGCTCGGCACGGGCCGTTACGCGGGCGCGACGGGCCGGGTGATCTCCGCCAAGGAGGTCAAGCAGGCGCCGCCGTCCGAGCTCGCGCACAACGACATCGACGTCGTGGCGAAGGTCACGCTCAAGTAGCGGGTTCCGGCTCGCCGTCGCGCTCGGCCAGCGCGGCGGCGAGCTCGGCGCGTCCCGGGACGCCGAGCTTGCGGTAGGTGCGGCTGAGGTGGGTCTCGACCGTCGCCATGGTGACGAACAGCTCCTGGGCGATCTCGCGGTTCGTGCGCCCGCGGCCCGCCAGCTCGGCGACCCGCCGCTCGCTGGGCGTGAGCGCGTCGTGACCGCTGAGGGCACGCCGTCGCGGCCGTGCGCCCGACGCGCGCAACTCCTCCGTGGCCTGCGTCGCGAGCACCTCCGCGCCGCACGCGTGCGCCTCGTCGAGCGCGCGGGCAAGCAGCTCCCGCGCAGCCCGCCGCTCCCCCACACGCCGCAGCGCCGCGCCCAGCTCGCAGCGCACCCGCGCGCGGTCCAGCCGCCACGGGCCGTCGGCGAGCCGCTGCTCGGCGCTCGTCAGCCCGGCGATCGTCTCGTCCGGATCGTTCGCGGCCAACGCGAGCGCCCGCTCGGCGCGCGCGATCGAGCGGGCCGTGGCCCACACGCGCGCGAGCTCGAGCTCCGCGCGGGCGAGCTCCCGCGCCTCGGCACGCTCCCCGCGCGCCACGAGCGCGACGGCGAGGCTCGAGCGCCAGGGCGGACTCGGCCGTCGCAGCCCCCAGCGGGCGTGCCGGCGGCCGAGCTCGCGGAAGTCGGCGACCGCTTTGTCCACCCGGCGGGCCAGCAGGTGTGCGCTGGCGCGCGCGTGCAGCAGCGGGTTGAACACCATCTGCTCCGGCAACTCGCCGTCGAGACCGGCGTCGGCGAGCAGGGCTTCGGCCCGCTCGAACGCGCCGGCCTCGGCGTGCGCGATGACGGCGAACCCGACGATGCCGGCGATCACGGGCCGCGCGTCCTCCGTGCCCAGCCCGACGTCCTCGCGGATCTGCCCGGCTTGGTCGAAGTCCGAGATCGCGCCGCGCAGGTCGCCGACGTCGAGGGCCCGCCATCCCGCGCGCGGTGATCGCGTACGCATGCCGCATGGGCGACCCCTCGGCCTGTGCGGTCGCGACGAGCTCGCGCGCGAACGCCCCGGCCGCTTCCGGCGCGTCGGCGTGCAGCAGCATCGCCGCGTCGCCGATGCCGGAGGCAGGGAACGCCCACGGCCGCTCGGCGAGCAGCGCGATCGCCTGCTGGGTCGTCCGGACCAGGTCGGCGGCCGTGGGACCGGGCCGTTCGCTGGCCGACGTGGCGAGCACGGCGCGCTCGCCGAGCGTCGCGCCGCTCAACGGCGCCGCGACCGCGTGGATGCGGCCGCGCAGCTCGCCCTCCGTCGCCAGGTCGTAGCGGGCCACCATCGCGAGCAGCGCCTCCAGCTTGAGCCACGATTCGCGCAGCTCCGGGTCGTCGCGGATCTCGTCGATCACCGTCAGCGCGGTGCGCACGGCTTCGGTGGTGCGGCCGCCGTTGAAGTCCGCGACCGTGAGCTGCAGCGCGACCTCGGCGCGCGTCGCGGGCTCGCGGGTGGCGTCCAGCGCGGCCCGCAGATGCTCGGCGGCGCGCTCGTCGAACGCGGCCAGCTCCGCGTCCCCGAGCTCGCGCAGCAGCGCGGGCCGGACCTCCGGATCGGGCGGTTCCTCGAGCGCGCGGCGCAGCAGCGTCGCGGCGTGTGTGGGCACGCCCTGCGCGAGGCGCGGTCGTGTTACGACCAGCTGGCGGGCCGCGTGGGGGTCGCGCTGGCGGACTCGTTGGTCGCACGCGGTGCCCTTGTCGCG
>NZ_JAPCID010000018.1 GCF_027587175.1 Solirubrobacter deserti
GAGCTCGCGCTCGGCGGCCGCGTTGGACGGATACACGTGGTCCTCGAAGTCGACGATCGAGGGCCGGCCGATCCCCGCCACATGGGTCTGCTGCACGATCGTCCCGCGCCGGCCCGGCGTCGGCTGATGGCCCAGGTCCTGGCTCCCGACGCCGACGTGGGCGCCGCGCGTCGGTCGCTGCAGCCGCTCGCCGGTGGCCGCCTCACGCCGCTCGCGATCGGCGCGGTCGGTCGCCGACTCGCGCGCCGGCGGGGCGCCGTTGCGGACCACGTAGCCGCCGTCGTTGCCGCCGATGGTGAACAGACGCTTGGTCGCGCGGTCGTAGGAGTGCACGAGCACGATGTGGTCGCCGAACGCCTTCTCCGTGTTCTTCTCGTTGGCCACGGCGAGCGTGAGCACGTCACCGGGCCGGATGTCGAGGCCGTCGGCGCCGATCGAGGCGGTCGGGATCCAGTTGCGGCGCGAGTTGCGGGCGGTCTCGTGGTAGTCGCGCAGCGTCTGCAGACCGCCGTCCGGCGTGCGGATGTACTTGCGCACCACGTCCGGGTGCCCCTCGCCGTAGGTGAAGAAGGCGTAGACCTTCGAGGTCGAGTCCATGCCGCCGCGCAGATCGCGGTCCATGCCGCCGCCGGCGAGCATCTGCGAGGCGAACATCCCGCACCAGTTGATCATCTCGCCCCAGCCGGTGCCCGCGCGCGCCTCCTCGTGGACGTCGTGGGTGGCGCCCTCGCCGCGTTCGAGCTGGGCCATCGCGCCGCCGACCGCCCGCAGCTGCAGGGCGGCCAGGATTGCCTCGGTGACGGCGTGCTTCGGGTGCGCCCAGCGCTCGCCCCCGCGCGTGGCGGTCAGCGTCTCCAGCGGCGGCAGGTTCGTCGCGTCCCAGCGCAGCATCTCCTCCAGCTCGCGACCGGGCCGGGGGGAGTTGTCGGGCTGGGTGACGGCCGGCGCCGGCTCGCCCGCGCGCAGCTCCTGGAACTTGGCGGCGCGGCGGGTCGCGAACTGCTCCAGCGCGAGCGGGATGCGCAGCTCCCGCAGCTCGGCGACCTGCGGGTGCGCGGGCGCGCCCGGCGCCGGCGTGCCGTCGCGGCGCGCGCCGGTGAGGTCGGCGTACTCCTGGTCGCTGACGCCGGCCAGCTGGCGCTCGGCGTCGAAGGTCGCCGGGTCGCGGACCAGCGCGATCGCGAGCCGCACCCGCGTCGCCGACCCCGACACGGCCGCGAGCTGGTCGAGCGCGCCCGCCTGGCGGATGTGCTCGACCGCCTCGACGATGTGCACGATCCAGTAGCCGTTGAGCACCTCGGGCGCGGCGGCCGCGTACTGCGGATCGCGCAGCAGGTCCGTGACGATCTTCGTCGCCAGCTCGTCGGTCGGGATGCCCTGGCCGCGGTGCCCCCAGTAGCCGCTGTCGAGGTCCTTGCCCTCGGGATAGCGGGTCTGGCGGGCGAGGATCGCGCGGGCCACGGCGGCGTTGCCCGCGGATTGGTGCAGCTGGAGGATCCTCGCCGCCGGCGGCCGGTCCTGGGCCGGCTCAGCCTGCGGATCGCGCGCTCGGGCGGGAACTCGCTCGTGCACCGCCCGACTGTACCCGCGGCCGGACGCGCCGTGGGATTTTCGGCGCCCGCCGCGCCGACGGATCTTCGCTCGGGCTGACTACTCTGCGGGCCCATGAGGTTCATGCTCGGAGTGCTGGCGGCCCTGCTCCTGCTGCTCGCACCACAGGCTGCATCCGCCAAGGTCAAGACGCTCGCGGAACGCGACGCGCTGATCCACGGCATCGCCGGTGACGACGACTACGTGTTCGTCACCGAGCCGGGAATCGGCGTCGCCACCGACGGGCCGCGCGTCGTCGTCCTGGACCGCAAGAGCGGCCGGGAGAAGGCCGTCCTGCCTGCACCGCCGAACGGCTTCAAGCTGCCGTTCGCGCTGCGCTCGCCGAGGGAGGGCAAGCTCGTCGTGCTCGACGCGGGCGGGTTCCCGCCGCAGGGCCCGCCGGTCGTCTACGACTACACCTACTCCGACCGCAAGGGCAGGTTCAGCGCCAAGCTCACGCGCACGGTCGACTTCGCGGGCCTGCCGCTGGCGTTCGCCGAGGACCTCGAGGTGCTGCCCAACGGCGAGTACGTCGTGTCCGAGTCCGTGCTCGGCGGCCTGTGGCTGATCGGTCGCGACGGCCAGATCCGGCCAGGGCTGGTCCCGCCCGACCAGGGGACGCCGCTGCCCGGCCTCGCCGGCTGCCCGTTCCTCGGCTCGGGCCAGACCGTCGGCGGCCTGCCGTTTGCGGCGCCCGGGAGCTTCGCGCCCGGCGCGGGCTCGCTCGCGGTACGCGGGGATGAGCTGTACCTGTCCTCGACGTGCGCCGGCGGCGTGCAGAAGCTCAAGCTCTCCACGCTGCGCGACAGCAGCCGCCCGGCGATCGAGCGGGTCGCGGAGATCGTGACCGTCGCCAAGCGCCAGTACGAGCTCGAGAGCCTGAAGGGCATCACGTTCGACCCGTACGACGCGCGCGATCCGTGGATCTATGCCGGCGACCCGTTCCGGCTGCAGCTGATCCGCATCCACTCGCGCACGGGCAAGCGCGAGGTGCTGTCCAAGGACGCCAAGCGGCTGCACTTCACCGTCGCGACCGCGTTCCTGCCGCCGGCCAAGCGCAAGCGTCAGGCGCCGCTCGTGACCGCGTCCGACCAGGAGTACCGCTTCTCGGTGCTCAACACGGGCATCACGAGCGACCAGTTCCAGCCGCCGTTTATCGTGGCGGAATACACGCCACGCTGAAACCGCTCGTCCTCATCCACGGCTTCACCGGCTCCCCGCGCGTGTGGGACCTGGTGAGGCCGCGGTTGGAGCGCGACTTCGAGGTCTTGACGCCGGCGCTGCCTGGCCACCTCGGCGGACCGCCGCTGCCGGAGGAGATCACGCCCCATACGATGGCCGACGCCGTGGCGCGGTGCATGGACGAGGCGGGATGGGAGACGGCGTACATCGTGGGCAACTCGCTCGGCGGCGCGCTCGCCCTGCGGCTCGCGGCGCGCGGGCGCGCCCGCGCGGTGATCGGTCTCGCCCCCGGCGGCGGCTGGCTCGACGACCGCGTCCGCGACGCCACGCTCGAGTGGTTCGCCGGCATGCACGAGCTCGTCCGCGGCGCCGCGCCGCGCGCGGCGTGGATCGCGTCCTCGCCCGAGCGGCGCCGTCAGGTCCTCTCGTCCATGTCGGAGCGACACGAGCACGTTCCGGCCGAGCTCGTCGCCGACGTGATCCGCGCCGCGGCGTTGTGCGTCGAGACGCCGCGCATGATCGAGGTCGCGCGCCGGTCCGACTGGGCGCTCGGCCCGATCACCTGCCCGATCCGGATGGTGTGGGGCACCGAGGACAAGCTGCTGCCGTGGCCGGCTGCGGCGGAGCGCTACCGTCGCGACCTGCCGCACGCGGAGTGGATCGAGCTCGACGGCGTCGGCCACTGTCCGCAGGTGGACGTGCCGCTCGAGACCGCAGAGCTCATTAGCGGCTTCGCTTGACACATTCCCATATGGGTATATATTGTGTGCGTGGCACGAGCAGCGACGACAGCCGATGTGTTCAACGCGGTGGCCGAGCCGCGGCGGCGCGAGATCCTCGATCTGCTGATGGAGGGCGAGCGCCCGGTCGGCGACATCGTCGAACGGCTCGAACTTGGCCAGCCACAGGTGTCAAAGCATCTGAAGGTCCTCCGAGAGGTGGGTCTGGTGGACGCACGTGAAGACGGCCGGATGCGGGTCTATCGCCTCAACGGCCGCGGGCTCAAGCCCATCCACGACTGGGTCTCGAACTACGAGCGCACCTGGAGCGAGCGGTTCGACGCCCTGGACGTGGTCCTCGACGAACTCAAAGACAAGGAGGCGCGTGATGAGCGGCCTTAGCGGTTCAGCGGTTCTGACCACGCCGTCGGACACCGAGATCGTGATGACGCGGGAGTTCGACGCGCCGCCCGAGCTCGTGTGGAAGGCGTGGACGACGCCCGAGCTGGTCTCGCGCTGGTGGCCCGGCAAGCGGGGCACGATGAAGCGCTGCGAGATCGACCTGCAGGTCGGCGGCAAGTGGCGCTACGTGATGGAGACGAGCGAGGGCGGCTACGAGGTCGGCTTCCACGGCGAGTACCGCGAGATCGAGCCGGCGGAGAAGCTCGTCAACACCGAGGTGTTCGAGGGAGCGCCGCCCGAGGCGGGGGCGGCGCTCAACACGAACGTGTTCGAGGCGATCGACGGCGGTCGGACGCGCCTGACGATGACCACGAGCGTGGGCTCCAAGGAGGTCCGCGACATGATCATCGGGACCGGCATGGAGACCGGCGCTCAGGAAGGCCTGGACATCATCGACGAGATCGTGGCGGAGCTCACGGCAGCCGACCGCGCCAGCGCAGCGACGTGAACGCCGCGCCCGCGAGGGCGAGCAGACCGAAGGCCGCGAAGCCGGCGCTGACCTCCCGCTTCTCCTCCTTGGTGCCGATGCGCGAGCCGAGCGTCTCGTAGACCTCGTCGAGCGCACCGGCGTCCTCGGCGGTGAACGCCCGGCCGCCGGAGATCTCGGCCACCTGCTGCATCGCCTCCGGGTCCGGCGGCACCGGCATGCTCTGGCCGAAGTTGCCCTCCACCACGCCGTCGGGCGTGCCCAGCGCGACGGTGTAGATCGGGACGCTGGCCGCCCGGGCGCGCTGGGCGACCTCGGCCGGGTCCTGCCCGGACTGGCTCGCGCCGTCCGAGAGCAGCACGATCGCGGCCGGCGGCCTGTTCTCGTCCCGCGTCTCCAGCGCCTGCAGGGCGGAGTCGAGGGCGTCGCCGGTCGCCGTGCCGCCCTCGGCCTGCAGGGCGTTGAGCGTCGTCTCGACGGTCATGCGGTCCTGCGTGGGGCGCATCACGGTGTGCGGGCCATCGGCGAACGCCACCAGGCCGACCTGCAGCTGCTCCGGCACGTTGTCCAGGAACCGGTTCGCGGCCTGCTTGGCGGCCGCGAGCCGGCTCGGCTGCACGTCGACGGCGTTCATCGAGCCCGACGTGTCCGTGACGAGCATGACGCTCGCCCGCTCCACCGGGACGGCGACCGTCGCCTCCGGCCGCGCCAGCGCGATCGCCATGCCCGCCAGCGCCATCATCAGCAGCGCGGGCGGCAGGTTCTTGCGCACGCCGCCGTGCTTGGGCGCGACGGCGGCGAGCGTCGCCGCGGCCGGGAAGCGGATCACGTACCTGGACGGTCGGCGGCGCGAGAGCAGCAGCGCCAGGATCGCGATCGGGACGACCGCCAGGCCGGCCAGGAACAGCGGTGCCTGGAAACTCATCTGAGGCTCCTTCCGAGCGCCCGCAGCCAGTCTTGATCGGTGCCGACCTCGACGTGCCGCGCGCGGGCGCGGCGCAGGTGGGACTTGAGCCCGTCGCGGCGGGCGAGCTCGGCGGCGGCGAACCGGCGCCGCAGCTCGGCGCTGGACGAGTCGGCCTCCACGCGCTGGCCCGTCTCGGGGTCCACGAGCGTGAGGTGGCCGACGTCGGGCAGCTCGGTCTCGCGCGGGTCGAAGACCTCGACCGCCAGCACGTCGTGGCGCGCGCCGAGCGCGCGCAGCGCCCGCGCCCACCGACTCTCCTCCCGGAAATCACTCACCACGACAACCAGGGAGTGGCCCCGTGCCAGACGGTTCACGCGGCGCATCCCCTGCTCGAGCGCGTCCTCGGGCGCGTGGCCGTCGGCGGCGACGCCCTTCGCGAGGGAGCGGCGCAGCTGCACGAGGGCGGAGCGTCCGGCACTCGGCGCCATCTGCTGCGGCTCGGGCGCGCCGCACGTGAGCAGGCCGATGCGGCCCGCGCGGCGCACCGCCAGGCGGCCGAGCACGAGCGCGACGCCCTCGGCCACGTCCGACTTCAGGCGGTCCGCGGTGCCGAAGGCCATGCTCGCGGAGACGTCCACGAGCAGCCACGTCGTGAGCGTGCGCTCCGGCACGTGGTCGCGGACGTGCGGCAGGCCGGTGCGGGCGCTGGCGGCGGCGTCGAGCGTGCGGACGTCGTCGCCGACCTGGTACGGCCGGATCTGCGCGAGCTCGGTCCCCAGCCCCAGCCCGACCGCGCGGCGCTCACCCGGGAGCGGGCCGGCCGCGCGGCTGGCGAGGACGAGGTCGAGCGCCTCGACCAGCGCCGCCTGCATCGGGCCCGGGCCTTGCGAGCCGGGCGGGGAAGAGACCAGCGTGCTCACGCCGCAACTGCCTCCCGCGCGGGCTTCATGCCGCCGACGCGCTCGAGCACGCGGTCGAGCAGGTCGTCGGCCTTGACGCCGTCGCCGAGCGCGTCGTAGGTGAGCACCAGGCGGTGGCGCAGCACGTCGGCGGCGAGATCGGCCACGTCCTCGGCGACCACGTGGTTGCGGCCGCGCAGCAGCGCGAGCGCCTGGGCGGCCTGGACGGCGCCGATCGGGCCGCGCGGGGAGGCGCCGAACTCGATCAGGCCCTCCAGCTCGTGCAGGCCGTACTTGCCCGGATGGCGGGTCGCGTCGCCGAGCGCGACGGCGTACCCGATCACGTCGCGGTCCACGTAGACGCGGCGGCTGAGCTCCTGGTAGCGCTCCAGGTCGGCCGTGGTGAGCTTCTCGCGCACCTGCACCGGCGGCGAGATCGCGCGCCCGACGACCGCGGCCTCCTCGCCGACGGTCGGGTAGTCCACGATCAGCTTGAACAGGAAGCGGTCGACCTGCGCCTCGGGCAGCGGGTAGGTGCCCTCGTTCTCGATCGGGTTCTGCGTCGCCATGACCAGGAACGGGCGCGGGAGCGGGAACGTCTCGCCGGCGATCGTCACCTGACGCTCCTGCATGACCTCGAGCAGCGCGCTCTGCACCTTGGCGGGCGCGCGGTTGATCTCGTCCGCGAGCAGGAAGTTGCCGAACACCGGGCCGAGCTCGGTGTCGAAGCGGCCCGTGTCCGGGCGGTAGATGCGCGTGCCGACGAGGTCGGAAGGCACGAGGTCCGGCGTGAACTGGACGCGGCGGAACGAGCCGCCGAGGACGTCGCTGAGCGTCTTGATCGTCAGCGTCTTGGCGAGGCCGGGAACGCCCTCGAGCAGCACGTGGCCGCCCGCGAGCAGCGCGACGAGCAGGCGCTCGAGCATCGCGTCCTGGCCGACGATCACGCGCTTGAGCTCGTACAGCGCGCCTTCGAGGCCGGCGCGCGGATCGTCGAACTCGAGCCGCTGCGTGTCTTCGTCGTGCATCACAGCTCCGCGCCGGCCGTCTCCGCGGCGGCGTCGTTGCTCTTGTCCGGGCAATCGTCGCCACGATCCTGCGGCGCCGGCGTCGGCGTCTGCTGCTGGATCGTCTGCGTCTCAGGCGTGTCCGTCACGGCGAACGCGGCGGGGACACCGATGGCGAGGGCGCCGCCCGCGGCGGCGATCACGAGGAACTTCTTCATGGGACCGAGCGTGGCGGCCGGTCCGTCAGGTCCTCATAAGCGCAGGCCGTTCAACAGCAGCTCGATCTGGCGGCCGGCGTACAGGTCCCAGTCCTCCACGGACGGCAACGGGCGCGAGAGCAGCGACGCGCTGACGATCAGGTCGATCGGGGTGAGGTCGGAGCGCAGCTCGTGCGCCGCGTGGCCGCGGTCGACCAGGCTCTGCAGGACGACGCGGACCTCGGCCTGCAGCGCGCGGATCGCGTCGTCGAACACCACCGGGCCGCCGTGCAGGGGCAGGACGAAGCGGTCGCGATCGCGCAGCGTGGCGACGAGGAACGAGCGCACGCCCTCGAGCGCGGAGCCGGGCTGGCCGGCAGCGGCGCGCGCGTTCGCCAGGGCCAGCTCGAATGACCGGTGCACGATCGCGCTCAACAGCTCCTCACGCGTGGCGAAGTGCCGGTACACGGTGCCGATGCCCACGCCCGCCTGGCTCGCGATGTCGGCCATCGGCACCTTCTCGCCGTTGCGCCGGATCAGCTCGGTGGCGGCGTCCAGCACCCGCTCCCGATTGGCGGCGGCGTCCTTGCGGGGGGCCCGAGACACCCCGGGATCATCGCAGTACAAAACGGATGATATCGTCCGCTTCACGATGAGCGACCTGCATGACGACGACCTCCGGCGCGGCCTTGCGGTCGCGCGGCCAGACGACCCGGACCTGACGCATCTGGCCGTGGTCGGCGACACCTACACCGTGCTGCTGACCGGCGAGCAGACCGCGGGGCGCTTCGCGCTGATCGACATGCTGATCCCGCCCGGCGGCGGGCCGCCGCCGCACCGGCACGCGTTCGAGGAGTGCTTCCACGTGCTCGCGGGCTCGGTCGAGGTCACGCTGCGCGACGATCCGCCCGTGCGCCTTCAGGCCGGCGAGACGGTCAACATCCCGGGCCACGCGCCGCACTCGTTCCGCAACGTCGGCGACGACACCGCGCGGCTGCTGTGCACCGCGGTCCCGGCCGGCCTCGAGCGGTTCTTCGCCGAGTTCGGCGACCCCGTCGAGTCCAGGACGGCGCCCGCCCCGCCGCTCAGCGACGAGGAGCGCCAGGCGCGCCTGAAGCGCGCCGTCGAGCGCGCTCCCCACTACGGCATGGAGCTGCTGGGAGGCCCGCGATGAAGGCGGTGCGCTTCCACGAGTTCGGCGACGCCGGCGTCCTGCGCTACGAGGACGCCCCCCAGCCAGCGCCCGGCCCGGGCGAGGTGCGGCTGCGCGTCGCCGGCACGTCGTTCAACCCCGTGGACGACGGCATCCGCGGCGGCTACCTGCGCGAGGTGTTCCCGGTGACGCTGCCGCACGTTCCCGGCATCGACGTCGCCGGGACGGTCGATGCGGTGGGGGAGGGCGTGACCGGCGTGGGCGTCGGCGACGCGGTCGTCGCCTTCCTGCCGATGACGGCGCCGGGCGCGTCCGCGGAGTACGTGGTGGCACCGGCGGAGCTGCTCGCGCCGGCGCCCACGAGGATCCCGCTGGCGGACGCCGGAGCCTTCCCGATGGTCGCCCTCACGGCCTGGCAGGCGCTGTTCGACGAAGCGGGGCTGCAGACCGGCCAGCGCGTGCTGGTCAACGGCGCGGGCGGCGCGGTCGGCGCCTACGCGGTGCAGCTGGCCAAGCGGGCCGGCGCGCACGTGGTCGCGACCGCCAGCCCGCGCAGCGAGGCGCGCGTGCGGTCCGCGGGCGCGGACGAGGTGATCGACCACACCGCGAAGCCGGTGACGGTGGCCGAGCCCGTGGACGTGCTGCTCAACCTCGCGCGCGTCGAGCTGGCGGAGCTCGTCGCCCTCGTCCGCGCGGGCGGCGTCGTCGTGAACACCGTCCCGACGATCGCCATGCCCACCGACGACGAGCGCGTGCGCTTCGTGGGCGTCTTCGTCCGCAGCGACGCGCAACAGCTGGCGGAGCTGTCGGCGCTGGTCGACCGCGGCGAGCTGCGCGTCGACGTGGCCGAGCGCGTGCCGCTGGCCGAGCTGCCCGCGCTGCACGCCCGCGCGGAGACCGTGTCGGGCAAGGTCGTGATCCTCGTCTGACGCATACGCGCCGTTGAGGGGGCGTTCAGGCGCCGCGCCTATTTTGCCCTCTCATGAGAGTCCTGGTCGCTGAGGACCACCCCCGCATCGCCGGCGCCGTCGCGCGCGGGCTGCGCCGTGAGGGCATGGCGGTGGACGTCGCCGAGGACGGCGCCGCCGCCCTCTACAAGGCGCGCATCAACCCGTACGACATCGTGGTGCTCGACCGTGACCTGCCCGAGGTCCACGGCGACGATGTATGCCGCGCGCTGACCGCCGAGCAGCCGCGCACGAAGGTCCTGATGTTGACCGCGGCGCGGTCCACCGACGACCTGGTGGAAGGGCTCGCGCTGGGCGCCGACGACTACCTCGCCAAGCCGTTCCGCTTCGCCGAGCTGGTCGCGCGCCTGCGCGCGCTCGGGCGTCGCACGGGTGAGGCGCGCCCGCCCGTGCTGACCGCCGGCGACGTCGTGCTCGACCCGTCCAGGCGCGAGGCGTCACGCGGCGGCCGCGACCTCGAGCTCACGCCCAAGGAGTTCGCCGTGCTCGAGGCGCTGCTGGAGGCGCAGGGCGCGGTCGTCACACCGGAGATGCTGCTCGAGCGCGCGTGGGACGAGATGCTCGACCCGCTGAGCAACACGGTCCGCATGACCGTGATGGGGCTGCGCCGCAAGCTCGGCGAGCCCGCGCTGATCGAGACCGTCCGCGGAGCCGGCTACCGAATCTGAAGGCGACGCAGCCCTTCCGCCCCACCCCGATCATCCGACCTTGATTCCGCATCTGCGTGTCCGGCTGACCGTCATCTACGGCGGCCTGTTCGCCGCGTTCGTGGCGGTGGTGCTCGGCGTCTCCTACTGGCTGATGGGACGCCACCTGCACCGGACGCTGAGCGAGTTGGAGGCCGACGCCGCGCAGGCCCAGCTCGGCACGCAGTACCTGCTGTTCTTCCTCGGCGCGACGCTGGTCGCCGGCGCGCTCGGCTGGTTCTTCGCCGGCCGTGAGCTGCGCTCGATGCAGGCTGCCTTCGACGCCCGCGAGCGCTTCGTGGCCAACGCGTCGCACGAGCTCCGCTCGCCGCTGACCGTCATCCGCACCGAGACCGACGTGACGATGGCCAACCCGGATGCCGACGTCGACGAGTTCCGCGCCATGGGCACCGAGATCGTGTCGGCCGTCGAGGACATGGACGCGCTGCTCGACGGCTTGATGGTCCTGGCCCGCTCCGGCCACGGCCTGCCCTCGGTCGAGCCCGTGGACCTTGCCGCCGCCGCCCGCGCCGCCGCGAGGCGCGTGCGCGCCGACGGCGTGCACGTCCGGCTCGACCTCGCCCCGGCGGGCGTCCGCGGCGAGCGCCGGTTGCTCGAGCGCCTGGCCGCGAACCTGATCGAGAACGGCGTCCGCTACAACGCGCCGGGCGGCTTCGTGGCGGTCACGACGCGCGCTTCGCAAGACGGCGCCGTGCTGGACGTCGTCAACTCCGGCCCGCTCGTCGACGCCTCGATCGCCGACCGGCTCGTCGAGCCGTTCGAGCGCGGTGGCCGCACGGGCACGCACGGCGCGGGGCTCGGCCTGTCGATCGTGCGCAGCGTCGCCGAGGCGCACGGCGGCCGGCTCGCGCTGTCGCCGCGGGCCGAGGGCGGCCTCGCCGTCCGCGTCTCACTGCCGGCCGCCTGAATGGGTGGTCGACGAAACTCTCGCTATCCGATACTTCCGTCGACCACCCACCACGATCGCACCCGAGCGAACGCGCACGCTCGCCGTTGACGTTCACGCGGTCACGCGCAACTCGACCGGCTCGCGCGAGAGCAACATCGTCACGCCGTCGCGCGGGTCACGCGGCGACCGGCGCCGCTCGCGCAACACCAGCGCGTTCCAGCCAACCACTTCGACCGTGTACTCGCGCGGGACGTAGCCGAGCGGCGTGCCGTCACCGAGGTCCACCGCGACCGCGGACGGGTCGTGCGGGTTGGACGGCTCCGGCCGCAGCCGCAACACCGATCCGGGCGCGGCCAGGTCCGAGGCCAGCGCCTCGGGCCGGTGGACCGCGCCCGCGACGTTCGCCACGATCAGCCCGTCCGGCAACGCGTCCCGGCCCAGGAACCGTCCCGAGTCGTCGACCAGCTGGAAGCCGGCGACCCAGACCTCGCCGCCGTCATCCGGATACCAGTACTGCTCCTGGCGCTCGACCGGGACGATCACTGGGTAGTGATCCTGGCATGGAGCTCCACAAGCAAGTCGGGCATGCCGGGCTGATCGGGTGGCGGGAGAAGGTTGCCGACGTGGTCGCGCCGCGCGCGCCGATCAACGACGACACGGCGCGGGCGCTGATCGGCGGCGCGTTCTTCGTCCTCTCGGTCTACTACGTGATCCAGACCGTCGTGCGCATCGCCAAGCAGTCCGACTAGAGATCCGCGAAGCGATCTCTCAGCCGAAATCGCGACGCACCGGCGAAGCCGGTCGCCGCGATGTGGCGCCCTAGACGCGGCCGCCGCGGTCCCGGTGCGGACGCTCGTAGCGGTCGCAGTCGAGCTTGGAGCGCTCGAGCACGAGGTCCTGCGAGGGCGCCGTGGGAGCGGGCGTGGCGGCGGCGATGGCGAGCGTGCGGTCCACGCCCGTCATCCCGTGGAGAGAGACGCCGAGGAGTCCGACGCCCGCCACCAGCGTGGCGGCAAATCCGGCCTTGCGCATGCCCACAGTCAATCCCGGGTTGCTGAACGCAACCTCAAAGCAACCGACGAAACCACCTAAGGGAGAGTCCGCCGCCGAGCAGGAGCAGGATCGCGGCGCCACCGGCGAACGCGCTGGTGACCTCCCGCTGCTCCTCCTTGGTCGCGACCTCCGAGCCGAGCTGCTCGTAGACCTCGCTCAGCTGCGAAGCCTGGTCGGCCGTGAACGCCTGGCCGCCCGAGCGCTCGGCGATCTGCGCGAGCGTCGCGACGTCCGGCGGGACCGCGTCGCCGTTGGGCAACGTGCCCGACGCCGTGCCGAGCGCGACGGTGTAGATCGGGATCCGCAGCCGCTGGGCCTCGCCGGCGATCGGCAGCGGGTCACGTCCGTGCGTCGCCTGGCCGTCCGAGAGCAGGACGATCGCGCCCGGCGCCTTCTGCGCCTTGATCATCTCCAGCGAGGTCGCCAGCGCGTCGCCGGTCGCGGTGCCGCCGCTCGGCGTCATCGCGGCGTCCATGGCGCGGCGCACCTCGTCGCGCTCGGTGGTCGGCGAGGACACGGCCTGCGCGCGGTGGTTGAACACCACGCCGCCGACACGCACCCGCTCGGGCACCTCGTCCAGGAACGTCTCGCCCGCCTCCTTCGCGGCCGCCAGCCGGGAGGGAGCGACGTCCGTGGCCATCATCGACCCGGAGTGGTCCATGGCGAGCACGATCGTCGCCTGCTCGGCCGGCACCGCCACGGTCACTTCGGGACGGGCCAGCGCGGCGATCAACGCCGCGGTCGCGAGTCCAGCCAGTCCGAGTGGGAGGTGGCGGCGCCAGCCGGGCGAGCGCGGGACGGCCGAGATCGCCACACGGGGGGACGCGAACGCCGCCGCAGCGCGGTGGCGGCGACGTTCGGTCAGCACGTAGGCCACGGCGAGCAGCGGGATCAGCCCCAGCCCGGCCAGCAGCCACGGGGACTGAAAGCTCACGGCCGCGTCCCGAGCTCGACCTGGACGGTCTGCTGGGCGCCGCCGCGGGTGATCTCCACCGCGACCCGCTCACCGGGACGGCGGTCCTGGACCGCGGACGCGACGTCGTCGGAGTCGGCGACGCGCTCGCCGCCGACGGACCGGATCACGTCACCCACGCGCAGGCCGGCCGCCTGAGCCGGGCCGCCGGCGTTCACCGAAGCGACGGTGACGCCGTTCGTGCCCCCGCTCGTGGAGACGCCGAGGAACGCGCGCTTGATGTCCTCGCCGCGCTCGAGGCGCGGGATCACGTCGCGCACCGTGTTGGACGGCACCGCGAACCCGATCCCGACGCTCCCGCCGCTCTGCGACGCGATCTGCGAGTTGACGCCGATCACGCGGCCCTGCGCGTCGAGCAGCGGGCCGCCCGAGTTGCCGGGGTTGATCGGCGCGTCGGTCTGGATCACCGAGTCGATCTGGAAGCCGTCCGGCGCCTGGATGTGACGGCCCGTGCCGGACACGATGCCCGCCGTGGTCGTCTGCGAGAGCCCGAACGGCGAGCCGATCGCGACCGCGAGCTGGCCCGTGCGGACGGCATCCGAGTCGGCGAGCGAGAGCGCCTTCAGCGGCCGGCCGACGTCGACCTTGACGACCGCGAGATCGCTCGACTCGTCCACGCCGAGGACGCGGCCGGTCGCGGTCTCGTCATCGGCGAACTGGACCTGCACCGTCTGCGAGCTGCCGACCACGTGCGCGTTGGTGACGATCGTCCCGTCGGCGCCGGTGACGAAACCCGTGCCGGACCCGCCGCGCACCTGGATGGAGACGACCGACTCGCGCGCCGCGGCGTAGATCGCGGCGACGTCGCCGGTCTGCTTGGCGCCGACCAGCGCGGGCCCGCTGTTGACCGCCGCGGGATTGCCGTCGGTGTCGACGACGCCGAACGCAAACGCGCCGCCGCTCACCAGTACGGCGGACACGAGCCCGCCGGCCACGGCCGCGCTGAAGTGGCCACGCCGCTTGGGCGCGGCGGGCGGCGGTGCGGCCGGCGGCGGCGGGGCCGACGGCACCTCCGGTTCATACGGGCGCGCGCGACGACCGTCCGTGGGGTCGCCGTCGAGCCAGAGCAGGGGATCGGTCATGTCCACCGAGGTTGGAGGGCGGCACGTCAGGTCAAGATAAGGAGGTGTCCATTGACCCCATGCGCGCCTCCGACGTCGAACGCGAGCGGATCGTGGCCGAGCTGCGCCAGGCGGCGACCGAGGGCCGGCTCGACGTCGACGAGCTCGACGAGCGCACCGCATCCGCGTACACGTCGAAGACCCGCGGCGAGCTGCTGCAGCTGATCGAGGACATCCCGACCGCGCGCGTCGCGCCGCCTTCCCCGTCGCCGCAGCGCCGGCTCCCCACGACGCCCGGCCGCACGGGCTTCACCGCGCGCTGGCTCGCTCCCGCGCGGCGCCGTCAGGCCGCGACCGAGCTCGCCGAGTTCGTGGCGCCGCCGATGCGCGCCCACGGGTACGCGCTCGAGCACGCGAGCGACGCGCACATGGTCTTCGCCCGCAAGCACCGGCCGGTGTGGACGTACGTGCTCGCGGTCGCGCTGTTCCCGCTGGGGCTGCTGGCGCTGCTCCACACCGAGCGCGAGGAGATCGTGTGCGACCTCCACGAGCACGAGGACGGCACGCTGATCAGCGTGAGCGGCAAGGCGCCGCTGGCGATCCGGCGTGCGCTCAGCGAGCTGGAGCGTTGACGATCTCCCACGCCGGGGGGAACCAGGCGGTGAAGTCGGCCTCGCGGGCGCGTGCGATCCACGCGTTCAGCTCGTCCACGGGCACGAAGCGCCACTCCATGACCTCATCGGGGTCCGGCGACGGCTCGACGTCGATCTCGCACACGAGCAGGTGGTCGTACTCGTTCTCGACCAGGTCGGCCAGCTGGGCGCGGTAGCGCAGCACGCCCACTTCGCGCAGGGTCCCGGCCGGAATCCCGAGCTCCTCCTCGAAGCGCCGCGCCGCGGCCGCCTCGGTGGTCTCGCCGGGCCGCGGATGCCCGCAGGCCGAGTTCGTCCACAGGCCGGGGGAGTGGTACTTGCCGAGCGCGCGGCGCTGCAGCAGCAGCTCGCCCGCGGGGTTGAAGGCGAAGACCGAGAACGCCCGGTGCAGCTCACCCGAGCGGTGCACGGCGAGCTTCTCACCGACCCCCAGCTCGCGGTCCTCCTCGTCGATCAGCACCACGTTCTCCTCAAGCACGAGAAGAGACGGTATCGAGGCCCGGGACCGTTGCCCCGGGCCTCGGCCGAATGTTCGAGTTCGCTGAGGAATGTGCGGTGCGCCTGGGGTGGTGCAGCCGCCCGTGCCTCGCGCCGCCCGCGACAAGCGTGGCGTGCCTCTGGCACGTGAGCGTCGTGGGTGGCGCGAGGCGCCGCGGATGTGCCGCACCAGGT
Organism: Solirubrobacter deserti; assembly: GCF_027587175.1. Taxonomy (GTDB): domain Bacteria; phylum Actinomycetota; class Thermoleophilia; order Solirubrobacterales; family Solirubrobacteraceae; genus Solirubrobacter; species Solirubrobacter deserti. Next base: position 15,520 of record NZ_JAPCID010000018.1, read on the forward strand.
GTGCCGGTATTCCTCAGCGGGCTCTCACGGGTTGGTGGTGGAGAGGGTGAACGTCAGCGTCTTGCTGTACGTGCCCGTGCGCAGCGCGTCCTTGTCGCCGATCGGCTGCTTGAACGTGATCGTCGGCTTGTCGTTGGAGACCGGGCCGGTGTAGGTCTTGACCACGCCGAGCCCCTGCAGCGGCTGCGGGAGGACGAACGCGCCGTTGACCAGGTGGCCGGTGTTGGTGGTGCTCGGGTCGGTGACCGTGAGCGTCGCGTCACCGGCGGTGGAGATCACGTTGGCCATCGTGGAGGCCTCGTAGACCTGCGCGACGCCCGGGACGAAGGGCTCGAACGAGGGCGCCGTGCCCAGCGACAAGGCCAGTGCCGGAGCGACGCTGCCGCTCGCGCTGCTCTGGGTCTCGGCCGTCACGGTGTAGTTGACGGTCTTGGTCGTCGTGTTGCCGGCCTTGTCGACCGCCGTGACGGTGTAGGAGGCGGGGCCGAAGCTCGACGTGTCGAGGGTGGTCACGCTCGCCGTGCAGCTGTCGACGCCCAGGTCCTCGTCGGCGCACGTGAACGCGGCCGGGACGGTGGAGCCGATCGCGTACCCGACACCTTCGTTGGTCGAGGCGATCGTGGGCGCGGCGTTGTCGGCCGCGATCGCGCCGATCTGCGTCTGCGGGTTCGAGTAGGCGACCGTGTTCGCGCGATCCGTGAACGCGTTGTCGAGGTCCCACACGAGCAGGCCGCGGTAGATGTCGGCCTCGTAGATCTTGCCGTTGTACCAGTACGTCGACCAGTCGCCGCCGTCCGGGTAGCCGTCGTCGCCGTAGGTGCTCGACCACGGCAGCGGCTTGGGATCGGCGTAGGCGATCACCTTCGGCGCGGCGGGCTGCGAGAAGTCGATCACGTTGATGCCCGCCTGGTAGTTGCCGGACACGAGGTAGTTGCCGCCCTTGGTCGGCACCGTGTTGAAGTTGTGCCAGGTGCAGTTCTCGGTCTCGTTCTGCACGCGCGGCATCGGGACCGTGGAGATCTGGTCGCCCGTCTCGGCGTTCAGGATGAACAGCGACTTGAAGTGGGCGGAGCTGCCGGCCTGGCAGTTCGCCACGACGCCGCCGCCCGGCTCGTGCCCGAACACGACGGTCTTGCCGTCGTAGCTGAACGCGGCCGAGTGGCCGCCGCTCGCGTTCATGTTCTTCGACCACAGCTGGACCGGGTTCTCGATGCCGCCCGGCAGCGTCGGGTCGATCGTGGCGTCGAACTTGAACAGCGTGATGCCGTTGCCGCCCGCGCAGCTCGCGAGGCTGTTCGCGCCGTTGAGGAACACCGTGTTGTCGTGGCACTGGCGGCCGGCGGGGGCCTGCTTGACGTAGGAGGCCTGCGTCGGGTCCGAGAGCTTGATCTTCAGCACGTCCATCCAGGTGCAGGTGCCGCTGGAGCCGCCGTTGTAGATGTAGAGCGCGTCGAACTGCGGCGCCGGGACGGCCGTGGCGGTGTGCGAGCCGCAGCCGAGGCGCGGGACGTCGTTGACGCTGAAGCGCAGCCCCTGCTTGCCGTTGGACGGGTCGTTGCCGACATCGACCATGACGGGGTTCGTCGGGTCGGTGATGTCGAAGATGTGGACGCCCTCGAAGCCGACGCCGACGAGCGTGCCGCCGCAGGACTGCGTCGTGGCGCCGGAGGCGCGGACCGCCGAGTCCCACGAGCGGACGAGGATGTTCCCGTAGACGACGACGTCGCCCTGCGAGGTGGTGCAGCTCTTGTTGAGATGGACCTGCTTCGGCTTGGCCGGGTCCTTGATGTCGATCACGACGAAGCCGTCGTTGGTGCCCATGTAGGCGTAGTCGCCCTGGAACGCCAGGTCCGAGTTGTACGGGACCGGCAGGTACGGGATGACGTTGGGCGAGTAGCCGACCGGCGTCATGTTCGGCGTGTACTCGAACTCGCTCGCGACCTGCTCGAGCGTCGGGTCCTCGAGCGCCGCCGCCGCGGCGACCGCGGCCATCGACTTGCTCGCCGGCGAGGCGACCGGGCCGCCTTCGCCGCCGCACTCGTGGGCGAAGTCGGGGCGGTGCACACCCGCCCACAGCGCGTTGTTGAGCGACAGGAAGCTCGTCGCCGCCTTCGCGTTGGCGCCCGCGCACGGGTGCGCGACGGCCGACGCCGGTGCGAACAGCGCCACCGCGGCCAGCGCCCCGGCTCCCGCCAGGACGCTCTTGAACCCTCTACCCATTCCCGTTCCTCTCACGTAAGGACTCCACTCCTCCTAAACGCGAGCTAACCAAGTCCTCATGCCCACAGGCAACTGGCCGAGCGTGCAGGTCTCTGCACGGCGCGAGGCCCGGGGCGCGCGCCCCGGGCCTCGCGTGCCGCTCACGGGTTGGTCGTGGAGAGGGTGAACGTCAGCGTCTTGCTGTACGTGCCCGTGCGGAGCGCGTCGTTGGCGCCGATCGCCTGCTTGAAGGTGATCGTCGGCTTGTCGTTGGACACCGGGCCGGTGTAGGTCTTCACGGTGCCGAGGCCCTGGAGGGGCTGCGGCAGCACGAAGGAGCCGTTGACCAGATGGCCCTTGTTGGTCGTGCTCGGGTCGGTGACCGAGAGCGTCGCGTCGCCGGCCGTCGAGGTCACCGTCGGCGTCGTGGACGCCGTGTACTCCTGCGCGACGCCCGGGACGAACGGCGCGAACGCAGGCGCCGTGCCCATGCTGAGCGAGAGCGTGGCGGCCACCGTGCCCCCGGCACTGCCGGCCACGTCCGTGCTGTTGACCATGTAGTTGACCGTCGTCATCGACTGGTTGCCGGCGTTGTCGACGGCGGTGACCGTGTAGGAGTGGCGGCCGATCGACGCGGTGTCGAGGTTCGTCACGCTCGCCGTGCACGACTGCACGCCCGCCGGGTCGGCGCACGTGAACGCGGCCGGGACCGTGGACCCCTGCTTGTAGCCGGCGCCCTCGTTGGTCGAGCTGGCCGTCGGGCCCGTGAAGTCCTGCTCGTAGGACCCGATCTGGGTCTGCGGGTTCGAGTACGTGACCGTCTTCGCGCGGTCCGTGTCGAAGTTGTCGAGGTCCCACACCATCATGCCGCGGTAGATGTCGGACTCGTAGATCTTGCCGTTGTACCAGTACGTCGACCAGTCGCCGCCGTCCGGGTCACCGCCGGTCGGCGTCTTGGGCAGCGGGGCCGGATCGGCGTACGCGATGACCTCGGGCGCGGCCGGGTTGGTGTAGTTGATGACGTAGATGCCGGACTGGTAGTTGCCCGACACCAGGTAGTTGCCGCGCTGGGTCGGGACGGTGTTGAAGTTGTGCCACGTGCAGTTCTCGGTGCTCAGCTGCGGACGCGGGTGCAGGAGCGTGCCCTGCGTGGCGCCGGTCTGCGGGTCCAGGAAGTAGAGGGTGCGGGCCGTGACCGAGCTCGAGGCCTGGCACTGCGCCGAGGTGCCGCCGCCCGGCTCCCAGCCGAAGACGACCGTCTTGCCGTCGTAGCTGAACGCGGCCGAGTGGCCGATGTTGATCGGCGGCATGGCGCGCGACCACAGCAGCGTCGGGTTCTCGGTGCCGCCCGGAGCGGTCGGGTCGATCGTCGTGTCGAACTTGAACATCGAGATCCCGTTGCCGCCGGCGCACGTCGCGTAGCTGTTGGCGCCGTTGAGCAGCACCGTGTTGTCGTGGCACTCGCGGCCGGCCATCGCCTTGTTGACGTGCTTGGCGTCGGTCGGATCGGACAGCTTGATCTTGATGACGTCCATCCACGTGCAGTCGCTGTCGGAGCCGCCGTTGTAGAGATACAGGTAACCGCGGGCCTCGTCCGGGACGGCCGTCGCCGTGTGCGAGCCGCAGCCCGGAACGTTCGGGCGGTTGTCGCGGTCCGAGAAGCGCAGGCCCTGCTTGCCGTCGCTGGGGTCGTTGCCGACATCGACCATGACGGGGTTCTCCGGGTCGGAGATGTCGAAGATGTGGATCCCCTCGAAGCCCTGGCCCACGAGCGTGCCGCCGCACGACTGCGTCGCGGCGCCGCCGGCACTGACGGGCGAGTCCCACGAGCGGACGAGGATGTTCCCGTGGACGACGATGTCGCCCTGGCCGGTCGTGCAGCCCGTGTAGTTGACCTTCTGCACCGGGTTCGCCGGGTCCGAGATGTCGATCACGCGGAAGCCCGTGTACGTGCCCTGGATGGCGTAGTTGCCCTTGAACGCCAGGTCGGAGTTGATCGCGCCCGACCCGGTGCCGCTGGTGGGGACGCTGCGCGCCGAGTAGCCGATCGGCGTCATGTTCTCCGAGTAGGTGAACGTGCTCACGGCGTCCTGGACGGGGTCCGCGGCCGCCCGCGCGTTCTCGAACTGGTTCTGGACCGCGCCGCCCTCACCGTCGCACTCGTGCTCGTTCGAGAAGGTCGGGTAGCCCGCCCAGCTCGACGAATGCAACGACAGGAAGCTGCTCGCTTCCACCCGCTGGCTGTTCGCGCACGGATGCGCGATCGCCGACGGCGGCGCGAACAGCGCCAACGCGGCCACAGTTGAAGCGCCGGCTACGGCGCCTCGCAGAATCCTTCCCATCGACCCTCTCCTCTCGCAGTGGACGCATCAGCGCCGGCCGCGAGCTAATCAGGTTCTCACCGGCGTGGAAACTCCCCGAGTGTGCAGTTCTCTGCACGACTGGGATGATGCGAGGCGCGATGACCGATCCTCCCCTGTCGCCGCGCGAAGCCGTCGCGGCGATGCGCATCCACGCGCCGACCGAGCGCAACCCCAAGCTCGCCCGCTTCCTCGAGGCCGCCAACGAGAGCGTGAAGCTCAAGGCCCGCTGGCACGTCCAGCAGGTCACGGCGACCCGCATGGACATGAACGACCACTCCTGGGTGCACCTGCAGATCGTCCTCAACCGCGCGCTGCACCTGTTCCGGCTGCTGCACCGCGCCGGGCTGGAGTCCGCGATGGAGCGCGACTTCGGGATGTCCCACAAGGACGCGGAGGTGGTGATCGCGGGCGGCTGCCTCCTGCACGACCTCGGCATGTCGATCCATCGCGTCGACCACGAGGTCTACAGCCTCCATCTGGCCGCCGGTCTGCTCGACGGCCTGCTCGAGCCGGCCTACGAGGAGCCGGAGCGCACCGTCGTCGCCGCCGAGATCACGCACGCGATCATCGGCCACCGCAAGGGCGGCCGGCCGCTCACGCTGGAGGCGGGCGTCGTGCGCGTCGCGGACGCGCTGGACATGGAGCACGGTCGCTCCCGCGTGGCGGTCGAGACGAGCCTGCCGAACATCCACTCGCTCTCGGCCGCGGCGATCGACGAGGTCCGGATCGTCCCCGGCGAGCAGCGCGCGGTGCGCGTGGAGGTGGCGATGAACAACTCCGCCGGCGTGTTCCAGCTCGACGAGCTGATGGCCACCAAATTGCGCGGGTCCGGGCTGGAACCGCACGTCGAGCTGATCGCGCGCATCGACGCCGAGCACGAAAAGCGCTTGCTCAAGGTCTACCAGATATAGGTGCGCGCAGGCGGTGCGTCAGTACAGGAACTGGGCGGAATAGCCACGTCGGCGCCGGCGTCTGCCCCGGTATGAGACGCACACTGATCGCCGGCGCGGCCGTGATCGCCGCGGCCGTGGCCGTCGCGCCCGCCCAGGCCGGCTCGACCAAGACCGTCGCCGTGAAGAACAACGCGTTCTCCCCCGGCACGGTGAGCATCAAGAAGGGCGACAAGGTCGTCTGGCGCTGGACGCAGGGCGGCGTCGCCCACAACGTCACGCCCGCGAGCGGCGGGGCCGGCTCGCGCACGACCTCGACCAAGGGCTACACGTTCACCAAGACGTTCACGAAGGCCGGCACCTTCCGGTACGTCTGCACGCTGCACTCCTCGATGAAGTCGACGGTCAAGGTCGGCTAGTCACGCCGCCGTGCCCGCCAGCTCGACGGTGGGCGCCAGCTTGGCCTGCAGCGAGACGTAGAACAGGCTGAGCGGGAACTCGTCGGGCTGGACGAGGTCGATGAACCGGCGCGGGTCGCCGCTGTCGGACAGCTCGCGCCGGCCCTTGGCCCACCGGCTGTCCGCCGCCGGCTTGACGTAGGTGGAGACCAGGTCGTGCGCCGCGGCCCAGTACTGCGGCTTGGACGAGTCGATGCCGTGCTTGTAGAGGGTCTCGATCTCCGCGCGCAGGTCCGCGACGCCGTCGGCGAGGCGCTCCCACTCGATCGTGAGCTCGTTGTTCGTCCAGTGCAACAGGCCGCGCTTGTGCAGGTAGGCGAACAGCAGCTGGCCGCCGAGGCCGTCGTAGTTGCGCACCCGCGGGCCCGTGATGGGGAAGCGGAACAGGCGGTCGAGGACGATCGCGTGCTGGACGTAGCGGGCGAAGGCGAAGCCCTCGCGCTCCAGCTGCACGGCCTCGACGAACGCGGTCAGGTCGCAGCGCAGCTCCTCCAGCGCGTACATCCAATACGGCTGGCGCTGGCGGATCATGAACGGGTCGAACGGGAGGTCGCCGCGGCTGTGCGCGCGGTCGTGGATCAGGTCCCACAGCACGAACGCCTGGCGCGACAGCTCGGCGCTGTTGAGCAGCGCGGCGGCGTCCGGGGCGAGGTTGAGGCTGAGGACGTCGGCGGCGTGCGTGGCCACGGCGCGCAGGCGGGCGGCCTCGCGGTCGCAGAAGATCGCGCCGAAGTGGTTGGCCGGCTTGTTGGTGCCCGTGCTCACCGTCTCGGGGAACAGCACGGCGGAGTTGGACTCGTAGCCGGACGTGCGGTCCACGAACGTGACCGGGACGAACTTCGGGTTCTGGAAGCGGGTGCGCTCGAGCTGCGCGAGCCACTCGGGCCACGGCACGCGGACGATCAGCGCCTCGAAGTGGCGCTCGCGCGGGCCGTTCTGCTTGTACATCGGGAACACGACGAGGTGCTCGATGCCGTCGACGCGCTGCTGGTCGGGCCGGAAGGCCTCGAGCGAGCGGGTGAAGTCCGGGACGCCGAAGTCCCAGTCCTTGAGGTCCTGCACGAGCGCGGCGAGGTAGTCGGCCTGGTGCGGGAAGTACGGCGCGAGCGCCTCGATCGAGTCGATGATCGGTGTCAGGTCGGGCTCGCTGTCGGTCGAGCCGTCCTCGTTCTGGAGCGTGCGCAGCTGCTCGATCTCGTCCTTGAGCGTCTGCCAGGCGGGGTCGTTCTTCGCCGCCGAGGGCGTGACCGTCTCCGCGTGCGCGAACGCGGGGCCGGCCGCCCAGTACACGAGGTTCAGCCACAGGTCGGCGTGGTCGTGCTGGTCGATCGTGTCGTCGCCGAACAGGTCGGAGTCGGCGAGCACGACGACGCGGCCCTCGCCGTAGGTCGTGACCACCGCGAGCGGCGCGTGCGGCTTGGTGGCTGAAGGCGAAGCGTGCGCGATCACCTTCGCGCCGTTGGACAGCGCGAGCGTCCCGGCGCGGTAGAGCCGGACCTCGTTCACGCGCGCGAGCACGTCGGCCTGCGCGCCGCGGCCGTTGGAGGTCAGGTGCGGGCGAATCCAGGTGGGCGCGGCGTCGGACTGCTCGTAGTCCTGCACGGTCGCGGTCTCGATCTGGATGCCGAAGGTGGCGAGCAGCTCGTTGAGGTTGTTGCCGTAGCGGTCGTGATCGCACTCGCCGAGGACGATCAGGCCGCCGCCGGCCTGCACGTGGCGCTCGATCGCGGCGATTTCCTGCGTGTTCAAGCGCGGCGAGCCGGTCTCGGTGGTGGCCTCCCAGCGCGGGTCGGACGGGTGCGCGATGACCAGCACGTCCGCGGGCACGTCCGTGAGCTCGCCGTCGGTGTGCGCCGTGACGGTGAAGTCGCGCTGCTCGAGCAGGCGCGCGGCCTTCACGTACGAGGCGTCCTCAGGGTGCGCGGGCTGCATCCGCTGCGCGACCTCAGGCCGGATCGTCCAGGCCTGGCTGTGGGCTTCGTCGAACAGCAGCGTCGCGGTCTTGTTCGGATGCAGAAGTGCCATGGCCGAGAAGGTACGGACCGCGCCTGCCCGCCTCAATGCCACTTCGTGGCGTCTGTGCGCAAGAATCCAACGCATGGACGACGTCGGACGGCAAATCCTTGCGCTTCTCGTCGAAGACGGCCGCCGCTCCTACGACGACATCGCCCGCCGCGTCTCCCTGAGCGCGCCGGCCGTCAAGCGCCGCATCGACCGCATGCGCGCCGACGGCGCCATCCGCGGCTTCACGGCGGTCGTCGACCCGGAGGCGTTCGGCTGGCGAACTGAAGCGCTCGTCGAGCTCTTCTACGCGCCCGGCACCCAGCTGCGCGAGGTCGCCGCATCGTTGATGCGGCACCCGCAGGTCGTCGAGGCGTGGAGCGTCACGGGCGACGCCGATGCCATCGCCCGCGTGCGCACGTCCGACAACGCCGACCTGGAGCGCCTGATCATGGATCTCCAGAGCGACGGTCGCGTGATCAGGACGCGCTCTCAGGTGATCATGAGCAACCTGATCACGCCGCGCGGCTAGGTCTTCAGCGGGCTCCTAGAGGCCGAGCTTGCCGCCGAGGTCGCCCAGCCCGCCGCCGAGCAGGTCCTGGGGGTTGATGCCGTACTTGGACAGCAGGTCGCCGTGCTTCTCGGGGTCGACCTGGCCCGGCAGCTCCTGGTCGGCCTGCTGGGCCTTCTCGCCGCCGACCCGCTCGCGGATCAGCTCGAGGATCTTCTCCTTGGGGATCTCCATGCGCGGGGCGCTCTCCAGCGGACGGGCGTCGTGAAACGGTGGACGTCAGCAAGTCGGCGTCGTGCCGTACGCAGCGTCTGGTCCGGGACCCTGCGAGTCAGCGCGGTTTGACGAGGCGATCGGTTGGCGGTTGCGTGTGGGTAGCGGACGCTTCACCGATTTCAGGAGGCCCCATGCCAACTCGCACCGCTCGTCCCAACACCGCATCCCGTCGTGGTTCGACCGCACCGCGTCGCGCGACCACGCGCCGCTCGACCGCGCAGCAGCGCCGCGGCGTGGCCGGCGGCTGGCTGCAGCGCCGCAAGCCGGCCCCGTCGCGCAAGACCAAGGCGGTCGGCGCCCTCAAGCGGGGGATGCCGGGCACGAAGGGTGCCGCCGCGCTCGGCGTGGCGCTGGCCGGCGTCGCGGGCGCGGTCCTGCGCAAGCGCAAGAGCAGCAACGAGTCCGCGCCGACCGCCGCGCCCGGCTCGACGGTCCCGCCGACGCCGCCGACGGCCGTGACGAACGCCCAGTCGACGCCGCCGGCGCCGGTCACCGACCCTCACTCGTCCCCGTCATCGGGGAAGCCGGCGCTCTGAGGTCGCCAGCTCCGTCTCGATCCAGCGGCAGATGACTTCAACCGCGTAGTCGCGTTCGGCCGCGGTCAGCTCGCGCCCGCTCGGCACGGCGTGCCACTTGCGCAGGCAGGTGCGGCAGCAGGTCGCCGTGGCGTGCTGGGCGACGAACACCGGATGCCCGCGATACGGCGTCTGCTTGCCGTCCTTGTGCGGTGCAGCGGGCGCCAGCCGCTGGGCCAGCAGCTCGTGCGCGTGCGCACGGATGACCGCCATCCCGCGCAACTCGACCGCCGCCGCCTCACGCCCGCGCAGACGGAACCTCGCCCGGAACGGCTGGCGCGCGAGCGCGCGCAGCGTCGCGTCGATGTCGGGCCTCACAGCATCACCGTCCCGGCGATCGCGCCGGCCGTGAGCAGCGCCGCGACGCCCAGCTCGCGCAAGCTGCCCGTGGGAATCCGCGTACGCCGAGGAAGCAGCCACCAGCGGCGGCGCGTCAGCGGCGCGAGCAGCGGGACCCCGGAAGGGGTGCACGCGTCCGCGGCGACGTGCGACCCGTAGCCGATCGCCACGCCGGCGCCGAACGCGGGGTCCAGCAGCGCGGCGGCCGCGGCCACCAGCGCCGCGGCGGCCAGCGAGTGCGTGAGCCCACGGTGGCCGAGCAGGATCAGCAGTCGTAGCGGGATGCGCGCGAGCCGGCCCGCGACGCGGACGGGCCAGACCTTGCGCTCGAGCCGGCGGGTGCGGTAGATGCGGCTGTCGGCCTTGTCCGCGTCGGGCAGCAGCGAGCCGAGCCACGCCCCGGCGAGCAGCAGCGGCGTGGTCCCGGCCGGCGCGTCGAGCGCGGCAACAGCGACGGCCGCCAGGCCGACACCGGCGATCTGATGGGTCGTGGCGCGCGTACCGCGACCTTAGGCGACCGACCGGTCGTAGCCGCGGCGCTCTGTGCGGTCGCACGAGACGCAGCGGGCCGGTCGCGCCGAAATGCATGCCGGACCCCATGGCCGGCGGCGCCCGGCTCACACATCATGGCCGCCGTGCGACGCCGCCGCCACCGCGCGCGCCCCCTCGAGGCGCGCGGGCAGCTCCTGGGCCTGGCCCGGCCGCGCCAGCGCGTAGCCCTGCGCGGCGTGGCACCCGGCCTCCCGTACGGCCGCCAGCTGCGCGGCGGTCTCGACCCCTTCGGCCACGACGCGCACGTCGAACGCCGCCGCCAGGCCGACGACGGCTTCCAGGATCCGGACGCTCGCCGTGTCGTCGGGGAGGCCGGCTATGAACGAGCGATCGAGCTTCAAGGCCTCCACCGGCAGGCGGTGCAGATACGACAGCGACGAGTAGCCCACACCGAAGTCGTCGATCGCCAGCCGCACTCCGAGGCCGCGCAGCCGGCCGACGATCGCCTCGCCCTGGAGCATGTCGTCCATCAGCACGGTCTCGGTGATCTCCAGCGTCAGCCGCGCCGGCGGCAGTCCGCTCGCCTCGAGCGCCGCACGCACGTCCCTGACGAGCTCGTCCGGGCGGGCGAGCTGGCGGGCGGAGACGTTCACGCCCACGCCGACGTCGAGATCCCAGCGCACGCACTCGGTACACGCCATGGTGAGCACGGCGCGTCCGATCGGAGCGATCAGCCCGGTGGCCTCGGCCACCGAGATCGCGTCCGGGGCCGGGATCGCCGGGCCGCCGGGACGCTGCCAGCGCAGCAGGCTCTCGGCCGCCGAGCGCGCACCGTCCAGCGCCACGACCGGTTGGAAGTGCAGGTTGAGCCCGCCCTCGACGAGCCCGAGGCGCAGCTCGGACTCGATCACGGCGCGCTGGCGCAGCCGCCGGCGCAGTGCGTCGTCGAAGACCTCGACCGCGCCGCCGCCGCGGGCCTTCGCGCGGTACATGGCCGCGTCCGCCGCGCGCAGCACGTGCTCGGGCTCCTCGTCCTTGTCCCGGCCCACGACGGTCACGCCGATCGAGGCCGACGCGTGCACCCGCTCGTCCGACGGCAGCGGGTCCTCGACGGCCGCGCAGACACGCGCCGCGATCGTCAGCGCCTCATCGTCGGTCGCGAGCCCGTCGCAGACCACCGCGAACTCGTCACCGCTCAGCCGGCTCACGACGTCGCTCGGCCGGACCGCGTCCCGCAGACGCTCGCCCACGGCCTGCAGCAGCAGGTCGCCGGTCGCGTGACCGAAGCGATCGTTGATCGACTTGAACTCGTCGACGTCCACGTACAGCACCGCCGAGCAGCGGCCCCGGCCCCGCAGGATGATGCGTAGCCGCTCGAGGAAGACCGCCCGGTTGAGCAGGCCGGTCAGCGGGTCCTCGGCCGCCGCGCGCCGCAGCGCATCCTCGGCCACGAACTGCTCGGTGAGGTCATAGACCACGCCCACCCATTCAGTGACGACGCCGTCCTCGCGGACCGGCACGCCGTGCGTCCGCAGGTGCAGCCACCGCCCGTCGGCGTGCCGGATCCGGTACGTGACCTCGAGCTCCTCCCCGGTGGCGAGCGACCGCCGCCACGCCGCGCCGAGGCGTTCGAGATCGTCGGGATGCGTGATCGCCCCCCAGTCGGGCGTCCCGTCCGGACCCACGGGATGCCCGGTCAGCTGCTTCCAGGCCAGCGCCCGCATCGAGCGTCCCTGCGCGTCGGTCTGCCACACGACGCTGCTGAGCGCGTGGCTGAGCACCCGGTAACGCCGCTCGCTGCGCGCCAGGTCGAGCTCCGCCCGCTTGCGCGCGGTCACTTCCCGGACGATCGCGATCAGGTACCCGGGCGCCGGCTGCAGCCGCGTCTCGAACCATCCGTCGAGCGGCTCGAAGTAGTCCTCGAAGCTGACGGGCACCTGCTCGCGCATGGCGCGCTGGTACGCGCCGTGAGCGGGCTGCCCGACGGCTTCGGGAAACAGCTCCCAGACGTCCCGGCCGAGCACTTCCGCCGGCGTCCGTCCCAGCCGCCGGGCCGCGCTGCGGTTCAGGTACACGCACCGGAACTCCCGGTCGAGCACCAGCAGCGCCTCGCCGACCTGGTCGAGCATCACGTCCAGCGCCGGACCTTCGACCGGCGCATGGGTACGCACCGGGACCCGTCGGTCGTTCGCGGGCCGGCTCACAGCGGCACGGGATCAGAAAGATGTAAATCGATGCGGTATTCCTACCCGGTGGGATACGTGCTCAACGACCGCCCAGGGCGTCGGGCTCAGCGTCGACGCTGACGAGGCCCGGCCGCCCCGCGGTCAAAGGTCGCCGCGCCGGCTGATCCCGAGCTTCTGCATCGCCCGGTACAGGTGCGATTCGACCGTTCGCACCGAGAGGACGAGGCGCTCGGCGATCTCGGCGTTGCTGAGGCCGCGCCCGGCCAGCTCGACGAGTTGCGCCTCCCGCGCGGTGAGTCCGACCGCGGTCCCCGCGACGCCGTCGACGTCCGGCGGTTCCGTGCCCTGGCCGGGCACGTGCAGGGCACGGGCGTGGGCGGCGGCACGTCGCGCCGACTGCGCGCGGCCCTCGTTGACGAACGCGGCGGCCGCGTCGGCCGCGGCCTCCAGCGCGTACAACTGCGCGCCGATGGCCGCGAACGCGTCGGCCGCCGCGAGCAGCGCCTCACCGTCGCGGGCGACGGCATGGGCGGCATAGGCCGCGACGAGGGGAGCGGTGCAGCGGTCGGCCAGCGCGGCGAGCGCGGGGCCGACCGAAGCGCCGGCCCGTCGTGCCTCATACGTCAGCTGCGCGGCGTGGATCGGCGAGTCCCCGAGCTCGTCGGCCGCGGCCAGCAACCGCTTGGCGCCGTGCGCGTCGCCGCGCACGCGCGCCGCCCAGCCTTCCGCTCGCAGCACGTAGGGCTGGTGCACGGCCAGCGGCTCACGGTCCGCAAGCGCGGCGTGAACACGATCGAGCTGGCGCAGGGCGTCGTCGTAGTCGCCGGTGTGGTAGGCGATCCCCACCTGGAACGTGTGGACGTGGACGACCGCGTCGAACGTGTCGTGATGGCCGAAGCGCAGCTCCGCCTCGGCCATCCAGCGTGCGGCGTCGCGGAACCGCCCTCGCAGGAAGAGCAGCGCGCCGAGCATGAACGCCGCGAAGCCTGCGGCCTCGTGGTCGTTGAGCCGAACGGCCTCGCGGAGCGTCCGGGTCATGTAATCCTCGACCTCGGGCCAGTCGTAGCCCGTCTCCAGGGCGATCAGGATCGTGTTGGCCAGGCTGGCGGTGTCCGGCAGCTCGCGCAGGGGCAACGACGGCCTCATCCGGCGCACCGCGGCCCACGCTTGATCGCCCCGGCCCGAGAACAGCAGCGACAGCGTCTTGACCGCCCGCAGGGTGCGGTCAGTGGCGTCGTCCGCCGTCGGCGCCTCGGCGGCGCCGGGCGGCAGCGAGAAGCCCCCCGCCTGCGCGACCCACGATTGGTGGGCGCGCTGGACCGCCGCCGCCCACTCCGGATCGGGCGACCACGCTTCGGCCCGCTCCATCAAGGCGAGCGCGTCCGATGGCCTCCGCAGACCCCAGAACAACACCGAGCCGCGCTGGGTCAGGTACGCCGCGGCGTCAGGGTGGCGCGGCGCGAGCGCCTCGACCGCCGCGAGCGCCTGCTCGGCGTCCTCCTGTCGGTTGCGCATGCTGCGAGCACGCGCGAGCGTCATCGCCGCGGGGAGGTCAGGACCGTCCGCGAGCGCCAGCTCGGAGAGCGTCGCGCCCAGATCCGGGTCGCCGGCCAGGTTCGCGGCCCGTGCCGCGTCGAGCCGCAACGTCGGTGGGATCGGCGAGCCCGCGTCGAGCCGCAGCCGCGCGATGCGCAGTGCGTCGTCCGCCGTCACCGGGCTCCGGAGCTCGAGCTGCTCGGCCAGGCGCAGACGCAGGCGCCGCGCGTGCAGGGCTCCGAGCGCTTCGCCCAGGACGTCGCCGAACAACGGGTGCGAAAGACGGACCTCCAACGTGCCGGCGCGCGGCTGCGTCACGATCAGCCCGCGCGACTCGAGCTCGACGAGCACGTCCTCGCCCGCCAATGCGGCGATCTCGGGCAACCACAACGGCTCCCCGAGCGCGAGCAGCTCGAGTGCGGCCCGCTGTTCGTCGGGCAGCCCGCCCAGGCGCCGCCCGACGGATTCCCGCAGTGACGAGCTCGGCGTGGGCCGGCCGACCAGCCGCCACAGGCCGGCGGAGCGCGCAAGCGTTCCGGCCTCGACCGCGCCGGTGACCAGCTCGCGCACGTACAGCGGATTGCCCTGGGCGGTGACCTGCAGCCAGCGCAGCGCCGGCTCCTCGAGCGGCGCGCCGACCGCCTGCTCGACCAGGGTCGCGACGTGCGCGTCGTCGAGCGGCGCCAGCTCCACGCGGGGCGCCAATCCGTCCTTCCAGAGGGAGACGATCGCGTCGGGACACGGTTCGCCCGACCGCACGGTGGCGACGACGAAGACGTCCTCGCGGCTCGCGAGGTGCAGCACAAGGGTCGCCGACATCGCATCCAGCAGCTGCGCGTCGTCCACGCCCAGCACGACACGGCGGCCCGCGGCGCGCTCGCGCAGAGCCTCACCGCTGCGGCGCATCAGCTCGAGCGCGTCCTCTGCCCGCGCCTCCGACGGCACCAGGGCGGCGAAGGCGCCCAGCGGCACGGTCGCGGCGCTTCGCGTCCCCTGGACCCACTCGGTCACCGCACCCCGGTCGGCGGCCGCGGCGACCGCTCGTCGGGCCAGGCGCGACTTGCCGACGCCCGCCTGGGCCGTGATCACGACGCCACGCAGGGAGGCGTCCCCGAGATGGGCGGCGATCGCGTTCAGTTCGGCGTCGCGACCGAGCAACGGCCACGCAGCGTCAGAGGCGAGCGGCGGCCCCACGTCCCGGTCCGTCATGCGGCGCCGGAGTCTACGTGCCGCCGCGCGCTCGCGCCTGACCGCGCCGGCCTCACACCGGCGACGTGCGCGCGTCCGGGATCTCGCTGTGAACCGGCGGGGCCGGGTAGTACTGCGTGGTCTGCTGCACCCGCTCAGCGGTGTCGCGATCGGTGATGAGCTCGATCAGCTTCAACGCCTCGTCCAGACCGGAGGAGATGCCGCCGCCGGTCAGGCGGTTGCGGTCCAGCACGAAGCGCGGGTGCCCGTCGGCGACCGTCACGGCGGGATGGCGCTCACGCAGATACGACGCGAACGCCCAGTGCGTCGTCACCGTGTACGAGTCGAGCAGGCCGGCGGCCGCGAGCAGGATCGCGCCTTCGCAGACCGAGCACACGTAGTCGCTCACGGCAGCCTGGCGACGCAGGAAGTCGAGGTACGGCCCGTCCCGGTCGGCGACGAGCCGCTGCAGCGCCGCGGGGTCGCCGCCCGGCACCCACAGCGCGGCGCACGGCGTGGCTTCGCCGAGGCCCTCGTCCACATTGAAGGTGAATCCGCCGTTGAAGGTGACCGGCCCGGGCACCTCTGCGCGGAGGTCCACCATGACCTTGCCCCGCGTCCAGCGGAACAGGTCATAGGGCCCGCTCACGTCGAGCATCTCGACGTCCTCGTACACCGGCATCACGACGCGTGTCATGGGAACCGTCCCTCGGTGAGCGGGCCTGACACCGATCAGCGCGACGGCGTCGCGGTCGCGTCGGTCACGGTCGCGCCCGGCGTGGCGCTGGACAGCGTGACGGTCAGGTCCTTCTTGACCTGCGCCACGCTCTTGCCCGGGAACGCGAGCTGCAGGCCGACGACGATGTCGTCGGTGGTCCCGGCGGGCGCGCCCTGGTTGCCGGCGGTGATCGTGCCGGTCGTGGAGTCCCACGGGCCGAACTCGGCGTGCGGCTTGAACGTCTTCAGGTTGGACTTGTACCGGACCTTGACGGACTGCCCGGCGGGGACGCCGTTGACCGTGACCTCGCAGTCGGCGTAGGTGAACCGTTGGCCCTCGTCGTGGGACGAGCGGACCTTGCAGGCGCCGGCGTCGATCTGCGGGCCCGGCTCGGAGATGAGCTGGGCGTGGGCGGGCGCCGCGACGGCGGTGGCGGCGACGACGGCGGTGAGCGCGGTGAGGAGCTTGGTGCGCATGGTGAAAATGGTCCTTGGGGAGGAGGCGATCAGCCGGCGGTGGGGGGCAGATAGGGCGCGGTGAACGTGAGCGTCACCGTGGTCGGGACGTCGGCGCCCTGCAGCTTGCAGGTGAAGCGCGCGGTGCTGGCGTTCATGGAGCCGTCGAGCGTGGGCGTGCAGCGGAAGCCCTGGCTCATGTACGGCTTCTGGTAGCCGTTGTTGACGCCCTGGCGCACGACCTGCTGGACCGTCGAGCGGCTCCAGAAGCGGCGGACGCTGTTCTCGGGGTTGGTGACCTTCACGCGGGCGGTCACCGTGTTCTGGCCGCCCGCGAGCATGCCCGGGTTGACCGAGATGTGGTACGTGTGGTTCTGCGTGGTGGTAGTGGTGGTGGCGGCGCCGGCGGTGGCGGGCAGCGCGACGGCGCCGAGGGAGGCGATGACGGCGGCGGCCGTGGCGGCCTTGCGGGCGATCAACATGGGGAGTGCCTTTCGGGGAGGGTTGACGATGCAGCCAGCTTCCCCTCCAGCGGGCCCCGCGTCTTGCGTAGGGCGCTACTGAACTCGCGCGGTCTCGGTACGTAGCGGACGCGCTACAGCGCGCGGCGGTCACGGACGCCGAGCTTGTTCATCGCGCGGTACAGGTGGCTCTCGACCGTCCGCACCGAGACGATCAGCCGGTCGGCGATCTCGGCGTTGGACAGGCCCTCGCGCGCCAGTTCGACGAGCTGCGCCTCGCGCTTGGTCAACGTCGCCGCGTTGGGGTCGAGGCCTTCGAAGACCGGGGGTGCGGCGCCCTGATCCGGCTGGAAGAGCTCGCGGGCGCGGGCGGCGGCACGGTGCGCGCACTCGCGGTCGCCGGCGCGCATGGCCGCGGCCGCCGCTGCGAACGCCGCCTCCATGCCGTACCGGAGCGCGCCGATCGCCGCGAACTCGTCGGCGACCGCGAGCAGCTGCGCCGCATCACGAGCGGCGGCGTGCCGGGCGTACGCGCGCACGAGGCGCGCGTCGCCACGGGCGGCGAGCGCAGCCATCGGCTCGGCGACCTCGGCTCCGGCGCGCAGCGCCTCGTAGAGCAGCTGGGCGGCGAAGATCGGCAGCGCCTCGCACTGCGCGGCGGCGCCCAGGAAGTGCTCGGCGGCGCCGGGGCCGGCCGCCCAGCCCTCGGCGCGCTGCACGTACGGCACCTGGTGCCGCCACGGGCCGGCGGGCCCGAACGTGTCCCGCATGCGCGCGAGTGCGTCCAGGGCGGCGACGGCGTCGCCCGTGGCGGCGGCGATGCCGACGCGGAAGGCGCTGACGACGGTCATCGTGCCGAACGTGTCACGGCGCTCGAGCTGCAGCGCGGCCTCGTCGAACCAGCGCGCCGCCGAGCGGTAGCGCCCGCGCGTGAATTCCGTCGCCGCGAGCCCGAACGCTGCCAGCCCGGCGGTCTCGTGGTCGTCGGCGCGGACCGCGTCGCGCAGGACGCGCGACAGGTAGGCGTCACCGTCGTCGAAGTTCTCGCCCGTCTCGAGCGCGATCAACGTCCACCCGCCGAGCGCGAGCGTCTCGTGATAGCCGCGCAACGGCACCGTGGGCCGGAGCGCGTGAGCGAGCTCGTACGCCCGGCCGCCTTCGCCGGTGAACAGCAGCGCGAGCGCGTGCCGCGCCTCGTTGCCGCGGCGGGTCTCGTCATCGGCCTGCCCGCCGGAGAGCACCTCGGCGGTCACGCGCACGGTGGTGCCGAAGTCGCTGCGCTGGGCCGAGAGCAAGTCGCGGAGTGGAAGCAGCCGGTGCGTCCACACGCGCCCGTCCGCCCATCGACCCGCGCGTTCGATGAACGCGCGGGCGGCGTCCACCTCGCGCAGGCCCCAGTACAGACCGACGACGCGTTGCTCCACGTAGTCACCGGACACTGCAGCCTCCGCTTGCGCCTCGACGGCGGCCAGCACCTCCTCCGCCTCTCGGTGGCGATTGCGCACGGTGTGGGCGCGCGCCAGCGGCAACGCCGCGGCGAGGCCGCCGCCGTCGCGCAGCGCGAGCTCGGCGAGCCGCGCGCCGAGGTCGGGATCGCCTGCCAGGAGCGCGGCCCGCGCCGCGTCCAGCAGCAGCCGGGGCGGGACGCTCTGCTGCGCGTCCAGCAGCAATCGGGCGACGCGCATCGCCGTCTCGGGCGTAAGCGGCCTGCGCTCCTGCAGGACGTCGGCGAGCCGCAGCCGGAGCCGCTGCGCGCGCAGCGCCGGCAGCTCGCCGCGCAACGCCTCGCCGTAGAGCGGATGCGCGAGCCGGACCTCGTCACCCGGCACGTCGATCGAGATCAGCCCGAGCGCCTCCGCCTGCACCGACGCCTCGACGCTCGCGAGCGCGGTCAGCTCGTCGACCCGCAGCGGCTCGGCCAGAGCCAGCAGCTCGATCGGGGCCCGCTCCTGCGCCGACAGCGTGAACATCCGCTCCGAGATCAGCTCACGCAGCGTGGCGCTCACGGGCGGGCGGCCCTTGAGCGTCCACAGGCCGCCGGCGCGGACGAGGGTCCCGGCCTCGAGC
This sequence comes from Solirubrobacter deserti, assembly GCF_027587175.1. Taxonomy (GTDB): domain Bacteria; phylum Actinomycetota; class Thermoleophilia; order Solirubrobacterales; family Solirubrobacteraceae; genus Solirubrobacter; species Solirubrobacter deserti. Next base: position 34,235 of record NZ_JAPCID010000018.1, read on the forward strand.
GCGCCGAGCACCAGCTCGCGCGCGAACAGGGCGTTGCCCTGGCAGGCGCCGATCACCCATGCGAGCGCGCGCTGCTCGACGGGACCGCCGAGACCCGCCTCGACCAGCGCCCCGACGGCTTCGTCACTGAGCCTCGCGAGCTCGAGCCGGTGGGCTCCCGCGTCCTTCCACAACGATCGGATCGCGTCCGGGACCGACGCTCCGGATCGGACCGTGGCGACGACGAAGGCGGTCGAGGTCGACGCCAGGTGCAGGACGAGCGCGGCCGACACGGGATCGAGCAGCTGCGCGTCGTCGACGCCCAGGACGACGCGGCGGTCGCGGGCCCGCTCGCGCAACGCGTCGCCGCTGCGGCGCAGGAGCTCGAGCGGATCGTCGGAGCGGACGTCGTCCGGGACCACGTCGGCGAACGCGCCGAGCGGGATGGTCGAGGCGCTGCGGGTCGCCTGAACCCAGATCGCGGGCAGGCCCTCAGCCGCGGCGGCGGCGTTGGCCTCACGCGCGAGCCGCGACTTGCCGACCCCGGCCGGCGCGTGCACGATCACCCCGGGGCAGCCATCGAGCCGGCGGGCACCGGCGATCCGCTCCAGCTCGGCTTCGCGCCCGACCAGCGGCCACGATCCCGCACGGGTTGGCACGTGTCAACGGTATCCGGTCACAGGTCCCGCCGGTCGCCGACGCCGAGCTTGTTCATCGCGCGGTAGAGGTGGGTCTCGACCGTGCGCACCGAGAGCACGAGCCGGTCGGCGATCTCGGCGTTGCTGAGGCCCTGGCGCGCGAGGCCCACGAGTTGGTCCTCACGCGCCGTGAGCGCCACGGCGACGGAGTCGATCCCGTCGATGACGGGCGGCGCGGTGCCGTGACCCGGCTCGTGCAGCTCCGTGGCCCGCGCGGCGGCGCGGCGCGCCGAGTCCTGGCGCCCGTCGGCGACGAAGCGCCTCGCGGCCTGCGCGGCGGCGTGCATGGCGTACAGTCGGGCGCCGATTGCCGCGAACGTGTCGGCGACGGCGAGCAGCGCGTTTGCGTCCCGCCGTGCGAGCGCGTCCGCGTGGGCGGCGTAGGCGTCGACGAGCCGGGCTTCGCAGCGCGGCGCCACGTCGGCCAGCAGAGCGCTCACCCGCACCGGCGAAGCTCCGGCCAGCACGGCGTCGTACGCCAGCAGCGCCGTGAACCCCGGCATGTCGGCGAGGAACCGCTCGGCGGCGGTGAGCAGCTCCGCGGCGCCCTGCTGGGGGTTGCGGATGCAGCTCGCCCAACCCTCGCCGCGGGCGAGATACGCCTGGCGGGAGAGCGGCCGCGGACGGCCGGGGCCGTCGATCACCCGCAGCCGCTCGAGCGCACGCGTGGCGCCGTCCGCGTCGCCGGTGCGGGCGGCGATCCCGATCCGCAGCAGGTGCACGTCGCCGACGAGGCCGAACGCGTCCTCGCGCGCGAAGTGCAGCTCGGCTTCCGACAGCCAGCGCGCGGCGGAGTTGAAGCGCCCGCCGAAGAACTCCAGAGCGGCCAGGCCGACCGCGGCCTGCGCCGCCGCCTCGTAGTCGCGGCAGCGGACGGCATCTCCGAGGATCCGGGCGAGATCCGCCGCCAGCCCGGGCCAGTCCGCACCCGACTCGAGCGCCGCGAACCGGTAGGCGGGCAGCGTCATCAGACCGGTGTAGTCGCGGATCGGGATCTCGGGGCAGTGACGGCGGGCCAGCGCGCGCGACTCGGTCCAGCGCCCGGAGTAGAACAGCGCCATCGCCAGCCGCGTCTCCAGCAGCCGGCCCGTCTCCTGGTCGAGGTCCGGGTCGCCGAGCGCCGCCTCGGTCGCGACGACCGCCGCGGCGAGGTCCGCGGCCACGGCGGTGGGCATGCGCAGCGCGAGCAGCTGCCGCCGCCAGCGCTCGCCCTCGCACCACGCGTCCGCGCGGTCGAGCAGCGCGCGGGTCGCCTCCGTGTCGCCGAGACCCCAGAAGAGGACCCGTACGCGCTGCTCGAGGTAGGGGACCACGGACGGATGGCCGGGCAGCTCGGACTCGATCGCCGCCAGCGAGGCCTCGGCCGCCTCGAAGTGACCGCGGATCGCGTTCGCGCGGGCGAGGGCGAGCACGGCGTCGACGCCTCCGCCGTCCGCCACCGCCAGCTCCCCCAGCTGGGCGCCGAGCTCCGGGTCGCCGGCGAGGTTGGCCGCACGGGCGGCGTCGACGAGCAACGGCGACGGGATCGGCGCGCCCGCGTCGAGCAGCAGCCGCACGATGCGCAGGGCGTCACCGGGCGCCAGCGGGTCGCGTTCCAGCAGCGTGTCGGCGAGTCGCCGCCGCAGTGCGCGCGAGCGCAGGCCGGGCATGCTGGCGCGCAGCACGTCGCCGTAGAGGGGATGCGCGAGCCGGACGTCCTGCCCACGTGTGTCGAGGGCGATCAGGCCATGCGCCTCCGCGTCCGCGAGCGCGTCGTAGGACGTCAGGAGCTCGATCTCCGACAGGCGCAGCGGTTCCGCCAGCGCGAGCAGCTCGACCGGCGCTCGCTGCGCCTGGGTGAGCTCGCGCAGGCGGTCACCCACGAGTTCGACGAGCGAGGCGGCCACCGACGGACGGCCCGTGAGTCGCCACAAGCCGTGGTCGGCGAGCAGGCGACCGCTTTCCACGGCGCCGAGCACGAGCTCGCGGGCGTACAGCGGGTTGCCCTGACTGCGGTCCAGGACCCAGCGGTGCACCTCCTCCTGCGCCGGACCGCCGAGCCCCGCTTCGACGAGCGTCCGCATCGACGGCTCGTCGAGGTGGTCGAGCTCGAGCGGCTGCGCCCCGCAGTCCTTCCACAGCGAGACGATCGCGTCCGGGCACGGCTCGCCGTTGCGGACGGTGGCGATCACGAACACGCCGGACCGCGTCGCCAGGTGCTGCACGAGCGCGGCCGAGGCGGCGTCGAGCAGCTGGGCGTCGTCGACACCTACCACGATCCGCCGACCCTGCGCTCGAGCGCGCAACGCCTGGGCGCTCGAGCGCAGGAGGTCGAAGGCCTGGTCCGAGCGCACCGTGTCCGGCACCAGGCGGGCGAACGCGCCGAGCGGGATCGTCGCGGCGCTGCGGGTGGCGCAGACCCATTCGGTCATCGCACCGCCGCGTTCGAGCGCCGCGAGCGCCTCGCGGCCGAGGCGCGACTTCCCCGTGCCGGCCGCGGCCCGCAGCACGACGCCGCAGCGCCCGTCCGCGAAGGCCTGGCCGATCACCGCGAGCTCCGCGTCCCGGCCGATGAGCGGCCACTCGAGCGACACCGCGTCCACGGACCGGACTCTACGGGCCACTGTTGGTGCTGTGAACCCCATCGGCAGCGCGGTCACGTGGTCGCACGAATCTCCCGGCTGCCAGGCGCCCACACCGTCCTGCGGGCCACGACGAGGTTCTGGATCGCGAAGGTGAGCGCCAGGAAGGCGAGGATCGCCCCGGCGCCCTCGGCGGGAATCCAGCCCGTGACCGACGCCACCGTGCCGAGTGCGATCTTGAGCGCGATCATCAGCACCCAGGTCGTCATGGTCACGCGGTTGCCGCGCTGCATCGGTGTCCCGTCCACGTCCCAGATCGAGAGCCGCTGGCCGCGCCAGGCACCGAAGCCGATGGCGAGGACCGCGCACGCCGCGTTGTACGCGATGACCGCCGCGGTGACTTCGGAGGGCTTGCTGGTCAGCGCGAAGACAGCCGCGACGACGGCGAAGATCAGCGGCAGCTTGACGAGCCCTTCGACGGTCACGGGCCGGGCGTGCATCTGCCGCCAGATCGACCAGGGAAGGACGATCAGCAGGATGGCGAGAACGGTCATCGGTTCATTCCTCGGGTCAGGTGGCGGGTTTGGGTCTATGGAGCGAGCGTGCGGTCGAGCCAGCCGAAGGGCTCGTCGGCCGAGAGGACGTGGCGGGTGCCGGGCAGCAGGTCGTAGAGCGCCTGGGCCTGTCCGGGCCAGCGCCGTTCGCGGAGGTTCTGCCGGACGAAGATCGGGGTCGTGATCCGTTCGATCTCGGAGCCGAGCCGGTACTCGCGCACGCGTGCGTAGAGCTCGAAGGGCGAGCGCCCGTCGAGCCCGTACCAGCGTCCACGCCCGCGCAGCACGGCGTTCGCCCGCGGGTCGAACAGGCCGGCGAGGTGGATCTCGCAGTTGAAGGCGCTGCGGTCGCCCGCCGCCAGCGCGGCGCGCGGCTCGGGCGGCAGCGGGTCCGTCCATAGCGTCGACAGGTCCACGACGCCGGGGTCGACGACGGCGGCGGCGAAGCGGTGCTCGAACGCCAGTGCCCGGACCACGCCGTAGCTCGCGTGCTCGAAGCCGATCACGCCCATACGGGCCGGGTCGACGTCGGGGCGCGCGAGCATCGCGTCGGCGACCGGCGTGAGCACGGCCTCCCAGTCCGGGCGCAGGTGGAGCCCTTGCTCGACGAGCGCCGCCTGGCGGCCCGGGCCGTCGAAGGTCATCAGGTGGTAGCCGCGGGCATGCGCGGCCGCACCGGCCCGGACCCACGCCTGCGAGGTCGCCTCGCGCCCGCCGTGGTCGATCACGACGAGCGGGCGCGGACCGGGTCCGGCGGGAAGGAAGAAGCCGGGGAGGGCCGTCTGCTCGTAGGGGATGGCGATCTGGACACCCCCGAGCAGCGCGACCGCGCGCTCCCAGCAGGTGCGCTGCCGGCGCCACAGCTCGGCCTCGGAGACCGAGCCGTCGGTATCGGCGATCAGCGCCAGCGGCGCCGCGTAGTACGTCGCGGCGTGCAGATAGCGTCGCGCGCTCGGCCGGCGGTTCGCGGCCGCCCAGGCGGCGCCGCCCGTGGCGGTCCATTCGCGCAGCCACGAATCCGGGTCGCCGTCCTGCACGCGCGCGGCCGTCGCGAGGACCTCGCCCATGTCAGCCGCTCCCGCGGCGGCGGCCGCCAGCAGGGTCGCAAACCCCTCCTGGAAGGAATCCGTGGTGAAGTCCATGCCGTCACGATCGCTGCGGAGCGCCCGCACGGCGTCAGTAGTCGACTACTGCATTTCGCGGCTACGTACGCACGGCTCGCGATGCCGTAGCGCGCTACTGACGACGCGCGCGCGTCGCGCGAGGACGCTGCGGCCATGCTTTTGAATCGCATCGCGATCTCCGCGCCCGTTCCCCTCACCGCAACGCCCACCCGGTGATGTCGGTCGCGTTCGCGCTCGCGGCCGCGCTGCTCTTCGCACTCGGCTCCGCGCTCCAGCGGCGTGTCGCCGTCGAGGGGTCGTCGTGGCTCGCCCTGGTCCGGCGGCCGCCCTGGCTGGCCGGGATCGCCGCCGACATCGCCGGCTATGCCGCGCAAGCCGCGGCGCTGGCCGCGGGGCGGCTCGCCGTCGTCCAGCCGTTGCTGGTCGCGACACTCGTGTTCGCCCTGCCGCTCGAGGGCCGGCGGCTGCAGCGCGTCGAGGTCGCCGCGGCGCTCGCCGTCGGCGCCGGCCTGGCGCTGTTCGTGACCGTGGCGGACCCGGCCGGCGGCCAGGCCGACGCGGGCCCTGCGGCATGGGCGGCGACCTTCGCCGCCTGCGCAGCGGTGTGTGCGCTGTGCCGGCGCGGGCCGGTCGCGCTCGGGTGCGCGACCGGCGTGTTGTTCGGCCTGAGCGCGGCGCTGACGAAGGTGGTCGTCGGGCGCCTCGACGAGGGCGTGATCGCCGCGCTGATCGACTGGCACGTGCTCGCGCTGATCCTCGTGGGTGCCGTCGCCCTGGACCGCTCGCAGGCGTCGCTCCGCGCCGGCTCACTGGGCACGGCGCTGGCCGCGCAGATGGCGCTCGACGCGCTGACGAGCCTCATCATCGGCGTGGTCGCATTCGGCGAGCGCCTGCACACACGCCCGCTTGCGCTTGCGGTCACGCTCGCCGGCCTGCTGCTCGCCCTCGCCGGCCTCACGGCCCTCGCCCGTCACGCCGCCGAGTGATGCGGAGTTCGCGATCGAGCGTGTTGACCGGCTTGGCCGCGGCCTACTTCGTCACCGCCGCGGTCGGGATCGTCGCGCCCGCGAGCGCCGAGACCATCGCCCGCGGGCGCATCTGGCTGCTGCTGACGAGCGCGCTCGCCGCGCAAGGGCCCATGCCGCTCGCGCAGGTCGCGCTCACGGCAGCGGTCGCCGGGCTGGTGGTCGGCCGCCTCGGCGCGCGCGCGTGGTGGCGCGCGGCGTTCGTCGGGCACGTCGGGTCGGCGCTGATCGCCTACGCGTTGATCGCCTTCGCCGGCGCCGAGCGCGCCGCGGCGACGCCGGACTACGGCGTCTCGTGCGTGCTCGGCGCAAGCTTCGGAGCGCTGCTGACCGTAAACGGCCGCGTGCGCGTGCTCGGCATCGCCGGCACGCTCGCGCTGCTGCCGCTCTCCTCCGGCTGGATCGGGCTCGAGCACCCGCTCGCCGTCGTGCTCGGCGCCGCCGTCACCGCCCGAGCCCGGGCAGCCGCACGAAGCCCTCGACCTGCGCGTAAAGCAACCCGACGACCGGCAGGTCCTCGACGTCCTGGACGATGATCGACCGCGGAACCCACTCCGGCTCGAACTTCGCGTTGAAGTCACGCAGCGAGCGGATCTGGAAGTACGGGCTCAGCACGGAGGCGAGCTTGCGCTGTGCGCGTTCGGCGACCGTGAGCGAGGCCTCGGGCTCGAACAGCCGCCCCCAGGTGGCGAAGTTCAGCGACAGACGCTTGTCGCCGCGGGACCGCAGCTCGAGCGCCGTCGTCGCGATCAGGTACTCCGTCATGCCGTTCGGGGCGTCCGGATCGTGCTGCATGAGGTCGAGCGACCAGCCGGGCTCGCTCCCGTAGCACGGCGTCAGCCGCAGGAACCCGAGCGGCCGGCCGTCCTCGGCGAAGGCCACCGCGAGTAGCAGCTCGGGGTCCTCGCCGCGCACGCCGCCGCCCAGCTCCATCGTGAAGCCGCGTTCCTCGGAGCCGTCCCGCCAGCGCTCGCGCAGGGCGTTGAGCGCGTCACGCAGCTGGCCCGGCGCGTCGGTCTCGCGCAGGACGCGGAACGTGCATTCGCGGCCGACCCGTGTGACCGCCGACCGGACGCTCTTGTGCGCCTCGGCGAGCGTGAAGCGGTCGCAGTGCAGCACGGCCTCGTCGCCGAGGTAGTTCGCGTGCAGGCCGAACCGCTCGTAGTGCGCGAGGTCGGCCTCGCGGGCGCCGAGGAAGGCGGCGCGCAGGCCATGCCGGCGGCAGTGCTCGAGGAACTCGCGCAGCAGCCGCTCGTGGGCGTCCGGCGGGCCGATCGGATCGCCGGAGACCAGGGCGTGGCCGGCCAGCGTGCGGTAGGCGAGCATCGCGTCGCCCTCGCGCGTGAAGAACCAGCGCTTGTCGGGCCGCAGCGCGAAGTAGTCGAGCGTGCCGGTGCCGTGCTCGAGCACGAGGCTCCGCGCGCGCTCGCGGTCGGTCGCGCTGACCGGCGGCTCCTGGCGGCGGCGCCGCACCGGGAACGCCTGACGGTGCCAGACGAGCGTCAGCAGCAGAGCGATCGCGGGGATCAGCACCTCGGGTTCGCCCAACCGCAGCAGCGCGGTCGCGCCGGACAGGACGGTGGCCGCCGCCCATGCCCGTCGGCGGCCCGCCCACAGCCCGCGCGCCAACACGATCGCCAGCAGGCCGATGACCGCCGTCGGGACGTGATGGAAGTCGCCGAGCGCATGCTCGACCACGAGCCCGGCACCCGCCAGACCGGTCGCTGCGCCGAGCGCGCGGGGGAGCCGCGGGCGCCGGACGGCCGGCCCGGTCTCGGGCACGTGGGCGGGCGGCGGGACCGGCTGGGCTTCGGCCTCGGGCCGCTCGGGACGCAGCGCGGGAAACAGCACGGCCTCGCGGATGCTCGACACACCGGCGATCAGCATCACCAGGCGGTCGATGCCGATCCCGAGCCCGCCGGTCGGTGGCAGCCCGTACTCCAGCGCGCGCACGTAGGCCTCGTCGACGAAGCCCTCGGCCTCGAAGCGCTCGCGCTGGTCGACCGGGTCGTTGAGCTCGCTGTAGGCGTTCGCCAGTTCACGCCCGCCGACGAAGGCCTCGAAGCGTTCGGTCAACCACGGGTCGTCGCGGTGCGCGCGCGCCAGGGGCGAGATCTCACGCGGATGGTCGAGCACGAACGTCGGCTCGATCAGCGACGCCTCCGCGGTGGCCTCGAAGACCTCGGCCATGAGCTTGCCGGCGCCCCAACCCCGTTCGTAGACGACACCGAGCCGGTCGCAGATCGCCCGCGCGTCCTCGAGCGGCATCGACGGATGCATGGTCACACCGGCGTGCTCGGCGATCAGCGACGCCATCGTCACGCGCCGCCACGGGGGCGCCAGGTCGACCCCCGAGGCGAGCACCGTCGTGCCCGTGGCCGCGAGCGCGGCGCGGGAGACGATCGTCTCGACGAGCTCCATCATGTCGCCATAGTCGGCGAACGCCTGGTAGGCCTCCAGCAGGGTGAACTCCGGGTTGTGCGACGGGTCGAGGCCTTCGTTGCGGAACACCCGGCCGAGCTCGAAGACCCGTTCGAACCCGCCCACGACGAGCCGCTTCAGCGGCAGCTCGAGCGCGATCCGCAGGTACATGTCGGCGTCGAGCGCGTGGTGATGGGTCACGAACGGGCGCGCGGCGGCGCCGCCCGCGTGCGGTTCGAGCACCGGCGTCTCGACCTCGGTGAAGCCGCGCTCGGTGAGCGTCGAGCGCACGGAGGCGACCACCGCGGAACGGGTGTCGAACGTGTGACGCGTGGACGGGTTGGCGATCAGGTCGAGGTGGCGCTCGCGCAGCCGCGCCTCGGTGTCGGCCAACCCGCGGTGCTTGTCGGGCAGCGGGCGCAGCGCCTTCGACAGCAGACGTACCTCGCTCGCGGCGACGGTCAACTCACCCGTGTGCGTGGTCATCACCGTGCCGGTGACGCCGATCCAGTCGCCGCGGTCGAGCGCTTCGACGGCGTCGAAGGCGTGGCCGAGGACCTCACGGGAGGCGAGCACCTGGATGCTGCCGCTCTGGTCGGTGAGAGTGCCGAACAGCAGGCCGCCGTGACGGCGGATCAGCATCAGCCGGCCCGCGACGCGTACGCACACGCCCGGGTCGGCGTCCGCCGCCAGGCCGGCGAAGCGCCCGTGCAGGTCGGCGGCGGTGTGGTCGCGCGCGAACGTCGGTGGGTACGGCTCGGTCCCCTGCGCACGCACCGCGTCGACCTTCGCGAGCCGGCGCTCGCGCTCGTCGAAGTGGGTCTCCAGCGCGCTCATGACTGCACCTCGGAAGGCCGGCCGGCGACGAGATCGCCGGCGCGGCGGCGCAGGCGCTCGAGCGGACGGGCGGCGTCGAAGCGCGCCGCAGACCGCGCTTGCTTGACATCGTCATAGCGCCAGAGCGCCCACGGGGAGCCCGGGCGCGCAAGCCGCAGCGCTCCGATCAGCGCCGCGATCGGCATGAAGAGGCCGATCACGCCGAGCAGCACGCGGCCCTTGGCGAACGCGACGGCGGCCAGGCCGACGACGCCGCCCGCGACCGCGATCGTCCCCCACAGCGACAGCGGCTCGTCGAGCCCGAAGGGGCGCGTCCCGATCACGACCAGCGCGGCGAACGCGAGCGAGCACAGCACGGCGTCGAAGGACGAGCGGCCGCGCTCGGCCCAGTAGACGTCGTCGAGGTGCACCCACAGGGCGAACTCGTCCAGCGTGAAGCCGGCGCCGACGCCGAAGCCGATCGCGACGAGATGCCACCACGGCGCCTGCAGCGGGGCGGCGAAGGCGAGAAAGCCCGACAGCAGCATCAGCCCGATCCCCCACACGAGGTGATGGACGTGCACGCCGCGGGTCTCGATCCCGCCCGGCCACCAGCGCACGCTGCGCGTCATGCGCGCGCTCGTGCGGATGGCCAGGAACGAGATCAGGAAGGCCGTGAGCACGACGAACGCCGCGCCCGGACCGGGATGCAGGCGGTCGCCGAACGGGTCGACGGCGACCATCGAGACGATCGGCGACCGCATGCCGTCAGCCGCCCGCGATCGGCTGGACGATCCCGGCGCCGCTGCTGCCGGTGGCGGCGATGACGAGCTCCTTGCGGACCTGCGCGACGGTCTTGCCCTTGAAGGCGAGCTTGACGTTGGTCGTCACGTTGCTCGGGCTCCCGGACACGCTGTCGTTGGACAGCGAGATCGTGCCGGTGGTGCCGCTCCAGGTGCCGTTCGTGCGCGGCTTGAACGCGCGCAGGTTGGAGCTGTAGCTGAGGGTCGCGGTCTGGCCGGCGGGCACGTTGGCGGCCTGGACCGAGCAGACCGCGTAGGTGTAGCCGTGGCGGCTGCGCGCGACGGAGCAGTGGCTGCCGAAGCCGATCGTGGCGGCCGGCGCGGCCGGCTGGGCCGGCGAGACGCTGGGCGTGGGTGTCGACGGCTGGGCGGGCGGGATGACTTCCTGCGCGTGTGCCGGGGCGGCGATCGCCAGCGCGGCGGCGGTGGCGGCCACGCCGCCGAGGATCTTGCGGTGCATGGGAGACTCCTTGGGGAGGGGGTTCAGAGACGGATGACGCGAACGGCTTTGCCGGCGGTGCGGGGGAGCGCGCCCGGCGGTTCGATCACGATGGGAAGGTCGAGTCCGTACCGGTCGAGCAGCGCGGCGCGCACCCGCTCGGCCAGGGCCGGCCGGTCGGCCGACGCGTCGAGCGGCTCGCAACGCGCGAAGGCGTCGTCGTCGCCGGCGACCAGCTGGTAGATGGGCGCGAGGCCCGGTTGGGCGAGCAGTGCCTGCTCGATCTGCGACGGGTACACGGCGACGCCGCGGAGCTGCAGCACGTCGGCGATGCGGCCCAGCAGCGGGCGCAGGCGGGCCGTGGTGCGGCCACAGGCGCACGGCTCGTCGATGAGCGACGTGAGATCGCCGGTCCGGTAGCGGATCAGCGGCATCGCCTCGCGCGTGAGCGTGGTGATCACCAGCTCGCCGAGCTCGCCCGCGGGAACCGGCTGCAGCGTGCCGGGATCGACGACCTCGACCAGGAAGTGGTCCTCGTTGACGTGCATCCCGCAGCCGAGGTGGCACTCGGACGCGACACCCGGGCCGATGACCTCGCTCAGGCCGTACGTGTTGAGCGCCTTCAGGCCCAGCGCCGACTCGATCCGCTCGCCCAGGACGGGCGTCCACATCTCGCCGCCGAACAGGCCGATCTCGAGCGGCGTCTCGTCGAGCACGCCGGCGAGCTGGACGGCGAAGGACGGCGGACAGCACAGCACCTGCGCCCCGAGATCGCGGATCAGCGCCGCCTGCTGCTCCAGCGACGCGCCCGCGGCCGGCACGACGGTCGCGCCGAGCCGCTCGGCGCCCTGCTGGAAGCCGAACCCGCCGGTCGTCAGGCCGTAGGGGTACGCGTTGTGCACCACCATCCCGGGCCGCACGCCGGCGCACGCCAGCGTGCGGGCCATGAGCTCGGCCCACACGTCCAGGTCGGCGCGGGTGTGGCCCACCAGCGTCGGGCGCCCGCTGGTCCCGGTCGAGGAGTGCAGCCGCACCAGCTCGGGGCCGGCGACGGTCATCATGCCGAGCGGGTAGCTCGCGCGCAGGTCCGCCTTGACGGTAAAGGGCAGCCGGCACACGTCCTCGAGCGTCTCAACGTGTTCGACGAGTTCACGACGGGCCAGTGCCGTCCGCAGCCGCCGCAGCTGCAGTTCATGGAGCGCCTCGCGCGGCGCCGTCTCGACGGCGCTGCGGACTGGGGCCTCGCTGAGGGTGGTGGTCATGCCGTCACGATCGACCGTCGGGCTCCCGTGGTCGTCAGTAGCGCGGTACTGCATTCGCCCGCCGCCCTACGTAATCGGGCGGCTGCGTACCCCCGCGGCAAAGCGCAGTAGCGCCGTACTGACGACTCGCAGCCCGACAGCGCGCACGCTGCGCGGCATGACCACGCACACGGCAATCGACTTTCTCAGCCCCGGGGACGCGGGCTGGGACACGGCCCGCACCCCCTGGCATCTGCTCGCCGACCAGCGTCCCGCGTCGATCGCACGGCCCGCGGACGTCGCGGACGTGATCGACGCCGTCCGCTTCGCCCGCACCCACGGGTTGCGCGTCGTCGCGCAGAGTACGGGCCACGGCGCCGCCGCCCTCGGGCCGCTGCACCACGCGCTCCTGCTGCGCACCGGCCAGATGAACGACGTCACCGTCGACCCGCGCGCGCGGACCGCGCGCGTCGGCGCGGGCGCGCGCTGGTGCGACGTGCTGACCGCGGTCACGCCGCACGGGCTCACCGGCCTGCACGGCTTCTCGGCCGGGGTCGGAGTCGCGGGCTACGTGCTCGGCGGCGGGCTCGGGTGGTTCGCGCGCCGGCACGGCCTCGCGTCCGAGCACGTGCGCTCGTTCGAGGTCGTCACCGCCGACGGTGAGCGGGCCCAGGTCGACCGCGACCGCGAGCCGGACCTGTTCTGGGCGCTCCGCGGCGGTGGTGGCGTGGGCGTGATCGTGACCGCGATCGAGCTCGAGCTGCTCGCCGTGCGCGAGGCCTATGCGGGCGCGCTGTGGTGGCCCATGACGCGTGCGACGGAGGTCGCTCACGCCTACCGCGAGTGGGTCGGAACCGTGCCGGAGACGCTCACCTCGTCGCTGCGGCTGATGCACTTCCCGCCGCTGCCGGGCCTGCCCGACGCGCTGCGCGGTCGCGCGCTGGTCCAGCTCACGCTGGCCGACATCGGCGAAGACGGCGAAGCCGCGCTGGCGCCGCTGCGCGCGCTCGCTCCGGAGATCGATCACGTCGGCCGGGTGCCGGCGGCCGCGCTGGGGCAGATCGCCGGCGATCCGGTCGACCCACTGCCCGCCCGCAGCCACTCGCGCCTGCTCGGCTCGCTCACCGCCGGCACGATCGACACGCTCGTCGCGCTCGCCGACCCGCGGGTCACCACGCTCGAGCTGCGGCATCTCGGCGGGGCGCTGCGCCGTCCCGAGCACCCGGGCGCGGGGGGCGGGCTGGACGCCGAGGCGCTGGTCTTCGCCTCCGGCGTGCCGGCCACCCGCGCGCACGAACTCGCCCTGCGCGACACGTTCGCGGCGATCGACACGCTCGGTCCTGCCGCCGACCGCGACACCCTGCTCACCTTCGCCGGACGGGGCGACGCGGCCGTGCCCGCCGCGTCTCGCGAGCGCCTGCAGCGGGTCCGCGCCGCCCATGACCCCGACCGCCTGCTCGGCGACCGCTGAGGAGCCTTCCCATGCCTCGCTCGCACCGCCTGATCCTGATCTCGATGTGCGTCTCGCTCGGCGCCGTCGTCAGCGCCGTCTCGTCACTGAACGTCGCCCTGCCCGACCTCGCCCGCGCGACCGGCGCCTCGACGACCGAGTTGCAGTGGATCGTCGACGCCTACGCGCTCGTGTTCGCCGGTCTGCTGCTTCCCGCCGGAGCGCTCGGCGACCGGCTCGGCCGCCGGCGCGTGCTGGTCACCGGCCTGGCCGTCTTCGGCACCGGCGCGCTCGTCGCCACGCGGCTCAGCGATCCCACGCCCCTGATCGCCGTGCGCGCCGTGATGGGACTCGGCGCGGCGATGATCATGCCGACGACGCTCTCGATCATCACCGCCACCTTCCCGCCCGAGACGCGCGACCGTGCCGTCGGCGTATGGGCCGGCGTCGCGGGCGGCAGCGCGCTCGTCGGCCTGCTGGCGGCGGGGCTGGCGCTGGAGCGGTTCGCCTGGCCGTCGGTCTTCGGCCTCAACGCCGCGCTGGCGCTGCTCGGCGGCGCGATGACGGTGCGGTTCGTCCCGGCCACGGCCACGGAGCAGGCGCCGCTGGACGGCGTGGGCGCCGCGCTGTCCGCGCTCGGGCTCGGCGGCATCGTCTACGGCTTCATCGAGGGTCCCAACCGTGGCTGGACGTCCGCGATCGTCGTGGGCGCGTTCGCCGCGGGCGTCGTGCTGTTGACGGCGTTCGTAACGTGGTCGCTGCGCCGCCGGCAGCCGATGCTCGACCCGCGCCTGTTCACACGGCGCGGCTTCGCGTCCGGCTCGCTGTCGGTGTTCGTGCAGTTCTTCGCGCTCTTCGGCGTGATCTTCGTGCTGCTCCAGTACCTGCAGTTCGTGCTGCGGTACTCGCCGCTGGAGGCCGGCGCGGCGCTGGCGCCGACCGCGCTGATCATGATCGCGCTCGCTCCACGCGTCCCGAAGCTGGTCCAGCGGGTGGGGGCGCGGTCCGTCGGCCCGCTCGGCCTGATGCTGATCGCCGGTGGCCTGCTGATCGCGGCGACGATGGGCACGGACGCCTCGTACTGGCACCTGCTCGCCGCGCTGATCCCGCTCGGGGTCGGCATGGCCCTGGCCGCGCCGCCGGCAACCGCCGCCATCGTCGGCGCGCTGCCCGAGGACAAGCAGGGCGTCGCCTCTGCGGTCAACGACACCGCGCGGGAGGTCGGCGGCGCGCTCGGCATCGCAGTGCTCGGCTCGGTGCTGGCCGGCCACGTCGGGCACCTCGGGCCACACACGGACCCGCTGGCCGTCGTCGCGGGGTTCCACGCCGCGCTGCACGTCGGCGCGGCCACGCTGATCGTCGGTGCGATGGCGGTGTTCTTCCATGCGTCGCACACGCCCTACTCGCGTTCGGTTCGGCGTAGATTCCCGGTGTGACTCCTTCCCGGCGGGCGTGGGCAAGTTGCGCCTCGCGCGCGCGTCGTGGCCGCCCAGGGAGCGCGACGACACGTTCGGCTCGCTCGTGCACGTCGATGCCTTCCAGGGCGGCATCGCCACGGCCATCGGGGACTTCGAGGGCGCGCAAGTCGGCCACCGGCGCATCCAGGCGGGGCACCGCGCCTCGCGGGCGATTGGTCGCGAGATCGTCGGGTCCCGGCGGACCTACGTTGCCTGCACGGACGTGCGTAGCGGCGCGTGCGCCGGCTGCGCGTGCGCCGGCACGGTGACCGCCTCGGGGAGCCGCAGGGCGATCGCCAGCCGGTAGATCACCAGGCTCCAGGCGGCCGACGCCGTTAGGCCGCCGACGAGCCCGAGATCGTTGTTGCCGCCGTCCGCGAGCACGTGCTTGAACACGCCGACGCCGCCGATGATCCCGCCCGGCCCGAACCCGCCGAAGTACGAGATCACGAGCATGCCCGCGAAATACGGCGCGATCCAGAGCGCCGGGCGCCATTGGATCGGTTCGGCGGCCGGGTTGAGATCGAGCGCGTAGGAGACCGCGACGAGCGCGTAGCCCACGAGCATCGCGGCCATCAGCGTGGTCAGCGTCTGCCAGCCGGACCAGTACATGATCCAGCTCGCGCACACGAACGCGAGCGGCGCGAGGACGCCCGCCGCCGGCAGCCGGTACACCCGGGGCGCGTCGGGCCGGCTCTTGCGCAGCGCGCCCAGCGCGAGCGGCGCTGCGGCGTACATCAGCACCGACGCACTGGTGACGATCCCGACCAGCTTGCCCCAGCTCGGGAACGGCAGCAGGAACAGCAGGCCGATCGCGGTGGAGAACAGGACGCCGAAGACCGGGACGAGCGTGCGCTCGTGGGTGCGCTCGAAGTGCTGCGGGACGTAGCCGTTGCGCGCGAGCGCGTGGCTGATCCGGGAGGAGGTGGTCAGATAGATCAGCCCGCTGCCGAACGGCGAGACGACTGCGTCCAGCCGCAGCAGGAACGCGAGCCAGGCCAGCCCCGCGACCGACGCGATCGCGTAGAACGGACCCGCGTTGAGGGCCACGATCGCCGGGTCGGTGCTGCCGGCCCCGAGGCCGGTCCAGTCGTGTGACACGAGCAGTGCCGGGTTCAGCGAGCCGATGAACGCGAACTGCAGCAGCGTGTAGATCGCGGCGCCGATCAGGATCGACGCGATCACCGCCCGCGGCAAGTCGCGACCGGGGTTCTTCGCCTCACCGCCGAGCTGCGTCGCCTGCTCGAAGCCGAGCAGCGCGAACACGATCCCCCCCGACGGCAGCGAGACGAGGATCGAGTGGACGGCGGAGCCGTCGACGAAGAAGCCGCCGCCGGCCGTGAGGTTGCTCGCGTGGAAGTGCGTCGCGAGCAGCACGACGATCGTCACCACGGGGATCGCGACCTTCCACACGGTGATCGCGTTGTTGGCGCGCGTGAGCCAGCGGATGCCGATCAGGTTCAGCACGACGAAGCACGCCATCAGGACCACGGCGACCACGATCCCGCTGCCGCTCAGGGTGCCGCTCGCGCGGTAGAGCCCGTGGCCCCAGTCCGTGGTCGACAGGTACTGGATCGCGGCCAGCACCTCGATCGGGGCGGTGGCCGCGGCCTGCAGGTAGGAGGCCCAGCCGAACGTCATGCCCGCGAGGTTGCCGAACGCGTGGTGCGGGAACCGGCTCGTGCCGCCGCTCTCGGGGAACATCCCGGCCAGCTCGGCGTGCACGAGCGCGAGCAGGATCACGATCGCGGAGGCGAGCACCCAGCCGATCAGGGCCGACGGGCCGGCGGTGGTCGCGGCGACCAGCGCGCCGAACAGCCACCCGGAGCCGATGATGGAGCCTTCGGAGGCCCACAGCAGGCCCCAGAAGCCGACGTTGCGCTTGAGCGTGGACTCGATCATCGCCAGCACACCCATCCGCAGAAGCCGTCGGGCATGGGAAGCGGCGAAGCCCGCCAGGCGCCGTCGAGGCCGTCGCGCGGCCCCGCGAGGCGCCGCGTGTCGCCGAGCGCCTTCGCGAGCGCCTCCTGGGGCAGCACCACTGCGGTCGGGCCGAGCGTGGCGCCCACGTCCAGGTGCGTCTCGACGGTCGCGTCGAAGACGTCGGGCAGCGTACGGGCGAGGGCCCGCCGTGCCGGGGCTCGGTCGAGGTCGATGGTCGTCATCCGGGATGCTCCTGGGGAGGGAGTCAGGAGCGTCCCAGCGGCCGCGTGGCCGCTCGTCCGTATCTCGCTACTGCATCTGGGGCCGGGGCGTACGTACATCCCATAGCGGTGTCGGCGCCCGGCCCGGCTACGTACGAGGCGCTGCGCGTTTGCGTAGTGCGGTACTGAAGACCGCCTGCCGCGCCGCGTGGACGATGCGGGACGCAACGCATCCTCCCCCGAAAGGTCCGCATGCCCAACCTCTCCGCACCGCTCGCGGCGCTCGCCGCGGGCGCGGTGGCCGCCTCCTTCGGCGTCATCGCCCCCGACGTGATGGCCGACGCCGACGCCCCCACCGGGGCGAGCATCCTCGCTCCCACCGCCGACGAGTTCGCCGGCACCGGCGAGGTGCCGGTGCGCCTGCGCACCGGCTCGAAGATCACGGCCGTTCGCGTGTTCAACGGCACCCATGACGTCACGCGCCGGTTCTCCCGTCGTGGCGATCAGTGGACCGCGAAGCTCCCGCGTTCGGTCGTCGACCCCGGGAAGAACAAGCTCGTGGTCCAGGCGATGGCCGGGGACCGCTCCGGCGAGGCCACCACGGTCACGTTCGTGGCGGGCCGCGCCAAGCCGTCTCCGCTGACCGTCCGCAGCGGCACGGACCGGAGCGGCCAGCTCCCCGTGGCCGTCGCCACGCCGATGGCGTCACGGGCCGAGCTGACCGTCAACGGCCGCCGCGTCCGGGCCATGCACGACAGCGTCGCCGACACGGACCACCGCTGGCTCGTGTCGCGTCAGGACGGCCTGCGCGCCGGACGCAACGCGCTGGTGGTCAGGACCTACGACCAAGACGGCCGCCACGCGGTCAAGCGCTGGACGGTCGAGCGCCCGGCGAACCTGCCGTTCGTCGAGGCGGGCGCGCAGTCGCGCGCGGCCACGGCCGGCCGGTGGCTCACGCTCGACGGCTCGCGCAGCGAGGGCCGGCAGCTCGACTACACGTGGACGGTGGTGAAGGCTCCGAAGGGCGCCAAGCCGGAGCTGCGTCGCGCGAACTCGGCCAAGGCGTCGTTCAAGCCCGACAAGAGCGGCGTGTACGAGATCGCGCTGCGGGCCACACGCGGCGGCAAGGCGCGGGCCGCGAGCGCGGCCGGCGCGGTCCAGGACGTGACCACGGTCTACGCCGCGCCGACCTTCGGCAGCCAGGGCCTCTACGTCGGCACCGATCTCGAGCACGGCAACGACCCGGACGACTACGCGTCCATCCGCTACGGCGGCGAGTGGTACGCAGCGGCGAACGCCACCAACCCCGACCTCTTCCTACAGATCGATCCCGCCACGCTGGCGGTCCTGCAGACCGGCGACCACACGCAGATCACGCCCACCGCGGGCAAGATCACGATCGGCGTCTGGAACGACGCCAGCGTGCCCTACACCGACGACCGGTACGGCTCCATGGTGTGGATCGGGACGCAGGTCGTCGCCAACAGCAGCGCGGGCAGCCAGGGCGGTGCCGGCAACCCGTACTCGAACCTGCACGGGTGGCTGACGCCGACGTCGACGAAGTCGCCCGTCCGCACCTCGCCGCAGTGGGTCTCCTCCGACTTCCTGCAGGTCCAGACGCGCGCGGAGACGAGCGCGCTGCCCCAAAACACGATGACCGTCAACGGGCAGCCCAAGACCGTCACGCTGCCCTCCGGCGTGTCCGCCGGCTACCAGCTGGTGGTGCTCGACAACGCCGGGAACATGGTCTTCACGCCGGACGCGTACCCCATCACCGGGAACGCGACGGCGGACACGGCGACCGAGAACCAGCTCGCCGCCGACATCGAGAACTGGAACCAGGGAACGACGATCCTGATCCAGGGCTTCGGTCCGCTGCCGAGCGTGCCCGCGAACAGCGACTTCGCCAACGAGCTCGACGCGCTCGGCGGGCGCTCGGACGTCGCCTTCCTGTTGAACGCGACGCACGACGCCAACGGCGGCGCGTACGCCCTGATCGCGGGTCAGCGCACCACCGGCAACCTCCGCGGCTGGTACGGCAAGGAGGCATCCCACGACCGCACGGGCGGCGGCACGCTGACCGCGCTCCTCGCGCGTGATCCGGAGGCCGACAACTACGTCGCGCGCCAGAGCGACAGCGCCACCGGCAACAGCGCCGGCGCTCAGCGCTACAAGTACCTGCCGTTCGTCTACGGTGCCCCGACGCCGTGGGCCGGTGCCATCCGCAACGCCAACAACACCGCGGTCGTGCCGGCGACGGCCGGGCAGTCGGCGGCGTTGGCCTGGATCGCGGACTACGCGAGCACGAACGACTGGACGGTGACCTCGGCGACCGCGCAGTGCCCGGGCGCGCCGGACCCGATCCGCGCGTCCTACTGCACGACCAGCGCCACGGACCTGCAGAACCTCAAGGACAACATCACCAACCACCTGCCGGCGTACTCGACGACCACGAGCTTCTCGTCGGACGACTACGCCGCCGCGCAGAACAACTTCGAGTGGGAGATCGCCGACGTCGCGTCCGTCCAGGCGGACCTGAGCGCCTACGCGAACCTCTACTCGATCCAGAACTCGATCCAGGCGATCGTCGACGCGAACTCGATCGGCCAGCAGATCCAGAAGACCCAGAACCTCGAGCTGCAGGCGCAGAACTCGTCGACCTCGGATGGCATGAACATCGCGGTCGCGACGCTGCAGATGACCTCGGCGCTGCCTGACGTCGGGTCGATCGCGTCCTTCTTCGAAGGCATGATCGAGATGGCGCAGGCCGTCGGAACGCCCGACGAGCCGACCCCGTCGCTGGCCAACCAGATCGAGCTGACCGAGGCCAATGCGGGCAGCACCGTCGCGGCCAACCTCTCCGCCGCGGCCGACAACCTCGACCAGTTCGCGCTCTACCTGGTCCAGGACCCGCAGAAGCTGTTCACCGGCGCGTACGCGTTGTCGCGCGGTGACCTGGCGCTCACGACCGACACCAAGTCCGACCTCGTCACCGCCACCACATACGGCGTGCGCCAGTACCTTTGGGGCGCGATCCTCGGGACGAGCTACGCGGCGTTCACGGGCTCCGCGGCGATCGGGACCAATCCGGAGTGCAACTACAACGACGGCACGCCGGTGTTCCCGTTCAAGAACGTGCTGACGGGCAACAGCCACTGGAGCTGGAAGGCGCCCGACTCCAGCGGCGTCCAGGTCAACTGGTGGATCGCGATGACGCAGACGAGCAACCCGCTGCAGTACGCCTACCAGCACAACAACATCGGGCTGGACGCGTCGGTCACCAACCCGCTGTTTGCGCCGATCGACCCGTCCCTGCCGGTCGATCAGCAGGTCAACGTCGGCGCCGTGATGCCGTACTTCGCGCTCGACTACCTGCCGTTCATCCCGGTGCGCGAGGTCAACCCGGACCGCGACCCGTCGCCGGGCACCGGCTGCGTGGTGACCAAGTACTAGCTATGCGCACCCGCCGGGAGCTCATGGCCGACGCCGGCCGCCTGACCCTTGCGGGGATGGCGGCCGGCCCGGCCCTCAAGACGATCACGGGCGCCGCCTCCGCGGCGCCCGTCCCGGCGCGGGCGTTGCCGACCGGTGCCGGCTGGACCAACCACGAATACTGGACCTTCGCGGACTGGGCCCTGGCCGCCGCCGAGGCGGCCTGGGACGAGCGGGTCGGCTTCTACGGCTCGGACATCCGGACGTCCTGCGCGATGCTGTCGGCGCACGCGATCGCCGCGCAGACCCGATACGCCGGGGGCCCGACGCGCAACGACGCGCGCGCGAAGCGGATGGCGGAGGCGCTCGTCCAGGCGCCGCCGTTCAAGCCCGCGACGGACGGCCGCAGCACGGGCTCGACCGACCTGCGGACCAGCGGCCAGACGCACACGCCCGGGTGGACCGCATCGCCGACGACCAACACGGGCGAGCAGCACGTCTCGATCGACCCGAAGGTCGCCGAGGCGCTGGCCCGAGCCTGGCTCGTGCGGGACACGATCGGCCTGAGCGCGGACACCGCGGCGCTGATCGTCGAACGCATCCAGTCGACCGCCGAGGGCGTCTTCTTCCGCTACCCGAACATCCGGCTCAACCAGATCAACTGGTACCTCGAGCTCTACCTGTGGGCCGCGGTCACGGCCGACGACCCGAAGCGCTGGCTGTCTGAGTTCCGCGACCAGCTGCGGCGCTGGTGCACAGGCGCCGAGAAAGCCGTCGCGCCGTGGTCGATCCCGAACCTGGGCCCGAGCTGGAACTTCCATCGCGATCCGCTGTCGGGTCTCGACGCCGCCGAGAACATCGAGTCCAACGAGTACTGCAACATCATCCTGGACTCGCTCAGCTACCTGAAGGAGGCCAAGGCGCACGGCCTCGTGCTCAGCACCCAGCAGAGGAAGGTCCTGCGCGCGTGGTCCAAGCGCGCGCTGCCCGCCTACTGGACGCACGCGGGCTACCCGAACTGGGACACCGGCCTGTTCCTGCGCCGCTGGCACCTCGGCCGCTACTGGGCTTGGTCGCTCGGCGGGTTGTTCGCGATCATGCTCAACGACGAGCAGGGCGACGCGAGCGACGCCGCGACCGCGAAGTACCTGTTCGACCGGGCGCTGGTGACCTACACGCGCTGGGCGAGGCTGCGCGGGCAGGCCGTGCCGCAGACCCCGACCTATCCGGTCAGGTCCCAGCTCACGCCGAACGCGCCCGACATGGCAGCGCGCTTCGTGCTCCTCGCGGCGCGTGCCGTCGCCCACGACGTCGAGCAGCTGCCCGCGAAGGCGCCGGCCGCCATGTACGCGTACGACCCGTCGATCGGCCGCCTGACCGTCACGACCAGCCGGTACAACACGGCGATCCTCGCGCAGAACAACGGCGCGTTCCCGTACGGCGGGCTCGACCTGTGCCGGCTCTCGGACGCCGACCAGCGCGTGGCCGCGTCGATCGGCGGCGAAGGCGCGGCGAACTTCGGCGTGATCGTCTCCGACGGCCACCGGGACGTGGTCGCGAGCGCCGCCCCGAGGCGCCGCGGCGGACCGGCTCCGATGACGATGACGATGGGCCCGCCGGGCCGCGTGACGGAGGGCGAGAAGTACCCCGACCAGCCCTACGCCGGCCCGTTCAAAGCGCTCGAGGTCACGGGTGAGCGCAGCGGCGGCGGCGTGACCGTGCGCTCGACCCACGCCTTCCGGACTGACCGCATCACCGCGACCTGGAAGGTGACGCGCGGCGCCGGCCGGGCGGCGCTGGACGTCGACGCGCACTTCCCGTCCTACGGGACGGACGCGACGATCACAGCCGTGCTCGAGACCGGGCACTCGCGGCGCCTGACCGCGGCCTCCGGAACGATCGCGCTGGACGAGGTCGCGTACTTCTACATCAAGAGCGCGGAGCCCGAAGCGGGCTACGTCGTGGTGCCACGGGCGGCGCCGGACGGCGCGCGCACCGCCGTCATCAGGCCGGGTGCGCAGCCGGCCGCGCCGCTGCCCGGGCCGACGCTCGTGATCGAGCTCGCCCGCCGCGACCGCGTGTTCCGCTCGGAGTCGCTGCAGGTGTCGATCGCCGTGGCGAGCACGGCGGCGGAGGCGGCCAAGGTGGCGCGGACGCTGCGCTGAGCGTCGCGCCGTGGGTGCTCGGGACCGTGCCGCGGCCGTCCGCCGCGGCGCTCACCCCGACAGCTCGGCCCAGATCACCTTGCCGGCTGGGGTGCGGTGTGCGCCCCAGCGGGTGGCGAGCGCATCGACGAGCTGCAGCCCGCGACCCGACGTCGACGTGGACGTCGCTTCCCGGATGACAGGCATCGTCGGGCTTCCGTCGGCCACGAGGAGCCGCACCGTCGTGCCGTGGCTGCGCAGCGAGACCGTGACCTGCGGGTGGCCGTGGATGACGGCGTTGGCGACCAGTTCGGTGACGACGAGCCGAGCGTTCGCGAGCGTCTCGCCCTGATGGCCCAGGCGGTGCAGCGCGTCGACGACCAGCCCTCGCGCCTCGCGCGCCGCGGCATGGTCGCTCGCGAGCGGCCATCGGTCCGTGGGGTCCGTGTGAGCCACCACGGCGGAGTGGAGGTGGCACACGCGCTCGACCTCGTCGGCCGCGACGCAGTCGCTGTGGTACGCGCAGTACAGGGAGAACGGCATGCGCTCGCCCAGCTGGTTCCACAGCGTCTCGAGGTCCACGGCCGCCACCACGCTGCCCGCCTCCCACAGCAGCGCCACCATCTCGCCGAACAGGCGGACGGGCTGTCCGTGGGCGCCGGCGGCCTCGACGAGGCCCCCGATGTGCGCGAAGAACGCGTCGGGATCGACGCCGTCGTCGGTGGTGATGCGCTTGAGCGTCGCGGCGGCGTCGAGCCACAGCAACGTGCCGTCCTCAACCGCTGCGGTGGCATCGACGCCGGCGTCTCGGAGATCCGACTCGAGCGCGGCACGGTGCGCCTCGGTGGCGATGACGATGCCCGTCGCTCCGGAGCGCAGACCCTCGCTCAGGTAGGCGCTGACACCGTCGATCAGCTGCGAGTCACGTTCGTAGAGCTGGACGACGTGGTCGCCGGTGGCCACGGCATGAGGGGCGATCGTGGTCGGCACGGGGATGCGCATGCTAGCCGCGGTCGGGCACCGCGATCAACTCCACGGTCAGCAATGCGGGGTGATCCGCGTACGTCACGCGCGCGGCACCCGGATGACGACGATCGCGACGTCGTCTCGCAACGGCGCGGCAGCGTGGGCGAGCGCGGCGTCGACCAGCGCGTTGGCCACGCCGGACGGCGAGGCGCCGCGGTGGCGTGTCAGCGTCGTCTGAACGCCTTCGAGCCCGAACAGCACGCCCGCGGCACGCGCCTCCGTCAGGCCGTCCGTGTAGAGCACGAGCGTGTCGCCCGCCGCGAGCGTGTGGTGCGCGACCTCGAACGCGTTGACGGGGAATCCGGTGACGCCGAGCAGGGGACCGCGTGCAGGGCTTTCGTGGAAGCTGCCGTCGGCACGCCAGATCAGCGCGGGGGGATGGCCGCCGGACCCGATGCTGACGGTGACCTCGCTGCGATCGGCCGAAGCGCTGAGCCGGAGAAACGTGGCTGTGGTGAAGCGCGTGGTGTTCGAGCGCAGCAGCGCGTGGTTGAGCGTCATCAGGACGGTCACCGGCTCGGTGTCGAACATCGCGGCCGTACGCACGGTGTGCCGGGTCAGCGCGGTCTGCGAGGCGGCCTCGGGGCCGCTGCCGCACACGTCGCCCAGGACGAGGCCCCAGGTGTCGTCGCCGAGCGCGAAGACGTCGTAGAAGTCCCCGCCGACGAGCTCGGTGCCCGCGTGGTAGTGGGCGCCCAGCTCCAGTCCCGGGATCGCGGGCAGGTCAGGGGGAAGCAGGCTCCGCTGCAGGGCGAGCGCGACCTGGTCGCGCTGGTGCAGAGCTGCCTCGCGCGCGGCGGCCTCGCGACGCGCCGACTGCAGCAGCTCGGCGTTGGCGATCGCGACCGCCGCCGTGGACGCGATGCTCGCCGCGGCGGCTTCCGCCTCGGCGTCGAAGACCGCGGCATCGCGATGTCCGAACACCATCCCGCCCGCGATCGTGCCGTCGGACGTCCGGATCGGCACGGCCAGGTAGCTGCGCACCGGCTCCGGGAGGCCCGGGCGTGCCGCGCCGATGTCGTCGCTGCGGACGATGCGGGTCTCGGTGAAGTCGCGTTCGAACACGCCGAACTCGGCACCGGTCAGATCGGTCGCCGCGTCGGTGGCCGTCTGGAGGATCTCGTCGAGCTCGAGCCGGGCCACGATGGCGCGACTGACCTGCACGAGCGCGGCGCTGCGGCGACGCTGGCGCTCCGCTTCCTCGCGCGCACGGCGTTCGGAGTCCTCGAGGCGTTGCTGGGCCTCACGGCGCTCGGTCAGGTCGCGTGTGACCTTGGCGAACCCGAGGAGCACTCCGCGAGCGTCGCGGAGGGCCGTGATGACGACGTTGGCCCAGAACAGCGTGCCGTCCTTGCGAAGCCGCCATCCCTCCTCCTCGAAGCGGCCCTCGCGCGCCGCGACCTCCAGCTCGTACGCGGGGTGCCGTCGAGCGCGGGCGGCCTCGGTGTAGAACAGCTCGAAGTGCCGGCCGATCGCTTCATCGGCCGTGTAGCCCTTGATGCGTTCGGCGCCGGCGTTCCACGTCTGGATCACGCCGGACGCGTCGAGCACGAAGATCGCGTAGTCGCGCACGGTCGTGACCAGCAGCCGGAACTGCTCGAGCTCGGCATTGGCGATGCGAAGCTCCGTCGCCGTCGAGCGGAGCTGCTCGGTCGCCAGCTGGCGGCTGGTGAGGTCGCGCGTCACCTTTCCGAAGCCCACGAGCGCGCCTTCCTCGTCGCGCAGCGCGGTGATGACGACGTCGGCCCAGAACGTCGTGCCGTCCTTGCGCACCCGCCAGCCTTCGGCCTCATAGCGCCCGGTCAGCCGCGCGGATTCCAGGATCTGCTCCGGGACCCCCTCGGCGACCGCCTCGGCCGGATAGAACACGGAGAAGTGGCGCCCGACGATCTCGTCCGCCTCATAGCCCTTCAGCCGGCGGGCGCCACCGTTCCACGTCACGACGTGGCCGGAGTCGTCCAGCAGGAAGATCGCGTAGTCCGGCTGGGAATCGACCAGAAGCCGCAGGTAGTCGTCCGCGCGGCTGGAGGCACTCGTCTTGGCGCGTCGACCGCTCATCGCCTTGACCCTAACCGGTCCCAGCCGACACGGCGCTGGCGCCAAGACAATCGCGCGTCCGCGCCTCCTGCGGGCGCACGCGGTAGTTGAGGCCGAATGCCGCCGTCGTCGGGCCGCCTGTGCTCATCGAGCAGCACTGCTTGACGAGCTCGGGACGTGACCCGTTGCGCGAGGTCAACGAATGCGACGGCCGGTTGACCGCTGCTTCCTCGCACACGCCGGAGCGACGGACGGTCCCGCGCTGCCGGTGCGCGGACGAGTCGGGGCGATCGACGCGTCCCGTTCTACCCGGCAGCAGCGGGTCGCTTCGGCCCGCCTAGGCAGAGCGCCTGCCTCGTGAACAATCCGTAGCCGGCTCCGGGTTCCGGACCGCGGCGTCCGTAGTGTCGCGCTCACTTCACCAGAGATTTGGAGCTTCAGTGCATGGATCCGCGCGCCTGACGCGGCTGGCCGGGACGGCCGCCGCGCTCGGCCTGTTCACGCTTGCCGCACCCGCCGGGGCCGCCGTGCCGGTCTTCACGCCGGCGGGCCCGCTGTTCACCGACGTGTCCCCGGAGGCGATCAGCGTCTCGCCCGACGGCAGGACGGTCGCGACCGCGACGCCGGCCACCGGGATCGCGCTCGTCGACATCACCGATCCCGCCGCCCTGCGGGTGAAGGCGAGCGTCGAGACCGACCAGACCGCGTTGGCGTTCACCAAGGACGGGCGCTACCTGCTCGTCGTCGACCAGCAGCTGGACCCGGAGCACCCGGGCGGGCCGGACGCGCGCAACCTGCGCATCCTGGACGCGGGCACGCTCGCCGAGGTCCGCCGGATCGCGATCCCGAGCGGCGACTCGGTCGACGTGTCCCCCGATGGGCAGTACGCGGCGATCGCCGACGAGCAGGACCGGGGCTTCAACGACGGCTCGGTGATCGTGCTCGACATGCTCGGGCGCGACGTGGCCGACTGGACGACGCGCAAGATCGCGCTGCCGGCCCGCGACGACGAACGTTGGTTCAAGCCGCTGGACGTGACGCTCAAGCTCCAACCCGAGCACGTCGACGTCCGCGAGGACAACGTCGCGCTCGTCTCGGTCCAGGACCAGAACGCGTTCGCGCTCGTCGATCTCGTGTCCGGCGCCGTGCAGAGGCTGATCGACGCGGGCTCGACCGACACCACCACGTACAAGGAGCGCCGGCAGTTCGGGCCGTGGGACTGGACGGCGCCGGCGAAGGCTCCGCGCATGCCCGACGGCGTCGCCTGGCTGCCCGACGGCACGCACTTCCTGGCGGCCAACGAGGGTGAGAAGGACTTCTTCTCCGACGGCGTCCGCGCGATCGACTCCGGCGCCGTCACGCGCAAGTTCGGCGGCCGCGGGTACGGCATCTACAACGCCGAGACGGGCGCGCTGGTGTACGACTCCGGGCTCGCGGGCGAGCGCGAGACCGCGCGCCGCGGCTTCTACCCGACGAGCGACGCCGGCGACGCGGGCCACCAGTACGAGGGAGCGGCCGTCGCGCGCTTCGGCGAGTCGCTGCTCGGCTTCGTGGTGTCCGAGCGCGGCAACCAGCTGCACATCCTCGACCTGGCCGATCCCGCCGCCCCGAAGCTGCTGCAGATCCTCACGACGGGCGAGCGTCCCGAGTACGTCGTGCCGATCCCCGAGCGGAACCTGGTGCTCGCTTCCGGCGAGTCGGGCGGCCTGTCCGTGTTCAAGGTCGCGGCGCCCGGCGCGCACGCGGTCATCCCCGTCGTACCCGAGGACCGCAGCTTCGAGTTCGAGCTCACCTACGGCTTTGGCGGCAACCCGAAGTCGATGACCTACGACGACGGCCGGATCCTGTTCCCGACCGACAACGGCGTGCTGTCCGTCGATCCGGACGACCCGCGCGGGCCCAACGCCCGGACGGTCGGCTCGCACGCGGGCGACGCCGTCCCGGACGGCGCCGGCGGCTACTGGCTGCGCAGCACCGAAGGCCC
This sequence comes from Solirubrobacter deserti, assembly GCF_027587175.1. Lineage (GTDB taxonomy): Bacteria > Actinomycetota > Thermoleophilia > Solirubrobacterales > Solirubrobacteraceae > Solirubrobacter > Solirubrobacter deserti. Next base: position 61,570 of record NZ_JAPCID010000018.1, read on the forward strand.
GCTCACCCGCGTGAATCGGGCGGGCGAGACGGTCCTCGAGCGCGCGGACGCCGGCACGTTCGGCGGTACGCGCATCGGCGATCGCACCTACAACCCCGCGTTCGGCTCCGTCGACGTCTACGAGCTCTCGACGGGCACGTCGCTCGGGGCGTTCACGCTCGAGATCCCGGAGCGCAACCCGTACGTGCAGGACACCGAGGCGACCCCCGGCGGCGACCTGCTGTTCGCCGTCCGCGTCCCGGAGCAGCAAGCGATCGAGGTCTACGTCCTGCGCGACCCCGAGACCGTCACGATCGGCTCGACGGTCAAGCCCGAGCTGCTGCAGACGCTCTCGCTCGGCGCCTACTCGCTGCGCCGTGACCTGGACGCCTGGTTGCGGCTCGCGGTGAGCCCCGAAGGCCGCGTCTTCATCGGCCACATGGACAACGCGTTTCAAGAGCTGGACGAGCGCCTGCCGGCCTACCAGACCTCGGCCGAGACGCCTGTCGGCGGCACCGTCCCGGCCACGCTGTCGCTGGCGGTCGGCACCCCGGATCCGCTCGGCCCGTTCGTGCCGGGCGTCGAGCGCCTGTACGAGACGACCGCCGCGGCGACCGTCACGTCCACGGCGGGCGACGCCACGCTGTCGGTCGGCGAGCCCGGTCACCTCGTCAACGGCGCCTTCAAGCTGCCGGAGCCGCTGGAGGTCGCGCTCTCGAAGTCCATCTGGGACGGCCCGGTCTCCAACGAGCAGGTCACGGTCGGCTTCAAGCAGTTCGTGAAGGCCACCGACGCACTGCGCACCGGGCGCTACTCCAAGACCGTGACCTTCACGCTGTCGACGACGCAGCCGTAGCGATGAGCATCACCGGGGATTGGGACCGACGGATCAGCCGGCGCACGCTGCTGCGGACCGGGGGGACGCTCGCGGCGGGCGTGGTGCTGGCGCCCGCGCTCGCGCGCGCGACGTCGTGGAGCGCGGGCGGAGATCCGTTCTCGCTCGGGATCGCTTCGGGTGATCCCACGCCGGACGGGGTGGTGCTCTGGACACGGCTGGCCCCGGCGCCGCTGACGGTCGACGGCGGGATGGGCACGCAGCGCTGCGCGGTGCAGTACGAGGTCGCGCTCGACGAGCAGTTCAAGTTCCCGGTCAGGCGCGGGACCGAGTACGCGGTGGCCGAGTGGGCGCACAGCGTCCATGTCGACGTGCGCGGATTGCTGCCGGCGCGCGAGTACTTCTACCGCTTCAAGTGGGGCGCGCACGTGAGCCCGGTCGGGCGCACGCGCACCGCGCCGCCGCCCTTTTTCGCCAACCGCGAGCTGAAGTTCGCGTTCGTCTCGTGCCAGAACTGGGCGAACGGCTACTTCAACGCCTACGAGGACATCGTCGCGCGCGACCCGGAGTTCGTCGTGCACCTCGGCGACTACATCTATGAGAACTACGGCGGCGTGGCGCCTTTCCAGCAGCCGCTGCCGGCCGTGGAGCTGATGACGCTGTCGGACTATCGCATCCGGCACGCGCAGACCAAGACGGACCCGGACCTGCAGGCGGCGCACGCCGCACTGCCGTTCCTCGTGACCTGGGACGACCACGAGGTCGACAACGCCTACGCGAACCTCGAGAACGAGTCGGGCCAGTCCGTCGACGTGTTCCGCGCTCGCCGGGCCGCGGCGTACAAGGCCTACTACGAGCACATGCCGCTGCGGGGCTCCTCGATGCCGTCCGGGCCGGACATGGACCTGTACCGGCGCTTCCACTGGGGGCGGCTCGCGACGGTTAACATGATCGACGGGCGCCAGTACCGCTCGGGCGATGTGTCCGGTGGGACGCGGCGGCGCCACGGCTACACCGACGCCGAGATCGACCCGTCGCGGACGATGCTCGGCGGCGCGCAGATGGCGTGGCTGCTGGAGGAGCTGTCGAGCTCGCAAGCCGGGTGGAACGTGCTCGCCAACAACAAGGCGTTCGCGCCCGTGGACCGCAACACCGCGATCGACCGGGTCGCGTTCAACAACCCGACGACCTGGGACGGCTATGTCGCCGACCGCCAGCGGATCCTGGACGCGATCGCCGCTCGCCGGGGACTGAACGCCGTGGTGATCACCGGCGACACGCACAGCAACTACGTGCGCAACGTCCCGCCGAACTTCAACAGCCTGGACGGTGCCCCGGTCGCCACCGAGTTCCTGGGCACCTCCGTCAGCACGGGCGGAGACAAGGAGGAGCCGGTGATCCAGTGGCAGGACGATTCCCACAATCCGCACCAGCTCCTGCGCAACAACAACCGCGGCTACGTGGAGTGCGTGCTGACGCCGCAGCTGTGGGCGACGAACTTCCGGATCGTCCCCTCGGTCGAGACCCGCGTCCATGGCCAGGGCTCGACGCTCACCTCGTTCGTGGTCGAGAGCGGCCGCGGCGGCGCCGCGCGCGCATAGCCACGTGACCCGTCATCCAGGGGACGGGTCACGAACTTCAAACACATGGCAGTTCGACGCACTGTGGGGTGCCCGGAGACATGAGCATCAGTGGGGATTGGGACCGGCGCATCAGCCGGCGGACATTGCTTCGTACAGGCGGGACGCTCGCGGCCGGCGTCGTGCTCGCTCCGACGATCGCGCGCGCGACGTCGTCGTCGAGCGTGGACGGGAATCCGTTCTCGCTCGGCGTCGCCTCGGGCGACCCGACGCCGGACGGGGTCGTGCTGTGGACGCGGCTCGCCCCGCAGCCGGAGCTGGCCCTCGGCGGCATGCGCCCGGAGCGCTGCGCGGTCCAGTACGAGGTCGCGCTCGACGAGCAGTTCAAGTTCCCGGTCCGCAAGGGCGTGGAGTACGCCGTCCCCGAATGGGCGCACAGCGTCCACGTCGAGGTCGCCGGCCTGCTGCCCGCGCGCGAGTACTTCTACCGCTTCAAGTGGGGTACGAACGTGAGCCCCGTCGGGCGTACGCGGACCGCGCCGCCGCCGCTGCACGCCAACCGCGAGCTGACCTTCGCGTTCGTGTCCTGCCACAACTGGGCCAACGGCTACTTCAACGTCTACGACGACATCGTCCGGCGCGACCCGCAGTTCGTCGTCCACCTCGGCGACTACATCTACGAGGGGCCCGGCGGCACCGCCCCGTTCCGCCCGCACCTGCCCGCCGTCAGGCTCGCGTCACTGTCGGACTTCCGGATCCGGCACGCGCAGTACAAGACCGATCCGGACCTGCAGAAGGTGCACGCGGCGCTGCCGTTCTTCATGACCTGGGACGACCACGAGGTCGACAACAACTACGCGGGCCTCGTCTCCGGGACGGGGGAGGTGCCGCCGGAGCAGTTCCCGGCCGTCCGCGCCGCCGCCTACAAGGCCTACTACGAGCACATGCCGCTCCGCAAGACCGCGGTGCCCTCCGCCGGCACCGGGATGATGATGTTCCGGACGATCCAGTGGGGCCGCCTGGCGAGCTTCTATGCGATCGACGGGCGCCAGTACCGCTCCCCGAACGCCGATCCGACCAGCCCGCGCGGCGCGAACGGCTACACGCCGAGCGAGCTGGACCCGAACCGGACGATGCTCGGCGCCGAGCAGATGAGCTGGCTGCTGAACGAGCTGTCGACCACCAAGGCCGGCTGGAACATCCTGGCCAACAACAAGGCCTTCTCGCCGTTCGACCGCGACACGGCGCTCAACTCGGTCGAGTTCAACAGCCCCGACAACTGGGACGGCTATGTCGCCGACCGGCAGAAGATCCTCGCGACACTCGCCGAGCGCCGCACGCCCAACCCGATCGTCATCACGGGCGACTCGCACAACAACTGGGTCCGCAACGTGCCGCCGGACTTCAACCGCCTCGACGGCGCGCCCGTGGCGACCGAGTTCATGGGCACCTCGCTCTCGACCGCCGGCAACACGCCGAACCCGTTCGTCCGCTGGAACAACGACGCCAACAACCCGCACCTGCTGTTCCGCAACAACCAGCGCGGCTACGTCGAGTGCTCGATGACCCCGCAGTCCTGGACCTCACGGTTCCGGATCGTCACCGAGGTCGAGAAACGCGTGTACGGCACCGCCACGACGCTGGCGACCTTCGGCGTCGAGAGCGGCAAGGCCGGCGCCATCCGCATGTAAACGCGCGTTGCGTGCGACCCGACGCCGCTTCTGAAACGAGAAAAGCCCGCCTTAGCGGGCTTTTCTTAGTGCGCCGAAGAGGACTCGAACCTCCACCCGGTTATCCCGGACCAGGCCCTCAAGACGGTTGAGCACTGACCGGATTGCGGCGATCTGCGCGGTGGAGCCGTTCGTGTTCGCGGGGGAGAACAGATTGGACGCCATGGACAACACGGATGTTGCCACGGGGCGTGCCGCCATAAGAGACCAGGGGCGGGTTCAGGTGTTCTCCGGGAGCGTTCTCCGCCAGTCGAGTCGCGGTCAGTTCAGGCGCTGACTCCGGAGCCTCAGAGCGGCAATCTGTGTCGGCGAGCAGTCGGCGCCTTGCGTCGTCGGACTTCACGGCGGCGGAAAGCGAAGCCGGTCTCCTCTTAGTCTCCGCGCCGGAGTTCCTCGGGGATTTCTAGCGCACGGGCGGCTCGCGGATTTCCTCCCGTGATCCGCCAGCACAAGCGCATGGTGATGAGTACACGCTCCAGTAGAAATCTCACGGCTTCCTCGGAGGTGCGTCCCTTTCGGATCTCGGGGTGCTCGGAAAGGAACCCCGCCGCGGACGCCTCGTCGAAGCTTCGGAACTCCAGCCGAACACCAGAGTCGCTGTCAGACGGCCACTCGTCGAATCGGATGGCTTCACGCAAGTCAAGCACCCAGACTCGGTCATCCGGCGCCCCAGCGAAGTCGATCGCCGCGACGTCCTCGAATATCCCGCAGAAGTCGCGTTGGTGGCTCGGTGGCACGGTTTGATGCTGAACAGGCGTAGCGCCGAATGCGGTAAGGCCTAGCTCACGTTCAACCTGCCAGTTGATCGGCAACACGATCAACGACGGGTGAAATCCGTCCGTGCGCATTCCCTCGATGGTCTTACTGAGCGCGCTGCGAAGGTCCCCCTGCTCCAGAGAGCTAGCTACGTCCGGCAGAGCCGCGAACAACTGCTGAGCTTCGGCCGTGCGGGCCGAGCGCGCCAAGTCGCGGCCCATCATGTCGAGCCCGAGTACGCCAGACTCCGAGACGAAGAAGCTCTTCGGTGCCCAGTTGTATGCGACCAGCCCGGCGTTGTCAGGCGGCGGCTCGCGAAGCTCGTTCACGTTGCCTTGCAAGGCCAGGGTGTCGCGGAGGACGCGATACTCGGCCGCGCTTCGGAGAGCAGGTTGCCGAACTTCGTCAAGGCGCGTCTCATCGATGGAGGCGTTGCGGACTCGCTCCCGTTCTACGTCCTGTTGAGCCTCCCGGCCGCTGGCGAGCAATGTCGCTAGACGATCGAGACGCTGCGACCACCCGCGTTCAGGATCGGGCGGCGTTGCTGTTGAAGTCGTATCGAATGCATCCGCGACCCCGAGCACGGGTTGCCATCGATCCCGCTCCTGCACCAGTCTCCCGAGAAGCGCTTGGATCTCCTCGTGTCGCCACTCAAACCAGTCGCGCGGGCGGAGCTCCGAAGGCTCCCCTGGCGCGACGAGCCGTGTGCACAGCAACAGCGCCGTGAGCAGGAGTTTCTCCGATGTCGGGATGAAGTGGGCTGCCTCGTCGGGAAGCTCCGCGAGAAACCACATTGTCCAAGGGGGCTTGTCGCTCTCTTCCGCAGCTGTCGACGCGTCATAGGCGTCGAGGACCCACTCGACGTTCGGGAACTGCGATGCAAGCACTCCGAAAGCCGTGTGCAAGAAAGCGCTTCGTTCAACAGGCTGGGGACGCTCGAGGAGATGCACGACCCACATTGCGAGACCGAAGCGCAGGATCTCTCTACGTCTTAGGAGAGCGAGCAGCTCTGACTGGACTTCGCCGCCGCGCCGTTCGTTGAACGCATGGGCAAGGTCCGCGTGAGGGAAAGCCGGCAGCCACACCTCATCGAACATTGCTTCCCACTTGCGTTCCACCGTCGCGAACGTGGCCTCATCAGCAAGGTCGATGGCGCTCTTCAGGAGCCCGTTCACGGCGTTGAAGAACGAGAACCCGAGGTCGCGACCCTCATCCTCTGTCAGTGCGTCGGAGGAACCCGAGAAAGCGCTCTCGACGGCCCAACGTGCCGCGAAGAGGTGATCGACACTTTGATGGAGGAGCAACTCCTCGGAGTGGTTCACGCCCGACCCCTTCTCGCGAGGGCGTACATTGCTGGATAAAGCTGGAAAAGAGGCGCCGCTAGCGCCGGTGCACCGAGCCGCGTGGCCTCGATTGCGACGTGCTGTGGAAGGTACGTGATTGGGCCGATGAGTTCCCGACTATTCGCGTTCACCGCAGCGACGAGTTCGTCATAGAGGAAATCAGCGATCCGTTGTACCGGCCCGACGCCGAAGAATCCGGGGGCCATTACCGCGCCCGCGAACGGAATACCCCAGGCCGCCGCGGCCTTAGGAAGCGCAAGGAGCACAAGTTCGTACAGCTGGCCGATGGCCCTCCACTCGTTTTCGCGTCCGCCCCGAGCCGCGCCCATAGCCTGCTGGTGAAGGCGCTCGAGCGCTTCCGTGAGCGCCCGATTCCCCGATTCGTCGTCTGCCCTGCGGACTCGCACAGCCGCGGCCAGACGCCGTCTCTTGCGCGGCGACACTTGTCCAGTGAGGTACAGGCCAGTCCCTGACTCTGCTACCGAGTCGCCGAGATTTACGGGCAGCCAAAGCTGTGAGTTAGGATGCCGCACCGCGAAACGGCTCAGGGGACCGAGGCGGACATCAACCACCTCACCCGCGCGCGACGCGACAATCGGCGTCGCGCCACCAGGGTTCCCGAATGACGTGCGGATCGGCAGGGAAGAGCTACCCAGCCACAACGTAGCTGCCTGTCCGACAAGTTGCTGGGTCATCGCCTGGTCCACCAACCGTCGCACTCGCTCCTCTCGCATACGCCGCAACGCGGAGTCGTCGAGAAGCCGCACAACGCGGTGCATCACGTACCCCACTCCAACAAGAGTGATCCCCGAGACGATAATCGCCCACGCCGCTGGAAGCCCGCGCGGCGCATTGTGCCCCCAGCCGAATAGCACCACCCCGTCCAGAAGCAACGACACGAGCCCGATTTCGATCACGAGAAGCAGTCGTGACGCGCCAGCGAACTCCCGTAGAGATCCACCGTACGCCTGTTGGCCTGAGCCGCGGAATGCCTCGAAGGCAAAAGCCACCATGGCGACGGACACGCCGAGTGCAGCACCCACAACCTGCCAAAGCGTCCGAAGGAACTCCTCGGAGTCCTCGACATCGTCCAGGGGTCCCCATCGAACATCGACCGGGATCAGGACGACAACGAAAAGGGCGGCAGCGTAGATGACAAAACGAGTCCAGCCAAGCCTTTGGCGCCGGCGCTGAATCGCGTCGGTCCATCGCTTCCGCCGGTTTGAGGCAGACAGCAGTTTGAGTGCTTGACGTCGTAAGGACAGCCGTCCTGCAACAGGCGCCGGATGTACGGCAAGCATGCGAAAGAGCCAGCCGATTGCGGCTAGGTTGCTCGCTATCGCGGCAAGCAGCAGTACGTTGTAGAGCCATCCGTGAGTATCCATAGAGTCGTTGGGTGCAGATTCAATCATCTGAACGCAGCGGTCGAGCGGTTCAGTGAAGACTGTTCTTTCAGTGTCGTCGAACCAACGCGATGAGCCGTGCCCTTAGCTAGGGCTACGGTGGGCACTGCGCACGGCAGGCAAATGCCTTGGCCGGACCACACGATGTGCCAGGCCTCAAAACGCGTCGGCACTCAGAAGCTCGGCGAGCTTCACATACTTGCGGTGCTCTCACATGGCGGCTCAGTCGATGTGGGCATGCGACCTGGCTTGGGTGCGGGGCAGACGCAGACCGGCAACACCGGATTTAGATCGGGCACGCAGTTGCACTCAAGTGCTGTATACAGCGGCGCTACAGTTCAGACGTGGGTCGCAAGAGCCGACTGAAGCGCGAACGAGCCGCGAGTGCGCCGCCTCTAGAGTCAGATGAACCTCCCGCGCTGCTGGCCGATGTAGCGGCCACCATCGAGCCGCCGGCGACCATCGAGCCACCCGTCATACGTCGCGCGGGACGTTCACGGAAGAAGCGTCCCGTTGGTGCTCGTGTAGCGCGAGTTGCGGTCGACGACGTGACCTGGGAGGCGTTCAAGAAGCTGTGCGGGTCCACGCCCGCAAGCATTCGGCTCGGTCAGATGGTCGCGGCTGAGGTAGAACGTGCGCGGGAGCCGTCTACGAGCACGGACGCCGTGTCCGCCCTCGCGGCGATTCGCGCGCACCTCGACGAGCTGGAAGCTCTCGCCCGAAGCCGGTAGCCGGAAGATGAGAGCCGTCCCTCGGCGCAGAAAGATTGCCCGGAGGCGGCCCGACACGGCTTGATGGACATGACGGCCAATCTGGACACTGATCTGCTCAAGCCGACCGAGGTCGCTGCGCGCCTGCGCGTCTCGCGCTCCTGGGTCTACGAGGCGGCGAAGGAAGGACGCATTCCGAGCGTGCGGCTCGGTGGTCCTGACGGGCCGCTGCGCTTCCTCGCCCACGACGTCGACGCGTGGCTCGACCGCGCACGCAGCGCTTGGGTACCGGGCGAAACGACGACGGCCGCGACGCGTCGAGCGGCGCGGCCCGTGTCGCTGGTGCCGGCTCAGCTGTCGATCGACACGATCATCGACGGCCAGGGCGCTCCGTAGTCGAGCCGAGCAAAGTCTCGCGTCCGCCGTCGGGGAATCGAGCGATCACCTCGAGCTCGCCGCCGAGCGCCGCGACGTAACGCTGCAGCGTCGACACGCGCACGTCGTCCTCGCGCTCGATCCGCGACACGTTCGGCCGGCTCGTGCCGAGGTGCTCAGCAACGTGCTCCTGCGTCACGCCTCGCCGCTCGCGCAACTCGTGCAGCGCGATCTCCAACTCGACCACGCGCTTGATCGTCTCGACGCGCTCGCGACGAGGCGGGCGCCGACGCCGGACGTCGTCGGCGCTCGTCAGCTTGGGTCGTTCGGTCACGGCGAGTCCTCCCGCAGCGCGTCGAGCAAGTCGTCCGCGTCGTAGGGCATCAGCGTAATGATTGCATTACCGAAACGCAATCATTACGCCGCACGGCGATCGCCGCCCGCGGCGATCAGCGCCTCAGTGCGCGCCGCCGCCTCGCGCATGAACGAGGTCTCCAGGTGGCCGTAGTGCTCCTCGGTCGTCGTGATCGACCGGTGCCCGAGCTGGCGCTGCACGAAGATCAGCGGGTGGCCGGTCGCGAGCCACGCCGTCGCCGCGGTGTGCCGCAGCGAGTGCAGCGGCATGTCCCGCAGGCCGGCGTCCTGCAGTGCCCACTCATGCCAGTCGTGCGCGGTCTTGCGGCTCGGTGGCACCGGCTCCGTGCGGACTGAGTAGCGGCCGCGGCGTGGGGGAGGGCATAGGAAGATCCAGTCGCCGTCATCCAAACCCGAGGTCGTGCGCTCCTCACGGACGCCGCGCAACGTCGCGGCCAGTTGCGGCCCGACCTGCACCGAACGGAATCGCTTGCCTTTCGTCGGCGCGGTGCCGTCGCCGTCTCGCGCGCGCTGGCGCGAGATGCGGACGACGCCGGCCTCCAGGTCGACGTCTTGCCAACGCACGCCGAGCGCCTCCGAGATCCGCGCGCCCGTCCCGACCAGGAACTCGGCCAGCGGGCGGTAGAAGTCTGCGCACGCGTCGAGGTAGCGATCGATCTCGCCCATCCGCAGGTAGTCGATCTCCGTCCGCTCGACCGGCAGCTCCGGCACCCACCGGCACGGGTTCTGCGGGATGTACCGGCGGCGCACCGCCTCGCCCATCGTCATCGACAGACACGTCCGCGCGTTGTTGACCGTCTTGGCGCTCAGCTCGCCGTCAGCCACGAGCTCGGCCATCTGCGCGAGCCAGTCGCGGATGCGGTCCTCGTCGACGGCGGCGAGCTTCAGCGCCCCGAACCACGGCAACAGCCGCTTGCGCCCGTGCGTCGTGTAGTCCTGCAGCGTGCCGGCCGTGACATACGGACGCTTGGCCTCGAGCACCTTCGCCCAGAACTCGCCGAACGTGTCCCGCGTCGCGCGCACGTCGCCGCGGCGGACGTCCTCGACCGCCTTCGCCCGGGCGGCCAGCGCTGCGGATCGGCTGGTGAATCCGCGTCGCGACGTCATGCGGCCATCGGAGAGCCGGAAGACGAACCGCCATCGTGGGCCGTCCGCGGTCTCGTACCCGTAGACGCCAGCGCCGTCGGCAATCGGTGCCTCCGCGGCGGGTGCGGTGCGCGCTGGCGACACCCTCGCATCGAGCGCCCTCGCCGCATCCTCGGATACGAACCGCCGCGCCCGTTGCCGTCCTGCCTCACGCCAGCGAACGACCCAACGCTCGCGGGTCCGGTCGTAGTGCACGCTCATGGCGCCTCCTGCTCGAAGGGGAACGTGGAGAACGAAAGGTGTTCTCCGGTTGCCATAGGCGTTGCCGCGAAATGTTCTCCCCCACCGGGACGAACGGCTCCAGAACGTCGAAAGGCCCGCCGGAGCGGGCCTTTCACACATGCGCCGAAGAGGACTCGAACCTCCACCCGGTTATCCCGGACCAGGCCCTCAACCTGGCGCGTCTACCAATTCCGCCATCGGCGCGAGAGCGGCGGCGAAGTATAGCCAGCGACGGGGCAAGGTTGAGTCCGTCCGCCGAGCCGGGTACCTTGTGCGAACACACGTTCGGGAACTCGAGGAGACGCACAGCGTATGGACATCGGTAAGGACCTGACGAAGCGCCAGCAGGAGATCTTCGACTTCATCAAGCGCTATTCAGCGAGCCACGGCTATCCGCCCACAGTGCGGGACATCGGCAAGGCCGTGGGCCTGGCGTCGTCCTCGACGGTGCACGCGCACCTCGCGAACCTCGAGAAGGTCGGCCTGCTGCGGCGGGACCCGTCGAAGCCGCGCGCGATCGAGCTGCTGGACAAGGCGGCGTCGACCGCCGCGTCCGCCATGGACGCCGTCAAATCGGCCGTGTCCCCGAGCGGGCTGCCGCTCGTCGGGCACGTGGCCGCCGGTCAGCCGCTGCTGGCCGAGGAGAACATCGAGGAGTACGTCCACATCCCGGAGATCGCGGGCGGAGAGGACGGCGAGTACCTCCTGCGCGTGCGCGGGGACTCGATGATCAAGGCGGGCATCCTCCCGGACGACGTAGTGGTCGTCCGCAAGCAGGATACCGCCGCGGACGGCGAGATCGTCGTCGCGCTCGTGGGCGAGGAAGCGACCGTCAAGCGCTTCTTCCGCGAGGACGACCACATTCGCCTGCAACCGGAGAACGACGCGCTGGAGCCCATCCGGTCGCGTGAGGTCAACGTCCTCGGCCGGGTGGTCGGGGTGATGCGGAGGGTCGCATAATGAGTGCGCTGATGGCCGATCACCGCGACTTCGCGGATGAAGAGCGCCAGGCGTCCCTGTTCGACGTGCTCGCGCAGCCGTCGGCACGGCCGAGCGGCGAAGAGCCCGAGGGCGGCCGCGTCGTCGAGTTCCCGCGCCGCCGTGAGGTCCCGGCGTCCGCCGAGCCGGGGGCGGACGCGTCGGCGCTGACCCCGTCGCCCGCCACTGAAGCTCTCGGCGAGCGTGCGTTGGTGCCCGCTGCCGCGCCGTCGCCGGCCGAGACGCTCGCGCCTCCCACGGGTCTCCTCGAGCCCGCTCCGACGGTGGCGCCCGAGGACGAGTGGCTCACGGAGATCGCGCCGGACGTCGACGAGGCGGAACGCTCGATGCTCGCTCCGGACGTTCCCGGCGCACCGCGCACGCAGAGGGCCGCGGGCGCGCCCTTGGCCGGACCGACGCTCGACGACGTGGTGTCGCGCGTATGGGAGGGTCTGGTCATGGCGCTGCCCGCGGCGTGCCCGGTCTGCGATGGCGAGGTGCTGCCGGCACCGCCCGGCGTCAACGGCGGCAGCTGCACCTCTTGCGGGACGACGATCGACTAGCCTCGTCGCATGAGTGCAGCCGACCGCCAGGAACTCGCTGGACTCGAGGAGGAGTGGATGTCCGCGATGCAGTCGCGGGACATGGATCGCCTTGAGGCACTGGTCGCGGACGGCTTCCGCTTCACCGCGGTTCACCTCAATGACGAGCCGATGTCACGCGAGCAGTGGATGGACGCCGCCCGCGACGGCTACATGATCACCTCGTTCGCGTTCGAGCGCATGGAGATCGACGTGTTCGGCGACACCGCCGTCATCCACTCGCGCTTCAGTCAGGTCGCGAGCTGGGAGCAGAACAACCTCTCGAACGTGTTCCGCCTGACGGACGTCTGGTCCCGCGGGACGAACGGGTGGCAGGTCGTCGCCCGCCACTCGTCGACCCTGGGCTGAGCGCTACTTCGAGTAGTCGTAGAAGCCGCGCCCGGTCTTGCGACCGAGCAGGCCCGCCTCGACCATCCGGTTCAGCAGCGCCGGCGAGACCGAAGCCGGATCGCGGAACTCGTCGTGCAGCGACTCGGCGACCGCCAGCAACGTGTCCAAGCCGATCAGATCGGAGAGCCGCAGCGGACCCATCGGGTGCGCGCAGCCCAGCACCATGCCCTGGTCGATGTCCTCCTTGGACGCGAACCCCGACTCATACATGCGGATCGCGCTCAGCAGGTACGGGATCAGCAGCGCGTTCACGACGAAGCCCGCCCGGTCCTGGGAGTCGATGCACTGCTTGCCCAACGTGCCCTCGGCGAACGCGCGCACGCTCTCGACCGTCTCGGGCTCGGTCATGATCGACGTCACGAGCTCCACCAGCGGCAGCACGGGCACCGGGTTGAAGAAGTGCATGCCCAACACCCGGCCGGGGCGCTTGGTCTCCGCGCCGAGCTTCATGATCGGCACCGAGGACGTGTTGGAGGCGAGGAACTGCGCGTCGGGCAGCAGCTCGTCGAGCCGCCGGAACACGTCGCGCTTGAGCGCCTCGTTCTCGACGACGGCCTCGATCGCCGCGTCCGCGCCCTCGAGGTCCTCGAACACCGAGGTCACCACCAGGTGGTCGAGCGCCGCGGCCTTGTCCTCCTCGCTCGCCTTGCCCGAGCGCACGGCCCGGTCCAAGGAGCGCTCGATCGCCGCACGGGCACGCTCGACGCCCGCCTCGTCCGCCTCGACCACAGTCACGTCAACGCCCGAACGCGCGCAGACCTCCGCGATCCCCGCGCCCATCTGGCCACCACCGATCACACCGACTCGCATGCCGGAGCAACCTAGCGGCTCGCGGGCCGCGGGCGCGCGTTACGCGGCTTTGGCCGGCGGCACCGGGATGACGCAGACACAGTTCGGCAGGCGGCTCGAGCCCGGGAGCATCATCCGTCCGGCCCCACGCTCGGCGGCTGCCTTGCGCGCGACATCGGCGGCGTCCTTCCGGTCATCCAGCTGCTGCGCCACCGGGGTCTCCGTCCCCTGCGCGTCGATGTAGACGACGTCGTACATGGTCACGTCCATGATCTTCGGCACCCCGGATGGATCCAGGACCCAAGATCACCATAGCTTCACAACCAGCTACTTTGACCGGGCGGTTCGAGCAGCCGCGGGGGCCTTGCGCCTTCGAGGAAAGTCCGGACATCACAGGGCAAGGTGGTCGGTAACGCCGACCCGGGGAAACCCGCGGGAAAGTGCCACAGAAAACACACCGCCTACGGCCGCTCGCGAGAGTGGCCCGGCAAGGTTGAAAAGGTGCGGTAAGAGCGCACCGGCGTCGCGGTGACGCGGCGGCCAGGTAAACCCCACCTGATGCAAGACCAAGCAGGGCCGATTGCAGGCTGCCCGCCGAGGTCCAGGTCGGTCGCACAGATGGATGGCTGCTCTCGACAGAATCCGGCTTACAGAACCGCTACGGGTGGGGCTCCGGGAAACCGGAGCCCCATCTATTTCACATACCGCCGCCGCCCCGGCGCTTGACTCCCGGGCGCCAATCGAACTCGGGAGGTTCGCCATGATGCGGCATCGCCGCCGTCCGTTCATCGCCGCCGCGGCCGCGCTCGCGTGCGTCGCCGCCGCCGTGCCGTCCGTCGCGCAGGCCACGCGCCACGGCGGCGGGCTCGCGCTGAACGAGGTCCAGGTCATCGGCACCCACAACAGCTACAAGCGCGAGATCACGCCCGCCGAGCAGGCCAAGTACGACGAGCTGATCCAGACGCCCGGCGACTACGCCAAGTACCTCGCCTACTCGCACCCGTCGATCACCAACCAGCTCGCGCGCCAGGACGTGCGCGGCCTCGAGCTCGACCTCTGGCCCGACCCGCAGGGCGGCCTGTACGCGCACCCGTTCGTGCGCAAGGCGCTCGGCCAGGGCCCGCTGCCCAACGCCGAGTGGACCAAGCCGGGCACGAAGCTCATCCACATCGCCGACCTCGACTACAACACGTCCGCCGGCTGCATCCGCTTCGTCAGCTGCCTGCAGCAGATCCGCGCCTGGTCGGACGCGAATCCGCGCCACCTTCCGCTGCTGATCATGCTCGAGTTCAAGCAGAGCGACGCCCGCGTCGTCGCCGGCGGCGGCGTGAAGGCCCCGCCGTGGGACATCACGGCGCTGGAGACCGTCGAGAGCGAGATCCGCTCCGTCTTCAGCGACCGCGACATGATCACCGCCGACGACATCCGCCGCCGCGGCATGACGCTCGAGCAGTCCGTGCTCCGTCGCGGCTGGCCGTCGCTGGACGAGGCCCGCGGCAAGGTCCTGTTCCTGATGGACAACGACCCGGGCCCGATCCGCGACGCCTACACCGCCAACCGCCCCAACCTCGAGGGCCGCGCGATCTTCACCAACTCGCGCCCCGGCTTCAGCGACATGGCCTTCATCAAGCGCAACGAGCCCCGCAACGCCGGTCTGGCGGAGATCCAGGACCTCGTCCGCCGCGGCTACCTCGTCCGCACCCGCTCGGACGTGCCGCTCACGACCATCCTGTCCGGCGACACCACCCAGCTCGACGCCGCCCTCCGCAGCGGCGCCCAGCTCATCTCGACCGACTTCCAGGACGTCGGCATGTCCGCCCGCTATGACAGCGACTTCGTGGCGGAGGTCCCGGGCGGCGGTACCTGGCGCTGCAACCCGATCCTCGTCCCCCGCGGGTGCCGACCGAGCGTGCTGGAACCGTCGCGCGACTGGTAATCGGCGACGGCGGATTGTCGTCGCCTCGGTGACAGGTGCGGCGTTTCCCGCCGCCCCGCATGCGAACATACGTTCTGCTCGATGATCGTATGTGCCCTCTTCCCCCGTTTCGAGCTCGCGGTCGCCGCCGGCGGCCGCGAGGCGCTCGCCGCCGCGCCGCTCGCCCCCGCGCCCGAGATCGGCCGCGAGCAACTGGTGGGTGAGACGTCCGCCGCCGCCGAAGCCCACGGCGTCCGCGCCGGCCTGCGCCTCGGCGAGGCCCTGGCACGCTGTCCGACGCTCCAGCTCGTCACGCCCGACCCTGCCGGTGTCGCCGACGCCTGGGAGACCATCGTCGACGCCCTCGAAGGCATCGGCGCCGCGGTCGAGACCGACCGCCCCGGCATGGCCTGGTTCGACGAACGTGGGCTTCGCCGCCTCCACGGCGGAAGCGTCGAAGGCGTGATCACGGTCACCCGCCGGGCACTGGCCAAATGCCTCCGCGAACCTCGATTCGCCGTCGCGTCGGACCCGCCCGGTGCGTCCGCGCCGCACGCGGGTTCCGCCTCAAGTGGCCTGTCGGCCGGCGCTGGCGCGCGCATCGGCGTCGCGCCGTCTCGCTTCGCCGCGCTGTCCGCCGCGCACCGTGCGCGGGCCCGCCGGCCCGAGGTCGCGCCGGAGAAGCCGGCGAGCCTGGCCGCCTACCTCGCGCCGTTGCCGGTCTCGCTGTTGACCTCCCGGCCCGAGGTCGCGGCTCTGCCCGAAGCGCTGGAGCGCTTCGGGATCGCGACCCTCGGCGAGCTGGCCAAGCTGCCCCGCGCCGCGCTGGCCGACCGCTTCGGCGAGCCCGGCCTGCTCGCGCGCGACCTCGCCCTCGGCCGCGACACTCCCTTGCGGCCCCGCGTCCCTGCCGAGCGCCTGCAAGAGGTGCTCGAGCTGCCGGAGTCGGCGCTCGGCCCTCAGCTCGAACGTGCCCTCGGCATGCTCATCGACCGCGTGCTCGCCCGGCCCGAGCGCCGCGGCCGGACGGTCCGCGCCGTCGTGCTCTCCGCCGCGCTCGTCGGCGGCGGCACCTGGCGCACCCAGCTCACCTTCCGCGAGTCCCTCGCCGATCCCCGCCGGATGCGCCTCGCGCTCGTCGGCCGCCTCACCGAACTCCCCGCACCCGCCGACTCACTGCGCCTGCGCGTGGAGGCCTTCGGCCCGCCGTCCGGGGATCAGCGCTCCCTGCTGGCCGAGCCGGCCGCCATCCGCCGCGCCCGCCTGCGCGAAGCCGTCCGCCAGACCCGCGCCGCCGCCGGCCCGGACGCCGCCCTGCGCATCCTCGCTGTGGACCCCGACTCGCGCGTGCCAGAACGTCGCCTCGCGCTCGCGCCGTGGGAGCCATGAGCCCCACGCCCTTGCCGCCTTTCGTCGATCTCGTCTCGCACGTGTCTCAGCCTCGCCGGGCGCTCAGGCCTTGGGTGCCCACGCCTGCGCGGACCATCGTCGCTCTCGTCTCGCGCGTGCCCCCGCGTCGCCGGGCGCTCAGGCCTTGGGTGTCCACGCCTGCGCGAACCATTGTCGCTCTCGTCTCGCGCGTGCCCACGCGTCGCCGGGCGCTTGCGCCTTGGGTGTCCACGCCTGCGCAGCCCATTGTCGCTCTCGACTCGCGCGTGGCCCGGCATTGCCGGGTGCTCGTGCCGTGTGAGCCATGAGCGCCGAACGCGGCCATCCGCCCAGCCGTCCTCAGCCTGGCCCTCCGCCTGCCCAGGGCGGGCCACGTCGGCTGCCCACCACCGTGCCACCGGGTGCGGTCGAGCGGGACGAGTCCCGTGGCCTGCGTCGCGCACCGGCCGGCCCGCCCGGTTCGCGTCCGCCGGCGCCCCGACGCGGTGGCGCGAACGGCGGTGCGGCGAGCGTCGGTATCGAGCCGATCGCCAGCCGCGGCCCGCGCCGCCTTGCAAAGCCCAAGCCGGTCCGGGTCCAGGCCGACAATGCCGGTCGCCCTTTGACGATCGGCCGCCGTGAGGTGGATGCCGTGCGGGAGTCCTGGCTCGTCGAGGACCGCTGGTGGACGGACACGCCACTGCGCCGGCGCTACTGGGAGGTCGTCACCGGCGACGGTCGCGACCTCGTCGTGTTCCGCGACCTCGAAGAGGGCCTCTGGTACTCGCAGCGATAGGCCACCCCTGCGGCGCGTGCCGGGGCGCCGCTCCCGCCCGGTGGCGTCGGCGGGGTGCGGTCGCAAAGTTGCCTGGGAGGACACTCTCCGACCGCACCTGTCCGCGGGCGGTGCGTGCGGTCGGAAAGCTCGCTCAGCGCACGCTTCCGACCTCACCCCGAACGCCTAGCGCGAGAGGCGCTGGTAGCGACGCACCGACAGCGGGAGGAAGATCGCGGTGATCACGAGCGGCCACACAGCCGCCATCAGCACCGCGTTGGAGGCGATCCAGGAACTGCCCGTCTCCGCGCCGACGTTGCCGAAGAGCTCGCGGGCGGCGCCCACGGTGGAGGAGAGCGGGTTCCACTCGGCCAGGAAGCCGAGCCAGTCCGGCATCAGCTCCGGGGCGACGAAGGCGCTGGTGACCATGGTGAACGGGAACAGCAGACCCCAGATCGCGCCCGCGGCTTCCGGGCTGCCGACGATCAGGCCGAGGTAGATCCCGATCCACAGGCAGGCGAAGCGCAACAGCAACAACAGCAGCACGGCGAACAGCGCGTTGAGCAGGCCGTCGTGCCAGCTCCAGCCGACCACCAGGCCGCACGCGATGGTGATCAGCAGGCCAAGGAACGAGTTCACCATGTCGGCCGAGCAGCGGCCGGCGACGATCGCCGAAGGCGCCATCGGCAGCGAGCGGAAGCGGTCCATCACGCCGCGTTCGATGTCGGTGGCGACGACGGTCATGGTGTTGCCGATGCCGAACGCCATGGTCATGGCGAAGATGCCGGGCATCAGGAAGTCGCGGTAGTCGCCGCCGCCGGGGACGACCATGCCGCTCCCGAAGACGTAGCCGAACAGCAGCACGAACATGATCGGGAACACCAGCTCGCCGACCACGCGGACCGGGTTGATGACCCACGTGATGAGGTCGCGCCGGGTGATTGTCCACGTGTCGTACACGCCCCACTGCAGGCGCGCGATCACGCCGCCACCTCCTCGGCCGACGTCTCGGACTCGGCCGGCCGGCCCGTCAGCTGCAGGAACACCTCGTCGAGCGTCGGCCGGCGCAACGCGACGTCCTCGGCGGTCACGCCGACGTCCTCGAGTCCGCGCAGCACCGCGCCCAGCGCGGCGACCGGCTCGACGGCCGGCGCGGTGACCCGGCGGACGGCCGTGTCCACGGACGGCGTGCACCCGCAGGCGAAGCCGACCGCCGAGGCCGCCACGGACAGGTCCGACTCCGCTGCGACGACGACATCGATCTGAGAGCCGCCGACCCGGGCCTTCAGCTCCGCCGGCGTGCCCGACGCGATCACGCGGCCGCGATCGATCACCGAGATCGAATCCGCGAGTTGGTCCGCCTCGTCCAGGTAGTGCGTGGTCAGCAGCACCGTCGTGCCCTCCGCGACTAGCGACCGCACCACGTCCCAGACCTCGTTGCGGTTGCGCGGGTCCTGCCCCGTCGTCGGCTCGTCGAGGAACAGCACGCGCGGCGCACGGATGAAGCTCGCCGCGAGATCGAGCCGCCGCCGCATCCCGCCGGAGTACTTCTTCGCCGGCCGCGTGGCCGCCTCGCTCAGCCCGAACCGCTCGAGCAGCTCGTCGGCACGCCGCCGCGCCGCCGCCGGCGACAAGTGGTGCAAGCGCCCGAACATCTCGAGGTTGCGGCGGCCGCTGAGCGCCTCGTCGACCGCATCGTGCTGGCTGGTGAGGCCGATCTTGGCGCGGACCGCGCGCGGGTCGCTCGTGACATCGCACCCCGCCACGGTCGCTCGCCCGGAGTCCATCCGCAGCAGGGTCGCCAGCACGCGCACCGCCGTCGTCTTGCCGGCGCCGTTCGGCCCGAGCAGCCCGCACACCGTTCCCTCCGGCACGGCGAGATCCAAACCGTCGAGTGCCACAGTGTCCCCGTAGCGCTTGCGTAAGTCCTCTGCGACGATCGCCAACCCCATATCCGACTCCTCCGAGTACGCTGTACGCATAAGCGAGTACAGCGTACGCACTTTGTCAAGTCTGCATGCCTGAATCCACCGGCGGAAGCGACTTCCGCATCAGCCTCAAGCTCCTCTGGGGCACGAAGGAACGCGCGCCGCGCGGCCCGAAACCGACCCTCACGGTCGATCGGGTCGTCGAGACCGCCATCGCGCTGGCCGACGCCGAGGGCATCGAGCAGGTGAGCATGCGCCGGGTCGCCGAGCGCCTGGGCGTCGGTGCCATGTCGCTCTACCGCTACGTCCCGTCCAAGGCCGAGCTACTGGACCTGATGCTCGACCGCATCCACGCCGAGCACGCTGACGCGACGCCGCCCGCCGACACCGAACCGTGGCGCGCACGGCTCACCTGGCACGCTCATCAAAGCCGCGCACTCATCCAGCGACACCCGTGGATGCTGCAGGTCCGGATGGGGCAGCGCCCGCCGCTCGGGCCGAACATCATGGCCGTGTTCAACGCGATCCTGGGTGCCGCGAAGGACATCGGGCTCGAGCCGCACGAGACGCTGGCGGTGACCGAGCTCATCGACAACTACGTCCGCGGCTCGACGCGCGCCGCCGTCGAGGCCGTGCAGGTGACGGAGGAGAGCGGTGTCTCCGACGAGGAGTGGTGGGGAGAGCGGAACGCGTTCTGGGAGGAGTACTTCGAGGTCGAGCGCTTCCCGCACATCACGTTGATGTGGGAGCAGGGCGCATACGAGGAGCCCGTGGACCAGTTCGAGTTCGGCCTTCAGCGCGTGCTCGACGGCATCGAGGCGATGCTCGCCGGCCGCTGACCGCGGAACACCGCGTGCGGGCGCCCGAACGCGAGGCGCTCGCCCGCCCGCCGCATCCCGAGCTTCTCCAGCACGTGCAGCGAGCCCGTGTTCGCCGGCTCGGCGAGCGCCACGACCTCCTCCACCCGCAGCTCCTCGAACGCGACACGCAACCACGTGCCCGCCGCCTCCGTCGCGTACCCACGGCCCCACCACGCCTTGCCGAGCGTGTAGCCGAGCTCGACCTCGCCGTTCGGCGTCCGGTACAGGCCCGCGTCGCCGATCAACGCTCCGGACGCGCTTTCGATCACGGCCCAGAACGAGTAGCCGTGTTGGAGCTGGTGGTCGGTGTAGTCGTCGATCAGACGCTGCGTGTAGCTGATGTCCGCCATCGGCCCGGTCGCCACGTAGCGCATGACCTCCGGATCCGAGTAGACCGGATGCACGAGCTCCACGTCCTCGGGCACGAACGGGCGCAGGAGCAGGCGGGGCGTCACGAGCTGATCCACGCCTCGGTTCTACCTCACTCGTACGCTGCGTGCGGTGGGGGTTCTCAAGCTGCGCGAATTCCGCCTGCTGTTCGGCGCCCAGGCAGTCTCCGTCCTGGGTGACCGGATGGTCGCGATCGCGCTCGCGTTCGCCGTGATCGAACTCGGTGGATCGGCTTCCGAGATCGGCATCGTGCTCGCCGTCCGCACCCTGCCAATGGTCCTCACGCTCTTGATCGGCGGCGTCCTGGCCGACCGCATGTCGCGGCGCGCGGTCATGGTCGGCGCCGACCTCGCCCGGCTGCTCAGCCAAGGAGCGATCGCTGCGCTGCTCATCGCCGGCACCGCCGAGGTCTGGATGATCGCCGTGTTGTCCGGGTTGACGGGCGCGGCCACGGGCTTCTTCAACCCCGCCTCCACGGGCCTGCTGCCGGTCATCGTCCCGGCTGACCGTCTGCAGGAGGCCAACGGTGTGCGCGCGACCGCGCTCAGCGCCGGTGAGATCGTCGGACCGGCGATCGCGGGCGTGCTGATCGCGGCCGTCGGCGCCGGCTGGGCGATGGCGATCGACGCGCTTACGTTCGCCGTCAGCGCGCTCTTCCTGCTCGGCCTGCGCCTTCCTGACCAGGTGCCCCGCGCGGCCTCGTCGTTCGTGGCCGATCTCAAAGCAGGGTGGAGCCTGTTCCGCTCGCTGACATGGGTGTGGACGTTCGTGCTCGCGGCCGCGATCGGGAACCTCGTGTGGGGAGCGTGGTCGACGCTCGGACCCATCGTCGCCGAGGAGGATCTCGGCGGCGCGGCGGCCTGGGGCACCGTGCTCGGCGCGATCGGCGTCGGGGCGTTGATCGGCGCGCTCGTCGCGGTGCGCGTGCGGCCGCGAGGCCCGCTTGTCGTCGCCGGCGGCTCGTTCGTCCTGATGGCGTTTCCGCTTGCGTTCCTCGCCGCCGGCGCCCCCGTCGCGCTGCTCGCCGCGGCAGCGCTGCTCGGCGGCGTGTCGATGGTGCTCGGCAACGCCATCTGGGAGTCCACGCTCATGCGCCATGTGCCGGGCGAGGCGCTGTCGCGCGTCAGCGCCTACGACTGGTTCGGGTCGATCGCCTTTCAGCCGGTCGGCATGATCATCTGGGGGCCGATCGCGGCGCTGATCGGAATCTCCCCGGCACTCTGGGTCGCGTCCGCCGTCGTGCTCGTGACGACCGTCGCCCTGCTCGCCGTGCCCGCGATCCGCCATCTGCGCGACGAGCCGGCGGTTCAGCCCGGCGTGTAGGTCATCGCCACCGTTCCGCTCGAGAACCGCCGCATGTCGACGAGGTTGAGCTTCAGCGGCGCGTCGAACAGCGACCGGCCCGAGCCGAGCGCCGTCGGATGTACGTGCAGGCGGTACTCGTCGATCAGTCTGCTCCGAGTGAGCGACTGAACGAAACGCACGCCGCCGTGTACGACGATCGGGCCTCCGTCC
Source organism: Solirubrobacter deserti (assembly GCF_027587175.1). Taxonomy (GTDB): domain Bacteria; phylum Actinomycetota; class Thermoleophilia; order Solirubrobacterales; family Solirubrobacteraceae; genus Solirubrobacter; species Solirubrobacter deserti. The sequence goes on from NZ_JAPCID010000018.1 coordinate 83,534, forward strand.
TGGAGTTTCAGGCGTTCGATCTCCTCCGCGAGGTCGCCGCGGTGGATCCGCGTCTCGGGCCAGTTCGCCTCTTCGAGCGACCGCGAGAAGACGACCTTCGGGGTGTCGTTCATGGGCTTCGCGAACGGCGAGGTCGACGTCGGCCAGTACGGCGCCATGTCCTCGTACGACTGCCGGCCCATGATGTGCAGTCCCGCGGCGGCCAAGAACGCGACGCAGTCCGCAGTGAGCTTGTCGTCGTAGAAGTCGAGCGGCCAGGAGGAGCCGCCTTCCGAGTCGGCGACGTGGCCGTCGAGCGACATCTCCATCTTCAAGAGCAGTTTCCGCATGCAGGGAAAGACCGGTGTCGAGGGCGGAAGTCATCGATGCGAACGAATGTACGCTTCCGTCCGGACGGAATGGGAACATGTGTTCGTGCCTTACGTCGAGCTCCATGCCCATACCGCCTTCTCGTTCCTGGACGGCGCCTCCTCGCCCGCCGAGCTCGCGGCCGCGGCGATCGAGCTGGGGCACGAGGCGATGGCGGTGGTCGACCACAACGGGGTCTCGGGTTCGATGGAGTTCGCGCAGGCGGCCCAGCCGCTCGGCCTGCGCGCCATCCACGGAGTGGAGATCGACGTCGAGGAACCACGCTGGGAGGGGGCACGTGGCGGGCGCGGCGCGCGCGAGCCGGTGCCGACCCGGCACGTCACGCTGCTGGTCGAGAATGCGACGGGCTGGCGCAACCTGTGCCGGATCGTCACGCGCGCGCACGTGCATGATCGAGACCCGCACGATCCGCCGCCGATGGTGCCGCTCGAGACGTTGGAGGCGCACGCGGCCGGCCTGGTCTGCTTGAGCGGGTGCGCGGATCACGGCGTGCACGACGCGCCGACGCTGAAGCGGTTGAAGGCCGCGTTCGGGGCCGACAACCTGCGGGTCGAGCTCCAGCGGCCGTTCCAGCGTCACGACCGCGCGCGCAACCGGGAGCTGGCGCAGCTGGCGAGCGGGCTCGGGCTGCGGACGGTCGCGACGGGCAACGTCCACGTGCACGCGCGGTCGCGCGCGCCCCTGCAGGACGCGTTCGTCGCGCTCCGTCACCACCTCACGCTGGACTCGTCGGAACCCGTCCGGCGCGGCAACACAGCGCACGTGCTCGCTTCGCCGAAGGCCATGGCGGCGCGCTTCGAAGGCCACGCGGACGCGGTCGAGGAAAGCGGCGAGCTCGCCGCGCGGCTGCGGTTCGACCTCACGCAGGACCTCGGCTACCGCTACCCCGGCGCGGAGGATCCGCAGTCCACGCGCAAGCTCTCCGACCTGTGCTGGGCGATGATGGACGTGCGCTATCCGCCGGGGTCGCCCAACCACGGCGCTGCGCAGGCGCGGCTGAACGAGGAGCTGCGGGTGATCGACGGGCTCGGCCTGTCCGGGTTCTTCCTGCTGCACCGGGATCTGTTGGAGCTCGCGCGGGACGTCGCGGTCGAGGTCCGCGGGCCGAGTTCGGCGCGGGCGCTGCTGCCGCCGGGGCGCGGTCGCGGGTCGTCGGTGTCGTCGATCGTGTGCTACCTCACCGGCCTCTCGCACATCGATCCGATCGCGAACGACCTGTTCCTCGGGCGCTTCCTCAACGAGGAGCTCAACTCGCTGCCGGACATCGACCTGGACTTCCCGCGCGACGTGCGCGAGAAGCTCATCCCGCGGGTGCACGACCGCTACGGCAAGCAGCGGTCGGCGCTCGTGGCGGCGTTCCCGACGTTCCGCTCGCGCGGGGCCATCCGCGAGCTGGGAAAGGTGCTCGGCCTCCCGGCCGGCGAGCTCGAGCGGGTGGCGCGCGGGGCGGAGCCGTGGGCGGTCAAGAACGTGGGGCGGGACGTCGAGGTCGCGATGGGGATGGAGCCCACGGGGGAGCCGGGCCCGTTCGTGGACCCCGACGCGCGGGCGAACGCGTTCGCGATGAGCACGTCGGAGTGGCTGGCGATGGTCAACGGCAAGCGGCCGGACCAGGCTGATGCGCACGAGACGGACACCTCCGAGCGGTCGTACACGCACCTGCCGGGGCGGTGGGCGTGGCTCGCGCGGCTGTGCGACGAGGCGTACGGCCTGCCGCGACATCTGTCGCAGCACTCGGGCGGGATGATCGTCTCGACTCGGCCGCTGATCGACTGCTGCCCGGTGTTGCCGGCGGCGATGGAAGGTCGTCAGCTCTGCCAGTGGGACAAGGACTCGTGCTCGGACGCGGGGTTCCTGAAGATCGACCTGCTCGGGCTCGGGATGCTGTCGGCGGTCGAGCGGTGCGTCGAGGAGATCGGGCGCGTGCGCGGGCAGCGGGTGGACCTGTCGCGGATCCCGTACGACGACAAGCCGACCTACGACGCGATCCAGGTCGCGGACACGATGGGTGTGTTCCAGATCGAGTCGCGGGCGCAGATGGCGTCGCTGCTGCGCACGCGGCCCGAGTCGCTGGAGGACCTGACGATCCAGGTGGCGATCGTGCGGCCGGGGCCGATCCTCGGCGGCGCGGTCAACCCCTACATCTCGCGGCGTCAGACGCAGCGCGAGAACCCGGACTACGAGGTTCCCTACGAGCACGAGTCACTGCGCGGGCCGCTCAAGGACACGCTCGGGACGATCATCTTCCAGGACCAGGTGATCGAGGTCGCGATGGCGTTCGCGGGCTTCACGCCGGGCGAGGCTGAAGGCCTGCGCCGCGCGATGAGCCGCAAGCGCTCGGAGGAGGCGATCGAGGCCTATCACCAGCGGTTCCTGGAAGGGGCGATGAAGACGCACGGCGTGAGCGAGGAGGTCGCCGAGCGCGTCTACGGGATGATCGTCGGGTTCTCCGGCTTCGGCTTCCCGAAGGCCCACGGCGCCGCCTTCGGACTGCTCGCCTACCAGTCCACCTGGCTACGCGTGCACCACACCCCAGAGTTCCTGGCCGCACTGCTCAACGAGCAGCCGATGGGCTTCTACGCGCCGGACACGCTCGCGCACGAGGCCCAGCGCCGTGGGATCGAGCTGCGGCCGCCGGACGTCAATGAGAGCGACGCGCTGTGCAAGGTCGAGTGGGTGCCCGAGATGGGGCCGTATCCAGGACCCGTGCCGGAGGCCGAAGCGGAACGGGCGGTCGCGGCGTTGCACGAGATCGGGTCCGCCGCGGATGAGGGCGGCGCGTTGCGCGCCGTCGCGAAGGCCGGCGGCAGCGGTGCGGCGCTCAGCGCGGTGGCGCGCGAGGGACGGGCGGGGTCGGCGATCGCGCGCGTGGGAGGTGGTGCGGCGGCGCTCAGCGCTGCAGCGCGGGGAGATCGCGCGAACGCAACCGTTTCGTGGCCGGAAGAGGACGTGACCGCGCATGTCGCAGAGAGGGACGTGACCGCGCAGGTCGCGACTCGGCCGGAAAAGGGCGGCGGGGGCGACACGGCGGGCGTGGGAGGCCCGCACCGCGGGGGCGGGACGGCGGGCGTGGGTGGCCCGCACCGCGGGGGCGGCGAGGCGGGCGTGGGTGGCCCGCACCGCGGGGGTGGCGAGGCGGGCGTGGGTGGCCCGCACCGCGGGGGTGGCGAGGCGGGCATGGGTGGCCCGCACCGCGGGGGTGGCGAGGCGGGCATGGGAGGCCCGCACCGCGGGGGCGGCGAGGCGGGCATGGGAGGCTCGCACCGCGGGGGCGGCGCGGCGGGCATGGGAGGCCCGCACCGCGGGGGCGGCGAGGCGGGCGCCGTCCCCACGGGGATCGTGCGGCTCGGGCTCGGGTTCGTGTCGGGGGTGCGGGAGGAGGAGGTCAAGGCGCTCGTGGCCGCGCGTGAGGAGGGCGGGCGGTTCACCTCGTTGGCGGATCTGGCGTCGCGGGCGGGGGCGGGGCGGCCGTCGCTGGACAAGCTGGCGTGGGCGGGGGCGTGCGACTCGCTCACGGGTGGGTCGTCCGAGCATGCGCGGCGGACCGCGCTGTGGCAGCTGGGCGTGGCGGCGCCCGGGGAGCGGGTGGTGGAGGGGACGCAGCTGTCCCTGCCGCTCGATGTTCCGCAGGCGCCGGATCTGCGGCCGCTCACGCCGTGGGAGTCGATGATCGGCGACTACGCGACGACGGGGCTGACGCTCGGGCCGCATCCGATGAAGCTGTTGCGGCCGTCGTTGCCGCCGAACACGGTGTCGATCGCGGATCTGCAGCGGATTCCGCACGACACACCGGTGCGGTTGGGCGGGCTGGTGGTTGCGCGGCAGCGGCCGGGGACGGCGAAGGGGATCGTGTTCCTGTTGCTCGAGGATGAGTTCGGGACGATCAACCTCATCGTCCCGCCGGATCTCTACGAGGCGAACCGGCTGACGGTGCGGTCGGAGCCGTTGCTGCTGTGTCAGGGGCGCTTGGAGAAGCTGCCGCAGGCGGGGGGAGGGATCAACCTGTTCGTCAAGGCGGTGCGGGCGCTGGTGACTCCGGACGACGTGAAGGCGGACGTGGTCGAACTCGCGGAGCGGCGCGTGCAGGCGGCGGCGACGGGGCGCGGCGAGGGCGCGCAGGGCGGGCGCGAGGCGGCGTCGACGCTCGGCGAGTTCCGCCAGGTCTCGCCGCCGATTCAGAGCTTCGCGTCAGGGAGGCGCCGATGAGGGCGCCCGCAGCGCGTCATCAGGGCCGCGTCGACAGTTGTTTCGGTGCCGTGGTCTCGCCGGTGATGGATGGCGCGGCGCGGCGCCGGATTTCGCGCGTCTGGTGGTCAGATGGGAGCCGTCGGAGGGGAGGAGGCCGCTAGCCGTTCGGCCGAGCGGGTACATTGCACGCCCGTGGGCACCCTCTTTTTCGTCCTGGTCTTCGTAGCGCTCGGCCTGATCACGCTGGTGATCGCGATGAGTCGCGGTCGTGGCGGTCTTGCCGGCCTGATGCACTCGCAGACGCGGGGCAGCCGCCGGTTCGCGACGTTCCTGTTCTTCGTGGCGCTGCTCGTGCTCGGCGCGGCCGTGCCGGCGTGGGTGATCAGCGAGGAGGTCAACCGGGACGACATTCCGTCGGCTCAGGTGTCCGGTCTCACGGAGGACGAGAAGCGCGGGCACGAGCTGTTCGGCACGCGGTGCAGCATGTGCCACACCCTGAAGGCCGCGAACGCGGTCGCGAAGGTGGGTCCGAACCTCGACGAGATGCGCCCGAATGAGGCGCTTACGCTGGACGCGATCCTCAAGGGCCGCTCGCAGGGAAACGGGCAGATGCCCGCTCAGCTGTTCACGGGGAAGGACGCCGAGGACGTCGCGAAATTTGTCGCAAAGTCCGTGGGCGCCGAGACTCCGTCCGGCGGTTGATGTAAAAAGCACAAGCGTGCAGGCGCTTTCGGCGCTGGTACGATCTCGAATCGCATCCGCTGAATTCCCGTTGGAAGCGGGAAGCGGGGGACCCACTGCAGGTGGGGCGAATCGATGGTCGGTCAAGCCTCGTAGCGCCGCTCTTCTGGCGCGAGCCCGTCAGCTAACCCCGTAAGCCGAGGAAGAGGACGAGTCGATGGCCCCTGAATCAGAAGCTCATACGCGGGCTTTGTACGACCACGAAAGCGACGAGCCGCGACGGCGCCGTCGTGCTGCGGCCGACTGGGGCGTCAACGAGGACATCTTCGACCGCATGCCGAGCCGCGTCGCGCGCTTCGAACGGCGCGCCGAGCACCACGACATCGTGCTGCGTCGCGACGAGACCGACGCGAGCGTCGCCGTGATCGAGCAGGGCGAGCCGCCGGTGCGCGGCGCCGTGTCCGCTCGCACCGAGCGCTCGGCGCGTTCCGGCGAGACGGGCGCGCTGGACCCGCGCGCGGCCGCGCGGGCCATGATGTCCTGGGGCGCGGACCTCGACGACGACACGGCGCCGATGGTCCCCGGCGAGACCCGGACGATCGTGCTCTCGCGCGACGCGGGCCCGGGCACGGCGGCGGACACGCACGCGCAGGACTACGACGACGCGGGCCATGACCCGCGCGCGTACGACGAGCTGATGCTCGACGGGGAGCTGGCGAGGGACACCAAGGAGTACGTCGCTGCGGGCGGCGAGGTGCGCGAGCGCCGGACGATCAAGATCAGCGGGCACCCTGACCGGCTGCCCGCGCCGCGGACGCAGCGGGCGCCGCGGACCGCGGTGGAGCGGATCGGCCACCGGCCGGACCGGATCGCGGCGTACGCGGTCGCGCTCGGGTTCCTGCTCGTGCTGATCGCGGTGCTGACCACCGGGCAGTGATCCGGCGCGTGCCGGCCGGGTGCACACTGTCCGGCCGCAGCTTGATCGCCACTGCGGACGACGACCGGACGGTTGCCGCCGTGCCATCCGGCGTCATTTCCTTTTCCAATGATGAGCGCCTGCCTTGCGGGGTGCGCCGTCCGCAAATACCCTTATCTGTCGTAAGCCCCCCTAGCTCCCCCACGGTGGTGGCAATGCCCAAGACAGAGATGAGCCGGTTCCCTATCCACGACGATCTGACAGCGCCCGAAGGTTCGCTTCCGATCCTCAAGGGTGCGTCGTCGGCAGCAGGGCAACTTCCGAACTTCCTCGGCGTGCTCGCCAACGCTCCGGCGGCGCTGCGCGCGTACACGCGCTCCCGCGCGGAGCTGCGGCACGGCGAGCTGCCGAAGCACTCGGCGGAGCGGATCGGCCTGGCGGTGGCCGAGTACTACGGCTCCAAGCCCGGGCTCCAGCTTCATACGCGCACGGGCCGGCAGGCGGGCCTGGGCATCGACGAGGTCGCTCGGGCGAAGCGCTGGGACTCGGCGGACGCCCGCGAGGCGGCGCTGCTGCGCTATCTGCGCCCGCTGCTGATCGACGGCGAGTTCCCGCAGCACCTGCACGAGGAAGCGCGCGAGGCGGGATGGAGCGACGCGCAGCTGCTGGAAGCGATCGCGGTGCTGTCGATGGAATCCTTCACCGCTATGGTCAACGTCGCCGGGGACGTCCCGGTCGACGGCTCCGTCGAAGAGACGCGGGTGCTGCGCGCCGCGTAACGCCTATGAAGTCCGGGTCCACGACAACCGAGGCACCGAGCGCCAGCGCCGAGTGCGCGCACTGCTGCCCGCGGTACCACGAGGCCGTGGAGCTGGTGGGCAAGCGGTGGACGGGCGCGATCCTCTATGTCCTGCTGCACGGTGGACGGATGCGGTTCACCGAGATCGCGCACGCGGTGCCGGACCTGTCCGATCGCCTGCTGTCGGAGCGCATGAAGGAGCTCGAGTCCCGCGGGATCGTCGAGCGCCACGTGAGCGACGGCACGCCGACCAGGGTCTCGTACGAGCTCACGGCGAAGGGCCGTGAGCTCGCGCCCGCGATGGCGGAGCTCAAGACCTGGGCCGACCGCTGGTTGGACTGAGTCCGACCGCGCGTCCACCCCAGCACGCCGCCCGGTCCACTAGCCTCCACGCGGCCATGTCTGACCGCCCCCAAACCCCCGAAGACGTCAAGGCGCTCGTCGCGGACAACTCGATCCGCTTCATCCGCCTGTGGTTCACCGACATCCTCGGGCAGCTCAAGTCCTTCTCGATCTCCGCCGAGCAGCTCGACGACGCCTTTGAGGGCGGCATGGGCTTCGACGGCTCCTCGATCACCGGCTTCAACGCCATCGAGGAGTCGGACATGATCGCGATGCCCGACCCGACGACGTTCAACGTGCTGCCGTGGCGGCCGGAGGACGGGGCCGGTGTCGCGCGCATGTTCGCCGACGTCAAGACGCCGGAGGGCCGCCCGTACGAGGGCGACCCGCGCCACGTGCTGCGCCGCGCCGAGCAGCGCGCGAAGGACATGGGCTTCGATGTCTTCAACATCGGCCCGGAGCTCGAGTACTACCTGTTCAAGGACAACAAGGGCACCGAGGTGCTCGACGAGGGCGGCTACTTCGACCTCACGACGCTGGACGCCGGCTCGGACGTCCGCCGCGACACGGTCCTCGCGCTCGAGCGCCTCGGCATCGACGTCGAGTACTCCCATCATGAGGTCGGCCCGTCCCAGCACGAGATCGACATGCGCTACAGCAGCGCGCTCAAGATGGCCGACGACTGCATGACCTACCGCATCACGGTCAAGGAGTACGCGCTCAAGTACGGCTGGCACGCGACGTTCATGCCCAAGCCGCTGTTCGGCCAGAACGGCTCGGGCATGCACACCCACCAGTCCCTGTTCAAGGACGGCCGCAACGCCTTCTACGACGCGGACGACAAGTACTTCCTGAGCGACATCGGCAAGGCGTTCATCGCCGGTCAGCTCCGCCACGCGCGCGAGATCTGCAGCATCTTCGCCCAGTGGGTGAACTCCTACAAGCGCCTGGTGCCGGGCTACGAGGCGCCGGTCTACGTCGCGTGGTCACGCCGCAACCGCAGCGCGCTCGTGCGCGTCCCGCTCTACCACCCCGGCAAGGAGAACGCGACCCGGATGGAGCTGCGCGCGCCAGACCCCGCGTGCAACCCATACCTGACGTTCGCGGTGCTTCTGCAGGCGGGCCTCGAGGGGATCGAGCGCGGCTACGAGCTGCCGGAGCCGATGGAGAAGAACCTCTATCACCTGAGCCCCGACGAGCGCCGCCGGCTCGGCATCGAGCAGCTGCCGGAGACGCTGGGCGAGGCGATCGAGGTCACCGCCGAGTCCGAGCTCGTGCTGCGCACGCTCGGCGAGCACATCTTCAACCGCTACATTGAGATCAAGCGCCAGGAGTGGGAGGACTATCGCGTCCAGGTCACTCCGTGGGAACTCGAGCGGTATCTCTCGATTCTTTAGCTAGCCGCGAAGGCCACCAGACCCGGCGGCCCATGTCGATCACGGCCGCCGGGACGATCACCGACCGCACGAGGAAGGTGTCGAGCAGCACGCCGAAGGCGACGATGAAGCCGATCTGCGTGAGGATCACGAGCGGGAGCACGGCCAGCGCGCCGAAGGTCCCGGCGAGCACGATGCCCGCGCCCGTGATGACCGCGCCGGTCACGGCCAGCCCGCGCAGCGTGCCCTCGCGCGTACCGTGTTTGAGGGCCTCCTCGCGTACCCGGGCCATCAAGAAGATGTTGTAGTCGATGCCGAGAGCGACGAGGAACACGAACGCAAGCAGCGGCAGCGTCGGCGTCACGCCCGTGAAGCCGAAGATGTAGTCGGACACGAACACGCCGACCCCCAGAGCGGCCGCGAACGAGACGATCACGGACGCGATCAGCAGCAGCGGCGCGACCATCGCGCGCAACAGCAGGACCAGGATCGCGAACACGACGATGAGCGTGAGCGGCAGGATGAGCCGGTTGTCGCGGTTCGCCGCCTCGCGCAGGTCGTATTCCTGCGCGGAGGGCCCGCCCACGAGGCCCGCCTCGCCGACGGCCTGCCGCAGGCGCGGGACCGTGTCCAGCGCCGCGTTGGAGAACGGCGCGTCCGCGAGCGTCACGCTGAGCACGGTCCCGGCCTCGCCGGACGGACCCGGGCGCACCTGCCCGAACTCGCTCGCGGCCTGCGTGACGCGCTCGACGTTCGCGCGGTCGGGCACGACGATGTCCGTCGGCGCGGACGCGCCCGCCGCGAAGTTGCGCGCGAGGATCTCCTGGCCCGTCACGCTGTCCACCTCGCCGCGGAACTGTTGTCCTGCGTCTGCGTCGGGTCCAGCGCGAGCGCGTTCGCCGCCATGACGAGCAGGACGATCGTGCCCGTGATCCACACCGCCCGCGGCCGCGAGGCGACGCGGTTGCCGATCCCGCGCCAGAACCCGTGCGTCTCGTCCACGCCCCCCTGGCCGGGGTGCGGGATGGTGTCGAACGGCGACCAGAACGCGTTGCGGCCCGCGATCGCGAGCAGCGCGGGAAGGATGGTGAGCATCGACAGCATCGCCAGCACGACGCCGACCGCGCCGACCGGCCCGAGGCCCGCGGTGGAGTTGACCTCGGCGAGCGAGAGGCACAGCAGCGCGGCGATGACGGTGCCGCCCGAGGCGATTATCGCCGGCCCGGCGCTCCTCATCGCGATCGCCACCGCCTCGTGCTTGTCCTCGTGCCGGCGCAGCTCCTCGCGATAGCGCGAGACCAGCAGCAGCGCGTAGTCCGTGCCCGCGCCGAACACCAGCACGGGCAGGATGCCGCCCGTCTGGCCGTTGATGGTCAGGCCCGCCTCGCCGAGGACGTAGCCCGCGCCGCGCGACGCCCCTTCGGCGAGCAGCACGCTGAAGAACGGGATCGCCCAGAAGATCGGCGAGCGGTAGATGGCGATCAGCAGGATCAGGACGATGCCCGCGGCCGCGAACAGCAGCGGGCCGTTGACGCCGCCGAAGACCTTGATCGCGTCGAGGCTGTAACCCGCCGCGCCCGTGACCTTGACCTCGAGCCCGTCCTGCGCGGTGCCCGCGCGGTCGCGGACGGACTGGACGGCGTTCTCGAACTTGTCGGCCACACCGCCGCCCGGCTGGACGGGCTGGACGATCAGCGCCGCCTCCCCGTTCTCGCTGAACACGGGCTCCTGCGCCTCCAGCACGAGCTCGCGCCGGTCCTGGTTGAGCCGCGTCCGCGTGTCCGCGATGCGCTGCCGGTCGGCCTCGGTCAGGCCGCCGCGACGCTCGAAGACGACCACGGCCGGAGCGAGCTCCCCTCCTGGTAGCCGCTCGAGCGCCTCGAGCGTACGCACGGATTCCGCGTCCCCCGGCAAAAAGGACGACGACTCGTTCTTCTGGATGCCCTCGAACTTGCCGGCGAACGACGCCAAGCCACCGAAGCAGACGATCGCGAGGAAGAGGACGACGTACTTGGAGCGGCGACCCGCGGGGAGCGTCAGCATGTCAGGGACCTCTACGGCGCGCGCCCGCGGCTTGGATTCTCGCGATCGTCTGGTCCGGTGGCGCGTCGTCCTGGCGGGCGAGCGGGTGATCCTGGAACTCCACGAAGCATCACCGCGGGCGCTGTGCCGGATCTACGCGCTATTGCAACAAGTTCGCCAATTCCTCGCCGCGCGTCACCGGCAGACCGCAGGTGAAGTTCTCGCACACGTAGGCGGCAGCCTCGCCGTTCACGGGCTCGCGCCCTTCCAGCAGCGGCACCGCGTTGCCGCCGCCGCCCGCGAGGACCACGTGCGGGAAGAACCCGCGCCGGACGACCGCGGCGAGGTCGGCGACGTCGGCACCCGCGAGCGCCACTTCGCGCACCGGCGCGGCGTAGAAGTCCATCGCGCGCAGCAGGTGGCCGAAGGCCAGCGGGTGCTTCGGCGCGATCGGGTGCAGCAGCGCGATCAACGACACCGCGGCGTCCTCGTAGCGCCGCTCGCCCGTCAGGCGCGCCAGGCGCAGCAGGCCGAAGCAGGCCGAGGAGGCGCCGGCGGGGATCGGGGCGTCCTCGAGGTCCTTGCGGCGCGCGATCAAGCCGGTGTGCTCGGCCGCGGTGGAGAAGAAGCCGCCGCGCTCCGGGTCGTGGAAGCGGGTGAGGATCGCTTCGGCGAGCTCGGTTGCGCGCACGAACCAGCGCTCGTCGAAGGTCGCCTCGTACAGGGTCAGGTACGCCTCGAGCAGGTACGCGTAGTCGTCGAGGAAGCCCGGCTGCTTGGCCACGCCGCGGTTGAAGACGCGCAGCACGCCCCCGTCCGGAGCGCGCAGCTCGGACTCGATGAACGACGCGCACGTCTCGGCGGCCGACACGTAGTCGGCGCGCCCGAAGGCCGCACCCGCCTCCGCCAGCGCCGAGATCATCAACGCGTTCCAGGAGCACACGCGCTTGTCGTCCAGCGCGGGACGGACCCGCGCGGCACGGGCGGCGAGCAACCCGGCCTTGATCTCGGACAACGACGCCGGATCGCCGGTCACGCGCGTCAAGACCGTGCTGCCGCCCTCGAAGTTCCCTGCCTCGGTGATGCCGAAGTGCGTGATCGCGGCTTCCGCGAGATCCGAGCTCAACGCGGCGCGCACTTGATCGGGCGTCCAGACGTAGAACTTGCCCTCGACGCCCTCCGAGTCCGCGTCCAGCGACGAGGCGAACCCGCCCTCGTCCTGCCGCAGCTCGCGCACGGCGAAGTCCAGCGTCTCCTCGCACACGCGCCGGAACAGCGGGTCGTCGGTGATCTGCCAGGCGTGCAGGTACGCCGAGGCGAGCAGCGCGTTGTCGTAGAGCATCTTCTCGAAGTGCGGGACGAGCCACCGCGCGTCCACGGAGTAGCGGGCGAAGCCGCCGCCGATCTGGTCATACAGACCGCCCGACGCCATCCGGCGCAAGGTCTGCAGCGCCATCGGCCGCTCGCCGCGCGCGAGCAGGAACTCGATCACGGAGGTGAGCGGGAACTTGGGCGCCGCGCCCCACCCGCCGAACTGGCGGTCGAAGACCTCGCCGAGGATGCCGACCGCGAACTCCAGCTGGCCCGGGTCGAACTCGTCACCGCCGGCCTCCAACGAGGCGGCGCCGGCGAGCCGCGGGACGATCTCGCGCGCGGCGGTCATGATCTCGTCGCGCTGGTCGTGCCAGGCCTGCGCCAACGACGCGACGACGTCACGCCAGGACGGCATCTGCTGACGCGAGACGGGCGGGAAGTAGGTGCCGGCCCAGAACGGGTTGCCCTCCGGGGTGACGAACGCGTTCAGCGGCCAGCCACCGTGGCCGGTCATCGCCTGGACCGCGTCCATGTAGATCGCGTCGACGTCCGGACGCTCCTCGCGGTCCACCTTCACGCACACGAAATGCTCGTTCATCAGCGCGGCGATGGCCGGGTCCTCGAAGGACTCGCGCTCCATGACGTGGCACCAGTGGCACGCCGCGTAGCCGATCGAGATCAGGAGCGGCTTGTCCTCAGAACGAGCACGAGCGAACGCCTCGTCACCCCACGGATACCAATCCACGGGGTTCTCCGCATGCTGCAGCAGGTAGGGCGATGTCTCGGAAGCAAGGCGGTTCGGCATCTCAGATACGGTCCTTCACATGAGCCATTCTCGCGAAACCGTGACGGCGAACCCGGGCCCGCCGGCTGCCGGACCCTACTCGCACGCCGTGAAGTCGAACGGCCATCTGTTCATCAGCGGACAGGTCCATCTGGACCCGGAGACGGGCCAGCTGATCGACGGCTCGCCCGCCGAGAAGGCCAAGCGCTGCCTGGACAACCTCACGATCATCGCCGAGGCCGCGGGCGCGAAGCTCGAGAACGCCGTGCGGGTCGCCGTCTACGTGACCGACATCAGCGTGTTCGCCGAGATGAACGAGGCGTACGCGACCTACTTCCCCGCCGACCCGCCCGCGCGCACCACCATCGGCGTCGCCGCCCTCCCGATGGGCGCCGAGGTCGAGATGGACGCCATCATCGCGCTGTGACCGTCACCGCGCGCGACGTCGAAGCCGCACGCGCGGCGGTTCAGACCGTCGCGCGCCGCACACCGATGCTGTCCACCCGCACCTTCTCCGAGCGCACGGGCGGCACGGTGGCGCTGAAGGCCGAGAATCTCCAGCGGACCGGCTCGTTCAAGGTCCGCGGCGTGGCCGCCAAGCTCGAAGCGCTCGGCGCGCCGGGCTGCGCGAACGGCGTCGTGGCCGCGTCCGCCGGCAACCACGCGCAGGCGCTCGCGGCCGGGGCGGCGGCCCGCAACGTCCGGTGCGAGGTGTTCGTCCCGCACGACGCCCCGATGGCCAAGGTCGAGGCCGCCCGCCGCTACGGCGCGATCGTGCACGAGGGCGGCAAGAGCGTGGACGAGTGCATCGTCGCGGCGCTGGAACGGGCCGAGACCGGCGGGTTGGCGTTCGTGCACCCGTTCGACGACCCGGCGATCGTCGCCGGCCAGGGCTCGCTCGGGCTCGAGCTGCTCGAAGACGTGCCGGACCTCGCCCAGGTGGTGATCCCGGTCGGCGGTGGCGGCCTGTGCGCCGGCTCTGCGCTCGCGATCAAGGCCGCCAAGCCCGGCGTGAAGATCATCGGCGTCCAGGCCGCGGCCTGCGCGCCGTACCCCGAGTCGATGCAGGCCGGGACGCCGGTGGAGGCCAAGACCGCGCTGACGATCGCCGACGGCATCGCGGTCAAGCGCCCCGGCGGCATCCCGCTCGAGATCCTGCGCACGCACCTCGACGACCTCGTGGTCGTCAGTGAGGAGGCGACCGCCGAGGCGATGGCGCTGCTGCTGGAACGCTGCAAGCTCGTCGTCGAAGGCGCGGGAGCGGTGGGCGTCGCGGCGCTGCTCGGCGGCCAGGCGGAGACGGTCGAGGGTACGACCGTCGCGGTGCTCTCGGGCGGGAACGTGGACGCGGGCCTGCTGGCCGCGATCGCCCGCCGCCACGAGACGGAGGCCGGGCGGCGCCTGGTCGCGCTCACCCGCATACCCGACCGGCCCGGCGGCCTCGCCACGCTGCTCGCCGCCGTCGCGGGCACGGGCGCGAACATCGTCGACGTGTCCCACGTGCGCGAAGGCCTCGGCCTGCACGTGCGCGAGACCGCCGTCGAGCTGGTGCTCGAGACGCGCGGGCGCGACCACGCGCAGGAGGTGCTCAGCCGGCTGCAGGAGGAGGGCTACGAGGCCCAGGTGCTGAGCTGACAAGGCGCGGGCAACCTTTTGGCAACCGGGGGTAGCGAAATTCCCGGTCATGCTCTCACGCCTGATCCTCGCCGCCGGCCTGCTGGCGCTCGCGCCGGCCGCGGCGAACGCCGACTCGATCGTCTACGTCGACCAGGGCAACGTGTGGTCCGCCGCTCCCGACGGCTCGCACAAGGTCCAGCTGACGACCGGCGGGAGCTGGCACTCGCCCACGCAGGCCGACAACGGGACGATCGCCGCGGTCCAGGGGACCGGGCCGATCCAGGTGATGGCGCGTGACGGACGTCCGCTGCACACGATCACCACGCCGCCCGCGAAGTCCGGCAACGGCGGGACCTTCGCGCCCAACCCGGTGCAGTTGTCCTTCTCGCCCGACGGCACGAAGATCGCTTACGCCTACCTCGGCCACTCGTGCCCGCCCGGCGCCGGCTGCGGCGGCGTCCAGCGCTCCGTCTTCTACACGGACGCCAACGTCACCACGGCCACGCCGCACAGCGTCTACGGCAACCAGCACAGCGTCTCCAACCCCGAATGGGTGACGAACACGCGCACGCTGGTGTTCGGCGGCTTCGGGCGCCAGGTGGCGATCGACGACCTCGACGCCGGCGACTACAACAGCAAGCCCTGGATGGTCCCGAACGGGGACATGGGCGACGGCGAAGTCACCCGCGACGGCACCAAGCTCGCCGTCACCTCCGACTACGGGGAGAACCTCAAGATCAAGTTCTTCGCCGTCAAGGGCGACGTCAAGACCGAGCTCCCGCCCGCCCACCCCGAGTACGCGTGCGAGATGACGCAGCCGGACCGCAAGTACCACGACCCGACGTGGGCGCCGGACGGCGCCGGGTTCGCGTGGGGGTCGAGCAAGGGCATCGAGGTCACGCGCTTCACGAAGTTCGCGCCGATGGACTGCGCCGCGCCCCATGACGTGCTGCTGACGCCCACCGGCACCGAGCCCGACTGGGGGCCCGCCGACCCGCCCGCGGCCGCCTACACGCCGCCGGTCACCACGCCGGCCCCGCCGACGCCCGCGCCCACCCAGCCCGCGCCGGTCGCCACCGCGCCGGCCAAGGCGACGCTCGCGCTGGCCAAGACGACCAAGAAGGCGCTCCGCAAGGGACTCGCCATCAAGGTCACGGTGCCGGGCGCCGGCAAGGTGGAGCTCGCGGCCGTCGCCAAGGGCAAGACGCTCGCGAGCGGCAAAGCCATGGCCAAGCAGGCCGGAACGGTGACGGTGAAGCTCGGCAAGGTGCGCCAGAACGTCAGGAGTCTCACCCTCAAGTTGACGTTCAACGGTGTGACGACGACGTCAGCGCTGAAGGTCCGCTAGCACGAGGGCTGCGGTGCGACCCGCGCGATCGTCGCCGGAAAGCCGGTGAAGACGACCTCGACGGTCCGCCACGACGTCCGGCCACGCGCCTGGTGGTGATCGACGATGCGGACGCGCTGCAGCAGGCCGTCCGCGCCGATCACCGCCTCGCCGTCGGCGACGAACCCCGTCCAGCGCACGAGCCGCGAACGGTCCGGGAGCGTGATGATCGGCTTGTAGGAGACATGCCAGGACGTCTTGGTGGACGGCGGCGCGTCCCAGTCCTCGAGCTCGAGGCGCGGTTCGAGCGCGTCGTCCTCGTCGGGGTCGTATCCGCCGTCCCAGCAGGTCTGACCAGGGTGACGCACGTATCCGGCGTCTGAGTCGAGCACGGACTGGTACGAGAGGCCGCGGAAGCGCACGGACTGGTACGCGTAACCGCCGTCGTAGGCGAACGCGGACTCGATCGGCGCGTCGATGCCGAACGGCACGGCCGTCGCGGTGCCCACCATGCGCGGCTGGGCCAGCGTCCGCTCGCGCGCCGCACGGGCGAGCTGCTCGGCGGCCATGTCGGACCGCGGCGTCCGCCCGCCTTCGCCGAGCACGGGCCGCAGGCTCCGGGCGAACCGCAGCGAACCGCCCGTGATCCCGAGGCAGGACCCTCCGCGGATCGGCACGTACCCAGCTCGCGCGCGCCGCCCGGCCATGTTGACCGTGACCCCCGTGTGGCGGGTGAGCGGGCACTGATAGAGGACGATCCGCCGGCCCGAGCGGGTCAGCACGGTCGCCGTCCGCCGTTCTTGGACCTTCCAGCCCGCCGGCACCGTGAGCGTGACCTCCGGCGCCCCCTGCTGGCGGATCTTGACCTTGCGGGCCTCGGCGGCTTCGGCCAGGCCGAAGAACACGAGGGCGGCGAGATAGGGTCCCGGGTGATGTCGCACGCTGCGAGAGTCTCCGCTCTGGACGGATTGCTAACGGACGCTGGACTGGATGCGGTCCTCGCCACCAAAGACGCGTCGATCGCGTACCTGACCGGCTTCTGGGGTCTGCAGCTCGAGCGCTTCTTCGGCGTCGCCGTCCGCCGCGGCGGCGAAGGCGCGCTGATCGCACCGTCCCTGGACCGCGACAGCGTCGGCCAGGCACCGACCGCGCTCGAGAAGTCGCTCTACGACGCCGCCAAGGGCAACGGCCTCTCGACGCTCTACGACACGCTCGACGGCGCGAAGCGCATCGGCGTGGAGGAGGACCACCTCAACTTCGCCCGCGCGAAGGCCCTCACGGACGCCGGCTACGAGCTCGTCCCCGCCAGCGACCTGATCATGGAGCTGCGCGCGGCCAAGGACGCGGAGGAGATCGCCGCGGTCAAGTACGCCTGCACGCAGATCATCGCCGTCTATGAGGAGCTGTGGGCGGATCTGAAGGTCGGCGACAGCGAAGCGGACGTAAACGCCAAGGCCGCGTACGCGCTCGCCCGCCGCGGCGGCAGCCACCCCGAGCCGCACATCCTCTTCGGCGCCCACGCCGGTGACCCGCACGGCTCGCCCGGCCCTCGCACGCTCCAGCCCGGCGACGTCGTCGTGGCCGACATCTCCGCCCAGTTCAACGGCTACTGGGGCGACATGACGCGCTGCGCCCACGCCGGGACGCCGTCCGACTGGGCCCAACGGGCCTGGGACGTCGTCAAGCAGGCCTACGACGACGCGGTCGCGGCCACGAAGCTCGGCAACACGGCCAAGGACGTGGACGCGGCCCAGCGGCGGATCATCGAGGCCCACCCCGACCTCGGGGCCTGCCTGCACGGCGCCGGCCACGCGATCGGCACCGAGATCCACGAGCCGCCGTTCCTCGTCGCGAGCAGCGACACGCCCCTGCGCGAAGGCATGATCTTCACGGTCGAGCCTGGCATCTACGACTCGCAACGCGGCGGCATCCGGCTCGAGGACGACATCCTCGTCGGGCCGGAGAACCTGTCGCCGTACCCGCTGGAGCTACGCGTCCTCGGCGGCTGAGGCGGCGGCGCGCTTGCGCGCGTACATCCGGCGCATCTTCTCGCGCGAGCCGCACGTCTGCATGGAGCACCAGCGGCGCCGGCCGCTGGTGTCGAGGAAGACCCAGCCGCAGTCGCGGCCCGGGCAGCGGTGCAGCCGCGCGATGCGGGCGGGATCGGCGAGCAGCGCGACCGCGTCCGCGGCGACCGCGAACCGTACGCGCCGCGTCTCCTCGCTCGACCACTCGAGCCCGAAGCCTCCGTCCGGCTGGCGCACGAGCGTCCCCGCGGCGACCGCCTGCGCGTACGCGAACCGCAGCCGCGCGAGCGAGTACTGATCGGGCGCTTCGTCGCGGGCCAAAGCGGAGAAGATCGAGTGCAGCGCGTGCCGCAGGCCGCGCGCCAGCTCCAGCTCCTCCGGGCCGCCCGGCCGGCCGGCGACGCCCATGCGTGCGCCCCAGCGCTCCAGCGAGTCCGGCTCAAGCAGGACGTCCTGGGCCTCGATGAGTTCCTCGGCCGCCGTCCAGTCCGCCGAGTTGGCGAAGTCGAGGGACAGGGAACCGCCCTGGAGCTTGATCGTCTCAGGCGTGGGTATTACCACTGTGGTGCCAGTATACGGTAAGGTGCCCGCGATGCATCAAGACAGCGACATCCGCGCGGGCCTCAGGGCCGGGCTGCCGCTCGTCCTTCCGACCCTCGCCATCGGCATCTCCTTCGGTGTCCTGGCGGAACCCGTGATGGGCTCGGTCGCGCCGGTGGTGATGTCGATCACGGTCTTCTCGGGCGCGGCGCAGTTCGCGGCGCTGACCGTCCTCACGGCGGGCGGCGGCGCGTTCGCGGCGATCGCGGCGGGCATGCTGCTCAACGCGCGCTGGCTGCCGATGGGGCTCGCGATCGGGCCGTTCCTCAAGGGCGGGCCGGTCCAGCGCTCGATTGAGTCGATCGCGATCGTCGATTCCTCCTTCGCGCTCGCGAGCCGCGGCGATGGCACATTCGATCGCCTCAAGCTCATCGGGTCGACGCTGCCGCAGGGCGCGGCCTGGGTGGGCGGGACGGTGATCGGCGTGCTCGGCGGCTCGTTCCTCGGCGACCCGCAGGCGCTCGGGCTGGACGCGATGTTCCCCGCGTTCTTCGCCTACCTGCTGTTCGAGGAGCTCAAGGACCGCACGCGCGTGGTCGCGGCGGTCGGCGGCGCGCTGATCGCGCTCGCGCTGCTGCCGTTCACGCCGCCGGGCGTGCCCGTACTGGTCGCGGCCTTCGCCGCGCTGATCGGCCTCAAGCGAACGCCGGCCGCCGCGCGATGACCGCCGTCTGGATCACCGTCGCCGTCCTCACGGTCGGCACGTTCGCCGCGAAGGCGTCCGGGACGCTCGTCCTCGGCGACCGCGAGCTGCCACCGCGCGCGCTCAACGTCACCGCGCTGCTGGCCCCGGCGCTGCTCGCCGGCCTGCTCGTCTTCGAAACACTCGGGGCCGAAGGCGGCGGCCTGACGGTCGACGCGCGCGCCGCCGGCCTGGTCGCCGCGATCGTCGCGATCCTCCTCAAGGCCCCGATGTTCGCCGTGGTCCTCGTCGCGGCCGCCGCGGCAGCGGGCTTGCGCCTGTTTACGTGAGCCCGCGCGCGGGGAGGGATTCCCCGCTAGCGGACGGGAGGAGACACCGTGAGGGCCAAGTCGATTGCGATCTGGTCGGCCGTCGCCATTGTCGGCGCCGTCGCCTGGGGCGTCATCGCGCTCATGCGCGACGAGGCGATCAGCGCTGCCTGGCTGATCGCCGCGGCGGTCGGCTCCTACGCGATCGCGTACCGCTTCTACGCGCGCTTCATCCAGTACAAGGTCCTCGGCGCGGATGCGCGGCGCGCCACGCCCGCCGAGCGCCTCAACAACGACCGCGACTACCAGCCGACCGACCGGCGCGTCCTGTTCGGCCACCACTTCGCGGCCATCGCGGGCGCCGGCCCGCTCGTCGGCCCCGTGCTCGCCGCCCAGATGGGCTACCTGCCGGGCACGATCTGGATCATCGTCGGCGTCATCTTCGCCGGCGCGGTCCAGGACATGGTCGTCCTGTTCTTCTCCATGCGCCGCGACGGCAAGAGCCTCGGGCAGATGGCGCGCGACGAGATCGGCCCGGTCGGCGGCGCCGCCGCGCTGATCGCCGTGCTGGCGATCATGGTCATCCTGCTCGCGGTCCTCGCGCTGGTCGTGGTGAACGCGCTCGCGGACTCGCCGTGGGGCACGTTCAGCATCGCGATGACGATCCCGATCGCGTTCTTCATGGGCTTCTACCTGCGCGTGCTGCGGCCCGGGCGGGTGCTGGAGACGACGGCGATCGGCGTGACGCTGCTGCTGATCGCGATCGCGGCCGGCGGCTGGGTGCAGGACTCGAGCCTCGCGGACACGTTCACGCTCGAGGCCGAGACGCTCGTCTTCTGCCTGATCGCGTACGGCTTCGTGGCCAGTGTCCTGCCCGTCTGGATGCTGCTCGCCCCGCGCGACTACCTGTCCACGTTCATGAAGATCGGCACGATCGTCCTGCTGGCGATCGGCATCGTCGTGACGTTGCCGGTGATGCAGAACGACGCGGTGAGCGAGTTCGCGTCCACCGGCAAGGGCCCGGTCTTCGCCGGCTCGCTGTTCCCGTTCGTGTTCATCACGATCGCGTGCGGCGCGCTCTCGGGCTTCCACAGCCTGATCGCCTCCGGCACCACGCCCAAGCTGATCGAGAAGGAGACGCAGGTCCGCTTCATCGGCTACGGCGCGATGCTGATGGAGTCCTTCGTCGCGGTGATGGCGATCATCGCCGCGTCGATCATCGACCCAGGCCTCTACTTCGCCATGAACTCGCCCGCGGGCGCGACGGGCGGGAGCGTCGAGTCGGCGTCGCAGTTCGTGAACGGGCTCGGCTTCACCATCTCGCCGGAGGCGCTGCAGTCCGCGGCCACCGCGGTCGAGGAGGAGAGCCTGGTGAGCCGCACGGGCGGCGCGCCCACCCTGGCCATCGGCATGTCGGAGATCTTCGCCGGCGCGACCGGTGAGGGCCTCAGAGCGTTCTGGTACCACTTCGCGATCATGTTCGAGGCCCTGTTCATCCTCACGACGGTGGACGCGGGCACGCGGGTCGGGCGCTTCATGCTCCAGGACACGCTCGGCAACGTCTACAAGCCGTTCCGCGAGGTGTCGTGGAAGCCGGGCGTGTGGCTCTGCAGCGCGATCATCGTCGGCGCGTGGGGCTACTTCCTGTACGCGGGCGTGACCGACCCGCTCGGCGGCATCAACCAGCTGTTCCCGCTGTTCGGCATCGCGAACCAGCTGCTCGCGGCCGTCGCGCTCACGGTCTGCACGGTGCTGCTGATCAAGCACGGCAAGCTCAAGTGGGCGTGGGTGACCGGCATCCCGCTCGCCTGGGACGCGACGGTCACGCTCACCGCCAGCTATCAGAAGGTCTTCAGCGGCGATCCGACGCTCGGCTTCTTCGCCCAGCGCGACCGCTTCCAGGACGCGATCGCGAACGGCGAGGTGCTCGCGCCGGCCAAGACCATGGACGACATGAACAAGGTCGTGACAAACTCGACCGTGGACGGCATCCTCGCCGCCCTGTTCGCCGTCCTGATCATCGTGGTCATCCTCGACGCCACCCGCATGTGCATCAAGGCCATCCGGTCGCGCGAGCTGCTGCCCACCACCGAGGTTTCCGCGGAGGAGTCCACGCTGGACGCGCCCGACGGGCTGTTCGACCGCAAGCGCGAGGCCGTCGCATGACCGTCCGGGAAGTGGTCAGCGGCGTGCGCTGGTACCTGCGCGAGGTGGCAGGTGAGAGCGCCTACGACCGCTACGTCGAGCACCGCCGGCGCGAGCACCCGGACGAGCCGGTGATGACGCGGCGCGCGTTCGAGCGCTGGCGCCAGGACGAGCGCGAGGCCCGGCCGCAGGCTCGCTGTTGCTGAAGCTCGGCGCCGCGTCGCCGTTCGTGGCGGTCGAGCGCTCGCGCTGGAGCGAGCTGGGCGCGCCCGCGCCGCCGCTCGCCTACGACGAGCTCGCCGACCTCTCGGGCCTCGGCGAGCCCGTCAAGCTGGCCGAGGTCAGCGACGTCTACGTGCCGCTCGCGCGGCTGCTGGAGCTGCGCATCGACGCGGCGCGGCAACTCAGCGCGGCGCAGGGCTCGTTCCTGGGCGACCCATCGCACGCCGTGCCGTACCTGATCGCGCTCGGCGGGAGCGTCGCCGTCGGCAAGTCGACCGCCGCGCGCGTGATCGTCCGCCTGCTGCAGCTGCTGCGACCCGAGTGGCGCGTGCAGCTCGTGACCACGGACGGCTTCCTGCTGCCCAACGCGGCCCTGATCGAGAAGGGGATCCTCGCCCGCAAGGGCTTCCCGGAGAGCTATGACCGGCGCGCGCTGCTGCGCTTCGTGGCCGACCTCAAGAGCGGGGTGGACGAGGTCCACGCGCCCGTCTACTCGCACCTGTCCTACGACATCGTCGAGGGCGAGACGCAGATCGTCGACCGCTCCGACGTCGTCGTGCTCGAGGGCGTGAACGTCCTCCAGCGCGGCTCGGGCCGGGTCTACGTGTCCGACTTCGCGGACTTCGCGCTCTACCTGGACGCGCTCGAGACCGACGTCCAGCGCTGGTACCTGAACCGCTTCCTCGCCCTGCGCAACGGCGCCTTCCAGAACCCCGAGTCCTACTTCCACCGCTACGCACGGCTGTCCGACGAGGAGGCGGTGGAGGTCGCGTCGGGCATCTGGGAGCGCACCAACCGCCCAAACCTGCGCGAAAACATCAAGCCCACGCGCCCGCGCGCGGACCTCATCCTCGAAAAGGGCGGGGACCACTTCGTGTCGCGTATCCTGCTCCGGCGCGCGTGACCGACTTCGACTGGCTCGTCATAGGTTCTGGCTTCGGCGGCAGCGTGAGCGCGCTGCGGCTGGCGCAGAAGGGCCATCGGGTCGGGGTGCTCGAGTGCGGGCGGCGCTTCGCCGACCACGAGTTGCCCAAGTCCACCTGGGATCTGCGGCGCTACTGGTGGGCGCCGCGGCTCGGCCTGAAAGGCATCTTCCGGATGACGATCTTCCGGGACGTCGCGATTGCGAGCGGGTCCGGGGTCGGCGGCGGATCGTTGGGCTACGCGAACACGCTCTACCGCGCGCCCGCCCGCTTCTATGAGGACCCGCAGTGGGCGGAGCTCAACGACTGGCAGGTGGAGCTCGCGCCGCACTACGCCGAGGCGGAGCGGATGCTCGGCGTGACGACCTACGACGAGGACGACCCCGCCGACGACTACCTGCGCGAGTACGCGGAAGCGACCGGGGTGGGGGAGACGTACGCCAAGACCCGCGTCGGCGTGTTCCTCGGCGCGCCCGGCAAGACCGTCCCGGACCCGTTCTTCGGCGGCGAAGGGCCGGACCGCACGGGCTGCATGCGCTGCGGGCGCTGCATGGTCGGCTGTCCGCACGGCGCCAAGAACACGCTGGTCAAGAACTACCTGTGGTTCGCGGAGCGCGCCGGCGCGCGGATCATGCCCGAGCGCACGGTGACCGACATCAAGCCGCTGCCGGGCGGCGGGTACGCGGTGACGAGCGAGCGCTCCGGCGCGTGGATGCGCAAGCAGCGCCGCACCCAGACGGCGAAGGGTGTCGTGGTCGCCGCGGGTGCGCTGGGCACCAACCGGCTGCTGGCCGCGTGCAAGCTCCACGGCTCGCTGCCGCGCATCAGCGACCGGCTCGGGGAGCTCGTGCGCACGAACTCGGAGGCGATCCTGGCCGTGACGCTGCCCAAGGACACGTCCGAGGACGTGATCCGGCGTGTCGCGATCACCGGCTCGATCTACCCCGACCCGCACACGCACATCGAGACCGTCGTCTACGGCGACGCCGGCGACGCGATGTCGGGCATCTTCACGCTGCTGACCGGCGACGGCACGACCCTCACCCGCCCGTTGAAGCTGGTCGGGGCGGCGGCGCGGCACCCGGTCCGGCTCGCGCGCTCGATGAACCCGCGCGGCTGGTCGCGGCGCACGATCATCGTCCTGGTCATGCAGTCGCTCGACAACGCGATCGCGCTGCGGGCGCGCAAGACGCGCCGCGGCGTGCGGCTGACCACCGAGCAGGACCCGGAGCGCCCGAACCCCACGTTCATCCCGGTCGCGAACGCGTTCACGGAGTGGCTGGCCAAGCGCACGGGCGGCATCGCGCAGAGCTCGATCATGGAGGCCGCGGCCAACATCCCGTCGACGGCGCACATCCTCGGCGGCGCGGTGATCGGCGCCTCGCCCGCCAGCGGCGTCGTCGACTCCGACCTGCGGGTGTTCGGCTACGAGAACCTGCTCGTGTGCGACGGCGCCGCCATCCCGGCCAATGTCGGCGTCAATCCGAGCCTCACGATCACCGCGCTCGCCGAGCACGCGATGAGCCGGGTAGCCTGAGGGGGAGTGTCCGCCGCTCCCGTAGAGGTCAAGCTCCCGGAGACCGACGACGATTCCGTCGCCGACCGCCCGTGGATCGTGATCGTCTGGAACGACCCGATCAACCTCATGAGCTATGTGGTGCTCGTGTTCCAGAAGCTGTTCGGGTACTCGCGCGAGAAGGCGACCGAGCTGATGCTCGACGTGCACCACAAGGGCCGCGCCGTCGTCTCCAGCGGGACGCGCGAGAAGGCCGAGCTGGACGTGTTCCGGCTGCACGAGCACGGCCTGTGGGCGACCATGCGGCAGGACTGAGCGTGTTCGGCCGCCAGCGGCGCCGGATCGACCGGCGCCAGAACCGCTTCATCGTGCGCATGGACGACCAGGAGCGCGCGCTGATCCGCCAGCTGCTGTCCGAGCTGCGGGAGCTGCTCGCGCTCAGCCCCGAGGACCCGCGGGTGCGCCGGCTGTACCCGTCCGCCTACGCCGATGACGCCGAGCTCGAGAACGAGTACCGCTCGCTCACGCGCGAGGAGCTGCAGAGCGGGCGGCTGGCGAGCATCGAGGTCGTCGAGTCATCGGTGGACGCGGAGCTGCTCGACATCGACCAGCTCACGGCCTGGATGCAGGCCGTGAACTCGCTGCGGCTCGTGCTGGGGACGATGCTCGACATCACCGACGACGATCACGACCTCAGCTTCGACCCGAACGATCCCAACGCACGCACGGTGGCCCTGTACGGCTATCTCGGTGGCCTGCTCGACGAAATCGTCGACGCGCAGCTTTCCGATTAAGCGGCCAGCGGGTCATAGTGGTGCTCGACGGTCTTCTTGTCGGAGGGCATGACGACGAGCATCGCGAGGTACGCGAGCGCGCCGGCCCCGCCGGTGAACAGCGTCGTGGCGATGAAGCCGACGCGGGTCACGACAGGATCGATGTCGAAGTAGCGGGCGAGGCCGCCGCACACGCCGCCGACCTGCTTGTCGGTGGAGGAGCGGGTGAGGGTCTTCTTGGTTTCCATGGTGTGCAGCTTGCCGTCGCGGCGGCCCGCCCACCATTGGGAATGACCCTAGGTGCCCCCTATCTGTGTGGCCGCCATCCCTGAGTCGCCCCTGATGGCGGCCCTGGTCATCCGCAGCATCGACGGGATGGCGGCGTTGCGCGCGAGCGCGCGCTCGAAGTGCGCGTCGGCGGCCGCGGGATCACTCGCGAGCATCCCGAGGAAGCGCTCCACCGACCCCCAGCACGCGACGATCCCGATCACCAGGTTGCGGTCACGGTAGGGGAGCAGGAGCTCGTAGAGGACGCGGGCGCGCGCGCTGTCGCCGAGCATCGTGCACACGTGCGTGAGCACGGCCATCGCGCCCATCCACAGCATGTCGCGCGGGATCGAGGCGAAGTCGTCGGCCGCGAAGCGCTCGAAGATCGCCGCGCCTGCCTCACGTTCGCCGGCCTGCAGGTGCGCGAGCGCGAGCACGGGCAGGTTGACGACCAGCTGCGGGTCGCTCTGGATCTGAGCGGCGAGCGCGGGGGCGAACGCGCCGAGCGTGCCGGTGCGGTACGCGAGCCCGGCGTGCTGGCCGGCGGACTCGACGTCCACCTCGGGACGGCGGGCGCGGACGCCGAGCTCGTGCGCGACGGCGATGAGGTCCGGCACCTCGTCGAGCCGGTCCTCGATCATCGCCCAGATCACGTTCCAGCGCGCCGCGCGGTAGCGGTAGATCGGCTGGCCGAGGCGGTCCGCCAGCTCGCGCAGCGTCAGCAACCAGCCGTGGGCGGCGTCGAGGTCGAACAGCTCCAGCGAGTCGTACAGGCGCCACTGCAGGCCGAGCACGAGGAGCTCCGGCTCGTCGATGCGGACCGCCAGCTCCGAGAACGCGTTCGCGATCTCCAGCCGCTCCTCGGCTTCGGCGGTGAGCAGCAGCGCGGTGTGCCGGCTCTCGAGCGCGTTCAGCAGCGCGAGCGGGTCGTCGCCGGCGCGGGCCAGCTCGAGCGCGCGGGCCGTGAGCGCCGCGACGCGCTCCTGCTGGCCCGTGAAGTGCAGCGCGTTGGCCAGCCGGGTGAGCAGGCGGGCGGTGAGCGGGCTCTCTTCGTCGCCGAGTGCGGCGAGCGCGTGTTCGAGCAGCTCGATGGCGGGATAGTCGACCGCGCCCGCGTGCGCGTAGTTGCCGAAGCGGCCGAGCGCGGCCTCCGCCAGCAGCGTCGGCTCGTGGTTGCGCTGCGCGAGCTCTGCCGCTTCCATGAACGCGTCGTCGGCCTCCGGGTCGTAGAGGCGCGCGGCGGACGTGCCGAGGCCGATCAGCAGCCGGGCGCGCCGCGGCTCGTCCCCTTGCCCGAGGCGTTCGAGGGCGGCGACGTAGTGGTTCTTGGCCTCGAAGTCGGCGAGCGCGTCCGAGGCCGCGGCGGCCGCGCGCTCGGAGAAGTCCACGGCCTTGCCCTCGCGGTCCAGGTGGCGGCTCTCGACGTAGTGGTACGCGAGCTCGGCGGGCGTCGCGAGGTCAAGTTGCTCGAGCGCCTGCGCGATCCGGTGGTGCATGCGCACGCGCCGCGACGCGGACTGGCGCTCGTACAGCGTCTCGCGCACGAGCGCGTGGGTGAACGCGAAGCGGTCGGCGTCGTCCGGGACCTCGCGCACGAGCCCGGCCTCGTCGGCTTCCTCGAGGGCGGTGATCAGCCGCTCCACCGGTTCGTCCAGCAGCGTCTCCAGCACCTCGAGCCGGAACTCGCGACCCACGACCGACGCCGCCGTGAGCACGGCGGTGGTCGTCTCCGACAGGCGCGCGAGCCGCGTGCCGATCAGCTCCTTCACGCTCTCCGGCACCGGGACGAGCCGCAGGGTCTCGTCGCGCAGCTCGGGCTCGTCGGCGAGGCTGCGCAGCGTCTCCTTGATGAAGAACGGGTTGCCTTCCGTGCCCTCATGGAGGCGGACGATGAACGACCCGCTGGCGCGGCGGTCGGCGGCCGCGACGAGCTCGCCGGTCTCGGCGTCGTCGAGGCCCGTGAGCGCGACGCGCTCGAAGCCCGGGTCGCGGTACAGCCGCGCGAGCAGCGCCGTCAGCTCGTCCGCGCGGTGCTCGCCCGCGGCGCGGATCGTGCCGATGATCAGCAGCGGCGTCGGCTCGACGTCCTGCAGCAGGTGGCCGAGCAGCAGCGCCGTGGAGGTGTCCGCCCAGTGCAGGTCGTCGAGGATCAGGACGGTGGGCGCGTCGCGCGCCGCTCGGGCCAGGACGCGGGTGACGGCCTCGAACAGGCGGTAGCGGCGTGTCTCGCCGTCCTCGGCGGCGGGTTCGCGCAGCTCGGGCAGATGGCGGCGCAGCGCGGGGACCAGGCGCGCGAGCTCGCTCAGCTCCGGGCCGAGCTCGGGCGGGAACTCGAGCGTCGCGCGGTGGGCCATGAAGTGCTGGACGGCGGTGACGAACGGCTGGTACGGGACGAGCGACTCCGCGTCGTTGCGGCCGTAGAGGATGGTCGCGCCGGCGGCGTGCGCCTCGTGCGCGAACTCGACGGCCAGGCGCGTCTTGCCGATCCCGGGATCGCCGCTGACGAGCACGAACTGGCGCGCCCCGGCCGCGGCCCTGTTCCAGCGGGCGCGCAGGTGGTCGAGCGCGCCGGCGCGGCCGACGAAGCGCCCGCTCTCGAGCTCGCTCACGAGCGCGCCCTGCAGCGGGAGGCCGGCACTGGGCGCGGCCGGGGCGGGCCACGACCAGCTCGACGGGGTGCGCACGAGCGACGGGTGGTCGACGGCGGCGAGCGCGGCGCGGGCGAGGTCACCGGCGCTGGCGTAGCGGGCTTCCGGCTCCTTCGCCATCGCGACGGCGATCACCTGGTCGAGCGCGGGCGGCGCCTCCGGGACGAGCGCGGTCACCGACGGCGGTGGGTCCTTGAAGTGGGCGAAGAGCGTCGCGCCGACCGAGTCGCGCGGGAACGGGACGCGGCCCGTGAGCGCCTGGAAGAGCACGCAGCCGAGCGCGTACACGTCCGTGCGCGCGTCCACCGGGCGGCCGTCCAGTTGCTCGGGCGCGGCGTAGTCGAAGGTGCCGATCACGGTCCCGGGCTTGGTCACCTGCGTGTCGGCGCCCTCGATGTGCTTGATCAGGCCGAAGTCGGTGAGCAGCGCGTGCTCGCCCTCGACCAGGACGTTGGCCGGCTTGACGTCGCGGTGGACGAGACCGCGCGCGTGCGCGGCGTCCAGCGCCGCCGCGACCTGGCCGACGATCAGCGCGGCGCGGGTGGGAGCGAGCCGGGTCTCGGTCATCACCAGGCGGGCGAGGTCGACGCCGTCGACGAACCGCATGGTCACGTACAGCAGCCCGTCCTCCTCGCCCGCGTGGTAGATCGGGACCACGTTCGGGTGCTGGACGGACGCGGCGGCCTCGAACTCGTGCCGGAAGCGGGCGCGGAACTCGGGATCGGCCGAGACGCTCGGCGCGATGACCTTGAGCGCCACCTCGCGCTTGAGCGGGACGTGCAGCGCCCGGTAGACGATGCCCATGCCCCCGCGACCCGCGACGCCGCGGATCACGTGGTCGGCGAACGTCGCCCCGATCGCCAGCTCGTCCATGGGCTCGTCTCTATCAGCCGCTCGCCCGCGACGCAATCATCGGGGCCCGACGGACCCTTTAGAATACGTTGGCCGACAGCCAGTCGGAGGCGAAGAACGCGAGGAAGAGCGGGACGAGCGCCCACATCAGCGGGTGGACCCGGCTCGCTCGGCCGGTGCCCGCCATCACGAGGACGTAGCTGAGGATGCCGAGGCCGATGCCCGCCGCGATCGAGAACGTCAGCGGCACGCCGGCGATCACGAAGAAGGCGGGGATCGCGGCCTCCGGGCGGCTCCAGTCGATGTCCGCCACCAGCCGGATCATCAGGAAGCCGATCATGATCAACGCGGGCGCGACGGCCGGGTGCGTCTCCTGCTGCGCGCCCTCCGGGCCGATCAGCACGGTCTGCGCGACCACGGTGATCAGCGGCACGAGGAAGATGGTGAGCAGGAAGCAGCCGGCGGTGACGACCGACGCCAGGCCCGTCCGCGCGCCCTCCGCGACGCCCGCCCCGGACTCCACGTACGTGGTGTTGGAGGACGTGCCGAGTACGCCGCCGCCCGCCGCCGCGACCGAGTCCACGAGCAGCAGGCGCTTGAGCCGGGGCGGCTGACCGTTCTCGTCCAGCAGGTTGCCGGCACTGGAGACCGCGACCGCCGTCCCGATCGTGTCGAAGAAGTCGGTCACGAACAGCACGAAGATGAGCGGGACCAGGGCCCAGGTGAGCGCGTCGAGCAGGTTGTCGGGCGCCAGCGCGTCGCCGATCGTCGAGAAGTCGTCCCCCTGCGGGAGACGCGCGATGCTGTCCGGCCCCTCGAGCACGCCGAAGACGAGGCCGACGACGGTCGAGACCGCGATGCCGATCAACAGCGAGCCTTTGACGTTGCGCGCCGCCAGCACGATCATCGTCAGCAGGCCGGCGAGCGCGACCAGCGGCGGGCCGGCCGTGATGTCCCCCAGCTCGATGCCGGTCGCGGGCGAGTTGACGGTGATGCCGGCGTCGCGCAGGCCGACGAGCGTGATGAACAGACCGATGCCGACCCCGATCGAGAGCTTGATCTCGTGCGGGACCGCGCGCATGATCGCCTCCCGCAGACCCGCGAGAACCAGCACGATCGCGAGCACGCCCTCGATCACGATGCAGGCCATCGCGACCTGCCAGGGGACGCCCTCGCCCCCGACGATCTGGAACGCGACGACGGCGTTGATGCCGAGGCCCGCGGCGATCGCGAACGGCAGGTTGGTCGCCAGCCCCATCGCCAGGGTGAACACCGCCGCGCCCAGCGCCGTGGCGACCGTGACGGCCTCGACGGGCATGTCCGCGGCGCTCAGGATCGCGGGGTTGACGACGACGATGTAGGCCATCGTCAGGAACGTCACGACCCCGCCGAGGACCTCGGTGCGGACGGTCGATCCACGCTCACGAATCTGGAAATGACGCTCGAGGGCGGACATCGCGGATGACGCTACAACGAGCACCGGCGGTAGCGGGAGGGACCGACGGTCGGAACGTACGCGAAGACACGTCGAGTGGGAGCGGAGCATCCACGGTTCGCGCGCGTGTATCCGGCGATGGCCGCGCGGGCGGACCGGCGCGGGGCGGCCGGGCACCGGCGGCGGTTGCTCGCGGGGCTGAGCGGTCGCGTGGTGGAGGTCGGCGCCGGCAACGGGCGCAACTTCGTGCACTACCCGCCGGAGGTGCTCGAGGTGGTCGCGATCGAGCCCGAGCCGACGTTGCGGGCGCTCGCCGAGGAGGCCGAGCGCGCGGTGCCCGTGCGGGTCCGCGACGGGTACGCGGACGAGCTGCCGCTGGCCGACGGCGAGGTGGACGCGGCGGTCGTCAGCCTCGTGCTCTGCAGCGTCCCCGACCAGGCGCGGGCGCTGGCGGAGGTCCGGCGCGTCGTGCGCCCGGGCGGGCAGCTGCGCTTCTACGAGCACGTGGTCCCGCCCGCCCAGCCCAAGCGGGCGCTGTTCGGGCTCGCGGACCGCACCGGGCTGTGGCCGAAGGTCGGCGCGGGCTGCCACCTCGCGCGCGACACGGCGGCGGCGATCACGGCCGCCGGATTCGCGATCGAGCGCTGCGAGCGGCTCGAGTTCCGCGCCGCGCCGCTGGAACCGCGGCTGTCGTACATCCTCGGCTGCGCGCACCGATGAGTTCCTGCAGCGCGTGACGTTTCACTGGCATGGACGCACAGCGCATCACCACCAGCCTCTGGTTCGACACGCAGGCCGTCGAGGCCGCGGAGTTCTACTGCTCGATCTTCGAGGACGCGCGGATCGTCAGCCGCGCGGACTACCCCGAGGGCACCGACAAGGCGGGCACGCCGATGGTCGTCGAGTTGGAGCTGCTCGGGCAGCGCTTCATCGCCATCAACGGCGGGCCGCAGTTCACCTTCAACGAGGCGATCTCGCTCGCGGTCGAGTGCTCCGACCAGGAGGAGATCGACCGCTACTGGGAGCGCCTGACCGACGGCGGCGAGGAGGGCGCGTGCGGGTGGCTCAAGGACCGCTACGGGCTCTCCTGGCAGATCAAGCCGCGCCACATGAGCCGCTTCTTCACCGGCGGCGGCGAGCCCGCCGCGCGCGCAGCGCAGGCGATGTTCGGCATGCGCAAGCTCGACATCGCCGCGCTGGAGGCGGCGCACGCAGGGCCGGTGCACGCTTAGCTGAGCGGTGTGAGCCGGCTCACCCAGCACCATGACTTCGGGCCGTTCCTGCGCGACCCGTGGGCCATCGCCGTGATCGACCGCACGGTACAGGAGCTCGCGGACGCGCACGGCTGGACCTGGGAGGCGGTCGAGGAGGAGGGCCTGGGCCTGATGTTCTACGTCGCGCTCGCGTGGGAGGGAGTGCCGCGCTTCCTGCTGAGCGCGAGCGACGTCTATCCGGGCGACGGCGTAGGCGTCGAGGTGGCTTCGAGCGAGAACCACGCGAGCGCCCGCGCCGACCTGCTCACCGAGCTCGGCGCGGACGCGGACCTGTTTCTCGCCATCAGCGAGGGCGGCGTGTGGTTCGCGCGCTGGGACGCGCCGCACACGTCCGGCGAGCGCCCGCCGACCGCGCGCCCCCGCGCGGGCTAGAGTCGGCCGCGATGATCAACGACCGCCGCGACGAGATGGACCTCGCCGAGCTCGTCGAGGAGCTCGAGCTCTCGCACCCCGAGAAGGTCGCCGACTTCGAACGCCGCCATCCGGACGCGATGGCGGCGGTCGCCGACGACGACCTCGACGCCTGCGACCCCGACGATCTCGACGACCTCGCGCGCGACCTGCGCAACCTGCTGCGCGTGTGAGGCGGTTCAGCCCCGAGGGTGATCCACGAACCTGCCGCAGAGCGCAACCATGGGCACCACTCCCATGACCTCCAGCTCCCCACAGCCCACCAAGACCCGCCCGGCCGTGACGTCGGCGTCCAGCCAGCGCGAGCTCGTCGCGCTGTCGCTGCTGCTCTGCGGCCGCTAGCGCGCGGTGACCTCGCGCGCGAAGGTCTCGAACGCGTCGACGTAGCGCTGCCGGTCCGCGCCTGAGTGCATCACCGACAGCGTCCACTCCTCGTCCTGGCCGGGCGTCATGAACACGCCGCGGTTCATGTGGAACAGCCAGGCGAGGTCGGTGAGTTCGTGGTGGATCTTCGTCAGGTAGTCGCGGTACTCGAGCACCGGCTCGGGTGACATGACGACGCAGCCCTTGGAGCCCATGCCGACGGTGTGCGCCGGCAGCGCGTACGTCTCGATCACGCGGTCGCACTCGGCCATCAGCCGCTCGTTGGCGGCGTGCAACGCGCGGTAGGCGTCGTCGGTGAGCACGCGCAGGAGGGTCGCCTCGGCGGCGGCCATCGTCAGCGGGTTGCCGTTGAAGGTGCCCTGCTGCTTGACGCGCCCCTCGGCGATCAGCTCGCCGAGCGCGGCGGTCATGCCGACGGCGCCGCCCGGGAGGCCGCCGCACATCGCCTTGGCCAGGCACACGACGTCGGGCGTGACGCCGTAGAGCTCGGTCGCGCCGCCCGCGGCGACGGCCGCGCCGGTCTTGACCTCGTCGAAGATCAGCAAGGCGCCGGCCTCGTCGCACGCCGCGCGCACCGCCTCCAGATAGCCCGGGACCGGCGGCACGATGTTCACGTTCATCATCGCGGGCTCCATGATCACGCCCGCGACGCGCTCGTCGAGGACGGCGCGCAGGGCGTCCGCGTCGTTGAACGGCACCACGCGCGTCGCCTCCGCGGTGCCGGGCGCGAAGCCCTCGCCATAGGGGACGGGGACGGGCGCCGAACGCGGGCCCATGCGGTCCGGTGGCGGCTTGACCGACACCATCACGGCGTCGTGGTGCCCGTGATAGGTGCCCTCGATCTTGACCATGACGTCACGCCCGGTCGCCCCGCGCGCGAGGTGGACGGCGTCCATGGTGGACTCGGTGCCGGAGTTGGTGAAGCGCCAGGCGGGAAGGCCCCAGCGCCGCCGCAGCTCCTCGGCGACCACGATCGAGCCCTCGGTCGGCGCGGCGAAGTGCGTCCCGAGCGCCATCCGCTCGGACACGGCCGCGGCGATCACCGGGTTCGCGTGCCCGACGCACATCACGCCGAACCCGTTGTGGAAGTCCGCGTACTCGTTGCCGTCGACATCCCACACCGTGGCGCCGGACCCGTGCGAGAGATAGGTCGGCCACGGGTCGCTCGCCTGGAACCCCGAGGGCACGCCGCGCGGCATCACCGCGGCCGCGCGGGCGAACAGCTCGCCGGAGCGGACGGTGCGGGTGTGCAGGCGAGCCCGCTCGCGCTCCATCAGCTCCTTCACGCGCGCAGAATCGATGTGCGGCAGCGTCGCGGCCATGCTCGTGCACCTCCGTGGAAGGGTGAGGCGAGCCTACTCCCGGCCCAGGCAGAACCTGGTACGGATATCCCGCATACGCGGGTGGCGGTCATCGGGGCGGGGTTCGGCGGGATCGCGGCCGCGCTGGCGCTCAAGCCACGCCATGACGTGCTAATGATCGACCGCGCGCACGACGTCGGCGGGACGTGGCTGCTCAACGACTACCCGGGCGCCGCGTGCGACGTCCCGAGCCACCTGTGCTCGTTCTCGTTCGAGCAGCGCCGCGACTGGCCGCGCCTGTGCTCGCCGCGCGACGAGATCATCGCCTACATCCGCCGGCTCGCCGCCAAGCACAGGCTCGAGCCGACGCTGAGATCGCGCGAGGTCGCCGAGCTGTTCATCTTCCAGCGCACGCGCACCGACCCGGTCGTGGTGGACGGCGACGCGGTCAACGGCTACGCGGTGGACTGCATCATCTACGCGACCGGCTTCAAGGCGACCGACTTCGTGCTGCCGCTGCGGATCACCGCGCGCGGTCGCGCGCTGCAGGACGCGTAGGCGGGCGGCCCGTAGCACCCAGGCATCACGGTCCCCGGCTTCCCGAGCCTGTACCTGATGTACGGGCCGAACACGAACACCAGCGGCGGCTCGATCCTCGTGTTCCTCGACGCGCAGGGCGCGTACGTCGCGCAGGCGCTCGAGCACGGCGTGGTCGAGGTGGGCGACGAGGTCGCGGCCCGCTCGGACCGCGACCTCCAGCAGCGCTTCGACGGCACCGCCTGGACGGCGTGCCACTCCTGGGACCGCGACCCCAGCGGCCGCGTCGTCACCAGCTGGCCGGGCTACCGGCGCGAGTACCAGGCGCG
This sequence comes from Solirubrobacter deserti, assembly GCF_027587175.1. Taxonomy (GTDB): domain Bacteria; phylum Actinomycetota; class Thermoleophilia; order Solirubrobacterales; family Solirubrobacteraceae; genus Solirubrobacter; species Solirubrobacter deserti. The sequence goes on from NZ_JAPCID010000018.1 coordinate 117,864, forward strand.
CACACGGGTCTTCGATCCCGCCGAGTTCAGCTCCCTCGCACCGTGAACGTCCGGCCGCCGAGCGTGCCGGTGGCGCTCGTGCGCGTGAACCGGATCGTGCCCGCGGCGGCCTGCGATCCGCTCACGGTCAGCGTCCCGTTGGAGCCGCGCAGCGTGCCGGAGACGCGCACGCCGTGCACCCACTCGACGCCGTGCAGCGTCAGCGACGAGCCCTTGCCGGTGATGTAGCCCGCACGCAGGCCGGGCAGCCGGAAGGACCGCGAGGACGGGACACCCGCGGTGTCGAACGCGATGCCGGTCAACGTCACCCGCACGGCGCTGAACGTCTGGCCGGCGCTGCCGGACGTGCCGGTCGGGCGCAGGTCGGAGATCGACGCGGGGATGAACGGCGCGGATGGCAGCGCGGCGCGGTCACGGGCGCTGATGTCCGAGCAGTTGCGCACCTCCTCGCCGGTGAGGAAGGCGACGGTGTTCGTGGCCGCGCAACCGGTGAGGTCGGTGCTCAGGACGGAGTGCCCGGCCGAGCGGACGGCGACCAGGCGCGCGTTCGGGTACTGCGCCTGCGTACGGCGCGCGCTCTCCAGCGGCGTGCGCAGGTCCTGCCGGCCGGCGAGGATCAGCACCGGCACGTTCGGGCCCGCGTAGGGGACACCCTCCGGCTTGGGCGTCGGCGGCCATTGGGCGCACAGCTCCGCGAGCGAGTTGCCGAGCACGACCTCCGGGTCGAACGGCGCGAACGCCTCCGAGCGCGCGGCGACGAACGCCTTCAGCGCGTCCGTGCGGGTCGCGACGGCCGAGTCCGGCGCCCACGGCAGGCGCGCCTCCATGCACGAGGTCGCGAGCAGGCGCGAGATCGCGGTGCCCGAGCTCGAGGAGGAGCCGTCGCCGGCCGTGACCTCGACGAGGTGGATCAGCGGCGCGGCGTCGCCGTCGGCGAGCGAGGCGATCGCGGCCGGAAGCCCGGCGCGCAGCAGCGGGTTGGTGTCGCTCAGCGCGATCAGGTTGTAGAGCGCGACCTGGGAGACCCTCGCGGTGCGCACGCGCCCGCTGCGGGTCACGCGCGGACCGCGCAGCGTGTCGTCGCCCAGGCGCTCGACGGCCGCGGCGAGTGCCTCGGACGCGTCGGTCACGGTCTCGGCGCAGATGCCCGGGTAACAGACCTCCTTGAGCACGCGCGGGGCGCCGAACGTGCGCAGCTCGTCGACGCCGTCGAGCCCGTCCACAGGCGTCGGCGAGTCGAGGATGATCGCGGCGGTCTGCGCCGGATAGCGGCGCACGTACTCCTGCGCGACCTGCGTGCCGTAGGAGACGCCGAACAGCGTGAGCTTGTCGACGCCGAGCGCGGTGCGCAGGTTCTCGAGGTCGTGCGCGGTCTCGGCCGTGCTCCAGAACGCGCGCCGGTTGCCGAGCTGGGTCGCGCACGCGGCGACGTCCTCGGACTTGTCGATCTCGCAGTCGACGGCGCCGGAGCCGCCGGTGCCGCGCTGGTCGACCGCGACGATGTCGTAGGTCGAGCGCAGCGGCTCCAGCAGCTCGGCGAAGTCATTGAGGATCGGCAGAGCGGCCTGTCCCGGCCCACCGCTCAACAGGACGAGCGTGCCCGCCCGCGTACCCGTCGCGGGCAGCTTGGCGTAGGCGAGGTCGAGCGTTCCGGGCGTGCCGCCCTTGTGGTCGAGCGGGACGGTGACCTTGGCGCACTGGGCGTCTTCCGGGCATTCCTGGGCGGACGCGACCGTGGCCGGGGCAAGGGCCAGGGCCCCGAGGGCCAGTACGGCGATCTTCGCAACGCGTGACGGCATGGGGCCTTTCAGCGGACAGGTTTGAGCAGGGCGCAGCGAGCCATACCCCGGAGGCTCGCCTGCTCAAACTGCTGAAGAAAAGTCGATCAGAGGTCGGCCGCGAGCTGCGCCATGCGCTTGATCTCGATCGACTGATCGGAGTCCACGTGCATCGCGAACTGGCTGAGCTCGGGCTCGTTGCCGCCGCCGTCGGCCCACAGCTGCTGCACCATCTGGATCGCGCCCTCGTGGTGCTGGGTCATGTAGGCCAGGAACAGCTGGTCGAAGCGCTTGCCCTGCGCGTCCTGCAGCGCGTCCAGCTGCTCCTCGTTGAGCATCCCGGGCATCCGCTCGGCGCCGTGCGCGTGCTCGCCCGCCGGCTTGCCGTGCTTCTCGAGCCACTTCTTGATGAAGGCGACCTCGTCCGTCTGCGAGACCTCCATCCGCTTCGCCAGCAGCCGGACGCTCGGGCTGGACGTGCGATCCGGCACCCAGCGCGTCATCACGAGCGCCTGGTTGTGGTGATGGATCATGTCCTGGGCGAACTTGACGTCGGCCTCGTGGATCCCACCTTCCGGGGCGTCGGCTGCCGTCGCGGGCCGCTCCGGTTCGTCGGGGGTGGCCGGGATCACGGCCTGGACGGACGACGTCGCCTCGGGGGTCGGCGTCGGGTCCCCCGCCTCTTCGCCGGAACCGCCGCAGCCGGCCAGAACGGCGGCCACGACGCAGACCGTCAGCCCTGACGTTCGCACCCTCATGGCGCCAATGTACCGTCCGATTAACACCTTTGTACCGACTTCAGTTGCCAATGAGCTGCCGGTGAAGGTAGCGTTCCGAGCCTGAGGGCCCGTGCCATGAGGGGCACACCTTGATCAACTGGAGGGGGTTTTCGAACCTATGTCGCATGACGCGACGCTGAAGCGTCCCGACCGCCGGCGGTCCCGGCGGCTTCTGGGGGCCGTCGTGGGAGCGGCGCTCCTGGCGGGCATCCCGGCCGCTGCGGCTTCCGCCCAGGCGCCGGCGCCGAACTACCCGCTGACCTCGGGCGATCCGCGGATCGGTCTCGCGGCGGGTGCGGGCGACACGGCCGGCAAGGCCGCGCTCGGACTTGAGCACCTGAAGAACACGCCGCTGCCCACGACGAACCCGTCCGGGCAGCCCGCCGTCAACGGCATCAACTCGGACGCCGCCTTCCAGGGCGACTACGCGTTCGTCGGCAACTTCAGCGGCATCAACATCTACAACATCGCCAACCCGGCCGCGCCCGTGCTGGTGAAGCAGGTCTACTGCCTGGGCAGCCAGAACGACGTGTCGGTGCACGGCAACCTGCTGTTCGTGTCCGTGGAGTCCCAGAACGCCAAGCGCGACTGCACCGCGTCGACGCAGCAGGCGCCGGCAACCCCACAGAACCGCTTCCGCGGCGTCCGCATTTTCGACATCTCGGACATCAACAACCCGGTGAACCTCGGCGGCGTCGTGACGTGCCGCGGCTCGCACACGCACACGCTGCTGACGCCGAAGAGCGACCCGAACAACGTCTACATCTACGTCTCGGGCACGAGCTCGTCCTCGGCGACCGACCAGACCGCGATCGCCGGCCTGGAGTGCAACAACGCGATGGCCGACAACCCGAACTCGTCGTTCTGGCGCATCGAGGTCATCAAGGTCCCGCTCGCCAACCCGACCGCCGCGGCGGTCGTGAACCACTCGCGCCTGTTCCGCGACGAGACGACGGGCCGCATCGACGGTCTGCAGAACGCGCCGCAGACGCCGCAGCACCCGTGCGCGTCGGCCACGCCGGCCTGCACGCCGACCCCGCCGATGCAGAGCCCGAATCTGCACGGCGCCCAGTGGCAGCCGTCGCCGATCACGGACGCCTGCCACGACATCACGGTCTACGAGGAGATCGGCCTGGCCGCCGGCGCCTGCGAGGGCAACGGCCTCCTGATCGACATCTCCGACCCGGCCAACCCGAAGCGCATCGACGCCGTGGCCGACCCGCTGTTCGCCTACTGGCACGGCGCGACGTTCTCCAATGACGGCAAGGCCATCCTGTTCACGGACGAGTGGGGCGGCGGCAACTACGCCCGCTGCCGCGCGGCCGACCAGCTGAGCTGGGGCGCCGACGCCATCTACGAGATCGTCAACAAGAAGCTCGTGTTCCGCAGCTACTACAAGCTGCCGGTCGCGCAGACGACGGCCGAGAACTGCGTCTCGCACGTGGGCAACCTCGTGCCGGTGCGCGGTAAGAACATCATGATCCAGGCCTGGTACCAGGGCGGCGCCTCGCTGATCGACTGGACCGACCTGTCGAAGCCGAAGGAGATCGGCTACTTCGACCGCGGCCCGGTCGACGCCAACGGCAACCCGTCCAACGGCGGCTTCTGGTCGACCTACTGGTACAACGGCGCCATCTACGGCACCGAGATCTCGCGCGGTCTGGACACGTTCAAGCTCGCGCCGACGGCCGGTGGCCTGACCGCCGCCGACATCCGCTCCGCGGAGGCGACGCAGAAGCTCGTGCGCTCGAACCCGCAGAGCCAGGTCAGCGCCGTCTACATGGAGGCCCCGCCGGTCGAGGCGCCGGTCACGGGCAACGTGCCGGCGACGCTGTCGCTGTCGCTGGGGGCCGCGCCGGGGCTCGGCGCGTTCCAGCCTGGTGTTACGCAGGACTACTTCGGCGGTACGCAGGCGACGGTCATCTCGACCGCTGGTTCCGCGCTGCTGACCGTGTCGGATCCGTCGTCCACGAGCACCGGGCACCTGGTCAACGGCACGTTCACGATGGCTCAGCCGTTGCAGGTCCGCGCTCGGAAGTCCGGGGCCGCGGGCACGGAGTACTTCAGCCTGACCACGCCGAAGAACGTGTTCATCTGGAACGCTCCGGTGACCAACGACATGATCGAGGTCGAGTTCAAGCAGTCGGTCAAGGACACCGATCCGCTGCGGACGGGCACGTACAGCAAGACGCTGACGTTCACCCTGTCGACGACGCAGCCGTAGCCACTCGGGCACGGCGGACCTGCCCCTCGGGGCGGGTCCGCCGGTGCCTCACGGGCGACCGTAGGGTGAGGGAAGCGTCATGGGTCGTCGATCCCGAGGGCACGGGCGCGTAGACGGCCCGGCCGGGGATCGTACGGGGCGCGACGCCAGGTCGCGAGCTGCGCGGCCAGATCGAGCTCGAGCCAGAACGCGCCGTCGGCTGCCTCGGCGTCCAGCGCGGCGAACCAGCCGCGGCGAGGCGGCACGCGCGCGCCCACCGCGCCCGGGTTCAGCAGCCATTTGCCGCCGCGCAGGTCGAGCGGCTCGCCCACGCGGACCTTCACCCGGCGCCCGGGCGTGAAGGCGGCCGCGACGTGCGTGTGCGCGACCAGCCCGAGCGACGCCTTCTGCCGCGCCAGGCACGCGTCCGCGTTGGACGGGCCGACGAACTCCCACACCGGGTTGCGCGGCCCGCCGTGCCAGCACTCCACGTCCGCGCGGCGCGCCGCGGGCCGGCGGCCGCGCATCCAGGCGAGGTCGTCTTCGCCGAGCGCCTCGCGGGCGAGCTCGAGCGAGCGCGTCGCGCCGCCCAACCGCGACGGGTCGACCGAGCCGGTCGCGGCGTAGTCGTGGTTGCCCATCAGCGCGAGGAGGCAGCGCTCGCGCGTGACCCGCACGACGTACGCCGGGTCCGGCCCGCCGCCGATCATGTCCCCGAGCGACCACAGCGCGTCGACGCCCGCGCGCTCGGCGGCGGCGATCACCGCGTCGAGCGCCTCGGCGTGCGCGTGGGCGTCACCGAAGACCGCGATCCGCATTCGTGTGCCGGAGGATGGCGGACACGACGGTGTCCCAGTGCCGGCGCGGCGGGTACTCGTGGCCGGTCTCCGGCAGCACGAGCAGCGCGGCGCCCGGGATCTCGCGCGCGAGCGTCTCGCCGTGCTCGAGCGGGAAGACGGGGTCCTGCGCGCCGTGGATGACGAGCGTCGGGGTGCGCAGCGTGCCCAGGCGCGCCCGCATCGGCTCGCCCCAGTCGAACGGGGCCTCGATGAACGTGCGCACCGAGCTGGGATCGTCCGCGACGCGCTCGGCGTACGCGCGCGTGGCGGGCTCGTCGAAGCGGGGCGAGAACGGCCGCTCGGACTCGACGAGGAACTCGACCACGGCGGCGCGATCGGACCAGTCGGGCGGCTCCGGCAAGTCGTCGAACAGGCCGTCGGCGCTGTCGGGCAGTCCGTCGCCGCCGGGCGTGGTGGAGAGCAGCGTGAGCGAGTGGACTCGCTCGGGGTGGTCGAGCGCCAGCCGCAGGCCGACGAGGCCGCCGAGCGAGAGCCCGACGACGTGGGCGTCGTCGAAGCGGCGCAGCGCGTCTTCGGCGAGCGCGTCGACGCTCGCGCCGGCGAAGTCGTAGCGGATCACGAACCGTCCGCCGTCCGCGAGCCGCGTGCAGAACTCGTCCGGCCACGCGAAGCGGTTGTTGCCGGCGCCGTGGATGAGCAGGATCGCCGGGTCGGTCTTGGCTCCGAAGGTGTCCATGCGGAGCTTTGACGGCCGGACGCCGCCGAATTCATCGGCGGGCGCCCGGCCGGTGCGGTGCGTCTACGCGCGCTTGAAGTGCAGCAGCGCGAGCTCCGTCTGGAACGCGCCATCGGTTCCGCGTTTGGCGCTCTCGGCCGCGATGGCCAGCGCCTGCTCCTGCGTCTTGGCGAGCAGCTTGTTGAGCTTCTTCCAGGCGCGCTCGTCGAGCTCGAGCGGGGTGCGCGTGAGCACGACCTCGGGGTCGGTCAGCTGGTCCGCGTCGGCCGCGGCCGCCAGGTCCTCGACGAGCGCCGTGAGCGTGCCGTCGGCAAGCTCCCCGCGCAGCTGCGAGGGCAGCGTGCGCCACGTGGCGTCGTCGAGGTTCGGGCGCGCGGTGGCCTTGTAGAAGTGCTGCAGGGCGCCGCGGACGGGCTCGGTGCGGACGAGCTCGACGCAGTTGTAGTCCCGCAGCATGCGGACGTGGTAGCTGACGACGCCGAGCGGCGCGCCCAGCTCATCGGCGAGGTCACCGGGGCTGGACACGCGCTCGCCGAGTCGCTGGAGGATCTGGGCGCGGAGGGGATGGGCGAGAGCCTTGGCGATGCGGGCCTCGGAGGTCTCCCCAGAGGGCCGGCCATTCTTAGACGAAGTGCTGGGCATGGTCAACACTCAGGCTATGGCCGGTTCCTCAAGAACCTCCATGCGCTTTGTTTGATTCTCGTCAAGTCGGCGCGGTGCCGCGCTCAGGCCTCCTCGAACTTGTAGCCATTGGCCATCAGCTCCCGCTGCGCGGTCTCGAGCTCCTTGGCGCCCGCGGAGGTCTGGATGCCGTTGAGCAGCTCCGCCATCTTGGCCGTGTCCTTGGCGCGGGCGGCGTCGGCCGCGTCGTGGAACGTGGACGCGAGCGCCGACAGGCCGTTCACGATCCGGCCATGGGGCTTGGTGGCGTCGTCGGGCGGGGTGATGGCCTGCAGGTCCTTGACCGCCGTGTCGATCGCCTCGCCGCCCTCGTCGAGCTCGGCCGCGATCTGGTTCGGCTTGCCCGCGGGGTTGATCTTCGTCAGCGTCGTCGTCAGCGCGGCTTGGGCCTGGTTGACGCTGTTGACGTATTCGTTCTTGTCGGCGGTCGAGCCGCAGCCGGCCGCGAGGGCCGCCACCGCGAGCGCCAGTCCGATGATCCGCTTCATGGGTGTTCTCCGAGGTTGGGGAAGCGGCAGCGTGGACGGGCGGCGGCGCCCGGACAATCAGGGCGCCACCCTGGACTTTGGGCGGCGACCCTGTGGTAGGAAGGGGCCATGGCGCTCGAGGACATGCCCACTTCGGTCGGCTACATCACGACTGCGACCGGTGTGGCGCTCGTCGCCGCTCCGGGGCTCGCGGCTCGCCGGTTGGGGCTGCGCGGCCAGGAAGGGCCGCTGCGGCTGATCGGCGCGGCGGATCTGGCGTTGGCGCCGGGCCTCGTGCGGGGTGAGCCGCGCTGGCCGTGGATGATCGGGCGCGCGGCGCTCAACCTGGCGATGGCGGCCTACTTTCTCGGGGTGGGCCGCCGATCGCGCGAGGCGCGCTGGACCGGGTACGCGCTCCTCGGCCTGACGGTCGTGGACGGCGCGACCGGCGTCGCGCTCAGTCGGCGGACGCCCGCCGGTTGAGGATCAGCTCGAACGCGTCGCCGACGTGCCACTCCAGTGAGAGCATCACCGCGCGGCCGGGCGCGTCGTAGGCGATCTGGTCGACCTGGAGCAGCGGGCTGCCGGGGGCGATGTCCAGGCGCTGGGCGAGGTGCTCGTCCGCGAGCGTGGGCATCAGGTGGGCGGACGCGCGGCGGATCAGGTGCGTCGGGCTGGCGGTGTTCGCGGGGTGGCGGTCGCGGGAGTAGATGACCGGGCGGCCGTCGGCGAGCCGGACGCGTTCGAGCTCGGTGACCGTGTCCGCGTGCAGGTGCTCGAACTCCTCCGGCGTGGCTGCGCGGACGGTCTCCTTCAGCGTGCGAACGGTCGCGGTGTGGCCCGCGGCCTCGATCGCGGCCGCGTAGTCGACGATCGACTCGAGCGGGTGACGGCTGCGCGGCGCCTCGGCGACGTAGGTGCCCGAGCCGTGGCGGCGCGTGAGGTAGCCGGCTTCCAGCAGGCCCAGCACGGCCTCGCGGACGGTCGCGCGGCTCACGCCGAAGCGCTCGCCGAGCTTGTCCTCGTTCGGGAGCTTGTCGCCCGGCGACAGGGTGCCCAGGACGAGGTCGTCCAGCAGCCCGCGGCGCACTTGATCGACGAGTGAGAGCCGGCGGACGGTCATAAGAGGGGAGGTGGCCACACTAGCCGAGGGGAGCCGTAAAAGTCTAACGTCTGACGACTTCTCATGGCTCGTCTACATGTTCCCACCGTTGCACCGGGTCTGATCGAGCGCCACCTCGAACTGGACGCCCTGCGCTCCGCCGTCCGCGGCGGCGGCGGGATCGTCGTGTTCGAGGCGCCCGCCGGACTCGGCAAGACCACGCTGCTCGAGCAGGGCGCCGCGATGGCCGGCGCTGCGGGATGGCTCGTCCGGCGCGCCGCGCCCAGTCCGCTGGAGCGCGAGCTGCCCTACGGCGTGCTGCGCGCGTTGCTGGAGACGCCGGCCCGCGAGCGTTTGGAGGCCGCGACGGGTGCGGCCGCCGTGGCCGGGGAGTTGCTGCTGCAGGGCGTCTCGCCGCGCGACGCGTCCGGCGTGCTGCCGCTCGCGCACAGCGTGCTGTGGCTGTGCTCCGGCCTCGGGCCGCTGGCGCTCGTGATCGACGACGCGCAGTGGGCCGACCGTGAGTCGCTCGCCGTGCTGGCGTACCTCGCGCGGCGGGTCGAGGACCTTCCGCTGTTGATCCTGGTGGGCACCCGCGGGTCGTGCGACCTGCTGAGCCTGGTCGGCGGCGTCCGGGCGGCGGCCGTGCGGGCGCTGGAGCCGCTGTCGGCCGCGGGCGCCGCGCGCCTGGTCCGGCGCCACCTCGCGGACGCGCCGGGAACGCTCTGCCGCGACCTGCACCGCGCCTCCGGCGGCGTCCCGTGGCTGCTGACCGAGCTGGCCTCGGGCGACGGCGTCTCGCGCGCGCCGGTGCGCCGGCGCTTGGCTGAGCTGTCCGCGCGCGACCGGGGCGTGGCCGAGGCGGCCGCCGTCGTCGGCGACACCGCCTCCCCGCACGTGCTCGCGCGCGTCGCCGGGGTGGGCGGGCGCGAGCTCGCGCACGCCTTCGGCGCCCCGGCCGCGGCCGCGCTCGCTGTGAAGAACCGGTTCGGGCCTCCGCTGGTGTCGAGGTCGATCGCGTCCGATCTCCCGCGCGCGACGCGCGAGCGCCTGCACCGCGCGGCCGCGCGCGCGTTGACGGAGGCGGGCGCCGGCGCCCGGACCGTCGCGGCCCATCTCCTCGAATGCGCTCCGGCGGCGGACCCGGACGTGACGCGCGGGCTGATGGCGGCCGCGCACGAGGCCCGCACGGGGACGCCGCGGGGCGTGGCGGGCGTGGGGCGGGCCGGTGACGGGGGGACGCCGGGCGTCGCGGGCGTGGCGTGGGCCGGCGACGCGTCGACGAGCGCTCCTGCGGCGGGCGCCGAGCTGTCCGGCGGCGTGGCCGGCGCCGACGAGGCGGTCATGTATCTCCGGCGCGCCCTGGACGAGGGCGCATCCGGCGACGATCGGGGCGCACTGCTCGCGGCCCTCGGTACGGCCGCGTTCGACGCCGGGCTGCCCGAGGCGCGCGGCTGGCTCCTGGCAGCGGCGGACGAGTGCGGCGTGCGCACGGTCGACGTCGTCGGGCGGCTGGCGGCGTTCGGCGTGGTCGCCGGCGACTGCGACGCCGTGCTCGACGCGTTCATCGACGAGCGTGAAGAGCACGCGCGCCAGCTCGCCCGGCGGTCCGGCACGGACGTGGTCCTGCTGGCGCACCGCGCGTGGGCCGCGCTCGGGCGGCGCGACCCGGCCGCGGTGCGGCTGGCGCTCATGGCGCTCGCCGACCCGCGCCTGCTGGCCGAGGCCGACCGCCGCCGCGCGTACGAGCTGTGCGCGCGTGTGCTCGTCGTCTGCGAGCACGACGCGGCGGAGCCGGCGATCACGGCCCTGCGCGCCGCGGCGACCACCGTCGGGATGCGCGCCGCGGCCACGAGCCTCGCGGCCGAGCACGCGCTGCGGCGGGGCCGCCTGATCGAGGCCGAGCGGCTCGCCCGCACCGCGCTCGCGTTCCCGGAGCCGTTCCGCGGCGGCGCGCTGGCGCTGCTCGTCCACGCGCTGGCCGAACGCGGCGCGGTGTGCGAGGCGCACGCGGTCCTCCGCGCGGGCGCGCGCGAAGCGACGGAGTGGCGCGGCGCGGCGGCGGCGGCGCGCGGCGCGGAGTGGGGCGGGACGGCGACGGCGGGCGG